>NZ_PUQD01000149.1 GCF_003331055.1 Pseudomonas sp. AFG_SD02_1510_Pfu_092 | reverse complement strand
CCGCCAGGCACCCGCTTCGAGCCGGATGAACTGCTGATGCGTTTTCTCGCAGCCGCCTGCAAACACGATCCCGATGCCGTACCGCCTGGCCTTTACCAAGCCATTCTAGAAGCCTCGGCGGACAACTGAGCATGGCCGCTCTAGAGGTTTTACTCCAGCAAACGCGTACGGGTGCGCTACCGGTTCCACCCGACATCTGC
>NZ_PUQD01000148.1 GCF_003331055.1 Pseudomonas sp. AFG_SD02_1510_Pfu_092 | reverse complement strand
GGCGAAAAGGTGAGTAAGCGTCGCCATCGTAAACGGACTGTTCTCCGTTTCAAAACCGCCGCATAAGCTCTTGCTCTTTCTTCCGAAACTATGGGCCTTCACATCGGGCAGACATTCATTCGCGCAGGTGGCGCCAAGTCACCTTTCCGCCCTTACGGCGGGTCCCTTTTTGTCGTGGCAAAAAGGAACCAAAAACCGTCCGC
>NZ_PUQD01000147.1 GCF_003331055.1 Pseudomonas sp. AFG_SD02_1510_Pfu_092 | reverse complement strand
TCTATCACATATCCGAATTTTTAAAGAACGGTCTGACAAAAGTCAGAAATCAACATTCGACGCGAATGTTCATTTCTGAGTTCGATCAGCAACAACAGCAGACCTTTACAAGGCCCGTATCGTCTTCAACCATGAATCAAGCAATTCGTGTGGGAGCTCATCAGCAGGCTGATGTCGTCGATTAAGGAGGTGATCCAGCCGCAGGTTC
>NZ_PUQD01000146.1 GCF_003331055.1 Pseudomonas sp. AFG_SD02_1510_Pfu_092 | reverse complement strand
ACGCCACCTTCGGTCACGCTTGGCGAAGCAGTCAGGGTCGCAGTGGTGTTATCGACCGAATCATTGATCGTGGTCTGCGCCGGCGTCGGGTTCGGGGTCAGTTGCTCGAAGTTGCCGCCAGTAGCACCGGTGATAGTGGTGCTGACGGTCGAGCCGTTGTTGTAGACGTCGTTAGTCGGCGTCTGGAAATCAACACTGCCCTGGGTCTT
>NZ_PUQD01000145.1 GCF_003331055.1 Pseudomonas sp. AFG_SD02_1510_Pfu_092 | reverse complement strand
CCCATCGCCGGCAAGCCAGCTCCCACAGGTTTCAGCGCAAGCCCGAGGCATACGCAGCCCATGTGGGAGCGGGCAAGCCCGCGAAGCAGACGATGTGGTGGATGGCACCGGCTGCGCCGGTGTTCGCGGCTAAAGCCGCTCCCACAGGTTTCAGCGCAAGCCCGAGGCATACGCAGCCCCATGTGGGAGCGGGTTCACCCGCGAAGCAGGCG
>NZ_PUQD01000144.1 GCF_003331055.1 Pseudomonas sp. AFG_SD02_1510_Pfu_092 | reverse complement strand
ACGCCACCTTCGGTCACGCTTGGCGAAGCAGTCAGGGTCGCAGTGGTGTTATCGACCGAATCATTGATCGTGGTTTGGGCCGGCGTCAGGTTCGGGCTCAGTTGCTCGAAGTTGCCGCCGGTAGCGTCTTCGATGGTCACGCTGACGGTCGAGCCGTTGTTATAGACGTCGTTCGCCGGGGTTTTGAAGTCGACGCTGCCTTGGGTTTTGCCAGCCTC
>NZ_PUQD01000143.1 GCF_003331055.1 Pseudomonas sp. AFG_SD02_1510_Pfu_092 | reverse complement strand
GGGGCTATAGCTCAGCTGGGAGAGCGCCTGCATGGCATGCAGGAGGTCAGCGGTTCGATCCCGCTTAGCTCCACCAAATTCCGCTTAACAGCCAAGGCTGGTAAGCAAGACCGGGTCCAGCAACCGGGTCTTGAAGGTAAGAAGGTTCGTCCCCTTCGTCTAGTGGCCTAGGACACCGCCCTTTCACGGCGGTAACAGGGGTTCGAGTCCCCTAGGGGACGCCA
>NZ_PUQD01000142.1 GCF_003331055.1 Pseudomonas sp. AFG_SD02_1510_Pfu_092 | reverse complement strand
GTGACCCAGGTCACCGATACCATCGATACCACTACCGTGACCTTGACCGCGACTCCGTCCGTGGCAGAAGGCGGCGTGGTGACCTACACCGCGTCGGTGAATCACAAAGTCACCGGTTCGGATCTGGTGGTGAAACTGGCCAACGGCCAGACCATCACCATCCCGGTTGGCGAATCGTCGGCTTCGGTACCGTTCACTGCACCGAACAACGTCCACAACACCAACCTGGACCTGAGCAA
>NZ_PUQD01000141.1 GCF_003331055.1 Pseudomonas sp. AFG_SD02_1510_Pfu_092 | reverse complement strand
AACCTGAGCGTGACCGTCACCGGGACCACCGGTGGTGATTTCGAGAAGCTGGATGTCAGCAAGACGCCAGCCGTGACTCAGGTCACCGACACCATCGACACCACTACCGTGACCCTGACCGCGACATCTACCGTCGCCGAAGGCGGCGTGGTGACTTACACCGCATCGGTCAACCACAAAGTCACCGGTTCGGATCTGGTGGTGAAGTTGGCCAACGGCCAGACCATCACCATTCCGGTTGGCGAATCGTCGGCTTCGGTACCGTTCAC
>NZ_PUQD01000140.1 GCF_003331055.1 Pseudomonas sp. AFG_SD02_1510_Pfu_092 | reverse complement strand
CGCGGGATGGAGCAGCCTGGTAGCTCGTCGGGCTCATAACCCGAAGGTCGTCGGTTCAAATCCGGCTCCCGCAACCAGATTCAAGAAAAGGCCACTGTAAACACAGTGGCCTTTTTCTTTGCCTCGGAAAATGTGCATCGCTAGCCTGAAGTTAGAAAAGCTTGACAAGCAACCGTCAAGCTGTAGAATGCGCCCCTCTGACGCGGGATGGAGCAGCCTGGTAGCTCGTCGGGCTCATAACCCGAAGGTCGTCGGTTCAAATCCGGCTCCCGCAACCA
>NZ_PUQD01000139.1 GCF_003331055.1 Pseudomonas sp. AFG_SD02_1510_Pfu_092 | reverse complement strand
TGGGCCGGCGTCAGGTTCGGCGTCAGCTGCTCGAAGTTGCCGCCAGTAGCACCGGTGATAGTGGTGCTGACGGTCGAGCCGTTGTTGTAGACGTCGTTCGCCGGGGTCTGGAAATCAACACTGCCCTGGGTCTTGCCAGCTTCGACGGTAATGGTCTGGCCATTGGACAGGGTCACAGTCACCGGAGTCTGGGCAGGATTGCTCAGGGTCACGGTGTAGGTGATCACGCCACCTTCGGTCACGCTTGGCGAAGCAGTCAGGGTCGCAGTGGTGTTATCGACCGAATCATTGATCGTGGTTTG
>NZ_PUQD01000138.1 GCF_003331055.1 Pseudomonas sp. AFG_SD02_1510_Pfu_092 | reverse complement strand
TGGGCCGGCGTCAGGTTCGGGCTCAGCTGTTCGAAGTTGCCGCCAGTAGCACTAGTAATAGTGGTGCTGACGGTCGAACCGTTGTTGTAGAAGTCGTTCGCCGGGGTCTGGAAATCAACGCTGCCTTGGGTCTTGCCGGCTTCGACGGTAATGGTCTGGCCGTTGGACAGGGTCACGGTGACCGGAGTCTGGGCTGGGTTGCTCAGGGTCACGGTGTAGGTGATGACCCCACCTTCGGTGACCGACGGGGTCGCAGTCAGGATCGCAGTGGTGTTATCGACCGAGTCGTTGATCGTGGTCTGGGCCGGCGTCAGGTTCGGCGTCAGCTGCTCGAAGTTGCCGCC
>NZ_PUQD01000137.1 GCF_003331055.1 Pseudomonas sp. AFG_SD02_1510_Pfu_092 | reverse complement strand
GCAACCCCGGACATCACCACGCTCTCGCTCACCGCGACCGACACCGTGGCCGAAGGCGGCAAGATCACCTACACCGCGACCCTGAGCAACAAAGCCGGCACCGATCTGGTGATCAAGCTGAGCAACGGCGAAAGCATCACCATCGCAGCCGGTCAGAAGGAAGCTTCGATCACCATCGACGCACCGAGCGACGACGTATATGTCGATGCCGCCAACCTGAGCGTGACCGTTACCGGCACCACCGGTGGTGATTTCGAGAAGCTGGATGTCAGCAAGACGCCAGCCGTGACCCAGGTCACCGATACCATCGATACCACTACCGTGACCTTGACCGCGACTCCGTCCGTGGCAGAAGGCGGCGT
>NZ_PUQD01000136.1 GCF_003331055.1 Pseudomonas sp. AFG_SD02_1510_Pfu_092 | reverse complement strand
ATGGTCTGGCCGTTGGCCAGTTTCACCACCAGGTCGGAACCGGTGACTTTGTGATTCACCGACGCGGTGTAGGTCACCACGCCGCCTTCTGCCACGCTCGGAGTCGCGGTCAAAGTCACGGTAGTGGTGTCGATGGTGTCGGTGACCTGGGTCACGGCTGCCGTCTTGCTGACATCCAGCTTCTCGAAGTCACCACCGGTGGTCCCGGTAACGGTCACGCTCAGGTTGGCGGCATCGACATACACATCGTCGCTTGGTGCGTCGATGGTGATCGAAGCTTCCTTCTGACCTGCGGCGATGGTGATGCTTTCGCCGTTGCTCAGCTTGATCACCAGATCGGTGCCGGCTTTGTTGCTCAGGGTCGCGGTGTA
>NZ_PUQD01000135.1 GCF_003331055.1 Pseudomonas sp. AFG_SD02_1510_Pfu_092 | reverse complement strand
TCTATCACATATCCGAATTTTTAAAGAACGATCTGACAAAAGTCAGAAATCAACATTCGACGCGAATGTTCATTTCTAAGTTCTGACAAGTGACTGCGTAAGTGGTGGAGCCAAGCGGGATCGAACCGCTGACCTCCTGCGTGCAAGGCAGGCGCTCTCCCAGCTGAGCTATGGCCCCGTATTCTACGGCTGAACCATGTAATGGTAGGTCTGGGCAGATTTGAACTGCCGACCTCACCCTTATCAGGGGTGCGCTCTAACCAACTGAGCTACAGACCTATAACAGGGTTGCGTTACAGCATCGTCTTTTACAATGAATCAAGCAATTCGTGTGGGAGCTCATCAGTAGGCTGATGTCGTCGATTAAGGAGGTGATCCAGCCGCAGGTTC
>NZ_PUQD01000134.1 GCF_003331055.1 Pseudomonas sp. AFG_SD02_1510_Pfu_092 | reverse complement strand
TCAGGGCTGCCGTAGGCGTAACAGGAGGTAGTGACCTGAATGTCATCACAGGGCAGGAAATGCACGGTAATGCCGCAAACTTCTTGGCCGGTATAGTCCGGGACAGCAACAACTTTGCTGTGCCTGCGCTTCTGCGCCAGGATTTTTTCTCTCCAAACCATAACTTTGGTCCAATCTTCTGTCCCGGGAAAATCTATTGCGCTACCGGCACCCGTTTCCCAGTCAACCCGCACCGTCAGCCCCGAAGACCAGCGGGCTGGTGCGACGTAACAGCACCCACCACCTCCGCCTTGAAATGGACCAATAATGTCAACGGCTAAACGGCCATCGACACTGAACCGGTTGATCGCCCAATGGGTATGGTTGACGCCATAGATCGCGCTGGCATCAACAGGC
>NZ_PUQD01000133.1 GCF_003331055.1 Pseudomonas sp. AFG_SD02_1510_Pfu_092 | reverse complement strand
TATCAGTCCGTACTCACAAGCACCCACACGAATTGCTTGATTCGATTTGTTAAAGAGCGGTTGGTTAAGAGCTTTTCATCTCAACCGAGGCGCGCATTATACGCTTTCCTCATTTGCTGTCAAGCGTTTATTTTGAAATTTTTACGAGAAACTCGTTTGATTTCAGACACTTAACTCGCTTCGATCTCTCGTCGCGGGAGGTGAATAATACAGCATTCAAAAACGCTGTCAACCACCTTTTTACCACCACCGGCTGGCCGTTCAGCCTACCAGGAGAAGCGATAGCTTCTACTTAAAGACAAAACCCCTACCTGCATGCGCAGATAGGGGTTTTGCGAAATGAATCTTGACGATGACCTACTCTCACATGGGGAAACCCCACACTACCATCGGCGA
>NZ_PUQD01000132.1 GCF_003331055.1 Pseudomonas sp. AFG_SD02_1510_Pfu_092 | reverse complement strand
ATCGGGTACTCAGGGCTGCCGTAGGCGTAACAGGAGGTAGTGACCTGAATGTCATCACAGGGCAGGAAATGCACGGTGATGCCGCAGACTTTCTGGCCGGTGTAATCCGGGACGGCGACGACTTTGCTATGCCTGCGCTTTTGCGCCAGGATTTTCTTCTCCCAAGCTAAGAATTTGGCCCAGTCTTCGGTTCCAGGAAAATCTCCTGTACTTCCGGCACCCGTTTCCCAGTCTACCCGCACCATCAGCCCCGGATGCCAACGTTCTGGTGCACCGTAACAGCATCCCCCACCGCCGCCTTGATATGGGCCAATGATGTCAACGGCTGAACGGCCATCGACACTGAACCGGTTGATCGCCCAATGAGTATGGTTGACGCCATAGATCGCGCTGGCATCAACAGGTCGGGCGAGCATGAGCAGAGACAGGCCGGCATAGATGGTAATGACAATGCGATTCAACGAAGGCATGACTGCGGCTCCGGCAATTGCAGCGGGATTTTGATCGGGTACTCAGGGCTGCCGTAGGCGTAACAGGAGGTAGTGACCTGAATGTCATCACAGGGCAGGAAATGCACGGTAATGCCGCA
>NZ_PUQD01000131.1 GCF_003331055.1 Pseudomonas sp. AFG_SD02_1510_Pfu_092 | reverse complement strand
ATACCGAGAACTTCGACGGCTACAGCGATGCCAACCCGAACATCGCCGTGGCGCCGCTGAACCTCGCCTACGTGATCTACACCTCTGGCTCCACCGGGCGGCCGAAAGGCGCCGGCAACAGCCACCAGGCCCTGGTCAACCGCCTGTGCTGGATGCAGAAGGCCTACGGCCTGGATGCCAGCGACAGCGTGCTGCAAAAGACCCCGTTCAGCTTCGATGTATCGGTGTGGGAATTCTTCTGGCCGCTGATGACCGGCGCACGCCTGGTCATCGCCCAACCGGGGGCGCACCGCGACCCGCAGCTGCTGGTCGACACCATCAACCATTACGCCATCAGCACCTTGCACTTCGTGCCGTCGATGCTGCAGGCGTTCATGACCCACGAAGCGGTGGAAAGCTGCGTCAGCCTCAAGCGCGTGGTGTGCAGCGGTGAAGCGCTGCCGGCCGAGCTGGCCCGGCAGACCTTGCAACGCCTGCCGGCGGCGGGCCTGTACAACTTGTACGGCCCGACCGAAGCGGCCATCGATGTGACCCACTGGACCTGCCAGGCGGACGAAAGCATCAGCGTGCCGATCGGCCAGCCGATCGACAACCTCAAAACCCACATCCTCGAAGGCAGCCTGCAACCGGCGGTGCGCGGTACTGCCGGCGAGCTGTACCTCGGTGGCGTGGGCCTGGCGCGGGGTTACCACCAACGCCCGGCGCTGACCGCCGAACGCTTCGTGCCGGACCCGTTCAGCGC
>NZ_PUQD01000130.1 GCF_003331055.1 Pseudomonas sp. AFG_SD02_1510_Pfu_092 | reverse complement strand
AGGTCGAGGGGTTTGCCCAGCCAGTCGCCGATGATGGTCAGGCCGAAGGCGGCGTAGCGTAGGGTGGTGCCAATGGGTAGGTTGTTTCCATCTTCGACGCCATATCCACCCTCCAATGCCGAGAGTACGGTTCGGTGGAACGGCGCTACCAGTCGAAATTGTCCTGTAGCCATTGCACAGAACATGAGGTGTGTTACGCCGTCTAGCGTATCGCTATCTACTTGTCCGGTGCCCTTATGCGACTCGATAAGCAATGCATCGCTGGCGATCATTTTAACTATTCCGGCCGTTAATTTCTCGGGGACTGATGGTGCTATTTTCAGGCGCGTTTGCAATAGCTCGTTTTTTATTTCGAGAAGTCCCATGCTGAACAGTTCATCACAAGCGAGACCAAACTCAGATCCATCGGAAAAGTACTTTTGTAACCAGTTGAATTGATAATTTCTGTTGTCAGTTGCCCAGTGCTCTAGTTGGTTAAGGGTTCGCTGTAGTCGATGTTTATTCATCTCAATTCCACCTGTTTAATTGTATGCCGTTACTGAGATTGGTTAGTGCATTGGTTTTTCCGTTTGAGTCGAAAAATACTTGTGCATGGATGAACTCGGTTTTGCCTGATCGTACTGCTCTCGCAATTGCATCAGTTTTAGCTAAGAAGTTTGGGTCATGGCTTTGTAACTTTCCGGCTTGCCATGCTCCCTTACCCTTTTTCAAAAGCTCCTGAATTCTCCGCAAGTTTCTAGCCCCTCCGACCGATTGCGTTCTAAGAAACCTAGGCGTCTTGCTCTTGCCCAGCGTCGTCTTCACCTCGATCACCAACAACGTTCCCGCCTCGAACTGCACCTCTTCCACCGGCGCCGTCCCTTTCAGCCCATCGATGTGATGCCGCATCTCCTGCGTCGTCGGATTTCGTACCGTCATCGAAGGGG
>NZ_PUQD01000129.1 GCF_003331055.1 Pseudomonas sp. AFG_SD02_1510_Pfu_092 | reverse complement strand
CCCCTTCGATGACGGTACGAAATCCGACGACGCAGGAGATGCGGCATCACATCGATGGGCTGAAAGGGACGGCGCCGCTGGAAGAGGTGCAGTTCGAGGCGGGAACGTTGTTGGTGATCGAGGTGAAGACGACGCTGGGGAAGAGCAAGACGCCTGGTTTTATTAGTACACAGAAAAGAGGAGGTAAAGCCAACCTTGAGCGTATTCAGGACCTAATTCGCAGAAAACGACAAGGTTGGGGAGAAAGCCTGTCTAAGATTGATCCCGCCTTTACAGCAAAGCACCAGGCAATCGAGGACAGTCTGGATTCGCGAAAAGTCTCATTTCTCCATGCGCAAGTATTCTTTGATTCGAAAGGTCATCTAAACACCATTGCCGGACACCGAAACGGAATACAAATCAATTTCTGGAATTAACATGAGTAACCAGACAAAAGACCGACTCAAGATCAGCTTAAGAAAGATAAATGATTGGGCAGCTGAAAGTTTATACGTAAGGTGCGACATGCTGACCACTTACATCATGACTGGCGAAGTGATCGGTATCGCTTGCAATCAAATTTTCAGAACCGGCATGAACAATGTTGGACAAGGTTTACAGCTCGCGCCACAACACCCCTACGGGCCAGCATCATTGGATTTCATTTCTGGCATTACGCAAATGCTAGTCGCTGAAGCCATCCAGATAAAAAAACGTGAGGGCACTAAAGAGATCGCTACGGGCGATCTAGACGGAATCACTCAGCTCATTTTATGCGCAGTGGCAATTGGCCAATTCAAACTGATTCAGCCCTTTTATCAGGCTGTTTTTGCGGGCATTCATAATGGTTATGGTGTCAGCGATGGCCACAACCTACCCATTGGCACCACCCTACGCTACGCCGCCTTCGGCCTGACCATCATCGGCGACTGGCTGGGCAAACCCCTCGACCT
>NZ_PUQD01000128.1 GCF_003331055.1 Pseudomonas sp. AFG_SD02_1510_Pfu_092 | reverse complement strand
CCCCTTCGATGACGGTACGAAATCCGACGACGCAGGAGATGCGGCATCACATCGATGGGCTGAAGGGGACGGCGCCGCTGGAAGAGGTGCAGTTCGAGGCGGGAACGTTGTTGGTGATCGAGGTGAAGACGACGCTGGGGAAGAGCAAGACGCCTGGGTTTTTGAAGACACAAGCGGCTGGCGGAAATGCGAACGTCGAGCGAATACAGAAACTGATTGCAAGAAAAAAGGGCGGCTGGAATATCGACAACCTAAAAACAGTAACCCCTGATATAGCCGCTAAAGCAGCACACCTCCGCAATGCGATGAGTAGTGGAAAGATCTCATACCTGCACGCTCAAGTATTTTTTTCACCTGACGGGCAGCTAAGTACGCTCGCAGGCAGCTCGACCGGAATTCAGATAAACAAGTGGTGACGACATGACATCTACCAATAGTTCTCGGCTAACCAGCAGTCTCAAAAGCATTAAAAACTGGGCGTCAGCTGATGCCTCGCTAGAAAAACATAGAATCACTGATTACATAAACGGAAACGACAGTGTCGCCATTGCCGCTGACGAAATATTCAGACTAGGTATAAATGATGTAGGAAACAGTCTTCTCCAAGCTTCTGAGAACCCTTACCTGGGAGCACCTCGTACAATTGCCGTGGGCATATTGAAACTACTCATAGCCAACAGCGTAATCGTCGAAAATTTAAAGGGCACCACACGGTTTGGCCTTGATGATCTGGACGGCATCACTCACGTAATGCTGTGTGCCCTGGCCACAGGACAATTTGCTGTAATAGCGCCTTGCCACAGTGCTGTGTTGTCGGGTTTTATCAATGGTTATGGTGTCAGCGATGGCCACAACCTGCCCATTGGCACCACCCTACGCTACGCCGCCTTCGGCCTGACCATCATCGGCGACTGGCTGGGCAAACCCCTCGACCT
>NZ_PUQD01000127.1 GCF_003331055.1 Pseudomonas sp. AFG_SD02_1510_Pfu_092 | reverse complement strand
TGTGGGAGATTCTATGGTTTTCAGCAAGCCAGTTTCCCGCCTTTGGTGACGTATTCGTCCTGATTTTTCATCAGGGCGAATGCCACCCGCGCGAGCTTTCTTGCCAGGATTACCAGAGCCTGGGTTGTTGCTTTACCAGAGTTCCGGTGCTGTTCGTAAAGCCCTTTCCAAGCGGCTGATTTGCTGGCTGCCATAGCAGCGTTATGCAATAGGCGGCGAATTTCTGAGCAGCCTCGCTTGGTGAGGCGGCGGCGTCCATTCTTCTGTCCGGAATCACTAACCCGTAAATCCATTCCCAGAAAGGCGATGTACGAGTCGCTGCTTTTGAATTCGCCCCTCATAAAAGCCATCACCAATGCTGCGGCGGTGAGAAAACCAATACCCTCTACTGCCTGACAGCGAGCAACTTGCTCCTGCAGCCCAGCTTCTCGCAGCACATCTTTGATCTTCTTTTGGATCAACTTGTCCAGCTGATCTATCGATTTCACTAAGGTTTCGAAGGCAGCTTTCAATAGGGTCTCGTTAGCCCAGCTTTGAGTCATTGCAGTGCGTGCAGTCACCAAGGCAGCTCTACGTCGCAGGAGGCTCTGAAGCTTGCCGTAGACCGGGGGAGGAGGACTCCAGGGGCGAAGGTCCTCGCCTTCATTTTTCAGAAAACGGGACAGTAATCGAGCATCGGAAGGGTCAGTTTTAACCCGCCCTCCAACGCTTTTGCGGTAGTTGCTCAGCTGGAAACCATCAATGACATAAACATCGAAGCCTAGGCCATGGGCCAGCTCAACCAAGTCCAGGTGATAAACATTGGTCGCCTCAACAGCAATTGCAGTGTTGAGGGGCTGCTGTTTCAGCCAGCGTTTGATTTCGAGTTTGGAGTTTTTCAGTCTGATAATTTCATCGCGATCATCGTGGTGGATAACCAGCTCAGCTTTCGCGACATCCGCACCCACGATTAACTTACCTACCTGCATTGCCATGGGCGGCTCCTCACGTTATGGTTTTTCGGCTTGAAGGGGTTTCACCAAGAGGCGCTGGCTTGCTTCTATCGTCGCTTGCAAACGATGCATTCTTTATCGGCGCTTTGGTGGAAGGGGTGGGGCGATGTCTCCCACAGTCTGTACTGCTGCGAACAGTCAGAATCGGGCATTTAGTCCCACCACCCCTTCAAGTCTAACCATACAAGCGGG
>NZ_PUQD01000126.1 GCF_003331055.1 Pseudomonas sp. AFG_SD02_1510_Pfu_092 | reverse complement strand
CGGCGCCGTCCCTTTCAGCCCATCGATGTGATGCCGCATCTCCTGCGTCGTCGGATTTCGTACCGTCATCGAAGGGGGTGGCGGCACGTACACCAGCATGTCGATCCCTTGATCGCTCTTGTTCTTCAACCCGAACTGGCTGGGCCGGGAAGGGTGGGTGCTCATGCCAAAAATGTTCTCCGGCTTGACCTTCCAGTGACTGACCAGGGCTGCCGCCAAGGCTTCTTCACCGGCATCGGCCACCACCCGGGTCAGGCTGCCGCCCATGCGCACCGGGCCGACGCTGTGCTGGATCAGGGCCACCAGCCGGTCGCGCAAGGTGGTCGCCATATAGGCGTAGTCGGCCTTGCCACCGACCACATCCAGGGCGACCAGGCTGGCATTGCGCTCCACCGAGTGCAGCTCACGGGCGGTGACCGGGTGTTCACCATCGCGGGCGTGTCGCTGGATGCGGGTTTCCAGCACGGTGACTTCGCCGGCGCTGCGGTTTCCAAGGCGCCGGACTTCCTCTTGCGACAGTGCGGCGTTGTCGAGGCGCACGGTGGTCATGCTGCCGGGGCGCAGCTTGTGCATCAGCCAGCGGGCGCCCCCCATGGCCGCAGGCAGCAGCAGGGCCAGATTGATGGCCATGAACACCTGCTTGCCACGTGCCTCGGCAGTGTCGGGGTCGGCCAGGCGCGCCAGGTCGGTGAAGAACTGCTCGCCGATACTCAGGCCTTCGCCACTGATCATGCGGCTGCTGCCATCGACCATGGCGTCGGCGGCCAGCGCCGCCTCCAGGGCGACGAAGGCATAGCGGCCAAGCGTTACGGCGCCCTTGATGCCGCGCACCACCGGGATGAAGGCCAGTACGCCGACGGCGAACTCGCCTGCGCCGATAACGCCTTGCCACAGGCGCGCCCGGGCCTTGGCTTCGGCGTAGTGGCGGGCCAGCTGCTCGCATGCCTGCTTGACCGGGTACAGGCCACTGGGCCTGTGCCAGGTGTACGGCGGGCTGATGCGCGGGGTGCCGTGCTCGTCGAGGTACTCTTCCCGTTGGGCCTCGGCCCACTGCACATGGGTGAAGGTGGCGAAATAGATTTTGTGGTCGGTGAAGAAGAAGTTGCTGTGCAGGACGAAGCCAAAGCCTTGCTGGCTGCGTTCGCCCATGTGGTCGAGAACAGGCGGGGCCAGTTCGTCGAGGCGGATCGCGTCGTCGATGCACACCAGTTGCAGTTTTTCGCTGGCGGCAAAGGCATGGAATTCCGCCAGCCAGGCGTTGCCCAGGGTGTCGCCGGCATGTTCCAGCACTTGCTGGAGGAAGGTGTCGCGGTGGTTGCGTGCCGGGTCGCGGATCCAGGGGTTGTTGCGAAACCACGCGGGCCCAACGCCGTTCTGCGAGGGGATGCCCAGCAACTGGTCGCAACCATCCCCGCCGTCGAGGGAGAACAGCGC
>NZ_PUQD01000124.1 GCF_003331055.1 Pseudomonas sp. AFG_SD02_1510_Pfu_092 | reverse complement strand
CCCCCCCCCCCCCCCCGCGGGGGGGGCGCGGGGGGCGCCCGCGCCCCCCCCCCCCCTCCCCCCCCCCCCCCCCCGCCCCCCCCCCGGCCCCCCCGGGGGGGGGGGGGGGGCGGCCCCCCCCCCCCCCCCCCCCCCCCCCCTCCCCCCCCCCCCGGGGGGGGGGCCCCCCCCCCCCCCCCCCCCCCCCCCGGCCCAGGCAACCACCGATTAACGCGAAGCCGCCAGGATCAGCGCCTTCATCTCGGCCACAGCGGCCTTGAAGCCTACGAACAAGGCATGCGCCACCAGCGCATGGCCGATGTTCAGCTCATTGATGCCCTTGATCGCGGCCACCGCCTCGACGTTGTGGTAATGCAGGCCATGCCCGGCATTGACGATGAGCCCCTGGCCCACCCCGAACGCCACGCCATCGGCGATACGCTTGAGCTCCTCAGCCACATCGGTCGGGGTTTCGGCATCGGCGTAACGCCCGGTGTGCAGTTCGATGGCCGGTGCGCCAACGCGGCGCGACGCCTCGATCTGCCGTTCGTCGGCATCGATGAACAGCGACACTTCGGCACCGGTACGCGACAAGCGCTCCACCGCCGCCTTGATCCGTGCTTCCTGGCCCGCCACGTCCAGGCCGCCTTCAGTGGTCAGCTCCTGGCGCGTTTCCGGTACCAGGCAGATGTGCGCCGGGCGAATCTTCTCGGCAAACGCCATCATCTCCTCGGTAACGCCCATCTCGAAGTTCATGCGCGTCTGCAGCACATCCTTGAGCAGCAGCACGTCACGCTCCTGGATGTGCCGACGGTCTTCACGCAGGTGCACGGTAATGCCATCGGCGCCTGCTTCCTCGGCATCCAGGGCAGCCTTGACCGGGTCCGGGTAACGCGTGCCCCGGGCCTGGCGCAGGGTCGCCACGTGGTCGATGTTGACGCCAAGAAGCATGCGGTTGCTGTGAGTCACGAAAGGCTCTCCTGAAGATTGAGCCCCACAGCATACGTCGTGATCAGCGCTTGCGAAACAGTTCCCGGCTGACCAGTGGTTTTGTCCCCAGGTGAACCGCCAGCGCCTGGCGCATCAGGCGCTTGGCGGCGAGCAAGGCACCTGCGGCATCCCAGTCGGCATCGGCCAGGGCCAACAGTTCGGTACCGCGGAACAACCCGGGTTGCACCAGCTCGACCCGCTCCAGGCCGGCATCCACCTGCAGGCGGTACAGGCCCTCGGCGGCAATCGGCTGGTCATTGACGTCGTGCTGCAAGGAAAACGCGTAACCGAGCTCGTCCAGCAGCCGCCACTCGAAGGCGCGCAGCAGTGGCTCCAGCGGGCGCCCGGCGGCCAGCGCCTGTAACGTCAGGGCGTAATGCTCGAACAGTGCCGGGAAAGGCGCTTCGGCGGGCAACAGGCGCATCAGCAGTTCGTTGAGGTAAAGCCCACTGAACAGCGCGTCGCCATGCAGCCAGGCGGCAATACCGGCGCTGTCCATCCGCCCGACATTCTTCAGCTCGCCGCGCCCGCGCAGCTCCAGCTCCAGCGGTACGAACGGCCGTACCAGGCTGCCGCCTTTGCCTCGCGCCCGGCGTAACACCGCGCGCATGCGGCCTTGCGGGGTGAAAAAGTCCACCAGCGCACTGGTTTCCTTGTAGGCACGGCTGTGCAGCACGTAGGCTGGCTGGCCGACAGGTTGTTCCATGGAAGATCACTTACTCCCCGCGGCCTGGTAAAACTGCAAATTGGGGCTGCTGTGCAGCCCATCGCCGGGGGGGCCCCCCCCCCCCGGGGGGGGGAAAAAAAAAAAGTAGGGGGGGGGGGGGGGGGGGGGGGGGGGCGGCGCCCCCCCAACAGAGGAAAGAAGGAA
>NZ_PUQD01000123.1 GCF_003331055.1 Pseudomonas sp. AFG_SD02_1510_Pfu_092 | reverse complement strand
CATAAAGATTACTGCTTAAAAATTTGACTACCCCATTACCAAACGCCATCCCCGGCGCTGTTGCACTCAACCTCAACATCACCGCTTTCTGCGCTGCGCGCACACTCACCAGCGTCGCAGATGCCGCCCCCATCACCCCAAAGATCGATGAAGCGAACCCCAGGGTGTATTCCGGTGCATCGCTCTGCTGCAGGCTGTTGTAGGCGTTCTTGAGCGCAATCACGTTGAACCACAGCATCCCCGCGTTCAATCCACTGCCACCACCCGCAGTCAGCAAGCCGAGAAAGTTGGGTTTCACGCGCGCGGTGGTGGTCAGTTCGATCGACACGGTCCGGCTGCCTGAAATGCGCAGCGCTTTCATTTCTTCGACTTGCGCCATGCCGCTCTTCAGGTATTGCTCCACTGCCTGGCTGAACGGATGTTCCGCGATGGCCTGCCCGGTAATCCGGTAGCGCGCCGCCAACAGCCCCAGCGCTTTCTCGGCATTCGCCTCACGCGCCGCCAGCAGCACCTGCTGGCGCAGGCCATGGCTGGCATCCCAGCGCGTCTGGCCGCGCAGGCGCTTGAGCACCACGGTGTGCACCGACTGGGCGGTCAGGTCGGTAATGTCAGCCATGGCCGGAAAGCGGCCGGCCAAACCCTCGATCACGTTGTCGCTGGCGCCGAGCAAGGAGCCGACCGCATCGGCCTTGTCCTTGAACGGGTTGAATGGCGCCAGGGCGGTGTACAGCGGGCTGTCGTGCTGATCCAGCCATTGTTCCAGCCGTTTCAGGCGCAGGTCCCGGTCTTCGGTGCCGGGCGCCGGCTGGCCCATCGCCTGGATCAGCAGCGCCAGGGAGATTTCCAGGCCACGGGCGGAAACGGGTTCGTCCCGGTCGTAGCAGGCCAGGGCCGCCGCCAGGCTGTAGGGGTTGTCGATGTATTGCGGTTCGGCCGTGCCCAGCCAGGCGTCATGATCGTCGCTGGCGTGCAACGCCTGCTGGCGCAGGGCGGCAATGCGCCGCTGCAGCTCATCGCGCTCGCTGAGGAAGCGCCGATACTTGGCGAGGTCTAGGCGCTGGGCCAGGCGCGCGCCATTGGGCGAGTAGTCTTCATGGGTGAGGGCCTGAAAGCGTGACTCGGACGGCGACAGGGCCGGCCCGCGGCGCTGCGTGCCAAGCCGCAACTCGGCCAGCTCCGGCGCAGGAGCCTGCGCCGGGTACAGGCTTTCCAGCGTCTTGTTCAGCAGCATCGCCACCAGGTTGCGGTGGTGGAAATCGCGGCTTTGCACGCTCAGCTGTTCGGCGTCCAGCCGGTAGCACGCCGGCACGCGTGCCTGCTCGGGCCCCTGTGCGGGTTTCAGGTGCTCCAGCTGCTCGGCGGGCATCAGGTCACGCAGCTGATGCTGATAGACAGACACCGTCAGGCTCAGGTCCAGGGCCATGCCTTCGGCATCGGCAAGGGCCACCACCACCGGCACCTTGGGCTGGGTGTAGGGGTAGTGCCGGGCAAGCGCGACGAGGTTGCCGATGGGCAGGGTTTCGGTGATCGGGTCGCTGCTCCAGGTCAGCGGCATGCGCCGGTCGGTTGGCTTGAAGTCTTCGACCCAGGTTTGCAGGGCACTGACCGGCAGTACGTGGGGCTGAGTCGAAGGGGCCTGGTTGCCGGCGATGAGCTCGGCCATGTCCAGCTGGCGCATGTGCCGTTTGCGCAGGGCCGGCGAAGCGGTGATGCGCGCGGTCATGGCGTTGCTCCACAGGTGCGAGCTGTAGCCGATCCACACGTGTTTGGCGGTATCGGGGCAGGTATCGGCCCACACCCAACCCATCGGGCGGCTGGACAGGTAGCGATCACGCCGGTGGTAATCGTCCAGCCCGCGATAGCGCAGGGCCTTGTAGAGGCCGGCGCCGACGTACTCGTGAATGACCAGCGTGTCGCCCAGAGGGCCTTGCATGAACACGTAGACATAGCCCGGGCGCAGCGCGCGCAGGGTGTAGGCGGAATGGTGCAGCGGCCCGAA
>NZ_PUQD01000122.1 GCF_003331055.1 Pseudomonas sp. AFG_SD02_1510_Pfu_092 | reverse complement strand
TGACCATCAGCCAACGTATCGCCATTGCAGCGGCCGAAGCCGGGCTGCCGCATGACCAGTGCATGTACTGTGAACGTCAGGGCCTGCCCATCCTGCCGCTGCGTCGTGCGTTAGTGCCGGATACCCGCCCCGAGTGCGTCACCAGCGTCGCGGGCAACCTGCATATCTCGACGAAGATGGGGTTGCGCACCTTGCGCGAGGGCTACCTGTATGTGCTGCTCGACCAGCAGGTCTGGCACGCCTATGAGGTGAGTGCACAGGGCCACCTGCGTCGTTTCAACCCCTACGAGCCGCCGGACGGCCCACCAAGGCCGCTGCCGGAAAAGTGCGTACACGACAACCACGACATCCCGTCGGCCTTCCTCACAATCGATACCGACAAGTACGGTAGCGCGTGGCTGGCGTTTTCCAGCGATGCCTGGCCGATCAGCGTGCTGAACGCCTACAAGCGGGGGCAGGCGCCCGCGCAGCGCTTCGAGGGCCTCGACCTGAGTCAGGCGCGCAATAATCCCGAGCTGCTGGGCATCGCCATGACGCCCGACAACTTGCAGGTCGACAAGCAGGTGTTCGAGTACGCTCAGCCCGCGTGCTCACCTTTCGACAGCGCCCATGGTTTCCATAGCCGCTGGATGCGCCGGTTCGCCCTGCGGGGCCATGTGATCAATGCGATGAACCGGCACCAACTGGCGAACGGTGTGCTGGCGGTGGTGCTCGACGACACCGTCGGCCTGATTCAGGAATACAACCACCAACGCCTGAACTGGGTAGTGAAGCGTCAGGTCTGGCGCGAGGAACCGATGCGCGCCTACCAGCTGCAGACCTCGCAGATCCTGCAGATCATTCGGGCCACGCACAGGGAGTGGGCGGCGCAGAAGGTGCCGTCGCTGGAGCCGATGACGGGTGATGCGCCCCCGGTGTTCACCGACCCGGCGATCCAGCGACAGCAGTTGGTCGAGCGCGCGCAGCAGGAGAGTGACGAGCGGCTTGAACAGCGCTATCACGAACCGCAGCGGGCCGCGTTCCAGGCGGAATACGACCAGCAGGAACGCGAGTTTCAGCGTTACATCGACAAGGATGCCCAGGCTTACGTTGCCTTGTTCGATACGCCGATGTTCAAGGTGGCCGAACAGTACGACTACGACGGCAACCATCGCGAGTCCGGCGTGGCCTACGCCAAGACCATGGCCCTGTGCCTGGGCGGCGGTGTCACCGAAGCAGTGGCCCCCAGCCTTGAACCGCATATGCCCACCTCCGGCACCAGCGAACTGCTCTGGCTGAAATGGCTGCAAGACCCGCACAGCCCGCCCTACCGCGCCTTGCTGATGCGCGACCAGGCACTGCTGGCCGGGCTGCTGCCCAGTTTCTCGGCCGGTGAAGCCATCAACTGGAACGACAGCGACAAGCTGTACGGCATGCTCAGCAAGATCATCGCCAGCGACGACGCCGGCTTGCGCTTGCGCGATACCCTCAAACAGGCCATCGCCGAAACCCAGAGTGCGCTCAATGCGGCCCACCAGCGCCTGGCGGCAAACCTCGCTCCCGGTATCCAGAACGCCGTGCGGCACCTGAACAGCGCCACGCAGTTGCTTTACAACGGCGTGCACCTGATCGAGCTGGAAGTGAAGATGAAGCTGGGCGAGTACTACGCCTTGCAGAGTGCCCATTTGCGTGAACTGCAGCACAAGGCCAACGCGACGATTGCCGCGGCGCGGGACCGGATGCACCGCAATATCGATGACATCGAGTTTGGCTCGATGAAGGCGATGCGCAAGGTGCGGCCGATTATCCAGCATGGCTTGATGAGCCTGGCGGTGCTCGATCCACGGTTCACCAACACCATGATCAGTGTGACGGTGTGGGTCGAGGGTAAGGCTGAGGACGTGCACAGCCGATTGTTCCAGGAAGCCAACATTGGCGTGACGCAGGCGAGCAGCGCGGCGCAGATCGCCCTGGTGGATGTCTCGGTGGCGGCGGGGACGTTGGAAGCCGATGCGCGCAGGTTGTTGCAAGGGATGAAGATCACCTCGCAGCAGGCGGCCCGACTGGTGAAGACCGGCTTTTCAGGGTTGCGCGGGGTGGCTGGGAGTTGGGAAGTCCTATTGGCGATAGGTGGGTTGTATTTGCAGTCAGACAGCTTGGGCAGGAATCAGGA
>NZ_PUQD01000121.1 GCF_003331055.1 Pseudomonas sp. AFG_SD02_1510_Pfu_092 | reverse complement strand
TGAGCATCAGCAAAGCCATCCGCCTCGCCATGCAGGAAGAAATCCCCAACACCTACGGCAGCTGCAACGCCTGCGGGCGTTCCGGCCTGCCGATCCTGCTGTTGCGCGAAGCCTACGCCCCGCGCCCCGACACCGGCCGCCCCTACCGCCTGGCCGATGACAGCGAAATCATCTTCCACCCGATGCACACCGACCAGTTGCGCCTGCTGCGCCAGGGTTATGTGTACGTGCTGCTCGACAAGGAAAGCTGGCAGGCCTACGCGGTGGCGGCAGCCGGCACCCTGCAACGCTTTCCGCTGTCCGAGATGCCACTGGCGCCACCCAGGCCATTGCCCAAGTGGTGCGCCACCGAGGGCCACGACGTCATCGCCTCGTTCATCAACATCGACACTGCGCGCCACCGCACCGCCTGGGTCGCCTTCGCCAACGACCCGTGGCCGCGTGCAGTGCTCGAGCGCTACCGCCAGGGCATCGCCGACGGCCACCCCGCCACCCTCGCCCGCTTCGTCGAAGTCGACCTCGCCACCGCGCGCAACGACCCGGCCAGCCTCGGCATCGCCATGACCGACAGCTTCCGCTTCGGCCTGGACCAGGTGCTGGAGTTTTCCACGTTTTCCCCCGACAGGTTTGCCAGTGTGCATGGCTTCTACAGCCGCCTGGGCCGTGGGTATGAAACCCGTAACTACCTGCGCAACGTCATCGCCCGGGAACAACTGCCCAACGGCGTGCTGGCACTGACCCTGCCCGACCCGGTCGGCCTGGTCATGGAACTGAACGCGCAACGCGCCGGCTGGGTGCAGGCCCTGCAGGAATGGCGAGCACAACCGCAACGGCACTTCGAATACTTCACCTCGCAGGCCTTGCTCGGCATCCAGGCGCTGCACGCGGCCACCGCCGCCGCACAGGGCGCCGCCGACGCGCAGCGTGAAGCCGAGCGGGTCGAGCGCTGGAACCACAGCCCGATCGCCGCCAAGGCGCACCTGCCGGCGGTGGACATCGAAGCCCAGGCCGAACGCAACAGTGCCCGCAAACAGCAGGAAGCCCGCGAGCGGCTGGAACAGCGCTACGACGAAAACGCCCGCGCCGCCTTCCAGGCCGATTACGACCGCGAAGTGAAAAACTGGCAGTCGATGATCGACCAGGTTGGCAACTTGTACGCCGGGCACTATGCCGAGCGGGCGTTCCAGCTGATCGGTTACTTCGACTATGACGCCAACGACCCTGTTTCGGTCGAGTACTTCATCCAGATGATGGCCGCCTGCCTGGCCGGTGGCCCTAGCGAAGCCCTGCCCGAGGACGGCCAGCCGCTCGGGATGACCCAGCATGTCTGGCAGCAGCTGCTGGAAGACGAGCAAAGCCTGCTGTACCAGGCGCTGCTGGCCAAGCACCAGCAGCTGATGCAGCAGGTGATCGGCGCGCTGTCCGGGGATGACTTCGGCAAGGTCTACGACATCATCAAAGGCATCGCCGGCACGGCCGACGGCCAGCTGCTGATGATCAAGCCGCTGCAGGACGCCATCGGCCAGCTGCTGGTCGCCACCAGCAACGCCGGCAACGTGCTGGGCCAGCACATCAGCGAACGGGCCAGGACGCTGATCGGCCACGTGCATCGCTCGGCCCTCGCCCTGTTCGCCGGGCAGCAGGTGACCCCGCTGCGGGTGTCGCTGACAGTCGGCGAATACCTGGGCCTGCTCAACGAAGCCGTGCAGCAGCGGACCGACGCGTTCGTGCAGCAGATCGACAAGCAGTTCCGCGACCCTTTGGGGCGCAAGGTGCGGGCGATGGTGCTCAGCGGGGCGATCAACCTGGCTGCGCCGGGCAACCGCAACCAGCTGATCGAGGTGGTGCTGTGGACGTTCGAAAGCGCCGAGAGCCTGCAGGCGCGGCTGGGGCAGCTGCGCGAGGGTGCAGCGGGTGGTGTCGGCGCGCTGGTACGCAGTGTTGCGATTGGTGCGGGTGCGTTAGGTGCTCAGGTAACGGATGGCTTGAAAATCAGTTCACTGGCCGCGCAAAGCGTGGCCAGCGATGCCATGCGCAGCCTGCGCGGTGCAGCCGCCAGCAGTGGAAGCGTCGGGCTGCTGTTTGCCTTGGGCGGCATGTGGTTCCAGCAGGACAGCCTGGGCAGGAACTATCGGGCGTTGCAGGAAACGCATCCGAACAACCCGGAGGCGCTGGCGGCGATATGGTCATCTTCGCTTGGGTTGTTGGGGGTCAGTGTTGAAGCGGCGGGGATGGTTGTTGCGCTAATACGCCCGGAGATACCGTGGCCGGGGACGGTGACTACGGGATCACTGGGGAGCAGACTGGCCAGGTACGGCGGTGCAATCAGCGCGCTCGCGGGTGTCATGGATGCGGCGCAATACGTGAATGCGCTGGTCCGG
>NZ_PUQD01000120.1 GCF_003331055.1 Pseudomonas sp. AFG_SD02_1510_Pfu_092 | reverse complement strand
TGGCCAGGTACGGCGGTGCAATCAGCGCGCTCGCGGGTGTCATGGATGCGGCGCAATACGTGAATGCGCTGGTCCGGACTAATCGCCAAGGGGACGACTCTTCCAGCAATAAGTACGCTCTGGCGACAACGTTCACTGCGGTATCCGTCTTCGCTGGCGTTCACTCCGCAATATTCGCAAGCTCACTACTCGGCCCCTTAGGCGTTGCGATTATCTTTGGCTTGGCAGCTTACACGCTGGCGAAGGAAGCCAAAAATCAAGAATCCACACTATTTGAACTTTGGTCTCGACATAGTAGATGGGGAGTACCGAAAGCCCAGCGACGCTGGGTAAATTCAACAGACCTCGACACCTCGATTGGCGCATTGAATGCGGCAGCCCTGGGCGTGACGGCCCATACCTCAATTGAGACCAGGCTTCAAATATCTCAAAGCGTCCATATGCAGGGCCAAACTGGAACCTTACTTAGCGATGGCGCAGCTGTTGCAACAGGCTTCGTACTTGACTTGCATATCAGCCTGCCGAATTTCAGTGCCAACGGCGCGTACAAATGGCAACTGACTATGTTTCCTACTGGTATTGATCGGCACCCATTTCATCTCTCCAGCAACAGCTCACGCCCGAAAATTATCGAATACGTCCCTGAAGAAACAAAAAACGCCTTTACAAACACTGAAGGTGCCAGCGACGCCTTACAACTGGAAACCATCAATAACACTTTAAATATCAGAAACTCAATTCCACTACTTGAGCATCACAATATCAGCGCGATTGAATTAACGCTAATCTATTGGCCCCACAAAAATGACCAATCGCTTCACGCAACGATCACATCGAAAGAAAACAAATTATCCTCCCTGAGGAGTCTATTCTGATGCCACGCCCGCTCCTTAACCCTCCGTGCACTGGGTGGATTGAAGATCTTCCTTACCCTGACGTTCCTCCCGCTATCGCCACCCGCTTGGGCAAGCAAAACCCCAACCACCAAGATTTGATCTACCTTGAGTTAGCTAGAACGCTCGGCTGGGCAAGAGAAATAATGGCTTTTTTATCATTCCCAACTGTCGCGACGAGCTTACTCCCATTGAGTTTCGTCGGATCTAACTTAGAGCACCGAGACTTTGAAACTTTACTCCTGAACATATTTGCAGCCGCATGCGGAATATGGATGTTTATCGTCGGCCTTCGGGTAAGCGTATCGCCTCCCCGCGACGAACCCCTTCGTTTCAATCGCGCACGCGGAAAAATGTATGCCTATAACTTCAAGTACCGTTGGTGGAACCCCTTCGAAAACTGGAAAGCCGAAACAGTTTGCTACGACTGGTCCCAAGTCCGCGCCGAACGCTGGTCACAAAACGGTGTCCTGCCGAACGGTGGGACCATTATCAAATGGGGGGTCATGCTGTCCATCGTCGCGCCTGGTACGAACAACGTTATCGACCGTTTTCCCTTGGGCATGATGGCTGACCAGCATACTTGGGCCTACATCTGCACCTACATGCAACAAGGCCCCTCAGCCCTCCCTCCACCCGGCGAGCCCAAGGACCACAACGATGTGCTCTGGTGCGAATTCGCCTTGCGTCTGGCACCCAAGGTGAACTGGCCAGCCGAGATGGACTTGGAATCGCGCACCGCCCCCTGAGCCCGCAGGGCTCCTGTATAAATTAGTCTGGCCCTTATTGTTGGATGGACAGTTCGATGTACGCCAAGATAATCCTCAAAGAAAACAGGCTCAACAGCCCGAGGCCATTCCCATGAACCGCCCACTCCTTATCCCACCTTGCCCTGGATGGATAAAGGATTTACCTGCTCCGGGTGAGTCAATTTCATTTGAAGCAGCAGTCGACAATCAAGTACCCAACCACCAATGCGCTATATACCTAGAGCTACCAAGGCACACATTTAATTTTAGACATCTGCTTATGTTTTACTCCCTGTTCACAGCCATGACGATACTACAGATACCCGGCCTGATCAGTGAAAGCATCCGTTACAATGATTACGAAACTGCACTAGCGTGTGCACTTGCAGCTGTGGCTGGATTATGGATGTCCCTATTTATGTTTCGGCTCAGCACTTGCGCCCCAAGAGATGAACCGATCCGCTTCAACAGAGCACGTGGAAAAATCTATGCTTACAACTTCAAGTACCGATGGTGGAATCCTTTCGAAGAATGGAAGGTTGATCCCGTTAGCTACGACTGGTCACAGGTACGTGCAGAACTCTGGTGGCGCAACGCGGCTTTACCTAACGGCGGGTTTTTTTTCAACAATGGCGTAATGCTGTCCATCGTGACACCTGGCACGAATAATGTCATCGACCGCTTCCAGCTAAGTTTCATGGGCGCCAACGAACATGTCTGGGCCTATGTCTGCACCTACATGCAACAAGGCCCCTCAGCCCTCCCACCACCCGGCGAACCCAAGGACCACAACGATGTGCTCTGGTGTGAGTTCGCCCTGCGCCTGGCACCCAAGGTGAACTGGCCAGCCGAGATGGATCTCGAGTCGAGAACCGCCCCTTGAATCTACCAGGCTCCTGTGGGAGATTCTATGGTTTTCAGCAAGCCAGTTTCCCGCCTTTGGTGACGTATTCGTCCTGATTTTTCATCAGGGC
>NZ_PUQD01000119.1 GCF_003331055.1 Pseudomonas sp. AFG_SD02_1510_Pfu_092 | reverse complement strand
GGCGCTTGCTGGCCCCCGGTCCCCCCGGCCCCCAAATCGCCGGGGCCGCCCCCCCCCCCGCCCCCCCCCCCCCCCCCCCCTCCCCCCCCCGGGGGGGGGGGGCGTCCCCCCGCGAAGAGGCCAGCACAGGCAACGCAAGGCTTGGCACTTTGTTCCAATAAGGAGTCCCCGGTGGACGAATACCAGCAAACCATCCGCGCCCTGTCCGACCGCATCGTCGCCGCGCAGACCCCGATCCGGGTGCTGGACGCGGTGAAGTGGGACGACAACATTCGCCAGGGCTTCCTCAAGGCCAAGGGCAAGGAGCCTCCGGCCGTCGATCGTGACTATTACCAGTCGCGCCCGCTGGCATTCGACTCCAGCGCGGTGAAGGCCGAGTTCCAGGGCATCGAGCGCGACATCATTCGCCAGCTTGGCCAGTTCAACCCGGTCGGGCAGATCATGAAGCGCATGTGCCGTGAATACCGCATGGTGGTGCGCATGCTCGAAGCGCGCGGTACCGAGGATTTCGGCCTGATCTCCCAGGAGCTGTACGGCGCCGCTTCGGATGCCTTCCACGCCGGTGACCCGACCCTGGCCGACCTCGGCCTGATGCTGTCGGACTACCTGAACAACATCGACGGCCGTGGCGACCTCAAGGACGAGCCGAAGAACCTCACTGCCAAGGAAGCCGTGGCAATCCTGCAGCGCCGGCTGAACAAGGTGTTCGGCGAGGCCGAGGAAACCATCCGTGTGTTCGAGTCCGACGGTATCGTCGCTGATGCCGCGGCCGGCGCCGACTACATCAAGGTGCGCGCCGACGCCATGTTCAACGCCCGCGATGTGCGCGCCCTGGAGGTGCACGAAGGGCTGGTGCATGTCGGCACCACGCTCAACGGCCTGAACCAGCCGATCTGTACCTTCCTGGCCAAGGGCCCGCCCTCGTCGACGGTGACCCAGGAAGGCCTGGCCATCCTCATGGAGGTGATCGCCTTCGCCTCCTACCCCAGCCGCCTGCGCAAGCTTACCAACCGCACCCGCGCCATCCACATGGTCGAGGAGGGGGCCGATTTCATCCAGGTCTACAACTTCTTCCGCGAGCAGGGCTTCGAGATGGCGCAGAGCTACAGCAACGCCAGCCGGGTGTTCCGCGGTTCGGTGCCCAACGGCCTGCCATTCACCAAGGACTTGTCCTACCTCAAGGGCTTCATCATGGTTTACAACTACATTCAGTTGGCCGTGAAGAAGGGCAAGCTCGAGCAGATCCCGTTGCTGTTCTGTGGCAAGACCACCCTGGAAGACATGCGCACCTTGCGCCAGCTGGTCGAGGAGGGCCTGGTCGAGCCGCCCAAGTACCTGCCCGAACAGTTCCGCGACCTGAACGCGCTGTCGGCCTGGATGTGCTTCTCCAACTTCCTCAACCACCTGAGCCTGGACCGTATTGAAGCCGACTACGCGAACATTCTCTGAGCGCTGCCGCCTGCTGGCCCTGGGTTTGATCCTGCTGGGCCTGGGCGGTTGCAGCAGCCTGCTGTTCTACCCCGAGCGTGGCCAGGCGTTCACACCCGAGCGGGCCAGGCTCGAATACCGCGATATCACGTTGAACACTGCTGACGGCATCCGCCTGCACGGCTGGTGGCTGCCGGCCAAGGCCGGGGTCGAGGTCAAGGGCACGGTGCTGCACCTGCATGGCAATGGTGGCAACCTGCCCGGGCACCTGGGCGGCAGCTACTGGTTGCCGGAGCAGGGCTACCAGGTGTTGATGATCGACTACCGCGGCTATGGCCTGTCGCAGGGCCAGCCGAGCCTGCCGGAGGTGTACCAGGACATCGCCGCAGCCATGGCCTGGCTGGAGCGCGCGCCCGAGGCCCAGGGCAAGCCGCTGGTGCTGCTGGGGCAGAGCCTCGGCGGGGCCATGGCCATCCACTATCTGGCTGCCCACCCCGAGCAGCGCCAGCGCTTCAGTGCCCTGGTGTTCGACGGTGTGCCGGCCAGCTACCGTTCAGTCGGGCGCTTTGCCCTGAGCACCTCGTGGATGACCTGGCCGCTGCAGGTGCCGCTGTCGTGGCTGGTGCCGGACGGCGACAGCGCGATCCGCTCGATCGAGCGGTTGAGCAGCCCGCCGAAGCTGTTCTTCCACAGCATCGACGACAACCTGGTGCCGCTGGACAACGGCATCCGCCTGTACCAGCACGCGCCACCGCCGCGGGTGCTGCAACTGACCCGCGGGGGCCACGTACAGACCTTCGCCGACCCGACCTGGCGCCAGGTGATGCTGCGCTTTCTGGATGATCCCGGCCATTTCAACGGCCTGCGGCGGCTTGCCGAAGTGCCCAACTACCCTGACGAGAAGAACAAGCAATGAGTGAAGAACGCAACGCCATCCCGCTGATCCTGACGGGTGTCGGCAGCATCATGGTGACGGTGGGGGCCTTGTGGTACTACGGTTACCTGCATTTCGCCAAGCCGGAGGATGCCCTGTTGCTGCAGGACTTCACCATGCTCAAGACCCTCCCGGGCGAGGACTACAAGGTCTCGCTGGACCCGGCGCCGCAGGTGGCCCAGTGTGTCGATGGCGTGCTGGTGCTGTTCGACACCCAGCAGAAAGGCCTGACCGGCGTATTGGTGGACAACCGCAAGCGTGCAGTGCGCTGCATGGGTGAGGAAACCCCGCAGCAGGTGCAGTGAGCCAAGATCTTTGCGGCCTGTTTTGGCCCTTTCGCGGGGTAAAACCCGCCCCCCCGGGGGGGGTGTGGGACGGGGGGGGGGGGGGGTTGGGCGGGAAGGGGCGGG
>NZ_PUQD01000118.1 GCF_003331055.1 Pseudomonas sp. AFG_SD02_1510_Pfu_092 | reverse complement strand
GTGGCTGGGAGTTGGGAAGTCCTATTGGCGATAGGTGGGTTGTATTTGCAGTCAGACAGCTTGGGCAGGAATCAGGAAAAGGCGGAAGCGGAGATTGGGCCCAAAGCGCATGAGGCCAAGTTGGCGTTGCAGGGCTCCTTATTGGGGATATTGGGCGGGCAAGTCGAGCTTGTTGGGCTCATTCTGAAGTCAAGTGCCGGGCCTTTAGATATGGCGTGGGCAAAGAATGTCGCAATCGTAGGAGGGACCTTGATAAGGCTTGGTTCTTTGGTAAGTTCGATTGCAGGGGTGTTTGATACGGCTCAAGCAATCACTGCTATGAGGCGCACCGCCAGTGCGGGTGATGAAACCGCGCGCTACCAACATTTATCTTCAGCCGTTTTTTATGGTGTCGGCACTATCGCGTTCGGAATCGCCGTATTCAAGCCCTTGGTTCTTGGACCGTTGGGAATTGCGATTGCCGTTACGCTTGCTGCTTATCAACTAAGCAAACGCGCTCAGGAAAATGAATCAACTGATTTGGAGCGCTGGATAAGGCGGTGCCATTTTGGCAAGGCAGACGAAAAGCCGGTCGTTCATTGGTATGCTCCAGTACATGCGGATATCGCTTTTGCCGAACTAAACGCTGCCACGCTCGGCGTTCAGGCGAAGTTAAATTTTGAGTCACGCTTGGCGACTGAGCCAGGCCTTCCTAAAATTGGAGGTGTGACTGGCGTTGAAATAATCAGGAAGCTAAATTTTTTCATTGCTTTGCCTATGTACGATGAGCGGTACTCGAGGTACCGTTGGAAATTGATTGTGCATCGTCACGGCGACGGAAATTACCCTGATTACGTCGGCGGGGAAACTATTGCTTCGGGCGATTTTTTTGCAACCGCTGAAGAGCCCCTATCGTCGTCTTCATTTTCCAGCTTTGCAGCGCCACGGACTCCCGATTATGACCGTCAATATTCCATTAGCGAGAAGCGAAAATCTTCTTCCTCTGGACTCAGCCAACTAGATATGTTGGGTTCGGTATCGCTCATGGCGACTATAGGAAAACACAGTATAGTGGCCGCTACGCTGTTGGTAATGTACTGGCCGGACCGAAGTGTGCCAACTGGTTATATTGAGATCTGTGTCAGGGAGGCTAACGAGTGAAACGTGATGGCAAGATCTTGTGGGAGCGCGCCTTGGGCTGGAGTTACGACCTTCCCAAGGTGGATGAAGTACCAGAGTGGCGGAAAGTATGGGCGGACGTTAACCCAGCGCCCAATTTTTTTGATGATGTGTGCCTCGAGTTGCCGCGGAAAAGCATAATTCTTCGCGGGGTTATATTTTTACTTGGAGTTCCGGGCTTGCTTTTTGTTCTCGGAATGACGCTTTACCTATACTGGAGTCTTTTGCATGACGGCTGGCAGCGGGATTGGTTGATAAACGTATCGACAATTGCCCCTCCACTATTGTTGTGGGCTTTGATCCCCCATGTCAGGCTTGATCTTGTTATGCCTAGAGATGAGCCGATTCGCTTTAATAGACTTCGCCAAAAAATATATATTTATGAGTTTCGATATGACCGCATTTTCATCTTCAGCCGCAAACACTGGGGCGTCAAACCAGTCGCCTACAACTGGGACGACGTCACCGCCGAAGTCTACCGAGTCTACGCCCCCGGCCACGGTGGGCTGATCGAGAACGTCATGTTGTCGGTGCGCAACCCGGAAACCAACGAAGTCATCGACCGTGTGTTCTTCACCCACGACCTCTACCGCGGTGAAGCCTACTGGGCCATTGCCCGTCTGTTCATGCAGCAAGGTCCCGAAGCCCTGCCGAAGTTCGTCCACCCACCCCGTGACTGGAACGACGACGACGGTCTGAGCCACATGCACTGCCTAGCCCCCAAGGTTCACTGGCCAGAGGCGATCGATCTCGAATCCCGCACCGCACCCTCAGAAGGAGAGGCGCAATGAAACCGGTCTTACTGGTAGGCCATCGACCCGAATGCCCGTTGCATGGCGTCAACAAGAAAGAAAGTTGCTACGTACACGCTCAACGCTAGGGGAGGCAGGGTGGGTGACGGGTGCTGTGGAACTGATGACGACTATTGGGCTGCATACCGTTAGATGCCGCGACACTGTTGATAGGTTACTAGTTACTGGCCAGGTAGAAGATTCCCAGATGCATATGTCGAGACTTTTATTAAGGAGGCGAATGAATGAAAGCTAAAACCAGGGTTCTTTCGGAACGAGCGTTGTGCTGGAGTCATGACCTGCCTGATGTCAGTTCGGATGCCGTTCCCCGTTTAAGCCTTGAAGATATCGATCCCCCACCAAACTACTGTGATGACGTGTGCTTGGAGCTTCCCCGATTCACTGTCAGTTTGCGTGGTGTCGCGGTGCTGGTAGGCGGACCGATTTTGGCTTTTATTATAGTTGCATTCATCTACATGCATTGGAGGTTTTCTGACATCCTATGGTCGAGTGATTGGGCCGTCGACCTCTTCGGGACGTTAGCAACCTTAATTGGCATGTGGGCGACTGCAACATATGTAAAGATGGATTTATTGCTCCCACGGAACGAACCAATCCGCTTCAATCGCCTACGACGCAAAATCTATCTCTATCAATTCAGATTTCACTACATCTACCTGTTCAGCCGCAAACACTGGGGCGTCAAACCAGTCGCCTACAACTGGGACGACGTCACCGCCGAGGTCTACCGCGTCTATGCCCCCGGCCACGGCGGGCTGATCGAAAACGTCATGCTGTCGGTGCGCAACCCGGAAACCAACGAAGTCATCGACCGCGTGTTCTTCACCCACGACCTCTACCGCGGCGAAGCCTACTGGGCCATTGCCCGTCTGTTCATGCAGCAAGGTCCCGAAGCCCTGCCGAAGTTCGTCCACCCACCCCGTGACTGGAACGACGACGACGG
>NZ_PUQD01000117.1 GCF_003331055.1 Pseudomonas sp. AFG_SD02_1510_Pfu_092 | reverse complement strand
CCCCCCCCCCCCCCCCCCCCCCCCCCCCCCCCCCCGCCCGCCGCCCCGCCCCCCCCCGTGTCGGGGGGGGGGGGGGGGGGCCCCCCCCCCCCCCCCCGCCCCCCCCCCCCCCCCCCCCCCCCCCCCGCCCGCTCTCACAGGGCGGTGAAACCTTCCGAATCCTGTGACCGAGCCTGATTCCATGATGAACACTGCATACCGCAAGCACCTGCCAGGCACCGACCTGGACTACTTCGATGCCCGCGCGGCGGTCGAGGCGATCAAGCCCGGCGCCTACGATGGCCTGCCATACACCTCCCGCGTGCTCGCCGAGAACCTGGTGCGCCGCTGCGACCCGGCCACCCTCGACGCCTCGCTGGGCCAGCTGATCGAGCGCCAGCGCGACCTCGACTTCCCGTGGTTCCCGGCGCGCGTGGTGTGCCATGACATCCTCGGCCAGACCGCGCTGGTGGACCTCGCCGGCCTGCGTGACGCGATTGCCGACAAAGGTGGCGACCCGGCCCAGGTCAACCCGGTGGTGCCGGTGCAGTTGATCGTCGACCACTCGCTGGCCGTCGAGTGCGGTGGCTTCGACCCGCAGGCCTTCGACAAGAACCGCGCCATCGAAGACCGCCGCAACGAAGACCGCTTCCACTTCATCAACTGGACCAAGAAGGCGTTCAAGAACGTCGATGTGATCCAGCCAGGCAACGGCATCATGCACCAGATCAACCTGGAAAAGATGTCGCCGGTGATCCACAACGACCGTGGCGTGGCCTACCCGGACACCTGCGTCGGCACCGACAGCCACACCCCGCATGTCGACGCCCTGGGCGTGATCGCCATCGGCGTCGGCGGCCTGGAAGCCGAAAACGTGATGCTTGGCCGTGCCTCGTGGATGCGCCTGCCGGAAATCGTCGGCGTCGAGTTGACCGGCAGGCTGGCGCCGAACATCACCGCCACCGACCTGGTGCTGGCGCTGACCGAGTTCCTGCGCAAGCAGAAGGTTGTCGGTGCCTACCTGGAGTTCCATGGTGAAGGTGCCCGCGCCCTGACCCTGGGCGACCGCGCGACCATTTCCAACATGGCCCCGGAATATGGCGCCACGGCGGCGATGTTCGCCATCGACCAGCAGACCATCGACTACCTGCGCCTGACCGGCCGCGAGGAGCAGCAAGTCAAACTGGTGGAAACCTACGCCAAGGCCACCGGCCTGTGGGCCGACAGCCTCGGCGGCGCTGTTTACGAGCGCACCCTGAGCTTCGACCTGTCGAGCGTGGTGCGCAACATGGCCGGCCCGTCCAACCCGCATGCCCGTGTCGCCACCAGCGACCTGGCGGCCAAAGGTATCGCGGGTAAATGGGAAGAGGTGCCGGGGCAAATGCCGGATGGCGCGGTCATCATCGCCGCCATCACCAGCTGCACCAACACCAGCAACCCGCGCAACGTGATCGCCGCCGGCCTGCTGGCGCGCAATGCCAACAAGCTCGGCCTGGTGCGCAAACCGTGGGTCAAGTCGTCGCTGGCACCTGGCTCCAAGGCCGTGCAGCTGTACCTGGAAGAAGCGGGGCTGGAGAAGGAACTGGAGCAGCTCGGCTTTGGCATCGTCGCTTTCGCCTGTACCACCTGCAACGGCATGTCCGGTGCACTGGACCCGGTGATCCAGCAGGAAATCATCGACCGCGACCTGTATGCCACCGCAGTGCTGTCGGGCAACCGCAACTTCGACGGGCGTATCCACCCCTACGCCAAGCAGGCCTTCCTCGCCTCGCCGCCGCTGGTAGTGGCCTACGCCATTGCCGGCACCATCCGCTTCGACATCGAGAAGGATGTGCTGGGCGTGGTCGATGGCAAGGAAATCCGCCTGAAGGATATCTGGCCGAGCGATGAAGAGATCGACGCCGTGGTGCGTGCGGCGGTCAAGCCGGAGCAGTTCCGCAAGGTGTACATCCCGATGTTCGCCATCGAGGAAGACCGTGGGCCGAAGGTGGCGCCGCTGTACGACTGGCGCCCGATGAGCACCTACATCCGCCGCCCGCCATACTGGGAAGGCGCCCTGGCCGGCGAGCGCACGCTGCGTGGCATGCGCCCGCTGGCGGTGCTGCCGGACAACATCACCACCGACCACCTGTCGCCGTCCAACGCCATCATGCTCGACAGCGCCGCCGGTGAGTACCTGGCGAAGATGGGCTTGCCGGAGGAGGACTTCAACTCCTACGCCACCCACCGCGGCGACCACCTGACCGCCCAGCGTGCCACCTTCGCCAACCCCAAGCTGTTCAACGAAATGGTGCGCAAGGAAGACGGCAGCGTGCAGCAGGGTTCGCTGGCGCGTATCGAGCCGGAAGGCAAGGTTACCCGCATGTGGGAGGCGATCGAGACCTACATGCAGCGCAAGCAGTCGCTGATCATCGTCGCCGGTGCCGACTACGGCCAGGGCTCGTCGCGTGACTGGGCGGCCAAGGGCGTGCGCCTGGCGGGTGTCGAGGCGATCGTCGCCGAAGGCTTCGAGCGCATCCACCGTACCAACCTGGTGGGCATGGGCGTGCTGCCGCTGGAATTCAAGCCTGGCACCGACCGCAAGACGCTGGGCCTGGATGGCAGCGAGACTTATGACGTGCTGGGTGCGCGTACGCCACGGGCGACCCTGACCCTGGTGGTGACCCGCGCCAACGGCGAGCGCCTGGAAGTGCCGGTGACCTGCCGCCTGGACACCGCAGAGGAAGTGTCGATCTACGAGGCCGGTGGGGTGCTGCAGCGCTTTGCCCAGGACTTCCTCGAAGCGACCGTGTAATTGCAAGGGGCCGCTTTGCGGCCCATCGCCGGGGGGGCCCCCCCCCCCCCCCCCCCCCCGGGGGGGGGGGGGGGGGGGGGCGGGGGGGGGGGGGGGGGGGGGGGGGGGGGGGGCGGCCCCCCCCCCGGGGGGGGGGGGGGGGGCCCGCCGGGGGGGCGGGGGGGGGG
>NZ_PUQD01000116.1 GCF_003331055.1 Pseudomonas sp. AFG_SD02_1510_Pfu_092 | reverse complement strand
TCGCCGATGGTAGTGTGGGGTTTCCCCATGTGAGAGTAGGTCATCGTCAAGATTCATTTCGCAAAACCCCTATCTGCGCATGCAGGTAGGGGTTTTGTCTTTGTACCGCAAAAAACAGCCCCCTGTGGGAGCGGGCAAGCCCGCGAACACCGGCAAAGCCGGTGCCATTCACGCTGCAAGGCCGTTCCTGCATGGCCATCCACTCCTGCCGTCAGGCCCTTTTCCTATGCAAGCCAACAGGCCATAGCTATCATGCCTGCCTTATTCCAAGTCGAGACTGGCATGCTGAAGTTGTTGAATCTCCTCAAGGATGGCCGGTTCCATTCCGGAGAAGCTCTGGGGGCAGCCCTCGGGGTGAGTCGCAGCGCCGTTTGGAAGCAGCTGCAGCACCTCGAGAGCGAACTGAACCTCACTATTCACAAGGTCCGTGGCCGCGGCTATCAGTTGGCCGCGCCATTGGCATTGCTCGACGCACAAGCGATTGCCAGCTTCGCCGAAGGCGAGCAGTGGCCGATTTTCATCCACGAAACCATCGACTCGACCAACGCAGAAGGCCTGCGGCTGGCCGGCGAAGGGCAGGCCGCTCCATTTCTGGTCCTGGCCGAGCGCCAGAGCGCCGGTCGTGGCCGGCGCGGACGGCAGTGGATCAGTCCATTTGCCGAAAACCTCTATTACAGCCTGGTACTCCGCGTAGATGGGGGGGTGCGCCAGCTCGAAGGTCTGAGTCTGGTGGTAGGCTTGGCAGTCATGCGCACCCTACAGGCGTTCGGGGTAAAGGATGTGGGGCTGAAATGGCCCAATGATGTTCTCGTTCGCGGGCAGAAGATCACCGGCATTCTTCTGGAGCTTGTGGGGGACCCGGCAGATGTCTGCCATGTAGTGCTGGGTATCGGTATGAATGTGAACATGCAGGCCAATGACCAGGTCGACCAGGAGTGGACCTCGATGCGGCGCGAAGTGGGTGTTGCAATCGACCGTAACCGGCTGGTGGCATTGCTTGGCCAGCGGTTGCAGCACGAGTTGACGCGGCATCGTCGTTACGGGTTTGCTGCTTTCCAGGAAGAGTGGGAGCAGGCGCACCTCTGGCAGGGGCGTAAGGTTTCTTTAATTGCTGGTAGCACACGCATTGATGGCGTGGTGCTGGGCGTCGACGGGCAAGGTGGTTTACGCCTTGAGGTGGACGGAGTGGAAAAGAGCTTCAGTGGTGGTGAGCTCAGTTTGAGGTTGCGTGATGATTCTTGAGCTCGATTGCGGTAACAGCTTCATCAAGTGGCGGGTCATCCATGTCACTGATGCAGCGATCGAAAGCGGCGGTATCGTCGATTCCGATCAGGCGCTGGTGGCCGAGGTGGCTGCACAGTCGTCGGTGCGTCTTACCGGCTGCCGTATCGTCAGTGTGCGCAGCGAGGAAGAAACCGAAGCGCTTTGTGCGCTGATTGCCCAGGCGTTTGCTGTAAAGGCGCACGTAGCGCACCCGGCCCGGGAAATGGCCGGTGTACGTAACGGCTACGACGACTATCAGCGCCTGGGCATGGACCGCTGGTTGGCGGCGCTGGGAGCATTTCACCTGGCCAAGGGCGCTTGCCTGGTGATTGATCTGGGAACTGCGGCAAAAGCGGATTTCGTTGCTGCGGATGGAGAACATCTGGGTGGCTATATCTGCCCGGGTATGCCGTTGATGCGTAGCCAGTTGCGTACCCATACCCGGCGTATCCGCTATGACGATGCTTCTGCGGAGCGTGCCTTGGTCAGCCTGGCACCAGGCCGTTCGACAGTCGAGGCGGTCGAGCGCGGGTGCGTGTTGATGCTTCAGGGTTTTGCGCGTACACAGCTCGAGCAGGCGCGTGCGCATTGGGGGGACGATTTCACGGTCTTTCTCACAGGTGGCGATGCGCCGCTGGTAAAAGAGGCCGTGCCGCAGGCGCGTGTCGTGCCTGATCTGGTTTTCGTTGGCCTGGCCATGGCCTGCCCGTTGGATTGAGGTGACTATGCGTTGGTTGTTTCTGCTGTTACTGGTGCTCAACGTCTTCTATTACGTGTGGCACCAGCAGGAAGCCCCGCTGAAGGTCAAGGAAGTGGCACCCCTTTCGCTATACAAGGGGAATCAGCAAGAAATCCGTCTGCTGCGCGAAACAGGTGTGTCGGCGCCACCCAGGCGGCGGGATGAGTGCCTGGTAGTCGGTGGCGTGATGGGGCAGGGGCAGCTCGATGCGCTGCGTCAGCGCCTGTTAAGCCTGGATATTGCCACGCTGCCGGTACTGGGCCAGCTACCGGGAGCGGAGGGTCGTTGGCTCAAGGTTGCCGCGGAAAGCGAGCGTTTGCTGGACCAAACTGTCATCGCTACTCTTTCCAACGATTTCAAAGACTTAAAACACAAAATTATTTTCTGCCAGGGTATTGCAACTGGCGAATAGCTTGATAGAATGGCGCCCGCTTCACAGGGAACACCACTCAGGTGGCAGAACTGGAAGCGGTGTCAAAGCAGCTAAGTTTCAGATTTGATTGAAAAAATTTGAAAAAACGCTTGACACTAGGACGGCAGACAAATAGAATGCCGGCCACATCTGGAGGGATTCCCGAGCGGTCAAAGGGGACGGACTGTAAATCCGTTGCGAGAGCTTCGAAGGTTCGAATCCTTCTCCCTCCACCAGTTTTAGCGAGAGCCGCAAGCTCCGCGGGTATAGTTTAGTGGTAGAACCTCAGCCTTCCAAGCTGATGATGCGGGTTCGATTCCCGCTACCCGCTCCAAGTTTGCTGGATTTTGCACAAGGTGTTTCGCTCTTGTAGCTCAGTTGGTAGAGCACACCCTTGGTAAGGGTGAGGTCAGCGGTTCAAGTCCGCTCAAGAGCTCCATATAAACAAGGCAGATATGAAAATATCTGCCTTTGTTTTATCAGCGCAAGACTATTTCTTCTGCGGAGGATTGTATCGATGGCTAAGGAAAAGTTTGATCGTTCCCTTCCCCACGTTAACGTCGGCACTATCGGCCACGTTGACCACGGTAAGACCACTCTGACCGCAGC
>NZ_PUQD01000115.1 GCF_003331055.1 Pseudomonas sp. AFG_SD02_1510_Pfu_092 | reverse complement strand
AGAAATGAACATTCGCGTCGAATGTTGATTTCTGACTTTTGTCAGATCGTTCTTTAAAAATTCGGATATGTGATAGATATAGACTGAACACCCGTTTCACTGCGGGTGGATCAGGCTAAGGTAAAATTTGTGAGTTCTGCTCGAAAGAGCAACGTACGAATTTTCGGCGAATGTCGTCTTCACAGTATAACCAGATTGCTTGGGGTTATATGGTCAAGTGAAGAAGCGCATACGGTGGATGCCTTGGCAGTCAGAGGCGATGAAAGACGTGGTAGCCTGCGATAAGCTTTGGGGAGTCGGCAAACAGACTGTGATCCAGAGATCTCTGAATGGGGGAACCCACTCAGCATAAGCTGAGTATCTTGTACTGAATACATAGGTGCAAGAGGCGAACCAGGGGAACTGAAACATCTAAGTACCCTGAGGAAAAGAAATCAACCGAGATTCCCTTAGTAGTGGCGAGCGAACGGGGACCAGCCCTTAAGTTGATTTGAGATTAGTGGAACGCTCTGGAAAGTGCGGCCATAGTGGGTGATAGCCCCGTACACGAAAATCTCTTGTCAATGAAATCGAGTAGGACGGAGCACGAGAAACTTTGTCTGAATATGGGGGGACCATCCTCCAAGGCTAAATACTACTGACTGACCGATAGTGAACCAGTACCGTGAGGGAAAGGCGAAAAGAACCCCGGAGAGGGGAGTGAAATAGAACCTGAAACCGTATGCGTACAAGCAGTGGGAGCCTACTTTGTTAGGTGACTGCGTACCTTTTGTATAATGGGTCAGCGACTTATATTCAGTGGCGAGCTTAACCGAATAGGGGAGGCGTAGCGAAAGCGAGTCTTAATAGGGCGTTTAGTCGCTGGGTATAGACCCGAAACCGGGCGATCTATCCATGGGCAGGTTGAAGGTTAGGTAACACTGACTGGAGGACCGAACCGACTACCGTTGAAAAGTTAGCGGATGACCTGTGGATCGGAGTGAAAGGCTAATCAAGCTCGGAGATAGCTGGTTCTCCTCGAAAGCTATTTAGGTAGCGCCTCATGTATCACTGTAGGGGGTAGAGCACTGTTTCGGCTAGGGGGTCATCCCGACTTACCAAACCGATGCAAACTCCGAATACCTACAAGTGCCGAGCATGGGAGACACACGGCGGGTGCTAACGTCCGTCGTGAAAAGGGAAACAACCCAGACCGTCAGCTAAGGTCCCAAAGTCATGGTTAAGTGGGAAACGATGTGGGAAGGCTTAGACAGCTAGGAGGTTGGCTTAGAAGCAGCCACCCTTTAAAGAAAGCGTAATAGCTCACTAGTCGAGTCGGCCTGCGCGGAAGATGTAACGGGGCTCAAACCATGCACCGAAGCTACGGGTGTCATCTTTGATGACGCGGTAGAGGAGCGTTCTGTAAGCCTGTGAAGGTGAGTTGAGAAGCTTGCTGGAGGTATCAGAAGTGCGAATGCTGACATGAGTAACGACAATGCGAGTGAAAAACTCGCACGCCGAAAGACCAAGGTTTCCTGCGCAACGTTAATCGACGCAGGGTTAGTCGGTCCCTAAGGCGAGGCTGAAAAGCGTAGTCGATGGAAAACAGGTTAATATTCCTGTACTTCCAGTTATTGCGATGGAGGGACGGAGAAGGTTAGGCCAGCCTGGCGTTGGTTGTCCAGGTTTAAGGTGGTAGGCTGAAATCTTAGGCAAATCCGGGATTTCAAGGCCGAGAGCTGATGACGAGTTGCCTTTAGGCGACGAAGTGGTTGATACCATGCTTCCAAGAAAAGCTCCTAAGCTTCAGATAACTGGGAACCGTACCCCAAACCGACACAGGTGGTTAGGTAGAGAATACCAAGGCGCTTGAGAGAACTCGGGTGAAGGAACTAGGCAAAATGGCACCGTAACTTCGGGAGAAGGTGCGCCGGCGAGGGTGAAGGACTTGCTCCGTAAGCCCATGCCGGTCGAAGATACCAGGCCGCTGCGACTGTTTATTAAAAACACAGCACTCTGCAAACACGAAAGTGGACGTATAGGGTGTGACGCCTGCCCGGTGCCGGAAGGTTAATTGATGGGGTTAGCGCAAGCGAAGCTCTTGATCGAAGCCCCGGTAAACGGCGGCCGTAACTATAACGGTCCTAAGGTAGCGAAATTCCTTGTCGGGTAAGTTCCGACCTGCACGAATGGCGTAACGATGGCGGCGCTGTCTCCACCCGAGACTCAGTGAAATTGAAATCGCTGTGAAGATGCAGTGTATCCGCGGCTAGACGGAAAGACCCCGTGAACCTTTACTATAGCTTTGCACTGGACTTTGAATTTGCTTGTGTAGGATAGGTGGGAGGCTTTGAAGTGGGGACGCCAGTTCTCATGGAGCCATCCTTGAAATACCACCCTGGCAACTTTGAGGTTCTAACTCAGGTCCGTTATCCGGATCGAGGACAGTGTATGGTGGGTAGTTTGACTGGGGCGGTCTCCTCCCAAAGAGTAACGGAGGAGTACGAAGGTGCGCTCAGACCGGTCGGAAATCGGTCGTAGAGTATAAAGGCAAAAGCGCGCTTGACTGCGAGACAAACACGTCGAGCAGGTACGAAAGTAGGTCTTAGTGATCCGGTGGTTCTGTATGGAAGGGCCATCGCTCAACGGATAAAAGGTACTCCGGGGATAACAGGCTGATACCGCCCAAGAGTTCATATCGACGGCGGTGTTTGGCACCTCGATGTCGGCTCATCACATCCTGGGGCTGAAGCCGGTCCCAAGGGTATGGCTGTTCGCCATTTAAAGTGGTACGCGAGCTGGGTTTAGAACGTCGTGAGACAGTTCGGTCCCTATCTGCCGTGGACGTTTGAGATTTGAGAGGGGCTGCTCCTAGTACGAGAGGACCGGAGTGGACGAACCTCTGGTGTTCCGGTTGTCACGCCAGTGGCATTGCCGGGTAGCTATGTTCGGAAGAGATAACCGCTGAAAGCATCTAAGCGGGAAACTTGCCTCAAGATGAGATCTCACTGGGATCTTGAATCCCCTAAAGGGCCGTCGAAGACTACGACGTTGATAGGTTGGGTGTGTAAGCGCTGTGAGGCGTTGAGCTAACCAATACTAATTGCCCGTGAGGCTTGACCATATAACACCCAAGCAATTTGCTGACGCAGATTGCGGTGGTGAAGACGAAAGACCCGAAAATTCGTACGACCACACATTCACATATCCGGATTCGCTGGGCTGTCCATCTGGACATTCTGGCTACAGAATTTCTTGACGACCATAGAGCATTGGAACCACCTGATCCCATCCCGAACTCAGCAGTGAAACGATGCATCGCCGATGGTAGTGTGGGGTTTCCCCATGTGAGAGTAGGTCATCGTCAAGATTCATTTCGCAAAACCCCTATCTGC
>NZ_PUQD01000114.1 GCF_003331055.1 Pseudomonas sp. AFG_SD02_1510_Pfu_092 | reverse complement strand
GGCGGCAACTTCGAACAGCTGAGCCCGAACCTGACGCCGGCCCAGACCACGATCAACGACTCGGTCGATAACACCACCGCGACCCTGACAGCGACCCCGTCGGTGACCGAAGGTGGCGTGATCACCTACACCGTGACCCTGAGCAATCCTGCCCAGACTCCGGTCACTGTGACCCTGTCCAACGGCCAGACCATTACGGTTGAGGCTGGCAAAACCCAAGGCAGCGTCGACTTCAAAACCCCGGCGAACGACGTCTATAACAACGGCTCGACCGTCAGTGTGGCCATCGAAAACGCCACCGGCGGCAACTTCGAACAGCTGAGCCCGAACCTGACGCCGGCCCAGACCACGATCAACGACTCGGTCGATAACACCACCGCGACCCTGACAGCGACCCCGTCGGTGACCGAAGGCGGCGTGATCACCTACACCGTGACGCTGAGCAATCCTGCCCAGACCCCGGTAACCGTAACCCTGTCCAACGGCCAGACGATCACCGTCGAAGCCGGCAAAACCCAGGGCAGCGTTGACTTCGAAACCCCGGCCAACGACGTCTACAACAACGGCTCGTCCGTCAATGTCACCATCGACAGCGCGACCGGCGGTAACTTCGAGCAGCTGACGCCAGACCCGACCCCAGCATCGACTGTCATCAATGACAGCATCGATACCGTCACCGTGAGCATTGTCAGTAATGGCAACGTGACTGAGGACCAGCAGCCGTCCTTCACCGTGAAGGTAAGCCAGGCACTGGACCGTCCGTTGACGGTTACCCTGTCGAACGGCGATACCGTGACCATCGAGGCCGGCAAGACCGAAGTCGAATACAAGACTGCAGCCCAGGGCGATGACGTCATCCAGGATGCCAGCTCCGTCACGCTCAGCGTCACCGATGCCACCGTCCCGGGTACCACCTTCGAGAAGCTGGCGTTCGGAGGCCCGGCTACCGTTGAGATCTCGGACACCATCAGTGAAGTCGTCGCCAAACTGACCGCTACCGAGTCCGTCACCGAAGGTGGCGAAATTACCTACACCATCACGCTGACCAGCCAGGATGGCCTGCCGCTCAACAACCAGAAGCCGCTGTATTTCACTCTCAGCGATGGCAAGACCGTTATTGAGGTACCGGCCAACAGCACAACCGGTTCGATCACCGTCCCCGCGCCGGACAACGTCTACATGGGCGCCAATCCACCGGTGGTGAACGCGATCGATTCGGTCAGCGGTGAGGATGTGTGGAAGTTCGAGAAGCTGACCCTGGACAAGGCCGAGGTCACTACCACCGTGACTGACGAGCCCGGTACCCCTGGCACGGGTGGCGACCTCGTTCTGGTCAGCATCGAGGCCGATCAGGTGTCAGTGCTCGAGAACCAGAACCCGACCTTTACCGTCAGGGTCAACACCGTGCTGGCGCACGATCTCGTCGTGACGTTGAGCAACAACGCCCAAGTCACGATCAAGGCGGGGCAAACCAGCGCGCAGTACACCCACACCGAACAGGGTGACGACGTCTACCAGGATGCCGGCACCATCGGTGTTGGCATCAAAGCGGCGACCGATAGCGCAGGCGGCACCTTCGAGAATCTGCAATTTGGCGGCGACGCGTCGGTGAAAGTGACTGACACCATCAACGAAGTGGTGGCCAGGCTGACGGCTAGCGACTCCGTCACCGAAGGTGGCCAGATTACCTACACCGTCACGCTGACCAGCCAGGACGGCCTGCCGATCAACAACCATCGGCCGTTGTACTTCACCCTCAGCGACGGCAAGACCGTTGTTGAAGTACCGGCCAACAGCAACACCGGCTCGATCACCGTGACCGCGCCGAATGATGTCTATGTAGGCGCTCAGCCTGTAGTGAACGCGATCGACTCGGTCAGCGGTGCAGACGCCTGGAAGTTCGAAAAGCTGACCCTGGACAAGGCGCCAGTCAGCACAACGGTCACTGATGGCCCAGGCTCCGAGGACACTACCAGCCTGACACTGTCTGCGACGCCGACAGTGGCCGAAGGTGGCACGATTACCTATACCGCCACCTTGACCAACAAGGCTGGCACCGACCTGGTGATCAAGCTGAGCAATGGCGAAACCATCACCATTGCCGCCGGCCAGAAGGAGGCTTCGATTATCGTCGACGCCCCAGGCGACGATGTGTACATCGATGCCGAAGCACTGAGCGTGACCATCACCGATGCCACGGGTGGTAATTTCGAGAAGCTGGATGTCAGCAAGACGCCAGCCGTGACCGAAGTCACTGACACCATCGACACCACTACCGTGACCCTGACCGCGACTCCAAGCGTGGCAGAAGGCGGCGTGGTGACCTACACCGCATCGGTCAACCACAAGGTCACCGGTTCCGACCTGGTAGTGAAACTGGCCAACGGCCAGAGCATTACCATTCCGGTGGGTGAGTCGTCGGCGTCGGTACCGTTCACCGCGCCAGACAATGCCTACAACACCAACCTGGACCTGACCAACAAGATCACCGACATCTCCGGCGGCAACTACGAGAAGACCGTAGCCGTGGGCGAGCCGGTGACGACCGTGACCGATGGCCCAGGTACCAAGGACACCACCCACCTGACCCTGAGCGCGACTCCGACGGTTGCCGAGGGTGGCCAGATCACTTACACCGCGACCTTGAGTAACAAGGCCGGCACCGACATGGTCATCAAGCTGAGCAATGGCGAAACCATCACCATTGCCGCCGGCTCGAAGGAGGCTTCGGTCACCATCGACGCCCCAGGTGACGATGTCTACGTCGATGCTGAAGTGCTTCAGGTCAAAGTGACCGAAACCTCGGGTGGTGACTTCGAAAAGCTCAATGTAAACAGCGGTGCAGCGGTGACCAAGGTCACCGACACCATCGACACCACTACCGTGACCCTGACCGCCACTTCGACTGTCGCTGAAGGCGGCGTAGTGACCTACACCGCGTCGGTGAATCACAAAGTCACCGGTTCCGACCTGGTGGTGAAACTGGCCAACGGCCAGACCATCACCATCCCGGTGGGCGAGTCGTCGGCGTCGGTGCCGTTTACCGCGCCGAACAACGCCCTCAATACCAACCCGGACCTGACCAACAAGATCACCGACATCTCGGGCGGTAACTACGAGAAGACCGTGGCGGTTGGCGAGCCAGTGACGGTTGTCACCGACAACCCGGTGACCCCGGACGTGACCACGCTCTCGCTCACCGCGACCGACACCGTGGCGGAGGGTGGCAAGATCACCTATACCGCTACGCTGTCCAACCCGGCGGGTACTGCGCTGACCGTCAAGCTGAGCAACGGCGAGACCATCACCATCGCGGCGGGTCAGAAGGAAGGCTCGGTCACCCTCGACGCGCCGAGCGACGATGTGTACATCGATGCGGGTGCGGTTCAAGCCAAGATCGATAGCGCCAGTGGCGGCGACTTCGAGAAGCTGGATGTCAGCAAGACGCCAGCTGTGACCCAGGTCACCGATACCATCGATACCACTACCGTGACCCTGACCGCGACTCCGTCCGTGGCAGAAGGCGGCGTAGTGACGTACACCGCATCGGTCAACCACAAGGTCACCGGTTCCGATCTGGTAGTGAAACTGGCCAACGGCCAGACCATCACCATCCCGGTGGGTGAGTCGTCGGCTTCGGTACCGTTCACCGCGCCGAACAACGTC
>NZ_PUQD01000113.1 GCF_003331055.1 Pseudomonas sp. AFG_SD02_1510_Pfu_092 | reverse complement strand
CCCCCCCCCCCCCCCACAAACCCCCGCCCCCCCCCCCCCCCCCCCCGGGGGGGCCCCGCCCCCCCCCCCCACCGCCCGGGGCGGCCCCCCCCCCCGCCGGGGGCCCCCCCCCGCTCCCACAGGGTACGAGGTCTGCCGCCAAACAGAGGTTTTAACATGAAAGTTTTGATCATCGGCAGCGGCGGCCGCGAGCACGCCCTGGCCTGGAAAGTCGCCCAGGACCCACGCGTCGAGAAAGTCTTCGTTGCCCCGGGCAACGCCGGTACGGCCATTGAAGCCAAATGCGAGAACGTCGCCATCGACGTCTGCGCACTGGAGCAACTGGCCGATTTCGCCGAGAACAACGTCGACCTGACCATCGTCGGCCCTGAAGCCCCGCTGGTCATCGGCGTGGTCGACCTGTTCCGCAGCCGCGGCCTGGACTGCTTCGGCCCGACCAAGGGCGCGGCCCAGCTGGAAGGCTCCAAGGCCTTCACCAAGGACTTCCTGGCGCGTCACAAGATCCCGACCGCCGACTACCAGAACTTCACCGAGATCGAGCCGGCGCTGGCCTACCTGCAGGAAAAAGGCGCACCGATCGTGATCAAGGCCGATGGCCTGGCTGCAGGCAAGGGCGTGATCGTCGCCATGACCCTGGAAGAAGCCGAAGCCGCCGTGCGTGACATGCTGGCCGGCAACGCCTTTGGCGAAGCCGGTTCGCGTGTAGTGATCGAAGAGTTCCTCGACGGCGAGGAAGCCAGCTTCATCGTCATGGTCGACGGCCACAACGTGCTGCCCATGGCCACCAGCCAGGACCACAAGCGCGTCGGCGACCAGGACACCGGCCCGAACACCGGCGGCATGGGTGCCTACTCCCCTGCCCCGGTGGTCACCGCCGAAGTGCACCAGCGCGTGATGGACCAGGTGATCTGGCCGACCGTGCGCGGCATGGCCGAAGAAGGCAACGTCTATACCGGCTTCCTCTATGCCGGTCTGATGATCGACAAGGCGGGCAACCCCAAGGTCATCGAGTTCAACTGCCGCTTCGGCGACCCGGAAACCCAGCCGGTCATGCTGCGCCTGGAGTCGAGCCTGGTACTGCTGATCGAGGCCGCATTCGCCAAGGCGCTGGACAAGGTCGAAGCCCAGTGGGACCCGCGCCCGAGCCTGGGCGTGGTGCTGGCCGCCGGCGGTTATCCGGGCGACTATGCCAAGGGTGACGTGATCAACGGCCTGGATGCAGCGGCGAAGATCGAAGGCAAGGTGTTCCATGCCGGTACTGCGCTCAAGGACGGCCAGGTGGTCAGCAACGGTGGCCGCGTGCTCTGCGCTACCGCCATGGGTGCCAGCGTTGCCGATGCGCAGCAGCAGGCCTACCGCCTGGCCAAGGAAGTGAACTGGAACGGCAGTTTCTACCGTACCGACATCGGCTACCGGGCCATCGCCCGCGAGCGCGGTGAGTAACGACAGTAACGGGTAGCCGATTGCCGCAGCGCCTTGTGCCTGCGGCATCCGGCTCGTCGACAGGGCCTCAGGGGGCCTTGCCTTCGACTTGGCGCGCCGCGCATAGTTAGCACCTGGCACCTTGGCTAAGAAGGGATTTCGTAGTGCGTCGGCTTCGGATTGCCTCAGCGCTGATCGTCAGCTTGCTGACCCTGCTCTGCATATTCCCGGCTGCGGCCGAATATGACGGAGGCTGGGCCGTTCTGCTCGACGAACAGGCCAACCTGCAACTGAGCGACGTGCGCTCCGAGCGTTACCGCAACCAGTTCAGCCCGCTGACCCTCGCCGAGCTGGATGCAGCCCCTGCGGAACAGGCCCTGTGGCTGCACTATCGCCTCGAACCCGGCGACCAGGAACAACTGCTGCGGGTTTTCGCCCCGGACCTGTCTGGCCTGGACCTGTACGCCCTCCAGGGCGACCAACTTCTGCGTCAGCTGCACCACGGGCGCCTGGCCGGCAATGCCAGCCCGACCCTGCGTGGCAGCGACCATGTACTGCCCCTGCCCAATAGCAAGCAACCGCTGGACATTTACCTGCGCCTGGTCTCCGAGCACCAGCTGCGCCCGGCCATCAGCCTGGAGCCTGCGGCTGTTGCCGCCTCCGACCAGCACCAGCCGTTGCTGTTCGGCATGCTGTTCGGCGGCCTGGTGATGCTGATCCTGCACAACCTGATCCGCTTCCTCTACAGCCGCTCCAGCACCGCCCTGATCCTGGCGTTGTACCACGGCCTGATGCTGCTCAGCGGCCTGATCCTGCTGAACCTCAGCGGGCCCTGGTGGCACGTGTGGCACAGCGCGCAAACGCCCGCCGCGTACCTGACGCTGGTGCTGGCCGGCCTGGCCGGGCTGTATTTCACCCAGCACTTCTTCTCGCCCTGCAACTCGCCACGGCTGAACCGCCTGTTGCACGGCGAAATGCTGGTGGTCGGGCTCAGCGGGCTGGTGTTGCTGTTCGTCGACACCCTGCCCCTCAACCTGATGACCTACGCCCTGATGGCCCTGGGCAGCGTGAGCATGCTGCTGGTCAGCAGCTACCACTGGTACAAGGGCTATGCACCTGCCCGCCTGTTCAGCCTGGCCATGGTGGTATTCAACCTGGGCGGCCTGGTGCTGCTGCCCGCCCTGCTGGGCCTGACCCGCACTTCGACCCCCTGGTTGCTGTGCATCCTGCTGGGGTTGACCGTGGCCAGCGGCCTGCTGCTCAACCTGGCGGTCAGCGAACGCCTGCGGCGCATGAGCGAGGAGCGTTTCAGCGCCAGCCGCGCCCTGGCCGCCAGCGATGCCGAAATCAACGCCAAGGCCGAATTCCTGGCCAAGATCAGCCACGAAATCCGCACCCCGATGAACGGCGTGCTGGGCATGACCGAGCTGTTGCTGGGCACGCCGCTGTCGGTCAAGCAGCGCGACTACGTGCAGACCATTCACAGTGCGGGCAACGAGCTGCTCACGCTGATCAACGAAATTCTCGACATTTCCAAGCTGGAATCTCGCCAGATCGAACTGGATGACGTGCAGTTCGACCTCAATGCGCTGATCGAGGATTGCCTGAACATCTTCCGCGCCAAGGCCGAGCAGCAGAACATCGAGCTGATCAGCTTCACCCAGCCGCAGGTACCCAGGGTGATCAGCGGTGACCCGACGCGGCTGCGCCAGGCCTTGTCGAGCCTGCTGGAAAACGCCCTGAAGAACACCGACCAGGGGGAAATCCTGCTGGTGGTGGCGCTGGACCAGCGCGGCGAGGCACCGCGCCTGCGCATTGCCGTACAGGACAGCGGCGAACCGCTGCCTGCCGCCGAGCGTGAAGCCTTGCTGCAAGCGGAGTTGCACAGCCATCACTTCCTCTCCAGCAACAAGCTGGGCGGCCACCTCGGGCTGGTCATCGCCAAGCAACTGATCGGCCTGATGCAGGGCGAGTTCGGCATCAAGAGCAGCACCGGCATGGGCAATACCCTGTGGCTGACCCTGCCACTGGACCCTTCGCGACTGGAACAACCCCTGGCCGATCTCGACGGCCCGCTGCGCGATACCCGGGTGCTGGTGGTGGACGACAACGATACCTGCCGCAAGGTACTGGTGCAGCAGTGCAGCGCCTGGGGCATGAATGTCAGCGCGGTACCGTCGGGCAAGGAAGCCCTGGCCCTGCTGCGCACCAAGGCTCACCTGCGCGACTACTTCGACGTCGTGCTGCTGGACCAGAACATGCCAGGCATGACCGGCATGCAGCTGGCCGCCAAGATCAAGGAAGACCCAAGCCTGAACCACGACATCCTGGTGGTCATGCTCACCGGCATCAGCAATGCGCCGAGCAAGATCATTGCACGCAATGCCGGGGTCAAGCGCATCCTCGCCAAGCCGGTGGCCGGCTACACGCTGAAAACCACCCTGGCCGAAGAACTGGCCCAGCGCGGCCGCGAGCATGCCGTACCGGCCAGTTTGCCCGGTGTCCCCCAGGCATTGGACCTGCCCGGCGATTTCCGCGTGCTGGTCGCCGAGGACAACAGCATTTCGACCAAAGTGATCCGCGGCATGCTCGGCAAGCTCAACCTCGAGCCGGACACCGCCAGCAATGGCGAAGAGGCCTTGCAGGCGATGAAGGCGCAGCGCTATGACCTGGTGTTGATGGACTGCGAGATGCCGGTACTGGACGGTTTCTCGGCCACCCAGCAGCTGCGCGCCTGGGAAGCGGCCAATCAGCGCCAACGCACCCCGGTAGTGGCGCTGACTGCGCATATTCTTGCCGAACACAAGGAACGTGCGCGGGTGGCCGGCATGGACGGGCACATGGCCAAGCCAGTGGAATTGTCGCAGTTGCGCGAGCTGATCCAGTACTGGGCCCACCAGCGCGAAGCCAAGGTGGACCCGGCGCATACGTCCTGATCTGTACTGCCTGTACTGGCCTAATCGCCGGGCCCCCCCCCCCCCCCCCCCCCCCCCCCCCCACAAAAAAGAAAAAGGGGGGGGGGGGGGGGGGGGGGGGGGGGGGGGGGCGGGGGGGGGAAACCCCCGGCG
>NZ_PUQD01000112.1 GCF_003331055.1 Pseudomonas sp. AFG_SD02_1510_Pfu_092 | reverse complement strand
CCCCCCCCCCCCCCCCCCCCCCCCCCCCCCCCCCCCCCCCCCCCCCCCGGGGGGGGGGGGGGGGGGGGGGGCCCCCCCCGCGAAGAGGCCGGTTCAGGCAAAACACGCTGAACAGGGAGGCACAACAATGAAAACCCTCGTCGACCACCTGAGCCAATACGCCAGCTACCACCGCGACCCGCGCAACATCGCCAGCCACTTCATCGGCATCCCGATGATCGTGCTGGCCGTCACTGTACTGCTGTCGCGTCCCGGCTGGGACGTGGCCGGCTTGTGGCTATCCCCTGCCCTGCTCGCCGCGGCGGCCTCGGTCTGGTTCTACCTGCGCCTGGACCTGCGCTTCGGCCTGGTCATGGGTGTGTTGCTGGGTGCATGCCTGTGGGTCGGCGAAGTGCTGGCGCTGCAAAGCACGACGCTGTGGCTCGGCACCGGGCTGGGGGCGTTCGTGGTGGGCTGGTTCATCCAGTTCGTCGGCCATTACTACGAAGGCCGCAAGCCGGCGTTCGTCGACGATATCAGCGGCCTGATCATCGGCCCGCTGTTCGTGGTGGCGGAAGCGGCGTTCATGCTGGGGCTATGCCCGGCCTTGAAGCAGGCTGTGGAAAGCAACGCCGGCCCAGTGGCCGTGCGCCCTCTGTAAATGCTACGCGGTCCCTGCGGGAGCGGCCCATCGCGACACAAGGCCGCTCCCACAGTAATCAGCTGCGCGACTCCACGCCCAGTTCGTCCCACACCGACTCAGCCAGGTGGAAGGTGGCATTAGCCGCCGGAATGCCGCAGTAGATCGCGCTCTGCATCAGCACTTCCTTGATCTCGTCACGGGTCACGCCGTTGTTCGCGGCCGCGCGCAGGTGCAGCTTCAGCTCGTCGTTGCGGTTCATGCCGATCAGCATGGCAATGGTGATCAGGCTACGGGTATGCCGCGGCAGGCCCGGGCGGGTCCAGATGTCGCCCCAGGCGTGGCGGGTGATCATCTCCTGGAACTCGCCGTTGAAGTCGTTGAGCTTCTCCAGGCTGCGGTCCACATGGGCATCGCCAAGCACGGCGCGGCGTACCTGCATGCCGGCGTCGTAACGTTGTTTCTCGTCCATGGCAGTGTCCTCAGTGAGCCAGCAGGAAGTCGAGTACGCGGCGGCTGAACGCCTCGCCGATCTCGACGTTGGACAGGTGCGCCGCCGGGAACTCGACATATTCGGCAGCGGCGATAGCGGCCTGCATGAAGCGGCCATGCTCCACAGTGGTCACCGCATCTTCGCTACCGGCCACGATCAGCGTCGGTACCTGGATGCGACCCAGCTGCGCACGAAAGTCGGCGTCACGCACCGCCGCGCAGTTGCTGGCATAACCCTGCGGGCTGGTCTGCGCCAGCATCTGGCAGATGCGCTGGGCCTGGGCGGGCTGGGCCTGGGCGAAGCCTGGGGTGAACCAGCGGGCGATGGAGGCATCGCGCAGTTCGACCATGGCCTGCTGGCCGCCCTTGAGCACGGTGTCGATCCGGGTGTTCCACACCTCGTCGCTGGCAATCTTCGCGGCGGTGTTGCACAGGGTCAGGCTGCGCAGGCGTGCGCCGGCATTGATGCCCAGCCACTGGCCGATCAGGCCGCCCATCGACAGGCCGACGAAGTGCGCCTTGGCAATGTCCAGGCCATCGAGCAGGGCCAGCACATCATGGCCCAGCTGTTCGATGCGGTAAGGCCCCTCGCTGACCAGCGAGCCACCGTGGCCACGGGTGTCATGGCGCAGCACGCGCAAGTGCTGGCTCCACAGCGGGATCTGGGCGTCCCACATGCCCAGGTCGGTACCCAACGAGTTGGACAGGACCAGCACCGGGGCGTTTTCCGGGCCATCGATCTGGTAGTGCAAAACGCCATCGGCCAGTTGCAAGTGCGCCACAGCGGTCTCCTTCAGGCAGTGAAACGTTGGTGTTCGGACACGGCACGCGCCACCCAGACGCGGGCCTGGCCCAGGTAATGGGCAGGGTCGAGCAAGCGGTCGAGTTCTTCGGCGGACAGTTCGGCACTGACCTGCGGTTCCTCTCCCAGTACCTCGCGCAGGTGGCGCTGTTCGGCCACCGCGCGCTGGCAGCATTGTTCCAGCAGGTGGTGGGCACGGTCGCGGCCCAGGCGCTGGGCGAGGACGATGCTCACCGCTTCGGCCAGCACCAGCCCCTGGGTCAGGTCGAGATTGCGGCGCATGCGCGCGGCGTCCACCTGCATGCCTTCGGCAATCACCTGGGCCTGGCGCAGGGCGCCGGAGACCAGGCAGCAGATATCCGGCAGGGTTTCCCATTCGGCATGCCACAGGCCAAGGCTGCGCTCGTGCTCCTGGGGCATGGCGGCGAACAGCGTCGAGACCAGGCCCGGCACGCGGGTCGCCGCCCCGATCAACACTGCGGCGCCCACCGGGTTGCGTTTGTGCGGCATGGTCGAGGAACCGCCCTTGCCCGGTGCGGAGGGCTCGAACAGCTCACCCGCTTCGGTCTGCATCAGCAGGCTGACATCGCGGCCGAACTTGCCCAGGCTGCCGGCGATCAGGCCCAGCACCGAGGCGAACTCCACCAGGCGGTCGCGCTGGGTGTGCCAGGGTTGCTCGGGCAGGCTCAGCTTGAGCTGCTCGGCCAACGCCTCGGCCACTGGCAGTGCCTTGCTGCCCAGCGCCGCCAGGCTGCCCGAGGCGCCGCCGAACTGCAGCACCAGCAAGCGAGGGCGCAGTTCCTGCAGGCGCTGGCGGTGGCGGGTCAAGGCGCCCAGCACACCGGCCAGTTTCATGCCCAGGGTCACCGGCGTGGCGTGCTGCAGCCAGGTGCGCCCCACCAGCGGCGTGTCGGCGTGCTGCAAGGCCTGGCGTGACAAGGTATCGGCCAGCCTGCCCAGGTCGGCTTCGATCAGCTCGAGGGCAGCGCGCAACTGCAGCACCAGGCCGGTGTCCATCGCGTCCTGGCTGGTAGCGCCCAGGTGCACGTAGCGCTCGGCCTCGGGCACGCCAGTGGCGATCACCTTGCCCAACGCCTTCACCAGCGGGATCGCCGAGTTGCCCGCGGTGGCAATCGCATCGGCCAGCGCACCGACGTCATAGCGTTCGGCACGGCAGGCGGTTTCGATGGCCGCTACCGCGCTGTGCGGGACCAGCCCGGCAGCAGCCTCGGCCCGCGCCAGCGCCGCTTCGAAATCGAGCATGCCCTGCAGGCGACCACGGTCGGAAAAAATCTCGCGCATGGCCGGCGCGGTGAAGTAGGCGTCGAACAATTGGTTGGTCATGCCACGTCCTTAATCATCGTGGTGCAGGTACGCCGCCTGCTTCGGCAGGCGCAGGCTGAACAGGAAGGCAATCGCCATCATCGCCGTGACGTACCAGTAGAAGGTGTTTTCCATGCCCAGGGTCTTCAGGCCCAGGGCCACGTACTCGGCCGAACCGCCAAAGGCCGCGTTGGCCACCGCATAGGCCAGGCCCACACCCAGTGCGCGCACCTGCGGCGGGAACATCTCGGCCTTCACCAGGCCGCTGATCGAGGTGTAGAAACTGACGATACACAAGGCCAGGGTAATCAGCACGAAGGCCATGAACGGGCTGCTCACGGTTTTCAGCGCCATCAGCAGCGGCACGGTGAACAGCGTGCCCAGGGCGCCGAACAGCAGCATCGAGTTACGCCGACCGATGCGGTCGGACAACATGCCGAAGAACGGCTGCAGCACCATGAACAGGAACAGCGCACCGGTCATCACGTAGCTGGCGTGCTTTGCAGTCATGCCGGCGGTGTTGACCAGGTATTTCTGCATGTAGGTGGTGAAGGTGTAGAAAATCAGCGAACCGCCGGCGGTGTAGCCGAGCACGGTGATGAAGGCCGCCGCGTGGTGGCGGAACAGGCCCTTGATGGTGCCGGCGTCCTTGTCCTGGCGGGTCTCGGCGCTGCTGGTTTCGTGCAGCGAGCGGCGCAGCATCAGCGAGATCAGCGCAGCGATGGCACCGACCACGAACGGGATGCGCCAGCCCCAGGCGCGCAGCTCGTCTTCGGTCAGCAGCTGCTGCAGGACCACCACCACCAGCACTGCCAGCAACTGGCCGCCGATCAGGGTCACGTACTGGAACGAGGCGAAGAACCCGCGCTGACCGCGCAGGGCCACTTCACTCATGTAGGTAGCGGTGGTGCCGTATTCGCCGCCTACCGACAGGCCCTGGATCAGGCGGGCCAGCAACAGCAGGGCCGGGGCCCAGGTGCCGATGCTGTCGTAGGTGGGCAGGCAGGCGATCATCAGCGAGCCGAAGCACATCATCAGCACCGAGATCATCAGGGAATTCTTGCGGCCATGGCGGTCGGCGAGGCGGCCGAAAATCCAGCCACCGATGGGCCGCATCAAGAAGCCGGCAGCGAACACACCGGCGGTGTTCAACAGCTGCACGGTGGGGTCGTCAGAGGGGAAGAACGCCGGGGCGAAGTAGATGGCGCAGAAGGCATAGACATAGAAGTCGAACCATTCCACCAGGTTGCCCGAGGAGGCACCGACGATAGCGAAGATGCGTTTGCTGCGTTCTTCGCCGGTGTAATAGGTTGAGGTCATGGTGAATTCACTCCTGGAGGGTCGCAGGTAATTCTAGACATACCTGGTAACACCTCGTTCCGCTAACTAGCTGGCAATTAGCCTTGTGTCCGGCAGGTCCGGGGGGGGGGGGGGGGGGGGGAAAAAAACCCCCCCCACCGGCGGGCGGCGGGGCGGGAGGAGGGGGGGGGGGCGCGGGGCCGCGGGGCGGGCGCGCAGCCCCCAGCGCGGGGGCGCG
>NZ_PUQD01000111.1 GCF_003331055.1 Pseudomonas sp. AFG_SD02_1510_Pfu_092 | reverse complement strand
CCCCCCCCCCCCCCCCCCCCCCCCCCCCCGGGGGGGGGGGGGCCCCCCCCCCGCCCCCCCCCCCCCCCCCCGGCGATGGGCCGCGCAGCGGCCCCGGCGATCTCAGAGTTCAGCCGCCAGTCGCGACCCTTGGTTGATCGCCCGCTTGGCATCCAGCTCGGCCGCCACATCCGCACCACCGATCAAGTGCACCGACTGCCCCGCCGCTACCAGCCCGTCCTGCAGCTCGCGCAGCGGCTCCTGCCCGGCACAGATGACCACGTTGTCCACCGCCAGCACCTGCGGCGCGCCGTCACCCACGCGAATGTGCAGCCCGGCATCATCGATCGCCAGGTACTCGACGCTGTTGAGCATCTGCACCTGCTTGTTTTTCAACCCGGTGCGGTGGATCCAGCCGGTGGTCTTGCCCAGGCCATCGCCCACCTTGGATGCCTTGCGCTGCAACAGATAAACCTGCCGCGCCGGGGCGTGCGGCTGGGCCTTGATCCCGGCCACGCCACCGCGGGCCTCCAGCTTGCTATCGATGCCCCATTCCTTCCAGAACGCCTCGCGGTCCTGGCTGGTGGCCACGCCCTGGTGCACCAGGTACTCGGACACATCGAAACCGATGCCACCGGCGCCGATCACCGCCACCGCCTTGCCCACCGGCTTGCGTTCGAGCAATACATCCAGGTAGCTGAGCACCTTGGCGTGCTCGACACCGGGAATGGCCGGCGTGCGCGGGGCGATGCCGGTGGCGAGGATGATCTCGTCGTAGCCACCGTCCACCAGGGCCTGCACATCGACGCGGGTGTTCAGGCGCAGGTCCACGCCGGTGCTGGCGACCTTGTTGCGGAAATAGCGCAGGGTTTCATGGAACTCTTCCTTGCCCGGCACCCGCTTGGCCACATTGAACTGGCCACCGATCTCGCTGGCGCTGTCGAACAAGGTCACCGCGTGGCCACGCTCGGCCGCAACCGTCGCCGCCGCCAGGCCCGCCGGGCCGGCGCCGACCACGGCAATGCGCTTCACGGCACGCACGGGCAGGTAGTTGAGCTCGGTCTCGTGGCAAGCGCGCGGGTTGACCAGGCAACTGGTCAGCTTGCCGCCGAAGGTATGGTCCAGGCAGGCCTGGTTGCAGCCGATGCAGGTGTTGATCTGGTCGCTGCGGCCGGCGGCGGCCTTGTTGACGAAGTCCGGGTCGGCCAGGAACGGCCGGGCCATCGAGACCATGTCGGCATCGCCCTCGGCCAGCACCGCCTCGGCCACTTCCGGGGTGTTGATGCGGTTGGTGGTGATCAGCGGAATGCCGACCACGCCGCGCAGCTTGGCGGTGACCTTGCTGAAGGCCGCGCGCGGCACCTTGGTGGCAATGGTCGGGATACGCGCTTCGTGCCAGCCGATGCCAGTGTTGATCAAAGTTGCGCCAGCCTGCTCGATGGCCTTGGCCAGCACCTCGATTTCGTCCCAGGTGCTGCCGCCTTCGACCAGGTCGAGCATCGACAGGCGGAAGATGATGATGAAGTTCGGCCCGACCGCGCCGCGCACCCGGCTGACGATTTCCAGCGCCAGGCGCATGCGGTTTTCATAGCTGCCACCCCAGCGGTCAGTGCGCTGGTTGGTGTGGGCGACGAGGAACTGGTTGATGAAGTAGCCTTCCGAACCCATGATCTCGACGCCATCGTAGCCGGCGCGCTGGGCCAGCGCGGCGCAATTGACGAAGTCGGCGATCTGCTTCTCGATCCCCGCCTCGTCCAGCTCCTTGGGCTTGAACGGGTTGATCGGCGCCTGGATCGCGCTGGGCGCCACCTGGCGCGGGCTGTAGGCATAGCGCCCGGCATGCAGGATCTGCAGGCAGATCTTGCCGCCGGCGGCATGCACCGCTTCGGTGACGATGCGGTGCTTGTCGGCCTCCTCCTCGGTGCTGAGCTTGGCCGCGCCGGAATACACCCCGCCTTCGTCGTTGGGCGCAATGCCACCGGTGACCATCAGGCCGACGCCGCCACGGGCGCGCTCGGCGAAGTACGCCGCCATGCGCTCGAAGCCACCCGGGCGCTCCTCGAGGCCGGTGTGCATCGAGCCCATCAGGGTGCGGTTGCGCAAGGTGGTGAAGCCCAGGTCCAGCGGGGCGAGCAGGTGCGGGTAGCGGTCGGCGGCCATGGAAAGGTCCCCAGGTGGCGTGATCACGGAATGCGGGCGCCTCACCGGCTGGCGGGCCCTCGTCGTTGTCTGCCTGCGACATTAAACAGCCGTTTGAACGGGCTCAATGATCGAAACTGACAAGTTATTGATCCTGGCGCACAGCGGGACTACGCTATGGGCCTATCGTTTCCCTAGGCGCTGTCCCGCTTCATGCGAAAACTCCTGGCAAGCGCCTTGGCGCTGGTGATGATCGCCGCTCTGTGCGGTTACGGCTTCTGGACCCAGCAGCGGCCGGAAGGCCACTACCTGTCCGACTTGCGTATCGAACTGGCACTCAACCATGGCGTGCCGGGCGAGCACGGCAACCTGCTCGGCGTCGAACCCCTGTTGTACCCCGGCGATTACCAGAACCTGCAACGCCTGCACCGCAAGCTCTCGGCCTACCTGGAGCAGGCCCGCGCCCAAGGGCTGGTGGGGCCGCGCACGGTGGTGGTGCTACCGGAGCACATCGGTACCTGGCTGTGGGCACGCGGGGAGAAGAACGAGCTGTACCAGGTCACGCAAAGCCGCGAGGCCCTGCAGTGGCTGGAGTTGAGCAACCCGCTGCGCTATGGCCTGGCCATGCTCGGCGCCGACGCCGACGACTGGCGCACCGACGCGCACCTGCGCATGAAAGCGGAGCAGATGGCCGCCGACTACCAGCAATTGTTCGGCGGCCTGGCCAAGGAGTTCAACGTCACGTTGGTGGCCGGCTCGATCGTGCTGCCCGCCCCCTATGTGAAACAGGGCGTGCTGCATGCCGGCAGCGGCCCGCTGTTCAACAGCAGCGTGGTGTTCGCCGGCGACGGCTCGCTGCTGGGCCTGCCGCAACGCCAGCAGTTCCCCGACAGCGAAACGCGCCGCTATGTCCACGCGGGTCGTCAGCACCCGCTGCAGGTGCTGCAAACCCCTGCCGGGCGCCTGGGCGTGCTGGTCGGCAGCGACAGCTGGTACCCGGAAAACCACCAGCAACTGGCCCAACAGGCGGTGCAACTGATCGCCAACCCGGTGTTCCTCAGCGGCAAGGGCAGCTGGCAAGCGCCCTGGCGCGGCAATCGCCATCAGCCTGCCAGCGCCGGGCTGGCCGTGCAGCGCGGCGAAGTCAGCGAACAGGTTGCCTGGCAGCGCCTGACCGCTGCGGCTGGCGCCGGTGTCAGCAGCATGAGCGTGTTCATGCGCGGGCAATTCTGGGAACAGGGCAGCGACGGCCAGGGCTTTGCCCACCAGGCGGGTGAACTGCTGGCGGGCACCCCCAGCCCTGGCGCCCGCTTGCTGAACCTGTGGCTGTAAGCCCATGGCCCGCCCCCGCGTGCGCCTGGGCGAGCTGTCGGTCGGCTTTGTCCAGCCGCTGACCGAGGCCCTGCGCGAGCTGGGCCACGACCCCGAGTCGCTGCTGCGCCGCTATGGCCTGGAGCCTGCGCGCCTGGGCGAAGCTGGCGCCCGCTTGTCGATCCCGCGCTACATGCACCTGGGCCACGCCGCCATCGAACTGTGCGGCGAAGCCGCGCTGGGCCTGCACATGGGGCGCCTGAGCCGCCTGGCGCAGGCCGGGCTGGCCGGGGTCACTGCGGCCCAGGCGCCCACCGTGGGCGAGGCGGCGCGTACGTTGCTGCGCTTCGAGCCGCTGTATGCGGCCAACTACCGCGGCCATTCCAGCTTTGACGAAGACGACCAAGGCGCCTGGCTGCGCTTCTACTCGATCAGCCCGTACAACGCCTACAACCGCTTCGTCGTCGATTCATTGCTCAGCGGCTGGCTGGCCCAGCTTGGCGACCTGGCCGGCACGCTGGTGCAGGCCGAACGCCTGGAAATCGAATTTGCCGCGCCCGCCTATGCCGCACGTTACCAGCCGTTGTGCAGCACGCCCGTGCACTTTGCCGCCGACAGCAATCAGCTGCGCCTGAGCCGCGCCACGCTGCAGTTGGGCAACCCCAGGCACTGCCCGAGCACCTGGCAGCACCTGCTGCAGCTGTGCGAGGCGGAAATGCTGCAGCGCACGCGCGTGCGCAGCCTGGGTGAGCGCATCACTCACCTGCTCGGCCCGCTGCTCAATGGTGGCCGTGAACCGGACCTGGAAGAGGTCGCGTTGCACCTGCAACTGCCGACCTGGACCTTGCGCCGCAAACTGGCCGAGGAAGGTACGCGCTTTCGCGACTTGCTCAGCGAAACACGCCGCGACCTGGCCGAGACCTACATCCGCGATACCGAGCTTGCCTTCGGCGAAATTGCCTATCTGTTGGGCTTTGCATCAGCCGAGGCCTTCCAGCGCGCCTTCAAGCGCTGGACGGGCCTCACACCAGGGGAGTTCCGCCGCAGCCAGCGGCGGGCAGGCTAGAGCTCGGTGGCGTCGTCAGCCGGGTCCGGGGTGTCCAGCTCGTAAGCCTGGGATTCGAGAAGTTCTTCCTGGTATTCGTCCATCGTCCTGCGCCCTCTTCACTCGTTTTTCTGGTAACTGTCGCCTTCAGCCTAGGCAGGTGGGATGAAGGAATCATGACAAGTTTATGAGTGGTAAACGTAGCAGGGGTTCAGGAAGTTATCGCGGGGGCGTCTGAGGTGTGGACCGCCTGCACCGGCCCTTTAGCGGGGTTACCCGCGAAAGGGCCGGGGCCGGCGCCGCAGGAAAGGGTAGGCGGCGCCGCCTCCGCAGGGGGTGGCAGCGGGGGCACCGCGAAAGGCGCCGCCAC
>NZ_PUQD01000110.1 GCF_003331055.1 Pseudomonas sp. AFG_SD02_1510_Pfu_092 | reverse complement strand
GGGTTCACCCGCGAAAGGGGCCGCACAGGCATCCCGGCTTCTAAACCCACATCACCCAAACCTATTAACCTCCCCCCCCCCCCCCCCGGGCCCCGCCCCCCCCGCCCCCCCCCCCCCCCCCCCCCCCCCCCCCCCCGCCCCCCCCCCCCCCCCCCCCCCCCCCCCCCCCCCCCCCCCGCCCCCCCGCGGGGGGGGGGGGCCCCCGGGGGGGGGGGGTTTTACCCCGCGAAGAGGCCAGTACAGGTCAAACCCGCTCGATGGCCAGCGCCAACCCTTGGCCGACGCCCACGCACATGGTCGCCAGGCCTTTACGCCCACCGCTCTTCTCCAGCTGGTGCAGCGCCGTCAGTACCAGGCGCGCACCGCTCATGCCCAGCGGGTGGCCCAGGGCGATCGCGCCGCCGTTGGGGTTTACCTGCGGTGCATCGTCGGCCACACCCAGCTCACGCAGCACGGCCAGGCCCTGGCTGGCAAAGGCTTCGTTGAGCTCGATCACATCGAAATCACTCACCGCCACACCCAGGCGCTCGGTCAGTTTGCGCACCGCCGGCACCGGGCCAATGCCCATCACCCGCGGAGCGACGCCAGCGCTGGCCATGCCCAACACCCGGGCGCGCGGGGTCAGGCCATGTTTCTTCACGGCCTCGGCCGAAGCCAGGATCAGCGCCGCGGCGCCATCGTTCACGCCCGAGGCGTTGCCGGCGGTGACAGTCTTGTCCGGGCCGTTGACCGGCTTCAGCCTGGTCAGGGCTTCCAGGGTGGTTTCCGGGCGCAGGTGTTCATCGTGCTCGACCACGGTTTCGCCCTTCTTGTGGGCGATACGCACCGGCACGATCTCTTCGGCGAAGAAACCGGCGGCCTGCGCTGCCGCAGCCTTCTGCTGGCTGCGCAGGGCGAAGGCGTCCTGGTCAGCGCGCGAGACCTGGTAATCGTCGGCCACGTTGTCAGCGGTTTCCGGCATGGCGTCGACACCGTACTGGCTCTTCATCAGCGGGTTGATGAAACGCCAGCCGATGGTCGTGTCTTCGAGCTTCATGTTGCGCGAATAGCCGCTTTCAGCCTTGCCCATGACGAACGGGGCACGCGACATCGACTCGACGCCGCCGGCGATCGCCAGCTCCATTTCGCCGCTGGCGATGGCGCGGAACGCGGTGCCGATGGCATCCATGCCCGAGGCACAGAGGCGGTTCAGGGTAACGCCGGGGATGCTCTGTGGCAGGCCGGCCAGCAGCAGCGCCATGCGCGCCACGTTGCGGTTGTCTTCACCGGCCTGGTTGGCGCAGCCGAAGAACACTTCGTCCAGCTGCTCCCACTGTACGCCAGGGTTGCGCTCGACCAGCGCCTTCAGCGGCACGGCCGCCAGGTCATCGGCGCGCACACCGGCCAGGGCGCCGCCGAAACGGCCGATCGGGGTACGGATGGCATCACAGATGAATACGTCGCGCATCAGGCTTCTCCTGCCGCCTGGCCATGGGCCGCGGCGGTACGGGCTTCGAGGTCACGCAGGGCGGACAGCTCGACTTCGGTCGGTTCGGCAGTGCTCTGCACCGTGTCGGCGAAGCGCACCGGCCAGCCAGTGGCGGCGATGATCTGCTCGCGGCTCACGCCCGGGTGAATGGCAGTGACGACGAACTCGTGGGTACCGGCTTCCGGCTCCATGATGCACAGGTCGGTGATGATGCCGACCGGGCCTTCACCTGGCAGGCCAAGGCGTTTGCGTGAATCGCCGCCTTCACCGTGGCCGACCGAGGTGATGAAGTCCAGCTTGTCGACGAAGGCACGCGGCGACTGCTTGAGGATGATCAGCACCTGCTTGGCGGAGCCGGCGATTTCCGGCGCGCCACCGGCACCTGGCAAGCGGGTTTTCGGGGCGTGGTAGTCACCCACCACGGTGGTGTTGATGTTGCCGAAGCGGTCGACCTGGGCGGCGCCGAGGAAGCCGACGTCGATGCGCCCGCCTTGCAGCCAGTAACGGAAAATCTCGCCGGTAGGCACCACGGTGTCGGCGGTCTCGGCCAGCTCGCCGTCGCCGATCGACAGCGGCAGCACGCTCGGCTTGGCACCAATCGGGCCGGATTCATAGATCAGCACCACATCAGGCGACGAGGTCAGGCGCGCCAAGTTGGCAGCCTTGGACGGCAAGCCGATCCCGACGAAGCACACAGCGCCGTTGCGCAGGCGCCGGGCTGCGGCGACGGTCATCATTTCGGAAGTGGAGTAGCTCATTGTGCGGCCTCCGCGGTGCTGGCCAGCCTGGCCTTGAATTCGTTGAAATCGGCAGTGCCACGGATGTAGGTGTCGATCCAGGCGGTGAACGATTCGCGGCTGCGCGCGATCGGGTCCCAGGCCTGGTAGAAGCGGTTGTCACGCTCGTAGTAGCCGTGGGCGTAAGACGGGTGCGCGCCACCGGGCACCAGGCATACCGCGCTCAGCGCCCAGGTCGGCAGCACGCAGGCGTTCATCGGTGCCTGCAGGTCGTCGACGATCTCCTCCACGGTGACGATGCAACGTTTGGCGGCCAGGGCGGCTTCCTTCTGCACCCCGAGGATGCCCCACAACAGCACGTTGCCCTTGCGGTCGGCCTTCTGTGCGTGGATCACGGTCACATCCGGGCGCACCGACGGGACAGCGGCCAGCACTTCGCCGGTGAACGGGCAGGTGACGCTCTTGATCAGCGGGTTGACCTTCGGCAGGTCGGAACCGGCGTAGGCACGCAGCACGGCGAACGGCAGGCCCGAAGCACCGGCGACGTAGGCGTTGGCCAAGTCCGCGTGGCTGTGTTCTTCGATTTCAATGGCGTGTGGCCACTGCTTTTCGACCGCGTCACGCAGGCGGTGCAGCGAACCGACACCCGGGTTGCCGCCCCACGAGAAGATCAGCTTGCGCGCGCAACCGGCGCCGATCAGCTGGTCGTAGATCAGGTCCGGGGTCATGCGTACCAGGGTCAGGTCGCGTTTGCCCTGACGGATGATCTCGTGGCCGGCGGCAGTCGGGATCAGGTGCGTGAAACCTTCGAGGGCGACGGTATCGCCGTCCTGGATGAACTGCTTCACGGCTTCGTGAAGCGGGAGAATTGCAGCCATTGGAGACTCCTGGTCAGGGTGCTTCGGTGAGCTCAGATTAAGGAGATTGGCGGGCGGCTTACAATCCGATAATCGAACTTCAGTGCGATTATCGAACCAATTATTGCCTCCCTACCGATCCTCCTCATGTCGCGTCAGGTCGCGTCCGCGTGGCTCACCAACCCCTTCACGATCACGCCTACGGTCGCCAGGCCTGCCGGCACCAGCAACGCCGTCAGCACCTGCTCGAAGTTCCAGCCCAGCCCCAGCAGTGTCGCCCCACTCCAGGCGCCGAGAATCGCACCGAAGCGGCCGATACCGAGCATCCAGGAAACCCCCGTGGCGCGGCCCTGGGTCGGATAGAAGCGCGCCGCCAGCGACGGCATCGCCGATTGCGCGCCGTTCACGCACATGCCGGCCACCAGCACCAGCGTGGCCAGCACGGTGATGTTGCCCAGGCTCTGCCCCACGGCGTAGGCGAACACCCCGGCCAGCAGGTAGAAAATGCCGATTACCTTGTGCGGGTTGAAGCGGTCCATGGCCCAGCCCACGCCAACCGCACTCAGCACGCCACCGAACTGGAACAGCGCGCCGATGAACGCGGCCTGTTCCATGCTCGCGCCGCTGTCGCGCATCAGGGTGGGCAGCCAGCTGGTCAGCAGGTAGACGATCACCAGGCCCATGAAGTAGGTCAGCCACAGCAGTACGGTGCCCAGGCCGTAGGTGCCGGAGAAGATCAGCGCGAACACGTTGCGTGCGGCCACCGCCTGTTGTTCCGGCACGCTGAAGCTGCCCGCCTCGGCTACCACCTGCGGCGCGATGGGCGACAAGGCCTTGCGCACCTTGTCCGTGCCACGGTTGCGCACCACCAGAAAGCGCGCCGACTCTGGCAGCCAGACCATCAGCACCAGCGCCAGCAGCAATGGCAGCACGCCACCGATCACCAGCAGGCTGTGCCAGCCATAGGCCGGGATCATCTTGGCGGAAATGAAACCGCCCCCGGCCATGCCCAGGTTGAAGCCGCAGAACATGCTGGTCACCAGCAGCGACTTGAGGCGCTCGGGGGTGTATTCGGACAACAGCGTGGTGGCGTTGGGCATGCCTGCGCCAAGCCCCAGGCCAGTCAGGAAGCGCAGCACCAGCAACTGGTCGACATTGCTGGCGTAGGCCGAAGCCAGGCTGAAGCCACCGAACACCAGCACCGCCCCCACCAGCACGCCCTTGCGGCCGAACCGGTCGGCCAGCGGGCCGGAGCCCAGTGCGCCGAACACCATGCCGATCAATGCAGCACTCATGACCGGGCCGAGGCTGGCGCGGTCGATCCCCCACTCCTGCGACAGGGCCGGGGCGATGAAGCCCATGGCGGCGGTATCCAGGCCATCGAGGAAGACGATCAGGAAGCACAGCAACACGACCCGCCACTGATAGCGGGACAGCGGTTGCCGGTTGATGAATGACTGGACGTCGAGGCTATTGCCAACGTTGCTTTGCACTTGGTTCATTGTTGTTATCCAGAATTGAGGGCACAGCCAGGCCACTGCACGCGGTCAACCGGCACAGGGGACAATATTGGGGAAATGCGGCGGGTGTCAGCCTGGATACAACAGTACCGCGCGCGGGTGCGGCCGCGGCAGCGAGGGGACAGTCGTCATGGGAAGTGCCTCTTGTATTGTTCTTGTCCGGTCGGCACAACCGACCGCTGCCGGAGACATTAATCAGCAGGCGGGGCTGAAGCAATTCGCCGTGAACGACACTGTGCGTTTATCGCACAGGAAACGGTTTTGCCTGTTCAAAATTCGAACGGGGGGCGCTTTTGGCCCCCAACCCCCGGCCCCCCCCCCCCCCCCCCCCCCCCGGGCCCGGGGGGGGGCCCCCGGGGCGGGCGGTTGGGGGGGCAACGCGCCCCCCCCGCGGCCGCC
>NZ_PUQD01000109.1 GCF_003331055.1 Pseudomonas sp. AFG_SD02_1510_Pfu_092 | reverse complement strand
GCGGGTTGGCGGGGGTATTTTCTGTAATCGCTGTGTTCCCTGGGCCGCCCCCTGGGCGGGCTCGCCCGCTCCCACAGGGTTGTGGAAATACCTGTGGGAGCGGGCAAGCCCGCGAAGAGGCCGGCACAGGCTCAGCAACCATCACATGTCATCGAAATACCGCTCATGCCAGTCCACCAGCGGCTGCGGCGAGTTGAGCTTCTGCCCGTAGATCACCGAATACGACAGCACGTTCTGCACATATTGGCGCGTTTCGTCGAACGGGATCGACTCCACCCACACATCGAAGCTCAGGTGCTTGGCGCCTTTCAGCCACTGCCGCACGCGCCCTGGGCCGGCGTTGTAGGCTGCCGAAGCGAGTACCCGGTTGCCATTGAACTGGCTGTGCACCTGGCTAAGGTACGCCGCGCCCAGCTGGATGTTCTTGTCCGGGTTGAGTACCTGCGCCGGGGAGGCCAGCGGGATGCTGAACTTGCGCGCGGTTTCCTTGGCCGTGGCCGGCATCAGCTGCATCAGGCCGCTGGCGCCCACCGGCGAACGGGCATCCTCCATGAATGCGCTTTCCTGGCGGGTAATGGCGAAGACCCAGCTCGAATGCAGGCCGCGGACCTTGGCTTCACGCACCAGGGTATCGCGGTGGGCCATCGGGAAGCGGATGTCGAGGTCGTCCCAGTACTGCGCCTGGCTGATGGTGCGAATGGCCGGGAAGTACCAGCGCAGGTCATAACCCAGGCGGGCCTGGGCGACCATTTCGTCGCGGCTGAAGTGGCGGCTGACGTGATACCACTCGCGGCGGCCTTCGACGATCTGGCCGCGGGCATGAAACTCCAGGGCACGGCGAATGCCTGGGGTGTTGCGTACCTTGTTGACCAACTGCGGGCTCAGCAGCAGCGGCTTGTTGTTCAACTGGTAAGGCGTCTGTGCCCGGTCAGCGGCAAGGAAGCCATAGAAATCACGCTCGCGGGCGACGGTCTTGTACAGCAGCGGCACCTGCGGGTTGTTCGGCTGTGCCAGCTCCAGGCTGCGCGCCTGCCAGTATTTCCAGCGGCTGCTGCTGGCCAGGTCTTGCGGCAGGCGGCGGGTCAGCTCGTAGGCATCCTCCCAGCGGCCCAGGCGCAGAAGCAGGCGCAGGCGCCACTCGCTGACGGTGTTGTCACGCAGTTCGGGGTCGTAACGGGTCATCAGCTCGAGCGCGCGCGGGTCGTAGCGGCGTGCCAGGGTCAGGCCGATTTCGCGGGCGATGGCGACCTTTTCGTCACGGGAAAAATGCATGCGCTGGGCGTAATCGTCGAGCAGCGCCATGGCCTGGTCCGGGTCTTGCCGGGCCAGGCGGCGCAGGCCGAGACTGACCACATCGGACATGGCTTCGTTGGCCGGGGTGAAGCGCGACGGCTGCTTGAGCAGTTCGGGTTTCTGCGCCACATCGACCAGCAGGCGCCCCTGCGGGCCGAGGGTGGTGAGGGTCTTGACCAGGTTGTTGGCCAGCCCGTAGTTGCGCGCCTGGGCCGCCAGCTTGGTCCGCTGCCAGCGCTTGGCCTCGGTCAGCTGGCCTTCGGCCGCCCACATGCCGAACAGCGTGTCGCAAGTGGCCGGCTGCGACTTGCCGACGTTCCACAGTTTTTCCGCTGTGGCGTAGCCCTCGGCGCGCAGGCCGTGGCTGAGCTGGTACTGGCCGTTGAGGCAGTCCAGTTCGGTAAAGTTGAGCTTGGGGTCGTAGTACTTGACGAAGGTGTCCCACTCGCCGCGTTCGGCCAGCCAGCGCAACCAGCGCAGTTTCATCCAGTTGGCCTGTGGCAGGTCGCCGTGCTTGGCGAGGAAGCCTTCGATTTCCTGGTTGCTGGCGCTTTTCAGGCGGGCGGTGAGTTCGTCATAGGCCAGATAGGGCGTCAGCGGGTAGTCGCCGAGGGCCTGGGCATAACGCAGGTAGGGGCCTTTGTCGCCCTTGGCCAGCGCACGCTTGGCCTCGTCATAGTACTGGCGTTGCAGGGTAAGGTCGGCGGCCTGCGCGGCGCAGGTGGCAGCGCTGAGCAGCAGGCAGGAAGCAATTTGTAACAGGCGGCTGCGCATGATACGTCCGGGCAGTTGAACCATGGGGAAGTGACGGCGGAGCCAGCACTGATGGAAGCTATTGCCCTAGCTTAGCTGTTTGCCGGCGGCGGGTGAAAGCACTGTGCTTGTATCCGGATATTAAGTTCGACCGGATGTCGCAAAGCCTGCGTCGGCTGGCCAGGCGGATGCCGTCGCAGGCCAAGTCAGGTAGAATGCGCGCCCGATTTATGGAGACCAACATGACCCTGCTCAAATTCAGCGATGTGTCCCTCGCATTCGGTGCCATGCCGCTGCTGGACCACGTGTCCTGGCAGATCGCTCGTGGCGAGCGGGTGTGCATCATCGGCCGCAACGGCACCGGCAAGTCGAGCATGCTGCGCCTGGTCAAGGGCGAGCAGAAGGGCGACGACGGCGAAATCTGGCGTGCCCCGGGCCTGAAGATCGGCGAGCTGCCACAGGAGCTGCCGGTGGCCGACGAGCGCACGGTGTTCGATGTGGTGGCCGCCGGCCTGGATGGCGTTGGCGAGTTGCTGGCGCAGTTCCACCACCTGAGCCTGAATATCCAGGGCGACGAAGACCTGGAAAAGCTCATGCACGTCCAGCACGAGCTGGAAGCCCGTGACGGCTGGCGCCTGCAGCAGGTGGTGGAAAGCACCCTCAGCCGCCTGCAACTGCCGGCCGACAAGACCCTGGCCGAGCTGTCCGGTGGCTGGCGCCGCCGCGTGCTGCTGGCCCAGGCGCTGGTGTCGGAGCCCGACCTGCTGCTGCTCGACGAGCCGACCAACCACCTGGACATCGGCGCCATCGCCTGGCTCGAAGAGGCCCTGCGCAGCTTCAACGGCGCCGTGCTGTTCATCACCCACGACCGCTCGTTCCTGCAGAACCTGGCCACCCGCATCCTCGAACTGGACCGCGGTGGGCTGATCGACTGGAACGGCGACTACGCCAGCTTCCTGGTGCACAAGGAGGCCGCGCTGGCCGCCGAAGAAACCGCCAATGCGCTGTTCGACAAGCGCCTGGCCCAGGAAGAGGTGTGGATCCGCCAGGGCATCAAGGCCCGCCGTACCCGCAACGAAGGCCGCGTGCGCGCGCTGAAGGCGCTGCGCGTGGAGCGTAGCGAACGCCGCGAGCGCCAGGGCAAGGCCAACATCCAGATCGAGGCGGCGGAAAAGTCCGGCAAGCAGGTGATGGTGCTGGAAAACGTCAGCTTCCATCACCCTGAGGGGCCGATGCTGGTCAAGGACTTCTCCATGGTCCTGCAGCGTGAGGACCGCATCGGCCTGCTGGGCGCCAACGGTACCGGCAAGACCACCCTGCTCAAGCTGATGCTCGGCGACCTGGAGCCGACCTCCGGCAAGGTCGAGCGCGGCACCAAGCTGGAAGTGGCCTATTTCGACCAGATGCGTCACCAGCTCGAGCTGGAAAAGACCGTGATCGACAACCTGGCCGAAGGCCGCGATTTCATCGAGATCGACGGCCAGAACCGCCATGTGCTGAGTTACCTGGGCGACTTCCTGTTCAGCCCCCAGCGCGCCCGTACGCCGGTCAAGGCGCTGTCGGGTGGCGAGCGCGCGCGGCTGCTGCTGGCCAAATTGTTCAGCAAGCCGGCCAACCTGCTGGTGCTCGACGAACCGACCAACGACCTGGATGTGGAAACCCTCGAGTTGCTCGAGGAAGTGCTGTCCAACTACAAGGGCACCGTGCTGATCGTCAGCCACGACCGGGCGTTCCTCGACAACGTCGTCACCAGCACCCTGGTGTTCGAAGGCGAGGGCAAGGTGCGTGAGTACGTCGGTGGTTACGAGGACTGGATTCGCCAGGGCGGCTCGCCGAAGCTGCTGGGCGTGACCGAGAGCAAGGGCGGCAAGTCTGCGCTCAACAGCGCGGTGGTGGAGAAGGTCGAGGCCAAGCCGGCGCCAGTGGCTGCTCCGGTGGCCGAAGAAGCCTCGAAAAAGAAGCTCAGCTACAAGCTGCAGCGTGAACTGGAGATGCTGCCAGGGCAGATCGACGCGCTGGAACAGCGCATGGCCGAGGCCCAGGAAGAAGTGAATGCGGCGGGCTTCTATCAGCGGCCGATTGCGGAAACGTCGGCGGTGCTGGCGAAGATCGAGAAGCTGCAGGCCGAACTGGATGTGCTGGTAGAGCGCTGGGCCGAGCTGGAAGGCTGATCGGCGTCAGCCTGTGCCGGCCTCTTCGCGGGCTTGCCCGCTCCCACAGGTCCTCCACAGCTTTTCAGCTCCGTGCAGTCCCTGTGGGAGCGGGTTTACCCGCGAAAGGGCCGGTACAGGTCAAATCATTCTTTTTTCTGCAGCCTTACCGCCAGCACATCGCACGGCGCGCCATGCAGCACATCATTGGCTGTGGAACCCAGCAGCAACGCCAGGCCGTGACGGCCATGGCTGCCGACCACGATCAGGTCGCACTTCTGGTCCTTGGCCAGCTGGTGGATTTCCTGGCGCGGCTGGCCATAGGTCAGGTGCGAGTCGCCGCGCTGAATGTCCGGGTACTTGTTGAACAGGCGGTCCATGCGTTCCTTGGCCTGGTCGAACTGTTGCTGCTGCAGTTGCGACAGGTCCATCGGCACATCGCCGCCGAACGCCATGGCCATCGGCTCGACGATGTGTACCAGGGAAACCTTGGCGTTCGACGGTGCGGCCAGTGCCATGGCGCGTTTGATCACCGGGTCGCATTCTTCGGTCAGGTCGACGGCGACCAGAAGATGTTCGTAGGACATGAGCGGAACTCCTGACAATCGCAATAGAACAAGTATGGTCGCTTTCGGGCGGGTCTTCCGTGAAAAATGGCTAACCAGCTCATTTGCAACGTTTTATGGGAACTACTGATATGACGGTATTGCTGGTGGTGTCAATCCTTGCGCTGATTCTCAGCCCGCTTTCCTGGTTGCGCACCTCGCGCAAGCAGAGCGAGCAGATGAAGTTGCGCCTGGAGGCGCGGCGCATGGGCCTGGCCATGCAGCTGGCGCCACAGCAATGGCCGCACTGGCTGGAAAGGCAGCCACCGAGCCCGTGCCCGCAGTATCACCGGGCACGCCGCCGTGGCCATGAGGACAGCTTCTGCTTCTGGCAGATCACCCCGGGCGTGTGGTGGAACAAATGGCGTGAACCCTGCGAGGACCCGCGCTTCCTGGAGCCGCTGGCGCGCCTGCCGGCGAGTGTCTACAAGGTCGAGGCCGATGCCCGGATGATCGCCCTGTACTGGACCGAGCGGGGGGATACGGCTGTATTGCAGGATGTTGCCTACGTCCTCGAAACCCTGGCCTGAGTTCTAGCGCGTAGCGCGGCCCCTGTGGGAGCGGGCAAGCCCGCGAACACCGGCGCAGCCGGTGCCAGCCACCGCGTTGAAT
>NZ_PUQD01000108.1 GCF_003331055.1 Pseudomonas sp. AFG_SD02_1510_Pfu_092 | reverse complement strand
GCCGGTGCCATCCACCGCGTCGCCTGCTTCGCGGGCTTGCCCGCTCCCACAGGGGAATGCGTATGCCACAGGTCAACACTGCACCTGTGGGAGCTGGCTTGCCGGCGATGGGCCGCATCGCGGCCCGCGCTTCTTCGCTGCGCAAGCACTCGATGAACAACTGGCTCGCCCGTGCCACGGTCGCCTCCTGCTTGCGCGCCGAGGGACTGTGTATTAGCCGCCCATCGCCGGCAAGCTCCCACAGGGATTGCGCATGGCTTGAGTGCAGCGCGGTCGAGGAGGAGCAACTTGGTCAATTTCCAAAAGCTGGCGCGATCCCTGTGGGAGCGGCCGTGGCCGCGAACACCGGCGTAGCCGGTGCCATCCACTGCTCTCACCCTTGTGAGTTTAAGAGGCCTTGAAGACACAAGCTGGCTTGCCGGCGATAGGGCCAGGGAGGCCACTGAATACAGTGGCCAATATTATCAACGCTCGCGCAACGCTTCCGAACGGGCCTTCATGATCGGCTTGAGCAGGTAGCTCATGATGGTCTTCTTGCCGGTCATGATATCTACCGTCGCCACCATCCCCGGAATGATCAGTAGCGGCTTTTCCTCAGTCCCCAGGTGGCTGCGGTCGGTGCGCAGCTTGATCAGGTAATAGGTGGTCTTCTTGTCTTCATCGGTGATGGTATCGGCGCCGATCTGTTCCAGCTTGGCCTTGAGCCCACCGTAGATGGTGTAGTCATAGGCGGTGAACTTGACCGTCGCCTCCTGGCCCGGGTGCAGGAAAGCGATGTCCTTGGGCAGGATTTTCGCCTCGATCACCAGTGAGTCATCCAGCGGCACGATTTCGATGATATCGCTGCCCGGCTGGATCACCCCGCCAATGGTATTCACCAGCAGCTGCTTGACGATACCCCGTACCGGCGAGGTGACCATGGTGCGGTGCACGCGATCATCCAGCGCCTTGCTGGTCGCCGTGGCCTTGCTCAGCTCGGTGCGCGCTTCGTTCAGCTGGGTTAGCGCTTCGCTGCGGAACTTGCCACGGGTTTCTTCGATCTTGCTTTGCACCTCACGAATGGCCGCCTCGGCACGCGGGATGGCCAGCGCAGTGGAGTCCAGCTGGCCACGGTTCTCCACTTCGGCGCGGCGCAGGCGCAACACCTCGACCTGGGAGATCGCACCGGTGGCCACCAGGGGCTCGGACATGCTGATCTCTTTGCGCAACAATTGCAGGCTGTTGGCGTACTGGGCGCGCTTGGAGCTGAATTCGCGCAGTTCCTGCTGACGCTGGACCAGCTGCTGTTGCAAACCGCCAATCTCGTCCTGCAATTGCTGGCGCCGGCTCTGGTACAGCGACTCTTCGTTCGCTGCCTGGCTTGGCGCGGCTTTGCGCAGTTCCTCATCGATCTTCAGCGGCGTGTCACCGACCTCGGCGCTCAGGCGCTCGACGCGCAATGCCATGGCCAGGCGGTCGGCCTCGGTTTCACCCACGTTGGAGGCGAAGCGGGTCTCGTCCAGGCGCAGCAGCGGCTGGCCGACTTCGACGATCTGCCCTTCCTTGGCAAAGATCTCGGCGACGATGCCGCCCTCCAGGTTCTGGATCTTCTGCACCTTGGACGACGGAATGGCCTTGCCTTCGCCCCGCGTGACCTCATCGATGGGCGCGACGCTGGCCCACACGATCAGGAACACGAAGAACAGGATCACGCCCCAGATGGTCAGCCGCACGACGCGCGGCGCATCCTCGATCAGCGCCTTGTTGACCTCGGGCAGCGGCTGGCCGCCCAGCGAGTCGGAGCCTTTGAAGTAGCGCCGCAAGCCGTCCTTGAATTGCCCCATATCCAGCTTATGCAACACTGATCTGCCCCTTCTTCAGCGCATCCATGACCGCGGCTTTCGGGCCGTCGGCGACAATCTGCCCGCGATCGATCACGATCAGCCGGTCCACCAGCGACAGCAGCGAGGCACGGTGCGTGACCAGCAGCATGGTCTTGTTTTCCACTACCGCCTGCAGGCGCTGCTTGAGGCGTTCTTCACCGGTGTTGTCCATGGCGCTGGTCGGCTCGTCCAGCAGCAGGATCTGCGGGTTGAGCAACAGCGCGCGGCCCAGGGCGACGTTCTGCCGCTGCCCGCCGGACAGGTTCTGTCCACGCTCACCCACTTGCAGCTCGTAGCCGTCCGGGTGGAGCCGGGCGAACTCATGTACGCCCGCCAGCTCGGCGGCCTGCAGGATCAACTCATCCTCGATGTAGCGCGCGCCACTGACCAGGTTATCGCGCAGGGTGCCGGCCAGCAGTTGAATGTCCTGAGGCACGTAGCCGATGTTGTGGCGCAGTTCGCTGACATCGATCTGGCGAATGTCCACGCCATCGACCAGCAGCGACCCGCCATCGGCCTCGTACAGGCCGACGATGAGCTTGGCCAGCGAACTCTTGCCCGAGCCGCTGCGGCCGATGATGCCCACCTTCTCGCCGGGGCGGATGGTCAGGTTGATGTTCTTCAGGGCCTGGTTCTGCTGGTTCGGGTAGGTGAAATCGACCCCGCGGAACTCGACGCTCCCCTGCAGTACCTTACGGCTCAGCGGGCGTTCTTCGAAGTTGCGCTCCTGCGGCAGCTCCATCATGTGGTCGGTGGAGACCATGGTCACCTTGGCCTGCTGGTAGCGTGCGAGCAGCCCGTTGAGCTGACCCAGCGGGCCGAGGGCGCGGCCGCTGAGCATGTAGCAGGCGACCAGGCCGCCCATGCTCAGGTTGCCGTCGATGATCAGGTACACGCCGACGCAGATCATCGCCACGCCCGCCAATTGTTGGATCAGCAGGGTGATGTTCATCGCCAGGCTCGACAGCACCTTCACCCGCAGTTCCAGCCGGCTCAGGGTGCCCAGGGTCTGTTCCCACATGTACTGGCGTTCGCTTTCGGCGTTGTTGACCTTGACCGCATCCAGGCCGGCCAAGGTCTCGATCAGGCTGGACTGGCGCTCCGAGGCCAGCGCCATGGTCCGTTCCATGGTCGCCATCAGCGGCCGCTGCAGGGCATAACCGATGCCCAGCGCCAGCGGGAAGGCGATGATCGGGATCCACACCAGGTGGCCACCGATGATGGCGATGACGATCAGGATCAGGACGGTGAACGGCAGGTCGATCAGGCTGGTTAGGGTCAGCGAGGCAAGGAAGTCGCGCAGGCCCTGGAACTCGTGAATGTTCTGGGCAAAGCTGCCGACCCTGGCCGGGCGGTACTTCATCGACATGCCGACGATACGTTCGAACAGCGTTGCCGAAATGATCAGGTCGGTCTTCTTGCCGGCCAGGTCCAGGCACAAGCCGCGCAGGCCTTTGAGGATCAGGTCGAAGATGTAGGCGCCGGCAATGCCGATGGCCAGTACCCAGAGGGTCGAGGTGGCCTGGTTGGGCACCACCCGGTCATACACGTTCATCACGAACAGCGGCGCGGCCAGGGCGATCAGGTTGATGACCAGGCTGGCGGCGATGGCGTCGATATAAAGCCACTTGCTGCGCAGCAAGGTATCGCGGAACCAAGACCGCGCCCGCGGGATCAGGTTGCCGTGGTTGACGTCGAACTTGTGCTGCGGCTGGGCGAAGAACACCCGGCCACTGTAATCGCTCTGCAGCGCTTCGCGGCTGATATGCACTTCGCCGCCATCGCTCTCGCTGAGCAGCAGGCGCGCGGTATCTTCGTTCTCCCAACCCAGCAGGACGGCACTGCGGCCTTCCTTGAGCAGCAGCATGGCCGGCATGGCGATGCTCGGGATCTGCTCCAGCTTGCGCTGCAGCAGGCGCCCCTGCAGGCCGGCGCGGGCGGCTGCGCGGGGCAGCAGCTCGGGGCTCAGGCGCTGGGCGGGCAGCGGCAGGCCGGTGGTCAGCATGACCCGGCTGGCAGGTTTCTGGTGCAGGACACACAGGCTCAACAGACTATCCAGCAGGGGATCGTCATGCTGACTGCGTGGATCGTGGCTGAGTTGGACTCGACTGACTTCGGATTCCACGCGGCGCTCTCTTCATCCTTGTGATGGGTGGGGTGGGTGTGCCGTCGTGCAGTTCGGCTCACCCTGACGTTCAGTGGTGCTGCGGGCCTTGGTTACGGGGTTACGGAACCCCGATGGCTGGGCAGCTGGCCAATGGTCGCCTTGAATCGGTATTGAGTAAACAATTCTACGGTCTTCATTGCTGCCTGACGATGCCAGGCGCCGGAGGTTTGTTTTGGGCCCGCCAGCGTTGCCAGGCCAATCTAGTTTGCAGCATAGCCTGCCATCCGGCTGACGACAGAGCTGCCGTGGATATTGCGTCGGCTATTGTCAGGAATCAGGCGCTGATTTGTTGACGGTTTGCGGCCCTTAATTAGTTAAAATTCATCTATCAAAAATACGGCTTGCTGCCACCTCGTGGTGAAACAAACTGCGGTGCTTTCGTCTATTCGGGGAGGCAGTATTTGCGCTGCCGCTCGCTATCTCTTTGATCTACGGCAAATAGCCGCACCGGCCGGGGCGATGCGCCGAGCTGCGTAACACCAGTGCACGCCTGCGAGGCTGATTCCGCCTGGCTTGCCGGTCGTTGTCTGGGTGTTTTCAGGCAAGGTTTGTGCTTGTAATCAGGCAGTGACCTTTAATGGCCTTTAAGTGATGTGAATCTTGACGCATGAACCTTTGACAGCTGCCGATGAACGGTTGTCGTGCCGTATTATTTGCGCCTCCCGAGGTGTGAAAAAGTCACCCCAAACGACCAAATAACGCGCTTTCGATGATGTACGGCATTTGTCCCCACAAAACGCTTGGCTAAGGTTCAAATATCAATGTGACATTACCGTACTGATTGTTTAGGATGACCTGTATAAGGTCAATAGTTTGGCAGTTAGTCAATTCCAAAAAGTTATAGACGTAATATTGACGCCAAAATTCGTCTACAGATCATCGACATAGTTCCGCCTGAAGTGGCTTACAGATGCCCCTCTGGCAGGGAAGTACCCATCGGGTCACACGGAGAGTCCAATGAGCAGCGTTGTAGCCATCGTCAAAAGTATTGTCGGCCAGGTTATTGCGGTATCCCCAGAGGGCATCCGGCGTGTACTGATCGAAGGAGACCGACTGTTGGCGGGTGAGGAGGTACTCACCGGCCCAGGTGGCGCAGTGACTTTGGAACTGGCCGATGGCCGGGTGCTCGACCTGGGCCGTGACAGCCAGTGGAGCGCTGATGCGCCGGACAGCAGCACCGACCTGAGCCAGGCGGCTGCGCAGGCCGCACCGTCGGTGGATGAACTGCAGCAGGCGATCGCCGCCGGTGTCGACCCGACGACTGCGCTTGAAGCGACTGCGGCTGGCCCATCGGCAGCGGGCGGTGGCGGCGCGGCGGGCGGCGGCCACAGCTTCGTCATGCTCGAAGAGACTGCGGGCCGTGTCGACGCTACCGTCGGCTTCCCCACTGACGGCCTGGGCTTTGCTGCTGTGCTCGATGCTGAAGAGCTTGGCGTGCTGGACACCACCAACAACAACCAGGTGACCACGCCGGCGGTGGACACCGATGTCGCTACCGATCTGGTGCTCGGCGCTACCCCTTCCATCAGCGAAGCGGGTGGCGTAATCGTTTATACCGCCACAGTCGGCCAGGCGCCGACCAGCAACCTGGTGATCACACTGTCCAACGGCGCCGTGATCGTGATTCCGGCCGGGCAGACCAGCGGTAGCGTCAACGTCGTGGTTCCGGCGAACGATACCCCGTATATCGACGGCGGCCAGATTTCGACGACCGTGACGGGTGTCACCGGGGGCAACGGGCTGACGGTGACAGTGCCGCAAGCGCCGGCGGTTACCCAGGTTACCGATACCGTCGATAACACCAGCGCGACGCTGACTGCTTCGCCAAGCGTGACTGAGGGTGGCGTGATCACCTACACCGTGACGCTGAGCAACCCAGCCCAGACCCCGGTGACCGTGACCCTGTCCAATGGCCAGACCATTACCGTTGAAGCCGGTAAGACCCAGGGCAGTGTTGATTTCCAGACGCCGACTAACGACGTCTACAACAACGGCTCGACTGTCAGCACCACTAT
>NZ_PUQD01000107.1 GCF_003331055.1 Pseudomonas sp. AFG_SD02_1510_Pfu_092 | reverse complement strand
GGGGCGTTCCCCCTTTTTTACGGGGGGCGCCTCCCCCCCCCTCGCCCCCCCCCGGCCGCTCCCTCTGTTTTGGGTTTCCCCGGGGGGGTTGGGGCTTTGTGTCGCGATGGGCTGCGAAGCAGTCCCAGGATCTCGACCATATACACAATCAATTGGCCCCCGCCCGCACAGCACCCTACAGTGCGCCGCGAAACCCACCCAATCCAGGGAACCCCGCCATGAGCAAAAAGCCCAAGAAGCACGGCCCCAACAAGGCCAAGTCGATCATCACCCAGCCACTGTTCCGCTGCCGCCAGGAACGACCGGACAAGGGCAAAGGCAGCTACCGCCGCGAAGCCTTCCAATCGAGAGATTGGGAGGCTTCCTACTTTTTGGCGGCATGAAAGCATCGAAAGCGCAGGCATGGTATGGTCTTCACCTGACCTGCAATTCTGGATCTGTGCATGCTCTTCAGTCTTCTTCCCCGCTGGAAAACCCGTCAATTGATCGCGGCCTCCAGTTTCATCCTGCTCGTGGCCTGCGCAGAAAAGCCCACCGCAGCCGATGCCCTGCCGCTGGCACCCGCCCAACCCGCCCCGGTGGTCACCCTGCCCGGCGCAACGCCCGACTCCAGCACTGAAATCCAGCCTCTGCAAACCTTCGCGCAATGGCAGGCAGGCTTCCGTCAGCAAGCCCTGCAAGCCGGTATTTCAGCGGACACCTTCGACCGCGCGTTCCTCGGCATCACCCCGGACATGGATGTGATCAAGGCCGACCGCAGCCAGCCGGAGTTCACCCGCCCGGTATGGGAATACCTCGAAGGCGCCCTGTCGCCCTTGCGCGTGCGCAACGGCAAGAAGCTTCTGGAACAGAATGCCGATCTGCTGACCAGCATCGAGCAACGCTATGGCGTCGACCGCCAGGTCCTGGTCGCGGTGTGGGGCATGGAAAGCAACTTCGGCCAGTTCCAGGGCAACAAGTCGGTGATCCGCTCGCTTGCCACCCTGGCCTATGAGGGCCGCCGCCCGCAGTTCGCCCAGGACCAGCTGATCGCCGCGCTGCAGATCATCCAGCATGGCGACATCCAGCCTGAGGCCATGCGCGGCTCGTGGGCCGGTGCCATGGGGCAGACCCAGTTCATCCCGACCACCTACAACACCCATGCCGTGGACTTTGACGGCGACGGCCGCCGCGACATCTGGAACAGCACGGCCGACGCCCTGGCCTCGACCGCACACTACCTGCAGAGCTCGGGCTGGAAACGTGGCCAGCCGTGGGGCTTCGAGGTGCAGGTGCCGGAGGGCTTCGATTACTGGCAGGCCGATGGCGCGCTGCGCAAACCGGTGAGCGAATGGCTGGCGATGGGCGTGAAGCTGCCTGCCGGCACCCAACTGCCCGCCGGCAGCAACGAGCTGTCTGCCGCCCTGCTGCTGCCCGCCGGTGCGCGCGGCCCGGCGTTCCTGGTGCTGGACAATTTCCGCGCCATCCTCAAGTACAACAATTCGTCGTCCTACGCCTTGGCGGTGAGCTTGCTCGGTGACCGCTTCACCGGCTGGGGCTTCATTGCCGGCAGCTGGCCGAAAGAGGACCTGCCGCTCAGCCGTAGCGAGCGCATGGAGCTGCAGAACCTGCTGAACAGCAACGGGCATGAGGCCGGGAATGCCGATGGCATCATCGGCGCCAACACCCGCAAGGCGATCCGCAATGCCCAGCAGGGGCTGGGGTGGCCGGCGGATGGGTATCCGACGCACAAGCTGCTCGAGAGCCTGCGTCAGCAGTAAGATTGTTGGGGGCGCGTTGCGCCCCATCGCCGGCAAGCCAGCCCCCACCCCGACCGCATCAACCTCAAGGGCTGTGCTATCCCTGTGGGAGCTGGCTTGTCGGCGATGGGCTGCAAAGCAGCCCCGGCAATCTCAAGCCTTGAACAGCTCCTGCTCCAGCACCAACGTCTGCTGAACACTGTCCAGCCTGACCCGCGCCCCCAGCGGCAAGGACACGTTCGGGTCACAATGCCCACTGCGCCACCCGGCCAGCACCGGCACACCCAGCGGCGCGAAGATATCCTCCAGCAACGGCGTCAGTGCCGCCGTGCTAATCCCGGCAAAGTCCCCCGCCAGTACCCCGCTCACGCCCTCCAGCTTGCCCGCCAGGCGCAGCTGGGTCAGCAACCGGTCTACCCGGTACAGCGGCTCGTTGACGTCTTCGATGAACAGAATGCAACCCCGCGTATCCAGCTCGGCCAGCGTGCCCAGGGTCGCGCCGAGCATCGACAGGTTGCCGCCCAGCAGCGGCCCGCTGCCTACCCCTGGCAACACGCTGGCCAGCGCGTAACCAGCAGGGTGCGCGATTGGCTCACCGGCCCGCACGTGCCCACCCAGCTGGGCCAGCAACGACGCCTCGGTCGGCGCCAACTTGGCCCCCAGCAAGTCGGCATTGAGCATCCCGCCATGGAAGGTGAGCAGCCCGGCATGCCGGTAAAGCGCCGTGTGCAGCGCGGTAATGTCGCTGTAGCCGATCAGCGGCTTGGGGTTGCGTCGAATCAGCTCGAAGTCGAGCCGGTCAAGCAGGCGCATGCTGCCGTACCCCCCGCGCATGCACAAAATGGCGTCGATGGCCGGGTCGGCGAAGGCATCATGCAGGTCCTGCAAGCGCTGCTGGTCCGCCCCAGCCAGGTAGCCCTGAGCCTGCAAAGCCCCCGGGTAGATGCGGCAACGGTAACCGCGATCGACAAACCATTGGCTGGCCTTGTGCGTATCCAGCCGTGCCGGGCCCGCCGGCGCGACAATGGCAAAACAGGCATCACGCGGCAGCGCCGCAGGCAAGCAGGGTTGGAAGGTTTCGGCGCAATTCATCGCGGCTCCTCGCAGCGCGTATGGCACAAACAAAAATGCCGATGCCGCCCTTCGGCGTGCATCGGCACAGGTCACACTAGCGGTATTTCAGAGCTTGATCTTGGCTTCGTGAGCCTGTTGATCAGCGTGGTACGAAGAACGCACCAGCGGCCCGGAAGCAACGTTCTTGAAGCCCATCTTGTAACCTTCCTCGGCGAACCAGGCGAAGGTGTCCGGGTGCACGAAACGCTGCACCGGCAAGTGGCTGCGCGACGGCTGCAGGTACTGGCCGAGGGTGAGCATGTCGATGTCATGCTCGCGCATGCGCTGCATCACTTCGATCACTTCCTCGTCGGTCTCGCCCAGGCCGAGCATCAGGCCCGATTTGGTCGGTACGTGCGGCACCAACTGCTTGAACTTCTGCAGCAGGTCGAGCGACCAGTCGTAGTCCGAACCCGGGCGCGCAGCCTTGTACAGGCGCGGTACGGTCTCGAGGTTGTGGTTGAACACATCCGGCGGCTCTTGCGCGGTGATCTCCAGGGCAATGTCCATGCGCCCGCGGTAGTCCGGCACCAGGGTTTCCAGCTGCACGCCCGGCGACAGCGCGCGGATTTCGCGAATGCAGTCGGCAAAGTGCTGGGCACCGCCGTCACGCAGGTCGTCGCGGTCCACCGAGGTGATCACCACGTATTTCAGGCGCAGGTCGGCGATGGCCACGGCCAGGTTCTTCGGCTCGTCCAGGTCCAGCGGCTTCGGCCGGCCGTGGCCAACGTCGCAGAACGGGCAACGACGGGTGCAGATGTCACCCATGATCATGAAGGTGGCGGTACCACCGGAGAAGCACTCGCCCAGGTTCGGGCAGGACGCCTCTTCACACACGCTGTGCAGCTTGTGCTTGCGCAGCAGCTGCTTGATGCGGTCTACCTCGGGCGACACCGGGATGCGCACGCGAATCCAGTCGGGCTTTTTCGGCAGCTCGTCGGTGGGGATGATCTTCACCGGAATGCGCGCCACCTTTTCGGCGCCACGCAGCTTCACCCCAGCTTCCACCTTCTTCGGCGCTGGGCGCGAGGTGGCATCCTGGGTAGGGATCAGGTTCGGCACGGCTTCTTGCACAGTTGTCATATCAGTCGATTCCGCCCGTGAGGGTCGTCTGCTCAGCGTAGTCGAGGTGCTTGACCAGCTGTCCGCGCAGCCTTGTCCTGACCTCGTCGAGTTCGATCGGGCCTGCCAGGTCGCGCAGCTGGGTCATCGCCAGCCCCGCATAGCCGCAGGGGTTGATTCGGCGGAATGGCGCAAGGTCCATGTCCACGTTCAGCGCAAGGCCGTGGAACGAACGGCCGTTGCGAATTCGCAGGCCGAGGGAGGCGATTTTCGCTCCGTCGACATAGACGCCAGGGGCATCGGGCTTGGCCGCAGCCTGGACATCGTAACTGGCGAGCAGCTCGATGAGGGTCTGCTCGATCCGGCTGACCAGCTCACGCACGCCAAAACCAAGCCGGCGCACGTCCAGCAGCAGGTAGGCGACCAGCTGCCCGGGGCCATGGTAGGTCACCTGGCCGCCGCGGTCGGTCTGCACCACCGGGATGTCGCCCGGCACCAGCAGGTGCTCGGCCTTGCCGGCCTGGCCCTGGGTGAACACCGCGGGGTGCTCGACCAGCCAGATTTCATCCTGGCTGTCCGGGCTGCGCTGCTCGGTAAAGCGCCGCATGGCCTCCAGCACCGGTTCGTAGGGCTGCAGGCCAAGCTCGCGAAAACCGAGGCAGGCGGACATCAGAGCACCATTTTCACGATGCCGGTAGCGCGCAGGGCGCTGTTGATATCGTGCAACTGGTTCTCGCTTTCGGCAACGATGTGCAACTGCACGGTGGTGTACTTGCCTTCCTTGCTCTGGCGCTCGGCCAGGGTGGAAAGGTCGACCTTGGCGTGCTTGCTCAGAACCTCGATCACCATGTCCTTGAAGCCGACAACGGTGTCGCCGATGACCTTGATCGGGTAATCGGCGCAGGGGAATTCGATCTTGTGCGACTTGACGTCTGGTTCGCTCATGGCGGAAACGGCCTCGTAAGCCGTGGCAACAACAACGCCCCCGCGCAATACGCGGGGGCATGCAGGTCACGTATCAGTTGAACAACCCGTAGAAGAATAGACGGATGCTATCCCACATACGGCGGAAGAAACCACCTTCCTCGACGCCATCGAGGGCGATCAGGTCGGCGCTGTGAACCACTTTCTCGTCCAGCTTGACTTCCACCTTGCCGATCACGTCACCTTTGGCGATCGGTGCGGTGAGCTGCGGGTTCATGGTCATCGAAGCCTGGAGGCGCTTCAATTGGCCTTTAGGCATGGTCAGGGTCAGGTCTTCGGCCAGGCCGGCCTTCACTTCGCCAGTGGCGCCTTTCCAGACCGCCGACTTGGTCAGCTCGGTACCCTTCTGATAGAAGGTCTGGGTTTCGAAGAAGCGGAAGCCATAGGTCAGCAGCTTCTGGGTCTCGGCAGCACGCGACTGCTCGCTGTTGGTGCCGAACACCACGGCGATCAGGCGCTGGCCGTCACGTACGGCCGAAGCCACCATGCAGTAACCGGCTTCGTCGGTGTGGCCGGTTTTCAGGCCATCGACGGTCTTGTCGCGCCACAGCAGCAGGTTGCGGTTCGGCTGCTTGATGTTGTTCCAGAAGAACTCTTTCTGCGAATAAATGGCGTAGTGGGCCGGGTCGACATTGATGATCGCACGGGCCAGGGTCGCCATATCATGCGCCGACGAGTAGTGCTCCGGGTGTGGCAGACCGGTCGGGTTCATGAAGTGGCTGTTGGCCATGCCCAGGTCGGCGGCGGTCTTGTTCATCATGTCGGCGAAGGCATCTTCGCTGCCGGCGATGTGCTCGGCCAGGGCGACCGAGGCGTCGTTGCCGGACTGGATGATGATGCCGTGCAGCAGGTCGCTGACGGTGACCTGGCTGCCCACCTTGATGAACATGCGCGAACCACCGGTACGCCAGGCGTTTTCGCTGACGGTCACCGGGTCGTTTTCACCGATCTGGCCGCGGCGGATGTCCAGGGTCGCGATGTAGGCGGTCATCAGCTTGGTCAGGCTGGCCGGCGGCAGGCGCTCGTCACCGTTGTTCTCGACCAGCACGTTGCCGCTGGACGCGTCCATGAGTACGTAGGACTTGGCTGCCAGTTGCGGTGGCGCCGGCGTCATCTGCTCAGCCGCGAAGGCGGCAGGCGTGATCAGCAGCAGTACGGGCAGGCAAAGTCGTTTGGCAAGGTTGGTGATGTTCATCCGTCTCTCGAAAATCGCTAATGGTCTGATGTTCCCTGGGCAAGATCATGTGCCCAGCGCCAGTCAGTCTAGTTTTGTGGCCATGGGCCTGGCCCGGCAAAATGCGGCGTTATGTCGCTGCGGGCAAAAGCCGACATTGTACATATCTGCGCCCGGCAATTCATGACAAAACCGACAGTTTGGCGTTTCCATATTAGCGGGGGCCCCCCCCCCCCCCCCGGGGGGGGACACGCCGTTGGGGCCGGGGGGGGCCCCCCCAATCGCCACCCGGGAAGACACACAGAACCAGGGGGGCGCC
>NZ_PUQD01000106.1 GCF_003331055.1 Pseudomonas sp. AFG_SD02_1510_Pfu_092 | reverse complement strand
GGGGGGGGGCGCTGCCCCCCCCGCCCCGCCTCCGCCCCCCCCTCCGCCCACGCCCGGGGGGGGCGGGGGGGGGGGGGGGGGGGGGGGGGGGGCGCCCGGGCGATGGGCCGCAACGCGGCCCCAATCCTGTGCATACAAATCCCACAGGCACCAACCTGGATCCAGCCAACGCCCCAACACCTCGCACAACCCCTCTGTCCCGCCGCTTCCGCCAATAGGCACACCCCTTGCAACCCCCCTCCCCGCTTGCCCAACACATAAAAACTCAGCGGAGAGAGCACATGAAGCGACGCAGTCTGATCAAGGCCTTCACCCTCAGCGCATCGATTGCTGCGATGGGCCTGAGCTGGAGCATCCAGGCCGCCGAGACCATCAAGGTCGGCATCCTCCATTCGCTGTCGGGGACCATGGCCATTTCCGAGACGTCGCTCAAGGACATGGCGCTGATGACCATCGAGCAGATCAATGCCAAGGGCGGGGTGAACGGCAAGCTGCTCGAGCCGGTGGTGGTCGACCCGGCCTCCAACTGGCCGCTGTTCGCCGAAAAGAGCCGCCAGCTGCTGACCCAGGACAAAGTGGCCGTGGTGTTCGGCTGCTGGACTTCGGTGTCGCGCAAGTCGGTGCTACCGGTGTTCGAAGAACTCAACGGCCTGCTGTTCTACCCGGTGCAATACGAGGGTGAAGAGATGTCGCCGAACGTGTTCTACACCGGCGCCGCGCCCAACCAGCAGGCCATTCCGGCGGTGGAATACCTGATGAGCGAAGACGGCGGCAGCGCCAGGCGCTTTTTCCTGCTGGGCACCGACTACGTCTACCCGCGCACCACCAACAAGATCCTGCGTGCCTTCCTGCACAGCAAAGGCGTGGCCGACAAGGACATCGAAGAGGTGTACACGCCATTCGGCCACAGCGACTACCAGACCATCGTCGCCAACATCAAGAAGTTCTCCGCCGGCGGCAAGACGGCGGTCATCTCCACGGTCAATGGCGACTCCAACGTGCCGTTCTACAAGGAACTGGCCAACCAGGGCCTGAAGGCCACCGATGTGCCGGTGGTGGCGTTTTCGGTAGGTGAAGAGGAACTGCGTGGCATCGACACCAAGCCGCTGGTGGGCCACCTGGCAGCCTGGAACTACTTCGAGTCGGTGGATAACCCGGTCAACCAGCAGTTCGTCGCCGACTGGAAGGCCTATGCCAAGGCCAAGGGCCTGCCGGGCGCCGACAAGGCGGTGACCAACGACCCGATGGAGGCCACCTACGTGGGCATCCACATGTGGGCGCAGGCGGTGGAGAAAGCCAAGTCCACCGACGTCGACAAGGTACGTGAGGCGCTGGCCGGGCAAAGCGTCAAGGCGCCGTCGGGCTTTACCCTGACAATGGACAAGACCAACCACCACCTGCACAAGCCGGTGATGATCGGCGAGATCCAGGATGACGGGCAGTTCAGTGTGGTGTGGGAAACCCAGCAGCCGCTGCGGGCTCAGCCCTGGAGCCCGTTCATTCCGGGGAATGACAAGCGGCCTGACTATGCAGTGAAAGGTAACTGAGTGCACTGGGGCCGCCTTGCGGCCCATTCGCGGGTGAACCCGCTCCCACAGGGACCGCACAAGATTCAGCCCTTGCGCCGTACCTGTGGGAGCGGGTTCACCCGCGAAGAATCCACCGCTGTATTCCAGGACTGCCCGCATGCTCAGACTGCTGCTCACCCTGTTCCTGCTACTCCCCCTGACCACCCAGGCCAGCGAGGGCGAATTCTTCCTCTTGGCCAAGCCCACCGAGCAGGCCCGCCAGCTGCAAAGCTGGGCCGCGCAACCCGATGCCGCACGCCTGCCGCTGCTGGAAAACCTGCGCCAAGGCCGTATCGCCCCTGACGATACGCGCAAGATACGGCTGAACAACCGCCTGCGCAGCCTGATCGACAATGCCCTGGCCAGCCACCAGTTGCTCAGCGACAACGGCGACACCCGCCTGGCCGCCGCCCGGCAACTGCAAAAAAGCGCACAACCGGCGCAAATGGCGTTCCTCGACCGGCGCTTCGCCAGCGAGCCAGACCCCGCCGTGCATGCGGCCCTCGGCCTGGCCCTGGCCAACCTGCAACTGGGCGCCAGCGAACCAGCGGTACGCCTGGCCGCCGTGCGCCTGCTCGGCGAAACCGGCGACCCGCTGGCCCGTACCCGCCTGGAGGCGCTGCTGCAACCGGGCGCAGAAACTGACCCAGGCGTACGCACCGCCGCCGAAACCAGCCTGGCCCAGGTGCAGCGCAAGCTGCTGCTCGGCGAGCTGCTCGGCCAGGCCTTCAGCGGCTTGTCGCTGGGTTCGATCCTGCTGCTGGCGGCCCTCGGCCTGGCGATCACCTTCGGCCTGCTCGGGGTGATCAACATGGCCCATGGCGAAATGCTGATGCTCGGTGCCTACAGCACCTACATGGTCCAGGTGCTGCTGCAACGCTATGCCCCAGGCGCCATCGAGTTCTACCCACTGATCGCCCTGCCGGTGGCCTTCGCCGTCAGCGCCGGGGTCGGCATGGCCCTCGAACGCATGGTGATTCGTCACCTGTATGGCCGCCCGCTGGAAACCCTGCTGGCGACCTGGGGCATCAGCCTGATCCTGATCCAGGCCATCCGCCTGCTGTTTGGCGCGCAGAACGTCGAGGTGGCCAACCCGGCATGGCTGTCGGGTGGCGTGCAACTGCTGCCCAACCTGGTACTGCCCTACAACCGCCTGGTGATCATCGGCTTCGCCCTGGCCGTGGTGCTGCTCACCTGGCTGCTGCTCAACCGCACGCGGCTGGGGCTGAATGTGCGTGCGGTCACCCAGAACCGCAACATGGCCGCCTGCTGCGGGGTATCCACCGGGCGTGTCGACATGCTCGCCTTCGGCCTCGGTTCAGGCATTGCCGGCCTTGGTGGCGTGGCCCTGAGCCAGGTCGGCAACGTCGGCCCGGACCTGGGCCAGAGCTACATCATCGACTCGTTCCTGGTGGTGGTGCTTGGCGGTGTCGGCCAGCTGGCCGGCAGCCTCTGGGCCGCGTTCGGCTTAGGGATAGCCAACAAACTGCTGGAGCCGCAGATCGGCGCCGTGCTCGGCAAGATCCTCATCCTTGCGTTGATCATTCTGTTCATCCAGAAGCGCCCGCAAGGCCTGTTCGCCCTCAAGGGACGGGTAATCGACTGATGAACCAGCCACTGCTTGTCACCGCTACGCAAAAGGCCGGGCCGCGCCTGAGCCTGGCCATCGGCGCCGTCATCATCCTGCTGCTGCTAGCCCTGCCGCTGCTGTCGCTGCTGCCGGCGGGCCACGCCTTGCAGGTGTCGGCCTACACCCTGACCCTGGTCGGCAAGATCCTTTGCTATGCCATCGTCGCCCTGGCCCTGGACCTGGTCTGGGGTTACGCCGGGCTGCTGTCGCTGGGCCATGGTCTGTTCTTCGCCCTGGGCGGCTACGCCATGGGCATGTACCTGATGCGCCAGGCGGCCGGTGACGGCCTGCCGGGGTTCATGACCTTCCTGTCGTGGAACGAGTTGCCGTGGTACTGGGCCGGCACCGAGCATTTCGCCTGGGCGTTGTGCCTGGTGGTGCTGGCGCCCGGGCTGCTGGCGCTGGTGTTCGGCTGGTTCGCCTTCCGCTCGCGAATCAAGGGCGTGTACTTCTCGATCATGACCCAGGCCCTGACCTTCGCCAGCATGCTGCTGTTCTTTCGCAACGAAACCGGCTTTGGCGGCAACAACGGCTTCACCAGCTTCCGCACTATCCTCGGCTTCGAGATTGCCGCGCCGGGCACCCGCGCCGTGCTGTTCCTGCTGACCGTCGGCCTGCTGCTGGCCAGCCTGTACCTGTGCTGGCGGCTGACCCGCAGCAAGTTCGGCCGCCTGCTCACCGCCGTGCGCGACGCCGAGAACCGCCTGATGTTCTGCGGCTACGACCCGCGCGGCTTCAAGCTGCTGGTGTGGGTACTGAGTGCCGTGCTGTGCGGCCTGGCCGGGGCGCTGTACGTGCCGCAGGTGGGCATCATCAACCCCAGCGAAATGTCGCCGACCAACTCCATCGAAGCCGCCGTCTGGGTCGCCCTGGGCGGGCGTGGCACCTTGCTCGGCCCGCTGCTCGGCGCCGGCCTGGTCAACGCCATGAAAAGCTGGTTCACCGTGGCCTTCCCGGAGTTCTGGCTGTTCTTCCTCGGCGCGCTGTTCATTCTCGTCACCCTGTACCTGCCGCAAGGCGTGGTCGGCCTGTTGAAGAAAAGGAGCCAGCCATGAGAGGCGTGCCCCCGGTGCACCCGGAATTCATGCTCGAACCGGTGTTCGACCCGCTCGGCGCCGGCCGCGACGCCATCGGCCTGGGCCACCGCCGCAAGGCCGGCCTGGACACCCGCCACGGCACGGTGCTGAGCCTGGAGGACATCAGTGTCAGCTTCGACGGCTTCAAGGCGCTGAACGCGCTGAGCCTGTACATCGGCGTCGGCGAGCTGCGCTGCATCATCGGTCCCAACGGCGCCGGCAAGACCACGATGATGGACGTGATCACCGGCAAGACCCGCCCCGACAGCGGCAGCGCGTTCTTCGGCGACACCCTCGACCTGACCCGCATGAGCGAATACCAGATCGCCCAGGCCGGTATCGGCCGCAAGTTCCAGAAGCCCACAGTGTTCGAGGCGCTGACGGTGTTCGAAAACCTGGAGCTGGCCCTGAAGGCCGACAAGTCAGTATGGGCGAGCCTGGCGGCACGGTTGAGCGGTGAGCAGCGCCAGCGCATCGACGAAGTGCTGGCCACCCTGCGCCTGCTGCCGCTGGCCCAGCGCCAGGCGGGCCTGCTGTCGCACGGGCAGAAGCAGTTTCTGGAGATCGGCATGCTGCTGGTGCAGGAGCCGCAATTGCTGTTGCTGGATGAGCCGGTGGCCGGCATGACCGATGCCGAGACCGAGTTCACTGCCGAGCTGTTCAAGGGCCTGGCCGGCACGCATTCGCTGATGGTGGTGGAGCATGACATGGGCTTTGTCGGCAGCATTGCCGACCATGTGACCGTGCTGCACCAGGGCAGTGTGCTGGCGGAGGGGTCGCTGGCGCAGGTGCAAGCGGATGAGCGGGTGGTCGAGGTGTATCTGGGCCGCTAGACATGAATGCCTGTGCCGGCCCTTTCGCGGGTAAACCCGCTCCCACAGGTCCGGTGCAAGTCTTGAGAGCTGCTGGGTCTCTGTGGGAGCGGGTTTACCCGCGAAGAGGCCGGCACAGGTAATGCAGTTTCCGGGAACCACACATGCTCAAGATCGACACCCTGCACCAGTACTACGGCGGCAGCCACATCCTGCGCGGCCTGTCCTTCGAAGCCAAGGTCGGCGAGGTCACCTGCCTGCTGGGCCGCAACGGCGTGGGCAAGACCACCCTGCTGCGCTGCCTGATGGGCCTGGTAGCGGCGCGCGACGGCAGCATCGAATGGGAAGGCAAGCCGATCACCCGCCTCAAGCCCCAGCAACGCGTTCACGCCGGTATCGCCTACGTGCCTCAGGGCCGCGAGATCTTCCCGCGCCTGACCGTCGAGGAAAACCTGCTGTTGGGCCTGTCGCGCTTCCCCGCCCGTGAAGCGCGGGAGGTACCGCCCTTCATCTACGAACTGTTCCCCGTGCTCGAACAGATGAAACAACGCCGTGGCGGTGACCTGTCCGGCGGCCAGCAGCAACAGCTGGCCATCGGCCGCGCCCTGGCCAGCCGCCCGCGCCTGCTGATCCTCGACGAACCGACCGAAGGCATCCAGCCGTCGGTGATCAAGGAAATCGGCGCGGTCATCCGCCGCCTGGCCGAGCGCGGCGACATGGCGATCCTGCTGGTGGAGCAGTTCTACGACTTCGCCGAGGAGCTGGCCGACCAGTACCTGGTGATGGCCCGCGGCGAGATCATCCAGCGGGGCCGCGGGGAAAACATGCAGGCCGAAGGTGTACGCGGCCTGGTAACCATTTAATCTGCAAACAACGACCTTGCGAGACGCTGTCATGAGTCATGAAATCCGCGACGCCCTGCTTTCCGATGTGCCGGGCATCCTCGACATCTACAACGACGCGGTGCGCAACACCACGGCGATCTGGAACGAAACCCCGGTAGACCTGGCCAACCGCCAGGCCTGGTTCGAGGCACGGGCGCAGCAGCGCTACCCGATTCTGGTGGCGGCGGATGAAACGGGTGTGCTGGGCTATGCCTCATTTGGCGACTGGCGGCCGTTCGAGGGCTTCCGCCTGACCGTGGAGCACTCGGTGTATGTGCGCGCCGACCAGCGTGGCAAAGGCCTGGGGCCGGTGTTGATGGCGGCGCTGATCGAGCGGGCGCGCGGCTGTGGCAAGCATGTGATGGTGGCGGCCATCGAGAGCGGCAATACCGCCTCGGTGCGCCTGCACGAGCGGCTGGGCTTCGTGGTGACCGGGCAGATGCCGCAGGTGGGGGTGAAGTTCGGCCGCTGGCTGGACCTGACCTTCATGCAGCTGGTGCTGAACCCGGGGGCTGAACCCAGCTGAATTTGAGGGTGCCTGTACTGGCCTCTTCGCGGGGTAAAACCCCCCCCCCCCGGGGGTTTTTGATCGGTGGGGGCGGGGGTTAAACGCCCAAGGGCCGGCCCGAAGTCAAAAAAAGG
>NZ_PUQD01000105.1 GCF_003331055.1 Pseudomonas sp. AFG_SD02_1510_Pfu_092 | reverse complement strand
CCCCCCCCCCCCCCCCCCCCCCCCCCCCCCCCCCCCCCCCCCCCCCCCCCCCCCCCCCCCCCCCCCTTTTTTTTTTTTTTCCCCCCCCCGGGGGGGGGGGGGGGGCCCCGGCGATCGGGGGCAAAGCCCCCGCCGAGGAATAGCTGACCATGACCTACACCCTCGAAGACCTGCTGCACCTCATGGCCCGCCTGCGCGACCCGCAATATGGCTGCCCGTGGGACCTGAAGCAGAACTACGCGAGCATCGTCCCGCACACCATCGAAGAGGCCTACGAGGTCGCCGACACCATCGAGCGCGGCGATTTCGAGCACCTGCAAGGTGAGCTGGGCGACTTGTTGTTCCAGGTGGTCTACTACAGCCAGCTGGCCCGTGAGGAGGGGCGTTTCGAGTTCGACGGGGTGGTCGACAGCATCACCCGCAAGCTCATCCGCCGCCACCCGCATGTGTTCCCCACTGGCGAATTGTACGCCCCGGTGGATACCCCCAGCCTGAGCGAGGCCCAGGTCAAGTCGCGCTGGGAAGAAATCAAGGCCGAGGAGCGCGCAGAGAAGAGCCAGCCCGAGCAGCTGTCGCTGCTCGACGACGTACCGGCAGCCTTGCCGGCGTTGTCACGGGCAGCCAAACTGCAAAAGCGCGCGGCCACGGTCGGTTTCGACTGGCCAGCGGCATTGCCGGTGCTGGACAAGGTCCGCGAAGAGCTGGACGAAGTGTTGCAGGCCATGGCCGATGGCGATGCCGATGCGCTCGAAGACGAAGTTGGCGACCTGCTGTTCGCCACCGTCAACCTGGCCCGCCACCTCAAGCAGGACCCGGAACATGCCCTGCGCCGTGCCAATCGCAAGTTCGAGCGGCGATTCCGCTTCATCGAACAGGCATTGCGTGACAGCGGTCGCCCCATTGAAGCGTGTAACCTTGATGAACTGGACGCCCTTTGGGGTGAAGCCAAACGTCAGGAAAAGAACCTGCCCAGCTGCGGCTGAGCTGTTGCATAAGTGAGTGAACATTCATGAGCCTTTCCCTTCGCGACCAATTGCTCAAAGCCGGTCTGGTCAACCAGAAACAGGTCTCGCAGACCAACAAAGCTGAAAAGAAACAGAAGCGCATGGAGCACAAAGGCCAGGTCGAAGTCGACGACAGCCAGCAGCGCATGGCCAAGGAAGCCATGGCCGAAAAGGTCAAGCGCGACCAGGAGCTGAACCGCCAGCAGCAGGAAAAGGCCGAGCAGAAAGCCCGTGCCGCGCAGATCAAGCAGCTGATCGAAGCCACGCGTCTGCCCAAGCTGAACACCGAGGACTACTACAACTTCGTCGACGACAAGAAGGTCAAGCGCATTGCCGTCAACGCGCTGATGCGCACCAAGCTGAGCAATGGCGCGCTGGCCGTGGTCGCGCATGCCGGTGGTTACGAAGTCATCCCGCGGGAAGCGGCAGTGAAGATCCAGGAGCGCGACCCTGGGCGTATCCTGCTGCTCAATACCCATGTCGAGGAAGCGGACGAGGATGACCCGTACGCGGCCTACAAGATCCCTGACGATCTGATGTGGTAAACGCAGAAAACCCCGCCTTGGCGGGGTTTTTCTTTTGAAGACGGGTCATTGCGTGGTGCGCTGGTTTTCCAGGTCTTCCAGTTCTGCGCGGTACTGGTGCGCTTCGTGTTCGTTGTGGAACATGCCCACCAGCCGGCCTTGTTTCGCGGTTAAATGTGGGAGCTTTGAGAGGGCACAAAAAAGCCCCGCACAAGGCGGGGCTTCGGGTGCTGCTGGCAGCGCTGGCTCAGTTGCCTTTCACCGGCTTGCCATCGACCGTGCCATCCTGCAGCACGATCACGTATTCCTTGCCGTCGGTCTCTACCTGGCGCAGTTGCACCAGCAGGTAGTCCCAGCTCTTGGCGAACCACAGCTCGGTGATACGCTTGCTCTGGCTTGGGTCGCGCACGCGCTCGACCTTCACCGCATCGACCTGGCCGGTCTTGGTGGTAACCTTTTCGGTACCCAGCACGCGGAAGTCGTAGGTGTCGATCTCGTCACCGTCGACCACCTGATAGGTCATGCTCTTCTTGCCGGCCGCTACGTCATGCTGCAACGCCAGCTGGTAGGACGACTTGTCCAGCACGCCACGGTTCAGCGGCAGGTTGATGGCATCGCCACGGTCGCTGCCGGTGACTTTCTTGGCGCTCCAGTCGAAGGTCAGGTCGACCTTCTTGGCCTTGCCCAGGCCGCCGCGTTCGAAGTGGTACTGCTGCGGCAGCAGGGTGTCGTTGTCCATGCGCAGGGTGCTTTGCTCGGTCAGGCTGGCGATCATCATGGAAGCCTTGAAGTTAAGGTCCCAGGTACCGTTGGCATTCTTGACCAGGCTGCGCTCGGCGGTGCCGCTCATGGGCAGCTGCTTCCAGTCGGCGGTGTAGCTTGCCGAGAAAGGCTTCAGGTCAGCTGCCTGGAGGGGCAGGGCGAGCACGGCGAGAGCCAAGAGCAGGGCGCGACGCATAAATTCTCCTAGGATCGAATCAAGTGACCGCTGGCCGCCAGAGGCTGGCCATCCAGTAATGCACCCTGTTCGCCAAGACGCAAGCGCCCTTCAGCGAACCAGCGCACCGCCAGCGGGTAGATCAGGTGTTCCTGACGGTGTACCCGTTGGGCCAGGCTTTCGACAGTGTCGTCAGACGCTACCGGTACTACAGCCTGTACGACCAGTGGGCCGCCATCGAGTTCCTCAGTCACGAAGTGTACGCTGCAGCCGTGCTCGGCGTCGCCCGCTTCCAGTGCCCGGCGGTGGGTATGCAGGCCTTTGTACCTGGGCAGCAGCGACGGGTGGATGTTGAGCAGGCGGCCCTGATAGTGGCGCACGAAGTCGCCGCTGAGGATGCGCATGAAGCCGGCCAGCACCACCAGGTCCGGGGCGAAACCGTCGATGCGCGCCATCAGCGCGGCATCGAAGGCTTCACGGCCGTCGAACCGGGTGTGGTCGAGTACCACGGCGTCGATACCGGCTGCCGCGGCGCGTTGCAGGCCGTAGGCATCGGCGCGGTTGGACACCACCGCACGGATGCGCACCGGGCTGTCCTGGCCTTGGCAGCTGTCGATCAGGGCTTGCAGGTTGCTGCCGGAGCCCGACAGCAGTACCACTACATTGCAGGTCTTGCTCGGCATCAGTGTGCCTTGAGGTTCTGCAGCTCGACCTGGGCAGCGCCTTCGGCGGCTTCGGCGATGTGGCCGATCACCCATGGCTGCTCGCCAGCGGCGCGCAGTTCGTTGAGGGCAGCTTCGACCTGATCCTGCGCCACGCAGATGACCATGCCGACGCCGCAGTTCAGTACGCGGTGCATTTCATGCTCGTCGACGTTGCCTTTTTCCTGCAGGAAGTCGAACACCACCGGGCGCTGCCAGCTGGCCACGTCGATGACCGCCTGGGCGTTGGCCGGCAGTACGCGCGGGATGTTGTCCAGCAGGCCGCCACCGGTGATGTGGGCCATGGCCTTGACCGCGCCGGTGTTCTTGATCAGCTGCAGCAGCGGCTTGACGTAAATGCGGGTCGGCGCCATCAGCAGGTCGGTCAGTGGCTTGCCGTCCAGCTGGGTGTTCTCGATGTCGGTGGCCGACACTTCGAGGATCTTGCGGATCAGCGAGTAGCCGTTGGAGTGCGGGCCCGAGGAGGGCAGGGCGATCAGCGCGTCGCCGGTGGCAACCTTGGAGCCGTCGATGATCTCGGCCTTTTCCACCACGCCGACGCAGAAGCCAGCCAGATCGTAGTCTTCGCCTTCGTACATGCCGGGCATTTCGGCGGTTTCGCCACCGACCAGCGAGCAGCCGGCCAGTTCGCAACCGGCGCCAATGCCGGTGACCACGGTAGCGGCGACATCGACGTTGAGCTTGCCGGTGGCGTAGTAGTCGAGGAAGAACAGCGGCTCGGCGCCGCACACCACCAGGTCGTTGACGCACATGGCGACCAGGTCCTGGCCGATGCTGTCGTGCTTGTTCAGGTTCAGGGCCAGGCGCAGCTTGGTGCCGACGCCGTCGGTGCCGGAGACCAGTACTGGCTGCTTGTAGCCGGCCGGGATCTCGCAGAGGGCGCCGAAGCCGCCCAGGCCACCCATGACTTCAGGGCGTGCGGTGCGTTTTGCCACGCCCTTGATGCGTTCGACCAGTGCTTCGCCGGCGTCGATGTCTACACCGGCGTCCTTGTAGCTCAGGGAGGGTTGCTTGCTCATTGATCCAGGCCTTTAGGAGGGAGGGATTCTTAAAAACGACCACGACGGCCAAGGCCGGCGGGTAAGCGGCGGCTGCCTGAAACGTCAGTGCTCTGTGAAGGCGCGCGATTTTATCAGGGTTGCCGGGCAGCGGCCATCCTCAGGCCGACGGGCAGGTGCCGAAAGCATTAAAAAACCTCCTTTCACCGGCCGTGACTGGTTGCCGTGCGGGCGGCTGTATAAGGTATAGGAAAGGTGGCGGGCAGAATTGCCCGGTGCCACGGAGCATTTCCTGCCCGTGGCGGTCACAGCCTGCAGGCAGCGCCCCGTCGCTCCATGTGCTCTGGACAGGAATCCTCCATGCGTTTGTTCAATATTCTGGCAGTCGGTTGCCTGGCCCTGGTCTCGGCCACTGCCCAGGCCGAAAATGTCGCCGGCCTTTATCAGGTGCGCGAGCCGGTCAGCGGGCAGGGCGCCGAAGCCCGCGCGGCGGCAACCGCGAAGGCCCTCGATACGCTCGTGCTGCGCCTGACCGGCGACCCTAAGGCCGCGCAAAGCCCGGCGCTGGCCGAGCTGCGCAAAGACCCGCAGCAAATCATCAACCAGGTTGCCAGCGAAGCCGGCCCGCCGGAGTCGGTGTTGGTCGAGTTCGACCCGGGCAGCACCGAGCGGGCCCTGCGCAAGGCCGGCTTGGCGTTGTGGGGGAGCAACCGGCCGTCGATCCTCGGCTGGTGGTTGAATGACAGTGCCGAGGGCAGCAGCCTGGTCGGTGACGGCCAGGCCAGCGCCCAGCCCCTGCGCCGTGCCGCCCAGCACCGTGGCCTGCCATTGCGCTTGCCGCTGGGCGACCTGCAGGAGCAGCTGGTGGCCAACGCCGGGCAGATCGAAGGTAGCAACCCGGCGCCGCTGCGCGAGGCGTCCGAGCGCTACGGCGCCGACGCCTTGCTGGCAGTGCATGCCCAGCAAGCCGACGACAAGTGGCAGGGCAAGTGGCAACTGTGGCTGGGCGACCAGCGTGAGCAGGGCACTGCCGAGGGCAGCGACCCGGCAGCGTTGGCCGATGCGGTGATGCTGGCGGTCGGCAGCCGCCTGGCGCCGCGCTACGTCACCCGCCCTGGCGCCAGCAGCCAGCTGCAAGTGCAGGTGCAAGGGATGAACCTGCAGCGCTACGCCGAGCTTGCTCGCGTGCTGGAACCCTACGGCCCGCGCTTGCAGATGGCCGAAGGCAGCACCCTGACCTACGGGGTAACCGGCAACCGTGAGCAGCTGCGTGCCCAGCTTGGCCTGGCCAAGCTGCAGGAAGTGCCGGTGGAGCAGGCGCCTGCCACGCCCGCACCGGCAGTGGAGCCCGCCGCCGGGCAAAGCGCGCCGGCGCAACCCGCGCCCACGCCGTTCGACGGCCTGCGTTTTCGCTGGTAAGGGGAGCAAGCCTTGACCGATGTACGCCGCTGGATCTGGCTGGGCGTGGCCCTGCTGATCGCCGTGCTGCTTTATAGCCTGCACAATATTCTTACCCCGTTCCTGGTCGGCATTCTGCTGGCTTACCTGGCCGACCCGCTGGTCGACCGCCTCGAGCGCCTGGGGCTGTCACGCACCTGGGGCGTGGTGGTGGTGTTCGGCCTGTTCACCCTGGTGCTGCTGGCCTTGCTGCTGGTGCTGATACCGATGCTGGCCAAGCAGCTGGTGCGCCTGTACGAGCTGGCCCCGCAAATGCTCGACTGGCTTGAGCATGTGGCGCTGCCCTGGGTGCAGAGCCGCCTGGGTCTGGCCGATGGCTTCTGGAAGTTCGACAAGATCAAGGCTGCGATCGGTGCGCACATGGGCCAGACCACCGATATCGTCGGCATGCTGCTGTCGCATGCTACGGCTTCGGGCCTGGCGCTGATGGCCTGGCTGGCCAACATGGTGCTGATCCCGGTGGTGGGCTTCTACCTGCTGCGTGATTGGGACCTGATGATGGGCAAGCTGCGCAGCCTGTTGCCGCGTCAGCGTGAGCCGCAGGTGATGGGCCTGGCCGGAGAGTGCCACGAAGTGTTGGGCGCGTTCGTGCGTGGGCAACTGCTGGTGATGGTGGCGCTGGGCATCATCTATTCGGCGGGCCTGATGCTGGTGGGGCTGGAACTGGGGCTGCTGATCGGCATGCTGGCCGGGCTGGCGGCCATCGTGCCTTATATGGGTTTCATCATCGGCATCGGCGCGGCGCTGGTGGCCGGGCTGTTCCAGTTCGGCGGTGACCTGTATCCGATGCTGGGCATCGTCGCGGTATTCATGGTCGGTCAGGCGCTGGAAGGCATGGTGCTGACACCGCTGCTGGTAGGCGACCGCATCGGCCTGCATCCGGTGGCGGTGATCTTCGCCATTCTTGCCGGCGGCGAGCTGTTCGGCTTCACCGGGGTGCTGCTGGCGCTGCCGGTGGCGGCGGTGATCATGGTGCTGCTGCGGCATGTGCATGACCTGTACAAGGAATCGGACCTGTATGCCGGGGATGTCGACCCGGAGTTGTGATCCTGGGGGCCGCTTTGGGGCCCATCGCCGGGGGGCCCCCCCCCCCCCCCCGCCCCCCCCCCGGGGGGGGGGTGGGGGGGGGGGGGGGGGGGGGGGGGGGGGGGGGGGCGGGGCGCGG
>NZ_PUQD01000104.1 GCF_003331055.1 Pseudomonas sp. AFG_SD02_1510_Pfu_092 | reverse complement strand
ACAGTCTGTACTGCTGCGAACAGTCAGAATCGGGCATTTAGTCCCACCACCCCTTCAAGTCTAACCATACAAGCGGGTTCACCCGCGAAGAGGCCCGCGCAGGCGCCGAAAGTGCCGAACTGATCCCGGTCAGTGATGTTTATCGAACCCTGAACTACGCTGACAGTCGCATCCCACGAATCATTTGCGCGCAAGCAAGGAGCCTGCATGACGTTGATGCGTCCGCTGTTGGTCGTTTGCCTGGGGCTGGGTACTCTGCTGTCAGGCTGTAGCAAGGAAGAAACCACCGAAACACTGCCACGCGTAGGCGTGCAACAGGTACAGCCGACCGACTTCGCTGCCAGGGTCACCCTGACCGGTGATGTCCAGGCGCGGGTGCAGACCGACCTGTCGTTCCGTGTGGGCGGCAAGATCATTTCGCGCAGCGTCGATGTCGGCGATCACGTCAAGGCCAACCAGGTACTGGCACGCCTGGACCCGAAAGACCTGCAGAACAACGTCGACTCGGCCAAGGCCGAGGTATTCGCGGCGCAAGCGCGGGTCACCCAGACCAGCGCGGCCTTCGTCCGCCAGCAGAAACTACTGCCCAAAGGCTACACCAGCCAGAGCGAATACGACGCCGCCGAAGCCGCCCTGCGCAGCAACCAGAGCGCCCTCAAGGCGGCCCAGGCGCAACTGGCCAACGCCAACGAGCAGTTGAGCTATACCGCGCTGGTATCCGAAGCCGATGGTGTGATCACCGAGCGCCAGGCCGAGGTTGGCCAAGTGGTGCAGGCGACCATGCCGATCTTCAGCCTGGCCACCGATGGCGACCGTGACGCGGTGTTCAATGTCTACGAATCGCTGCTGGTGGCACCGCCCAGCGATGCCGGGGTGGTCGTCAGCCTGCTCGACGACCCCAAGGTTCAGGCCCATGGCTTCGTGCGCGAAATCACCCCGACCGTGTCGGCGCAAAGCGGCACGGTGCAGGTCAAGGTAGGGCTCAAGGATGTGCCGCCCGGGATGCAACTGGGCGCGCCGGTCATTGCCACCACCAATGCTCAGGGCCGACCAAGCGTCGAGCTGCCATGGTCGGCGCTGACCAAGGCCCTGCACGAACCCGCCGTCTGGGTGGTGGGCGAGGGCGACAAGGTAGAACTGCGCAAGGTCGAAGTCAGCCGCTATCTCACCGGCAGGATCGTGGTCGCCAGTGGCCTGAAGGGCGGCGAGACCGTGGTGGTCAACGGCGGGCAACTGCTGCACCCCGGCATGCAGGTACAAAAGATCGATGCCAAGGCCCAAGGGGGTGAGCCATGAAGCGCCTGCTGCTGATGCTGTCGGCCGGCGTGCTGTTGACCGGTTGCGGTAGCGAAGATGAAGTGCCTGAGCCGATCCGGCCGGTGCTGTCGGTCAAGGTCGAACCTCAGGTGCAATCGCAGCTGGGCCGCTTCGCCGGCACTGTCCAGGCACGTTTCGAAAGCACCCTGGGCTTCCGGGTTTCCGGGCGTATTGCCCGGCGCTGGCTGGATGTGGGCGCCCAGGTGAAGCCGGGCGACACCCTGGCCACCCTCGACCCGACCGACCAGCAGAACCAGTTGCGCGCCGCCGAAGGCGACCTGGCCAAGGTGCAGGCGCAGTGGATCAATGCCCAGGCCGATGCCCGCCGCCAGCAGCAGCTGTACGACCGTGGCGTGGGTGCCCAGGCCCAGCTGGATATCGCCCAGACCAACCTGAAGACCACCAGCGCGGCACTGGAGCAGGCGCGCTCGGCCGTCAGCCAGGCCCGTGACCAGCTCGGCTACAGCACCCTGCGCAGCGACCACGCGGCGGTGATCACCGACTGGAAGGCCGAAGCCGGGCAGACCGTGACCGCCGGCCAGGCCGTGGTGACCCTGGCCCGACCGGATGTGAAGGAAGCGGTGATCGACCTGCCGATCGGCCTGGCCGAGCAGTTGAGCAAAGGCCTGACTTTCACCGTGGCTTCGCAACTCGACCCGACCATCAACACCACCGCCAGCCTGCGCGAACTGGAACCCCAGGCCGACGCCACCACCCGTACCCGCCGCGCGCGCCTGACCCTGGCCAGCACGCCGGCAGCCTTCCACCTGGGCACCGCCATCAGTGTCACCCTCAGCTCGGCGGTGACACCGCGCAGCGAGCTGCCCTTGAGCGCCTTGCTCGAGCGGGACGGCAAGACCCAGGTGTGGGTGGTCGACCCGCAACAGAAAACCGTGGCTACCCGTGATGTGGCCCTGATCGACCGCACCGCCGACAGCATTGTGCTGGCCTCTGGCGTGCAGCCCGGCGAACGTGTGGTCACCGCCGGTGTGAACAGCCTCAAGCCTGGCCAGAAGGTCACCTTCGACGAGGATGCGCAATGAAAGGAAGCTTCAACCTGTCCGACTGGGCACTCAAGCATCAATCGTTCGTCTGGTACCTGATGTTCGTGGGTCTGCTGATGGGGATTTTCTCCTACTTCAACCTGGGCCGTGAGGAAGACCCGTCGTTCACCATCAAGACCATGGTGATCCAGACCCGCTGGCCCGGCGCGACCCAGGACGAAACGCTGTACCAGGTCACCGACCGCATCGAAAAGAAGCTCGAGGAGCTGGACTCCCTCGACTACACCAAAAGCTACACCCGCCCCGGCGAATCCACGGTCTATGTGTACTTGCGCGACACCACCAAGGCCAAGGACATCCCGGACATCTGGTACCAGGTGCGCAAGAAGATCCAGGACATCCGTGGCGAGTTTCCCGCCGGTATCCAGGGCCCGGGTTTCAACGACGAATTCGGCGATGTGTTCGGCTCGATCTACGCCTTCACCGCCGACGGCCTGACCCTGCGCCAGCTGCGTGACTATGTGGAGCAGGCGCGGGCCGAAGTGCGTGATGTGCCCAACATCGGCAAGATCGAGCTGGTCGGCACCCAGGATGAAGTGCTGTACCTGAACTTCTCGACGCGCAAGCTGGCTGCCCTGGGCATCGACCAGCGGCAGGTGATGCAGGCCCTGCAATCGCAGAACGCGGTGACCCCGGCCGGGGTGATCGAGGCGGGCCCGGAACGCATTTCGGTGCGCACCACCGGGCAGTTCGCCTCGGAAAAGGACCTGCAAACCGTCAACCTGAAAATCAACGACCGCTTCTTCCGCCTGGCCGATATCGCCGACATCGAGCGCGGTTACGTCGACCCGCCGTCACCGATGTTCCGTTACAACGGCCAGACCGCGCTGGGCCTGGCCATCGGCATGAAGGCCGGCGGCAATATCCAGGTGTTCGGCGCGGCGCTGAAGCAACGCATGGATAAAGTGATCGAGGACCTGCCGGTCGGTGTCGGGGTGCACACCGTTTCCGACCAGGCGGTGGTGGTCAAGCAGGCGGTGGGCGGCTTCACCAGTGCGCTGTTCGAAGCGGTGGTGATCGTGCTGGCGGTGAGCTTCGTCAGCCTCGGCGTGCGGGCCGGGCTGGTGGTGGCCTGCTCGATCCCGCTGGTGCTGGCCATGGTCTTCGTGTTCATGGAATACAGCGGCATCACCATGCAGCGGATTTCGCTGGGTGCGCTGATCATCGCCCTGGGCCTGCTGGTGGACGATGCGATGATTACCGTGGAGGTGATGGTCACCCGGCTGGAGATGGGCGAGAGCAAGGAGCAGGCGGCGACGTTTGCCTATACCAGCACCGCCTTCCCGATGCTCACCGGCACCCTGGTGACGGTGGCCGGCTTCGTGCCGATCGGCCTCAATGCCAGTTCGGCGGGTGAATACACCTACACGCTGTTTGCGGTGATTGCCGTGGCGTTGATGGTGTCGTGGGTGGTGGCGGTGTTCTTCGCCCCGGTGCTCGGCGTGCACATTCTCAGCAGCGCCAAGCTCAAAGCCCATGAGGCCGAGCCAGGCCGTGTCGGCCGGGCCTTCGAGCACGGCTTGCTGTGGTGCATGCGCAACCGCTGGCTGACCATCATCGGCACCGTGCTGCTGTTCGCCCTGGCGATCTTCTGCGAGCGCTTCGTGCAGAACCAGTTCTTCCCGTCCTCGGACCGCCCGGAAATTCTCGTCGACCTCAACCTGCCGCAGAACGCCTCGATCGAGGAGACGCGCAAGGTGGTCGACCGCTTCGAGGCGCGGATCAAGGACGACCCGGACCTGGTGCACTGGAGCACCTACATCGGCCAGGGTGCGATCCGCTTCTACCTGCCCCTCGACCAGCAGCTGCAGAACCCGTACTACGCGCAGCTGGTGATTGTCAGCAAGGGCTTCGAAGAGCGCCAGGGCATGATGGAGCGCCTGCAGAAGATCCTGCATGAAGAGTTCGTCGGCATCGGCACCAACGTGCAGTCGCTGGAAATGGGCCCGCCGGTGGGCCGGCCGATCCAGTACCGGGTCAGCGGTGGCAACATCGACCAGGTGCGCCAGCATGCCATCGAGCTGGCCACCTTGCTCGACCAGAACGAGCACATCGGCGAGATGATCTACGACTGGAACGAGCCGGGTAAGGTGCTGCGCGTGGAAATCGCCCAGGACAAGGCACGCCAGCTGGGGCTGTCGTCGGAAGACGTGGCCAATGTCATGAACAGCATCGTCAGTGGCGTGCAGATCACCCAGGTCAACGACAGCATCTACCTGGTCGATGTGGTCGCCCGTGCCGAGGACAGCGAACGCGGCTCGCCGGACACCCTGCAAAATCTGCAGATTCTTACCCCCAGCGGCACCTCGATCCCGTTGCTGTCGTTCGCCACCGTGCGCTACGAGCTGGAGCAGCCGCTGGTGTGGCGGCGTGACCGCAAACCGACCATCACCATCAAGGCATCGGTCAACGGCGACATCCAGCCCACCGACCTGGTGGCCCAGCTGAAGCCGAAGATTGACGAGTTCGCCAGCAAGCTGCCGGTGGGCTTCGAAGTGGCCACCGGCGGTACGGTGGAGGAGAGCGCCAAGGCGCAAGGGCCGATTCGCAAGGTCATCCCGTTGATGCTGTTCCTGATGGCGACGTTCCTGATGATTCAGCTGCACAGCGTGCAGAAGCTGTTCCTGGTGGTCAGCGTGGCACCGCTGGGGCTGATTGGCGTGATCATTGCGCTGGTGCCCACCGGCACGCCGATGGGCTTCGTGGCGATTCTCGGCATTCTGGCGCTGGCGGGCATCATCATTCGTAACTCGGTGATTCTGGTGACCCAGATCGACGAGTTCGAAGCCCAGGGTTACTCGCCGTGGGATGCGGTGGTTGAGGCCACCAACCATCGACGCCGGCCAATCCTGCTGACCGCGGCGGCGGCGAGCCTGGGCATGATCCCGATTGCCCGCGAGGTGTTCTGGGGGCCGATGGCCTACGCCATGATTGGCGGGATCATCGTGGCGACCCTGCTGACACTGCTGTTCCTGCCGGCGCTGTATGTGGCCTGGTACAAGATTCGCGAGCCGCAGAAACACAACTGAAGCCTTGGTACGGACCCTGTGGGAGCGGGTTTACCCGCGAATGCGATGGTGGAGCCACCGCCGCATTCGCGGGTGAACCCGCTCCCACAGGGCCTTCTGTCGCCTTCAAATTGATCTTTTGATTTCGGTTATATAAACATTCTTAAACAGTATTTTTAAGAATAACCCCGCCTCACTACTATTGCCCTCAAGCCAGGCGCAAATCCCCTTCAAACCTCAGCCCGGCACCCTCACTCCAAGGAGAACGAGCATGAGTGCATCGCTGCGTAGCATCGACGGTCAGGACGAAGCCACCATTCTGCGTGAAATTCAGAGCGCCCTGCGCGACCTGCGTTTCGGTGCGGTGGAGATCACCGTACACAACGCTCAGGTCGTGCAGATCGAGCGCAAGGAAAAGTTCCGCCTGCAACAGCCCGGCAACAAGCCCGGCTGATCTGCGCCACACCCTTCCAAAACTAGAAAAATGCCAATCGGGAGCTTCACCATGTCCATCCGCCGTTATGCACTCGCCGCGCTGGCCAGTGCTGTTTTTGCCGGTTCCGCCATCGCCAAGGACTACGAACTGCTGAACGTGTCCTACGACCCGACCCGTGAGCTGTACCAGCAGTACAACGCCGAGTTCATCAAACACTGGCAGCAGGCCCACCCAGGCGACAAGGTGAAGATCCAGCAATCCCACGGCGGCTCGGGCAAGCAGGCCCGTGCGGTGATCGATGGCTTGCGTGCCGACGTGGTGACCCTGGCCCTGGCCGGCGACATCGACGAAGTCGCCAAGCTCGGCAAGACCCTGCCGGACAACTGGCAGACCCGCCTGCCGGACGCCAGCACCCCGTACACCTCGACCATCGTGTTCCTGGTGCGCAAGGGCAACCCGAAAGGCATCAAGGACTGGGGCGACCTGATCAAGAAGGATGTGTCGGTCATCACCCCCAACCCGAAAACCTCCGGCGGCGCTCGCTGGAACTTCCTCGCGGCCTGGGCTTACGGCCTGAAAACCGGTGGTAGCGAAGACAAGGCCAAGGCCTACGTGCAAGAGCTGTTCAAGCACGTGCCGGTACTGGACACCGGTGCCCGTGGCTCGACCATCACCTTCGTCAACAACGGCCAGGGCGATGTGCTGCTGGCCTGGGAAAACGAAGCCTTCCTGGCCCTGAAGGAAGACGGTGGTGCCGACAAGTTCGAGATTGTCGTGCCGTCGCTGTCGATCCTGGCCGAGCCGCCGGTGGCGGTGGTCGACAAGAACGCCGAGAAAAAGGGCAATACCGAGATTGCCGGCGAATACCTCAAGCACCTGTACAGCCCGGCCGGGCAGAAGATTGCCGCCGAGAACTTCTACCGCCCACGTGACGCGAAGGTGGCGGCGGAGTTCGGCAAGCAATTCCCGAAACTGGACCTGGTGACCATCGACAAGGACTTCGGTGGATGGAAAACTGCACAGCCCAAATTCTTCAATGATGGCGGTGTGTTCGACCAGATCTATCAGGCACAGTAAGGGCCAGGGAAAAGCGGGGCCGCGCTGCGGCCCATCGCCGGGGCGCCCCCCCCCACCCCCCGGCGCCCCCCCCCCCCCCCCGGGGGCGGGGGGGGGGGGGGGGGGGGGCGGGGGGAGGGGCGGGGCGGCCCCCCC
>NZ_PUQD01000103.1 GCF_003331055.1 Pseudomonas sp. AFG_SD02_1510_Pfu_092 | reverse complement strand
GATCACGTAGGCGAGGTTCAGCGGCGCCACGGCGATGTTCGGGTTGGCATCGCTGTAGCCGTCGAAGTTCTCGGTATCCAGATCCAGGCTGCGCAGGCCGGGCGGGATCGGCAGGGCTGCATGCAGGTGCGACTGGGTCAGCAGCAAGGCGATGCCACTGTCCTCGAACATGTAACTCAGGCGGTCTTGCGGGTATTCCGGGTCCAGCGGCACATAGGCGCCACCGGCCTTGACGATGCCCAGCAAGCCGATGACCATCTCCACGCTGCGCTCCATGGCGATACCGACCAGCACGTCCGGGCCAACGCCCAGCTCGCGCAGCTTGTGCGCCAGCTGATTGGCCCGGCGGTTGAGCTCGGCGTAAGTCAGCGTCTGTTCGGCAAAAGCGAGTGCCGGGGCGCCCGGGGTGGCGAGCACCTGCGCTTCGATCAGTTGATGAATGCTGGTCGCGCCGGGGTAATCGGCTTGCGTGGCATTCCAGCCCTGCACGATCTGCTGCCGCTCACTGTCATCCAGCAACGGCAGCTCAGCCACGCGCTGGCCTGGGTCGGCAACGATGCCGTGCAGCAGGTTCAGCCAGTGCCGCGCCATGCGCTGAATGGTCGAGGCATCGAACAGGTCGCTGGCAAAGGTCAGCGTGGCGCTGATGCCCTGCGCATGCTCGAAGCTGTCCAGGGTGAGGTCGAACTGCGCCGTGTGCACGTTCCATTGCAGGCTCTCCACCTCCAGGCCGGGTAAGCTGCGGCGCTCGCCCTTGCCCTGGGTTTGGGTCTGGGCCTGGTGGTTGTACATCACCTGGAACAACGGGCTGTGGCTCAGGCTGCGCCCAGGCTGCAAGGCATCGACCAGTTGCTCGAACGGCAGGTCCTGGTGCACCTGCGCATCCAAGGCACGTTGCCGCACCTGCGCCAGCAGCTCGGTGAAGGTCAGCTGCGTGTCGAATTCGGCGCGCAGCACCTGGGTGTTGACGAACAACCCGATCAGCCGTTCGGTCTCTACCCGGTTGCGGTTGGCGATCGGCACGCCCACGCGCACCTCGGCCTGGCCGGAGTAGCGATGCAGCAGCACCTGGAAACTCGCCAGCAGCAGCATGAACGGGGTCGCCCCCTGCTGCTGCGCCAGTTGCCTGAGCGCCAGGCTCAACGCCTCGCCAAGCTCGACGCTGACCCGCCCGCCCCGGTAGCTTTGCAACGCCGGGCGCGGCCGGTCGCTGGGCAATTCCAGCACCGGGTGCTCATCGCCCAGCTGCGCCGTCCAGTACGCCAACTGCCGTTCGCGCTCGCCGGCGTCCATCCAGGCCCGCTGCCATATCGCATAGTCGGCGTACTGGATCGGCAGGTCGGCCAGCGCCACCTCACGGCCCTGGCTGTAGCCTTCATACAGGCGCACCAGCTCGTCGACGAGCAGGGGCATCGACCAGCCATCGGCGACGATATGGTGCAGGGTGAGCACCAGCACCTGCTCATCCTGCGCCAGCTCCAGCAGTTTCGCCCGCAGCAGCGGCCCCTGCACCAGGTCGAACGGCTGCTCGACCTCCAGCGCAACCTGGGCCTGCACCACCTGCTCGTCCACTGCCCCCAGGGCCTGGCGCGCCAGCTGCAAAGGCGCGCGCGGGTGGATCACCTGCACCAGCTGGCCATCCACCTCGCCGAGGGTGGTGCGCAAGGCTTCGTGGCGCTGGATCAGCGTCTCGAAGCTGCGTTGCAGGGCCGCCAGATCGAGCCGCCCGCGCAAGCGCAGCGCGGTGGGAATGTGGTAGGCCGAGCTGCCGGGCTCCAGCTGCCAGAGAAACCACTGGCGCTGCTGGGCATACGACAGCGGCGGGCGTTCGACCTGCTGCCTGACCACTGGAATGGGCAGTTGCGCAAGGGTCACGCCCTTCGACGCCAATTTCTCGAGAAACAGCTTGCGCTGGGCCTGGGGCAGACGAATGAAGCGATAAACCAGGTCTGCGTTTCTGTTGTCCGTGTGCATCTCAAACCGCCTCGAGCTCTGCCATGAAGTCCTGGAGCTCATCCAGGTCTTCGTCGTTTCGGGTAGCGAGACCGCCGACCGCCTGTGCAAAGGCCTGCAGGTTCTCTGTCTGGAACAACAACGCGAGTGGCAGGTTGCTCCCCAGCTCGATCTGCAGCCGCGCGACCGCCTGGGTTGCCAGCAAGGAGTGGCCCCCCAGCTCGAAGAAGTTGTCGCTAAGAGATACGTTTTCCAGGCCGAGAACTTCAGCCCATATCGCCGCGATGCGACATTCCAGGTCCGTTTCCGGCGGCACGTGGGCAGCCTGGCGCAGGCGGCCGTCCGGCGCTGGCAGGGACTTGCGGTCCAGCTTGCCGTTCGGCGTCAGCGGCAGGCCGTCCAGCAGCAGCAGGTGCGCGGGCACCATGTAGTCCGGCAGGCTGGCCTTCAGCGCGGTACGCAGGCTGTCGCGCAGCGCCGCCTGCGCCTGCTCGCTCAGCGCCGCCAGCGCAGCGGCCGGCACCACGTAGCCGACCAGTTGCTGGCCGCCCGGCGCATCCAGCGCCAGCACCAGCGCTTCGCGCACCGCGTCTTGCTGTTGCAGGCGCGCCTCGATCTCGCCCAGTTCGATACGGAAGCCGCGAATCTTCACCTGATGGTCGCTGCGCCCGACGTATTCGATGACCCCTTCGGCGTCATGCCGCGCCAGGTCGCCGGTGCGATACAGGCGCGCACCGTGGCCGCCGAACGGGTCGGGGACGAAGCGCTCGGCGGTGAGCCCGGGCCGTGCCAGGTAACCCCGCGCCAGGCCCGCACCCGCCATGTACAGCTCGCCGACCACGCCCGCCGGCAGCGGCGTAGCGGCATCGCTCAGCAAGTACACGGCACTGTTGGCAAGCGGCCGGCCGATGTTCGCCTTGCCACCTGCGCTACGCAGGGCCCAGGTGGAATAGGTGGTGTCTTCCGAAGGCCCGTACAGGTCGTACACCTTGCGCACGTGCCCAGTGCCATACAGCGCGTCAACCAGGCCCTGCCGGAGCGCTTCCCCGGCCAGGTTGACGATGCGCACGCCGGGCGGCAGCTGGCCGGTTTCGTGCAGTACCTTGATCGCCGAGGGCACCGTGTTGACCAGGCGCACCTGGTCCCTGGCCGGCAGCTGCGGCAGCTCCAGGGCATTGGCCGCGAGCACCGCGTAACCACCCGAACCCAGGGTGACGAACAGCTCCCAGACCGACAGGTCGAAACAGATCGAGGTCGCCGCCAGCACGCCACACAGGTCCTGCTGGCTGTACACCGACTGCGCCCAGCCGATCATGGCCACGGCGTTGCGGTGTTCGATCTGCACGCCCTTGGGCTTGCCGGTGGAGCCCGAGGTGTAGATGCAGTAGGCGAGGTTGCCCGGCGTGGTTGCACAGACCGGGTCGACCAGCGCGTAGCCATCGAGCTGCAGCTGGTCCAGCAGCAGCGTACGCGCTTGCAGGCGCGACGGTATGCGCTGGAGCAGGTGGGCCTGGGTCAGCAGCAACAGCGCCTGGCTGTCTTCGAGCATGTACTCCAGCCGATCCTGCGGGTAGCCCGGGTCGAGCGGTACATAGGCGCCGCCCGCCTTGAGGATCGCCATCAGCGCGATCACCATGTCCAGCCCGCGCTCCATGGCCACCCCCACCAGCACCTCCGGCCCGACACCGCACTCGCGCAGTTTGTGGGCCAACTGGTTGGCGCGCCCATTGAGTGCGGCATAACTGAGCGTCTGCTCGCCATGGATCAGCGCAACGGCATCCGGTGCGGCAGCCACCTGGGCCTCGAACAACTGATGGATGCAGCGGTCGGCCGGGTAACGCGCCGCCGTGCGGTTCCAGTCGTGCACGACCCGCTGGTGCTCGGCGGCAGCCAGCAGTGGCAAATCACCCACCGCCGCCGCCGGGTCGCTCAGCATGGCCTGCAGCAGCGTGGCGAAGTGCCCGGCCAGTTGCTCGATCGCCGCGCCGCTCCAGTGGGCACGGTCATGCCGGTACTGGATCGCCAGTTGCTCGCCGAGGCTTACCAACAAAGTCAGCGGGTAGTTGGTCTGCTCACGCACCTCGACCGCGGCGAACGCCAAGCCAGCTGGCGCGCCCTGCTGCAAGGCCTCGGCGACCGGGTAGCTTTCGAATACCAGCAGGCTGTCGAACAATGCTTCACCGCCCAGACCGGCCCAGCGCTGCACCTCGTAAAGCGGCGTCTGTTCGTATTCGCGCATGGCCAGGTTGCTGGCCTGCACCTGGTCGAGCCATTGCGCGACGCTTTGCTCGGGTTGCGCTGCGCCTACCACAGGCAGGGTGTTGATGAACAAGCCGATCTGCGTCTCCACCCCAGCCAGCTCCGCCGGCCGCCCGGCGACCGTGGCACCGAAACAGACCGACGACTGCCCGGTGTAGCGCTGCAACAGCAGCAACCAGGCGGCCTGGACCACGGTGTTGACGGTAACGCGCCGGGCCCGGGCAAAGGCTTCCAGCCGCCCGGTAAGCGCACTGTCGAACAGCTGCTGATGCAGCTGATGGCCCTGGCCGTCACCCGCCCCGCCGCTCACCGCCTGGGCCAGGCGTGTCGGCTGCTGGAATGTCGCCATCTGGCCACGCCAGAAGGTTTCGGCCTGCCGCGCATCCTGGCGCTGCAACCAGGCGATGTAGTCGCGGTAGCTGCCCGCCGCGGCCGGCACAGGCTGACCGGCATAACGCTGCAATACCTCACCGAGCAGCTGCGAGGTGCTCCAGCCATCCAGCAGGATGTGGTGGCAGGTGAAGATCAGGTGATACCGTGTCGCCCCGGTGCGCACCAGCACCAGGCGCAGCAAGGGCGCTGCGGCCAGGTCGAAGCCACGCTGCCGGTCGGCATCCGCCAGGCGCTCCAGCGCCGCGGCCAGCGCCGGCTCGGCACGCCAGTCATGTTCGCTGAACGGCAAGCTCACCTGCTTGCGCACAACCTGCACCGCCTGGCCCAGATCACCCTGCCAGACGAAGCTGCTGCGCAGGATGTCATGGGCCTGCAGGGCTTCGCTCCAGGCCTGGCGGAAGGCGTGCACATCCAGGCCATCCACGTCCACGCGCAGCTGGTTGATGTAATGGCCACTGCCGTGCTCGTAGAGGCTGTGGAACAGCATGCCCTGCTGCATCGGCGACAACGGGTAGACATCGGCGATTTCGACAACCGCCACCGGCAGCTGGTCCAGCTGCGCCTGGGTCAGGCTGGCGAGCGGGAAGTCTGACGGGGTCAGGCCACGGGGGCCGGCGCCGCAGCAATGCTCGATGATCGCGCCCAGGGCCTGCTGGTAAGCCTGGGCCAGGCGCTCGATGGTTTCACGGCGATGAACGTCCTCGCTGAAGGTCCACTCCAGGCGCAGCTCGCCCGCGTAGACCTGGCCGTTGATGGTCAACAGGGCGGGCAACGGCGCTTCGGCGTCCTGCCGGGGGCCATCGCTTTCGCGGGCCGGGGAGAACAGGCTCGCTTCGCCATCGAAGCTGGCGTCGAACTGCCCGAGGTAGTTGAACACGATCTGCCCTTCCGGCAAGCCGGCAAGCGCCTCGCGGCTTGCGTGATCGCCAAGGTAACGCAGCACGCCATAGCCCAGGCCTTTGTCCGGCACGGCGCGCAGCTGTTCCTTGATGGTCTTGATCGACCCTGCCAGGTCCGCCTGCGGGCTCAGCTTCAGCGGATACAGGCTGGTGAACCAGCCCACCGTGCGCGTCAGGTCGATGCCGCTGAACAGGTCTTCGCGGCCATGCCCTTCCAGGCGTACCAGCACTTCCGGCTGGCCGCTCCAGTGGCTGATGGCCTGCGCCAGGGCCGTCAGCAGCAGGTCGTTGATCTGCGTGCGGTAGGCCGCCGGGCACATCTGCAACAGCCGACGGGTGTCTTCCACCCCCAGGCGCGTGGTCACCGAGGCCGCATGTTTGAGTTGCCGGCTGCCTTGCGGGTTGTCACAGGGCAGCATTTCACTGGCGCCGTGCAACTGCCCCTGCCAGTAGCCCAGTTGCTGTTGCAGCACGGGCGCAGCGGCATAGGCCTGCAAACGCTGCGCCCAGGCTTTGTACGACGTGGTCTTGGCCGGCAGTTGCAGCGGCTGCGCGGCCGCCAGGGCCTGGTAGGCCTGTTGCAGGTCTTCCAGCAGCACACGCCACGACACCCCGTCCACCACCAGGTGATGGATCACCAACAGCAGGCGCTGGCTGCCATCAGGCAGTTCCGCGAGCAGGGCACGCAGCAACGGGCCATGTTCGAGGTCGAGGCTGCGCTGCGCTTCACTGGCGGCTTGCTGCAACTGCTCGATGCTGGCGAACGCCCGCTGCCACAGCAGCGGGGCGCGGTCGGCGTCGACGAACTCGGCCTGCCAGTGCGCGCCCAGGTGGCGCATGCGCAACCGCAGGGCATCGTGATGGGCCAGCAATGCCTGCAAGGCGCCCTCGAGCTTTGCCGGGTCGAGCGCATGGCCAGGTGTGAGCAGCAGCGACTGGTTCCAGTGATGGCGCGCGGCAATCGGCTGCGCGAAGAACCAGTGCTGGATCGGGGTGAGCGGCATCTCGCCGGTTACCGGCCCCTGATCGATCGCGACACTGTCGCCACGCCTGGCGCGGCGGGCCAGTGCCTGCACTGTCTGGGCTTCGAACAGGTCCTTGGGCGTGAACAGAATACCCGCCTGACGAGCGCGGCTGACCACCTGCAGCGAGATGATCGAGTCGCCGCCCAGTTCGAAGAAGTTGTCGGTCAGGCCAACTTGCGCAAGCTTCAGCACATCGGCCCAGATCGCCGCGATCTGCTGTTCCAGATCGCTTTGCGGGGCGACGTACTCGCCCTGCAGCTGGCTGGCATCCGCCTGCGGCAGGGCCTTGCGGTCCAGTTTGCCGTTCGGCGTCAGCGGCAGTGCGTCGAGCAGCAACAGGTGCGTTGGCACCATGTAGTCCGGCAGGCTGGCCTTCAGTGCTTCGCGCAGGCTGTCGCGCAAAGCGCCGTGCGTTTGCGTGCCGTCGGCAGGTACCACATAACCCACCAGTTGCTTGCCGTTCGGCCCGTCCTGGGCCAGCACCACCGCTTCCCGCACGCTCGGCAGCTCCAGCAAACGCGCTTCGATCTCGCCCAACTCGATGCGCAGGCCGCGAATCTTCACCTGGTGGTCGATGCGCCCGGCGTAGTCGATCACCCCGTCGGCGCGGTAGCGCGCCAGGTCGCCGGTGCGGTACAGGCGCCCGCCGCTTGCGCTGAACGGGTCCGGCACGAAGCGTTCGGCGGTCAGCGCCGGGCGTTGGTGGTAACCCCGCGCCAGGCCCACGCC
>NZ_PUQD01000102.1 GCF_003331055.1 Pseudomonas sp. AFG_SD02_1510_Pfu_092 | reverse complement strand
TCGTGGCCGCGAACACCGGCGCAGCCGGTGCCATCCACCGCGTCGCCTGCTTCGCGGGCTTGCCCGCTCCCACAGGGATCGCGCCGGCCTTTAGAAATTGAGTAAGACAGTTGCTCCCACATGGAGTCGCGCAGGCCTATGGCTCACGCAAGCGGCCCCATGCCCTGCCCCAGGCAATCCGCTATCCTGAGCACTTTCCCGCTCCGGACCACCCATGGAACTGCACATCCGCCTGGAAGGCCGCAAAGGCCTGGCCGACCAGCTTTACCAGCAACTGCGCGCCGGCATCGACAGCGGCCACCTGGCCGCCGGCACCCAGCTGCCGCCCAGCCGCTTGCTGGCCGAGCAGCTGGGCGTTTCGCGCAAAACCGTGGCCGAGGCCTATGCCCGACTGACTTACGACAACCTGCTCAGCGGCGTGGTCGGCCGTGGCACCTTCATCACCCCGCGCCAGCCGCTGCGCAGCCGCACATCACCGAGCATTCCGCTGGCCGCCGCCGCGTCGCTCGAACGCTGGCAGCAGCGCGCCACCGTACTCGGCCAACGCCAGTTGCAGGCACCGTCGCGTTACGACTTTGTCGGCGGCGCTTCGAGCAAGGTGCAGTTCCCGTTCGGCCAGTGGCGCAGCTGCCTGAACTACGCCCTGCGCCGCAGCCAGCGCCACCCGGAACGGCACTTCACCGCCCAGGGCCTGCCAGAGCTGCGCGAGGCCATCGCCCACCACATCGCCTACGCCCGGGGGGTGCATTGCAGCGCCGCCGACCTGCTGGTGTGCAACGGCGCCCAGCAGGCGCTGGACCTGATCGCCCGGGTGCTGGTCGAGCCGGGCTGCCAGGTGGCCATGGAAGACCCCGGCTACCCGCCGGCGCGGCAACTGTTCCTGGCGTTGGGCGCGCGCGTGCAATCGGTAGCGGTGGACGAGGAAGGCCTGTGCGTGGAGCAAATCGCCGCCGGCACCCGGCTGATCTACGTGACGCCCTCGCATCAGTTCCCGCTGGGCATGCCGATGAGCGCGCCGCGTCGGCATGCGCTGCTGGCACGCGCCGCCGAGCTGGGGGCGTTGATCATCGAAGACGATTACGACTGCGAGTTCCGCTATCACGGGCCCGCCGCAGACGCCCTGCAGCGCCTTGACCGGCATGGCCTGGTGGCATATGTGGGGACGTTTTCCAAGACCCTGCTGGCGGAACTGCGCCTGGGCTACGCCGTGCTGCCCCCGGCGGTGCTGGAGGCCGCTTGCGTGGCCAAGCACCTCAGCGACTGGCACAGCCCGCCGCTGATGCAGTGGGCGCTGGCGCGTTTTCTTGGCGAAGGCCACCTGAACAAGCACATCCGCCGCTGCCACGAGGTCTACAGCGCCCGTCGCGAGCGCATCCTCGCACGCCTGGGCGGTGACCTGGCGCCGTGGTTCAGCGCCATCCCCGCCAGCGCCGGCTTCCACCTCAGCGCCCTGGCCAGGCCCGGGGTCGATGTCGAACTGCTGACCAACCTTGCACGCAAGGTGGAAGTCGGCCTGTATTCGCTGGCGCCGTTCTTCAGCGAAGCGCCGGTACGCCCGGGGCTGCTGCTGGGCTTCGGCGCGATCGAGCTGCTGGACATCGACCCGGCACTGGACCGGGTGCGCGACACCCTGCAGCGCCTCAGTTGACCGGCGCGGCCTTGCCCCCGGCTGGCGAGCGGGCAATGGCCGCCGCGTAACCGCGTGGGTTGAAGCACGCGGTGACCAGCAGCATCGCCAGCACGGTCACGGTCAACAGCGCCCACGAGGCCTGGAAGTCACCGCTCACATCACGCAACCAGCCGGTGATGTAGGGCACGATGCCGGTGATGATGAAACCGACCCCCTGCACGAACGCCGCCAGGCTGCCCGCCTCGGCAGGCGTTTTCAGGTGTTCCAGGGTCAGCGTCAGGCTCTGGCTGAAACAGGCGCCGAGGCCGAAGCCGATCAGCGCCACCCACAGCCCCGAGGCCAGCGTGGGGGCCAGCAGCAGGCCGAGAAAACCGCCCAACTGGATCGCCAGCGCCAGCCACAGGCCCGGGCGACGGTCTGCCCAGCGCCGCAGCAGCAACGGCAAACCCAGTGCGCCGGCGACCTGGAAAAGGGTCATCAGGCCCACCAGGTCGGCACCGCCTTGGGCGCTGCCACCGTGCTCGATATGGTACGCCGGCAGCCAGGCCACCATGCTGGTGTAGCCGCCGTTGATCAGGCCGAAGTACAGCGCCAGCAGCCAGGCCCGGCGCGTGCCGAACCAGTGCCCGCCACTGGCGCCGGCCAGCGCAGGGGCGTCCTGGCGCGGCCGCAGCACGGCCCAGGCCAGCAGCGCCAGCAGCGCCGGGGCCGCCCACAGGCCGAGGCCGACCTGCCAATGGCCGAAGTGGCCGCTGATGTGCGGCCCGAGCACGGCGGCCAGGCCACCACCGCTCATCAGCGCCGCCGAATACAGGCCCATTGCCGCCGCCAGGCGACCAGGGAACCAGCGGTTGACCAGCCCCGGCATCATGCCTTGCACCACCGCCACCCCAAGGCCGGCGACCAGCGCACTGGCGATCAGCGCCCAGGCGCTGTCCAGCTGCAGGCGCCACAGGCACGCCAGGGCGATGGCTGCCAGCCCCGCGAGCATACCGCCATGCTCGCTCAGCCAGCGCCGCAGCCAGGGTTGCAACAAGGGCACCAGGCCCATGCACAGCACCGGCAATGCAGTCAGCAAGGCGGCCTGCTGATAACCCAGGCCGGTACTGGCGCGCATCGGTTCGAGCAGCGGCCCGATGCTGGTCAGGATCGGCCGCAGGTTCAATGCCAGCAGCACCACCAGCAGCAGGTTCAATGCCACCCTCATTGGGCGCTGGCCTGTTTCCACTCAAGGTACAGACCGCCTTCGCCGCTGGGTTTCAGCGCGCGCAGCGGCAGGCTCTGCTGCTGCGGCGGGCGCGCCATCTGCGCGTACACCGCGGCAGTGGACAAGCCGTACGGCTCGCCTTCGGCGTTGTCGTAGGCAAACCAGGCCCGTTCGATGCCACACAGGTGCATGGCCGCCAGGCACATCGGGCACGGGTGGCCGCTGGCATAGAGTTCGGCGCCGTCCAGGCGCGCCTGGCCGAGCGCATGGCTGGCCTTGCGAATGGCCTGCATCTCGGCGTGGGCGGTCGGGTCCTGGGTGCTGTGGATCTCGTTCACCGCACGCGCCAGCACCTGCCCCTTGTACACCAGCACGGCACCGAAGGGCCGGCCGCCGGCGCGGATATTGGCGCGGGCCAGGTCGAGGGCTTCGCGCATGTAGCGTTCATCGGACATGAAGGGGTTCTCCTGTTGCAAGATCGGGTCATTATCCGGGCTTGGGCGGCCTGGCAGAAATGAAGAGATTGGATGCTTGTCAGTGGCCAGCTGAATGGCCGATTGGCCTCCCGCAGATGCGCCGGATTGGCTATCGGGGCGGCGCAGGGGCGGCGCTACAGTAGCGCCACCCCCAACCACACACCTCTGGAGACAGCCATGCACAACCGTATCGAATGGGCCAGGCACGCCCCCGAAGCCTACAAAGCCATGGTCGGCCTGGAGCAGGCCCTGGCCAAGAGCGGCCTGGAAAATTCCCTGCTGGAGCTGGTGCGCCTGCGCGCCTCGCAGATCAACGGCTGTGCCTACTGCGTCAACCTGCACGCCAACGATGCGCGCAAGGCCGGCGAGACCGAGGCGCGCCTGCAGACCTTGTGCGTGTGGCAGGAAACGGCCTATTTCACACCACGTGAACGTGCGGCACTGGCTTGGGTCGAGAGCTTGACGCGGCTGCCGGAACAAGGCGCGCCGCAAGCGCAATATGACGCCCTGCAGGAACACTTCGAACCGGCCGAAGTGGCCAACCTGACCTTGGCGATTGCCACCATCAATGCCTGGAACCGCTTTGGCGTCGGGTTTGCCATGGTGCCGGCCTGATTATTGATCGGTAGCCTGGGCAGGCCTCTTCGCGGGCTTGCCCGCTCCCACAGGTACAGCGCTGCTTGCAGATTCTGTGGGAGCGGGCGAGCCCGCGAAGAGGCCGGTACAGGCAACACCTCAACGCCCGGCCAACCGCGCCCGGTAGCTGCCCGGGCTATGGCCGGTCCATTTCTTGAACGCCCTGTGAAATGCACTGGGCTCCTGGAAACCCGTCTGCTCGGCGATTTCGGCGATGCTCAACACCCCTTCGCGCAACCGCTCGAAGGCCATCGCCCGGCGCACCTCATCCTTGATCTGCTGGTACGAACGCCCTTCCCGCTCCAGTTGCCGGCGGAAGGTACTGGCACTGACACCCTGCTGCTGCGCCAGCGCCGCCAGCGTCGGCCACTGGCCATAGCGCCGCGCGCGCAGGTGCCGGTACACCTCGGCCACCAGCCCGTTCTGGTTGCGAAAACGGATCACCAGCCCCTGCGGCGCGCTGCGCAGAAAGGTCTTCAGGGCGGCCAGGTCCTGCACCACCGGCAGGCGCAGGTAAGCGCTGTCGAACTCCACCTCGGTGCGCCCGCTACCCAGGCGCAGGTCTGGCCCCCACAACAGCAGGTCGTCGTCCTGGGCCGGGCGCGACACCGCCAGCTCGGTGCGGTCGATGGCGATCCTCCGCCCGGCCAGCCAGCACAGCATGCCGATCATCAGCACCAGGTAGGTTTCCTCGGCGTACACCCGAGTCAGCGGGTCGGCAATGTTCGACTGCACGCTGATCAGCGCGCGCCCGCCGCGTACCGTCAGGCTGCCGCGCAAGTCACGCAGGAACAGGCCGAAGCCGCCGATGCACTGGCGCAAGGCTTTTTCCAGGGTCGGCTCGAGGATCAGGCCGCGGCAGATCAGGGCAAAACTGCCCAGCGGCATGCCATGGCTGTCGAGGGCAAAGAACTCGTCGTCCAGGCGCTGGATAAGCGCCAGCCACAGCTGGGCGAAAGCCTTGGCCGGCACCCGCGCCTGGGGTTGCCCGAGCAGTTGCGGGTCGATGCCCACCGCACGCAGCTGTGCATCGCGATCGGCGGGGCAATCGCGCAGGGCGTGGAGCATGGCATTGAGGAAGTACACGGCGACCGAATCGCTATCGCGCATGGCGGTTTTCGCTGTCTATGCTGAGTGGCAAAAAGTGCCAGGTTGTCTGAACAGTTCCGGCATAGGCTGCAACAGAGCCTTTGCCTAGACTCGGTCCCACTCCGGGATCGTCGGCCATTCTCGCAGAGCCTGGCCCGGTCCCGCCATGCCTTCGCAATCGGAGCCCCTATGAGCAGCGCAGAAATCTACGTCGTCAGTGCCGTCCGTTCCGCCATTGGTAGCTTTGGCGGCGCCCTCAAGGACCTGCCGCTGGCCGACCTGGCCAGCACCATCACCCGCGCCGCCATCGAGCGTTCGGGCCTGGCCGCCGAGCAGGTCGGCCACCTGGTGATGGGCACCGTGATCCCCACCGAGCCACGCGACGCCTACCTGGCCCGGGTGGCGGCGATGAACGCCGGCATCCCCAAGGAAACCCCGGCCTTCAACGTCAACCGCCTGTGCGGTTCGGGCCTGCAGGCCATCGTCTCGGCGGCCCAATGCCTGCTGCTGGGTGACACCGATGTGGCCGTGGCGGCTGGCGCCGAATCCATGAGCCGTGGCCCGTACCTGCTGCCGCAGGCCCGTTGGGGTGCACGCATGGGTGACCTGCAAGGCATCGACTACACCGTCGGCGTACTGCACGACCCGTTCGAACACTTCCACATGGGCATTACCGCCGAGAACGTCTCGGCCAAGCACGGCATTACCCGCGAAATGCAGGACGAGCTGGCCCTGACCAGCCAGCGCCGTGCCGCGCGCGCCATCGCCGAAGGCCGTTTCGCCAGCCAGATCGTCCCGCTGGAACTGAAAACCCGCAAGGGCAGCGTTCAGTTCAGTGTCGATGAGCATGTGCGGGGCGAAGTGACCAGCGAACAACTGGCCGGAATGAAGCCGGTGTTCCGCAAGGACGGTACCGTCACTGCCGGCAACGCCAGTGGCATCAACGATGGCGCCGGCGGCCTGGTGCTGGCCACCGGTGATGCGGTGCGCCGCCTGGGCCTGAAGCCACTGGCCCGGCTGGTCGGCTACGCGCATGCCGGCGTCGAGCCTGAACTGATGGGCCTGGGCCCGATCCCGGCCACCCGCAAGGTGCTGGAAAAGACCGGCTTGAAGGTGCAGGACCTGGATGTGATCGAGTCCAACGAAGCGTTCGCCGCCCAGGCCTGCGCCGTGAGCCGCGAACTGGGCTTCGACCCGGAGAAGGTCAACCCCAACGGCTCGGGCATTTCCCTCGGCCACCCGGTCGGTGCCACCGGCGCGATCATCGCGACCAAGGCCATCCACGAGCTGCAACGCATCCAGGGCCGCTACGCCCTGGCCACCATGTGCATCGGCGGCGGCCAAGGCATCGCCGTGGTCTTCGAGCGCGTCTGAAGGGGAACATGAGCCACATGAGCATTGAACAGATCGCCGTGATCGGCGCCGGCACCATGGGCAACGGCATTGCCCAGGTGTGTGCCGTGGCGGGCTACCAGGTGTTGCTGGTGGACGTTTCCGACGCCGCGCTGGAGCGCGGCGTGGCCACCTTGAGCAAGAACCTCGAGCGCCAGGTCAGCAAAGGCACCCTTGCCGCCGACCAGGCGGCAGCCGCCCGCACCCGCATTCGCACCAGCACCGACTACACCCAGCTCGGCGGCGCGCAGCTGGTGATCGAGGCCGCCACTGAAAACCTGCAGCTCAAGCAGCGCATTCTGCAGCAGGTAGCTGGCAACGTTGCCGCCGATTGCCTGATCGCCACCAACACCTCGTCGTTGTCGGTGACCCAGCTGGCGGCCAGCATCGAACACCCCGAGCGCTTCATCGGCGTGCACTTCTTCAACCCGGTGCCGATGATGGCGCTGGTCGAGATCATTCGCAGCCTGCAGACCAGCGACAGCACCTACGCCCAGGCGCTGGTGGTGACCGAAAAAGTCGGCAAGACCCCGATCACCGCCGGCAACCGCCCGGGCTTCGTGGTCAACCGCATCCTGGTGCCGATGATCAACGAAGCGATCTTCGTGCGCCAGGAAGGCCTGGCCAGTGCCGAAGACATCGACACCGGCATGCGCCTTGGCTGCAACCAGCCGATCGGCCCGCTGGCGCTGGCCGATCTGATTGGCCTGGATACCCTGCTGGCGATCATGGAAGCGTTCCACGAAGGCTTCAACGACAGCAAGTACCGCCCTGCCCCGTTGCTCAAGGAAATGGTCGCGGCCGGTTGGCTGGGGCGCAAGAGCGGCCGCGGTTTCTTCACCTACTGAGGAGCGAACGCCATGCCCCCGGTCAATGCCGCGATGCGCTGTGCCAACTTTGAAGAGCGACGTGACCGGGCCATGGCGCTGTTTGCCGAGAAGGGCTTTGGCCAGGTCAGCATGCGCGAGCTGGCGGCCCATGTCGGGCTGACCGCAGGTTCGCTGTACCATCACTTCCCCAGCAAGCAGGACTTGTTGTACGACCTGATCGAGGAATTGTACGAGGAACTGCAGGCCACCCTCGACCAGGGGCGGCGGGCCATGGCCCGTGGCGCCTCGGCCTTGAGCTGCCTGATTGCCGCGCACTGGCAACTGCATGCCGAGCGGCCGCTGCAGTTTCGCCTGGCAGAGCGGGACTTGTGCTGCCTGAGCGACGACCAGCAGGCGCGCCTGGCCTTGCTGCGCAAGCGCTATGAGGCGGGCTTGCTGCGGTTGATCGCACCGCAGGCGAAATTGCAGGGGGAGGCTTTGCTGGCGACGGCGCATGTGCTGGCGACGTTGCTCAACCAGTTACCGGGGTTGTTGAAGGCCTTGCCCGAGGAACAGGGGCTGGGGTTGATGGAAAGCATGCTGGTGGGTGGGCTGGAGCGGACCCTGCGCTAGCCTCGGACCTTGTGGGAGCGGGTTCACCCGCGAAGCCGGCTACGCGGTGGATGGCACCGGCTACGCCGGTGTTCGCGGCTAAAGCCGCTCCCACAGGTATTACATGAGCCCACGACCTGCGCGATTCCATGTGGGAGCGGGCAAGCCCGCGAAGCAGGCGACGCGGTGGATGGCACCGGCTGCGCCGGTGTTCGCGGCTAAGCCGCTCCCACAGGTAATGCGTGAGCCAAGGCATGCGTGATTTCATGTGGGAGCGGGTTCACCCGCGAAGCAGGCGACGCGGTGGATGGCACCGGCTGCGCCGGTGTTCGCGGCCACGGCCGCTCCCACAGGTAATGCGTGAGCCAAGGCATGCGCGATTTCATGTGGGAGCGGGTTCACCCGCGAAGCAGGCGACGCGGTGGATGGCACCGGCTGCGCCGGTGTTCGCGGCTAAAGCCG
>NZ_PUQD01000101.1 GCF_003331055.1 Pseudomonas sp. AFG_SD02_1510_Pfu_092 | reverse complement strand
CCATGTGAGAGTAGGTCATCGTCAAGATTCATTTCGCAAAACCCCTATCTGCACATGCAGGTAGGGGTTTTGTCTTTAAGTAGGAACTACAGAGATTTCGCCGGCGCGTCCGATGGACGAACCAGCACACAGAATTTCTTGACGACCATAGAGCATTGGAACCACCTGATCCCATCCCGAACTCAGCAGTGAAACGATGCATCGCCGATGGTAGTGTGGGGTTTCCCCATGTGAGAGTAGGTCATCGTCAAGATTCAAATCCAAAGCCCCTGTCTGCGATGCAGACAGGGGCTTTGTCTTTTCAGGGCATAAACCCAAGGTCAGAACTGATAGCTCACCGTAGCACTGACATTGCGCTCTTCACCCATGTAGCAGTAGTTCAGGCTGGCACACGACGCGATGTAGCTTTCATTGGTAAGGTTGTTAGCGTTCAAGCGCACATCCACACCTTTCAGGCCGACCTTACCCAAGTCATAGCCGACAGAGGCGTCGAACAGGGTGTAGGAAGGTACCTTCATGCTGTTTTCCGCATCCACCCAGCTGTACCCCACATACCGCACCCCACCGCCCAAGCGCAGGCCATCCAGAGGCCCCTGGCGGAAATCGTAGTCAGCCCAAAGCGAGAACATCTGTTTCGGCGCCTGGGTCGGCGAATTGCCCTTGTTATCCAGGCTGCCCGACACCAGGCTAGGCATCGACTTGGCGTACTCGATGTCGGTAAAGGTATAGCCGCCCAGCAGCTTGAGGTTATCGGTTACCTGCACATGGGCTTCCAGCTCCAGCCCTTGAGAGCGCACTTGCCCCACAGGGCGGTAGAACTCTTCGTCAGGCTGCTTCGACGCCAGGTTCTCCTGCTCGATGCGGAATACCGATGCCGTGAACAGGTTGTCGCTGCCCGGTGGCTGATACTTGATGCCGGCTTCCCATTGAGTGCCCTCGGTCGGTGCCAGCGGGCGACCTTCCTGGTCGGACACGGTATTGGGGTTGAACGACTCCGAGTAACTGACATAAGGCGCAATGCCGTTCTCGAACAGGTAGAGCACCCCTGCGCGAGTAGTGAACTTCGAGCGCTGATCATCGACCTTAGTGCTGCTGTCACGGTTCTCTTCGGACACCTTCACCCAGTCCTGGCGCAGCCCCAGGGAAAAGCGCCACTGGTCCAGCTCTATCAGGTCCTGCAGGTACACCCCCGTTTGCTGCAATCGCCGCTGGTAGTGGTTCTCGCCCAACACCTGCAGGTTGCCATTGCCATACTGCGGATTGCCGGCATCCAGCGGGTCGACGCTGCCATAACGCCAGGCGACATCGGCCTTGCGTCGCTGGTAGTCGGTACCCATCAGCAGGGTGTGTTTCGCGGCGCCGGTAAAGAATTCAGCCTGCAGCATATTGTCGATGATGTACGAATGCAGGCGTTCGTCGCCGCCGGTGTAGGCGCGGTTGAGGATATTGCTGTCGGCATCTGCCCAACCAGCTGAATACACCTGGTCCATCGACACATCGGAATCTTGGTAGCGGAAGTTCTGCCGTGCGGTGAACACATCGTTGAAGCGATGCTCAAACTGGTAGCTGAAGGACTGCTGGGTGCGCTCGTAGTTGTCGATACCCGGCTCGCCCTCGAAGAAGTGGTCCGACAGGCGCAAGCCGTTGCGCTGGTGAAGCATGCCGTCTGCGGGGTTACCACCGTGGTAGCCGCCGTTGGGGTCGTGTTGCAGGTAGGCCTGCAGGGTAAGCGAGGTATCTTCGCTAAAGTCGATGCTGATAGCCGGAGCGATGGCGTAACGTTCTTCCTTGTTGTGGTCGAACTGGGTGTCGGAAGCATCCGCCAGGCCTGTCAGCCGATACGCGATCCGCTTGTCTGCATCCACAGGGCCGCTGAAGTCGAAACCCATGCCACGCTGGCCCTGGGTGCCGACCGTGGCCTGCACCTGGTGGTAGGGCATGAACAGCGGCTTCTTGGTGGTCAGCGCCACCAGGCCTCCTGGCGAGCTACGCCCATACAGTACCGAAGACGGCCCCTTGAGAATGTCGATACGCTCAAGGAAGTATGGGTCCACCTGCATGGTGCTGTAGGTGCCGTTGTCTCCCATCGACTTGAGGCCGTCGACGTAGATGTTATCCACCGAGCCGTCGTTGAAACCACGCATTGCGACATAGTCGTAGCGATGGGTCGCACCATAGGGGTTGGTCAGCACGCCAGGCGTGTAGCGCATGGCCTGGGCGACGGTCTGTGAGCCTTGGTCGTCCATCTGCTGACGGGTAACCACCGACACCGACTGGGATGTTTCCACCAGCGGCATGCTGGTTTTGGTCGCCACCTGACTGTGAGTGGCGTTGTAGCCTTCCATGCTGCCCAATGCATTGCCAAGGCTGAAGCCGCGCACATCGGTATCGGGTAAGGAGAGGGCGGCGCCTTGGGGTTGGGCTTGCAGCACATAGCTGCGGCCATCCTGGCTGAGCGCTTCCAGGCCGCTGCCATTGAGCAACTGGCGCAGTGCCTGGTCGGTGGGGTATCGCCCCTGTAGGCCGTTGGACTGTAAGCCCTGGGTGAGCTGGGGGGTGCTCGACAAGGTGATGCCAGCCTGGCGAGCGAACTGGTTGAGGACGTCATCCAGTTGACCGCCCGGAATCGCGTAAACCTGGCTCACCTGGGGCGTTTCGGCCGCCACGGATATTTGCGGAACCGCTAACAGCCCCAAGGCGGTGCCAAACAGGGCGGCCCGGATGGCTCTGCTCAACTTGGCTGAGTGTAAGACAGGTCGAAAATCATTCGCATTGGAAGCGCGTGTACGCACTGGGGCAATTGGCATGAGGGGTCCGTTGAGGTGTGAGGGCAGGAGGTGTCGCTTACTGTTCTAGCCGGACCGGCAGGCAAAACCCGTCAAAAAAGTCATGGGGCCACTGCGCGCACCCTCGCCGCCAAACCAGCTCCCGCCTCAAGCCAAAGCTTCTACCCGCACCCACCAGCGTGTGCGTTGGCGAAGCCGCACGGGCAGCGTCTTTGGCAACAGTTGCAGCAGTTGCTCCGGGTCATCAAGGCGGAACACGCCCGAAAGGCGTAAATCGGCGATGTCCTCGCTGCAGCCCAGGTAACCATGCCGATAACGGCCGACCTGCGCGAGGAAGTCGGGCAGGCGCATGTCGCGGGTTACGATCAGCCCTTCGCTCCACGCCAGCGGGTCCATGTCTACCTGCTCGAGCTGGTGCGCACCTTGCCTGTCCAGGCGCCAGGTCTGGCCGCTTTCGATCCATTGCAGCTGGCCATTGCCAGGCCGGTGTATCGCCACTCTGCCTCGGCTGACGCTGACCTGCGTGCAATCGCTGTCCTGGCGTGCCGCAAAATGCCCTGCGAAACTTTCCAGCAATGCATCACGCGTCCTCACAAGCAGGGGAAGCTGCGCGTTGCAGGTCATCATCAACTCCCCTCGCTTCAGACGAACCATGCGCTGCTGTTCATTGAAAACCAGGTCCACGGCGCTGTCGGTGTTGAGCTGCAGCAGCGAGCCATCGGGGAGTGGAAAACTGCGTCGCTCACCCGTACCGGTGGCATAGTCCGATGTCCAGCTGCCGACGGCCTCAAGGTCTTTGCCCAGCCATGCCGCCGTCCCCACCATGGCAATGCCGCCCAGCAGTTTGAGCGCCTGCCGCCGGTGCAGGCGGCGCTGGCTGTTCTCCAGGGTCTGCAGGGCCAGCCCGGCGCCGGGGATGGCGCGCAGGTCGAGGTCCTGGTGCAGGTGAATGACCCGTTGCCAGGCCTGTTCGTGTTCGTGACGGGCGCTGCGCCATTGCTTGCACTGCTGCTGCAGGGCGAGGTCATGCCCGCTTTCGCGCAGCCGCAACATCCACTGAATGGCCTGCTTGACCGCCGTTGCATCCGGGTGTGCAGCGGTCATCAGGTCAGCCCTCGTCGGCATAGCGCAGCAGGTAGCAATGGTAGAGCGCATCGGCAATGTAGCGCTCCACGCTACGTACCGAGATCCCCATCTGGTCGGCGATGGCCTGGTGCTTCAACCCTTCGCACTGGGCCAGCAGGAAGGCGCGACGGACCTTGGGCTTGAGGCCATCGAGCATACACGCGATGCGCTCGAGCAACTCCAGCAGCAGCTCGCGGGTTTCGGCCGAGGGCGCCTGTGCCTCCGGTACCTGTGCAAGTGCCTCGAGATAGGCCCTGTGCAGTTCTTCGCGCCGCCAGTGATCGATCACCAGCCCACGCGCGACGGTGCGCAGGAATGCCCGGGGCGTGTTCAGCTGCAAGTGTTCGCGACGTTGCAGCAGGCGTACGAAGGTGTCCTGGGCCAGGTCTGCGGCATCGGCAGCGTTGCCGAGCTTGCTGCGCAGCCAGGCATATAACCAGCCGTGGTGGTCACTGTAGAGCGTTTGCACGGAGTCGTTGCTGGGCATGGACGAGGGCGCTGCCGTTAATGGACATGAATGATAATTAGTCTCATTGTTGGCGCAGCTCGCCCAATTTGCAACCCACCTGACTGCACCGGATGTGCGGCCGCTACCCGTCAACGCCTCAGTTGCGTATCCAGATACCTGCGAATTACCCGCGATGCGCTGTTCAAATGCCGTTCCAGCACCGCTACCGCGTCGTCCACCAGCTTGTCGCTGGCTGCATCCACCAGTGCGTTGTGGTCGTCCTGGGTGAGCTTGCCCAGGCCCATGGAGGAAAGATGAAAGCGCAGGAAGCGTTCTTCCTCGTTCAGTTCATCATCGATCAGGCGCAGCAGCTTCTTGTTCGGCGCCTTGTGGTACAACGACATGTGGAACAGGCGGTTGAGGCGGCCGATCTCGGCGTGGCGGGTTTCGTTCTCCAGTTGCTGGATGTACCCGCGGGCGCTGGCGATGTCGCTGGCGTCCAGCAGCGGAATAGACTGGCGCAGCGCCTCACTCTCGAGCAGTACGCGCAGGGCATAGCTGTCTACCGCGTCCTCGCCGATCAACGGTGCAACCACCGCGCCTTTGTGCATCTCCACTTTCAGCAGCGACTGCGCTTCGAGCTGGCGCAGGGCCTCGCGCACCGGCATGCGGCTGACACCGAACAATGTCGCGAGCTCTTGTTGTCGCACGGCCGTACCTGGCGGCAAACGGCCGTCGAGAATGGCACTGCGCAGGCGTTCCTCGATCACCCCACGGGCCTGGTGCGGCAACAGCTGCTCGCTGGCCAGCACATTGCTCAATTTGATTTTCTCGGCCACGCGACGTCTGCCTCAACGATGACTAAAGTTGGATCCAATGACACTAGTAACAGCCCCAGGGGGTGTCAAACCTGCAGCGGTTGGAACGCTCGCCCCAAAGCGCGGCTATGGTGGATGAAGTCGCCTGGCAAAGGAAGCAGGCTATAGAAGGATATAAACAGAAAGTGTAGGCCTGCTGACCAGCGGGTGCATGATTGCACGGTGCCATTGTTTTTTGCCGTGGCAAGCCGCACCATCGCTGCTTTCGACTGGCCTGAGCAGGGCTTGGTAGTGGCGATATCCTGGGTGCTCAAAAGCGTTGTGCAACGTGTCGGCCTTGCTGCGCTGCTGGGCAGCTTGCTGCTGGGCGGCTTGCACGCCGATTGGGACTTTTCCCAGATCAGCCGCAAGTCGCAGGCCCTGTATGGCCAGCTGGGTGCCGGGCAAGGCCGTATCGATGCCTGGCAGAACCTGATGGCCACGCAAAAGCAGGGTACGGAGCTTGAGCGGCTACAGGTGGTCAACCGCTTTTTCAACCAACAGTTGCGCTATGTCGAGGATATCGACCTGTGGCACGAGGTCGATTACTGGGCCACGCCGGTGCAGGCGCTGATCAAAGGCGCCGGGGATTGCGAAGACTACGCTATCGCCAAGTATTTCAGCCTGCGGCGCATGGGCATCCCCAGCGAAAAACTGCGCATCACCTACGTCAAGGCGCTGCGCCAGAACCGGGCGCACATGGTCCTGACCTATTATTCAAACCCACAGGCACAACCCTTGGTGCTCGACAGCCTGATGGACGCCATCAAACCGGCCAGCCAGCGTACCGACCTGCTGCCGGTGTACGCCTTCAATGGTGAGGGGCTGTGGCTGACGGGCGCCGCAGGCAACAAGAAGGTCGGTGATACCAAACGGCTGTCCCGCTGGCAGGATTTGCTGAAGAAAATGCAGGCCGAAGGGTTCCCGGCCGAGCCGGTTTACTGAAGGAGCACAGATGTCACTGTTCAAACAATTGCTGTTGGCCATTTGCCTGTTCCTGGTGGTCGCCTTCAGTGGCAGTTTCATGGTCAGCCTGGAAAGCTCGCGCAACCAGTACGTCAACCAGCTGCGCTCGCACGCGCAGGATGCGGCCACCGCCTTGGCGCTGTCGCTGACGCCGAATATCGACGACCCGGCGATGGTCGAGCTGATGGTCAGTTCCATCTTCGACAGTGGTTACTACTCAAGCATCAAGGTCGTCGACCTGGGCTCCAATGCCGTGCTGGTGGAGCGCCACGCCGAGCCGGACCCAGGCGGTGTGCCGCGCTGGTTCGTGCACCTGATCAGCCTGGAGGCCGCCGGTGGTGACGCTATCGTCAGCCGTGGCTGGCAGCAGGCGGCGCGCGTTGAAGTGATCAGCCACCCGATGTTCGCCATCGCCAAGCTCTGGCAAAGCGCCCTCGGCAGCCTGGGCTGGTTGCTGCTGTGTGGCGCGGCCAGTGCCGTGCTCGGGGCCTTGCTGTTGCGCCGCCAGTTGCGGCCGCTGGATTACATGGTCGAGCAATCCCACGCCATTGCCCGTCGCGAATTCCTCAGCTTGCCAGAGCTGCCGCGCACGCCGGAGCTGCGCCGCGTGGTGCAGGCAATGAACCAGATGGTCGAAAAGCTCAAGGCGCTGTTCACCGAGCAGGCCGAGCGCAGTGAACGGCTGCGTGTCGAGTCCTACCAGGACAGCCTGACCGGGCTGTCCAACCGCCGCTATTTCGAAATGCAGTTGAACACCCGGGTAAGCAACCTGGAGGAAGCCCGTGCCGGCTACCTGCTGTTGCTGAGGGTACAGGGGCTGGCGGGGTTGAACGCCCGCCTGGGTGGCCAGCGAACCGACCAGTTGCTTCAGGCGGTGGGTGAGCAATTGCGCCGCACCTGTGCCAGCTACCCGGAAACCAACGATCTGATTTCCCGCAGCCGCGGGGGTGAATTCGCCGTGCTGGCGCCCGGCATGGTGCATGAAGAGGCCGTTCAGCTTGCCCAGGCCCTGGAAGCGACGCTGCAGAGCCTGCATGAAACCGGCGCCAGTGACATCGACCCGGTGGCCTGCATCGGCCTTGCCCCCTACAACCCCGGTGACACACCGCAGGCGCTGCTCAAGTTGGCCGACGAGGCCCTGGCCCGCGCCGAAAACCAGCCGACGCCGGGTTGGGTCTGCCTCGAGCAGGGTGTGGCCGCCGTTGCCGCGGACAGCCAGCATGCCTGGCACGAACGGCTCGATCAGGCATTCATCGCCGGGCATTTCGAGCTGTTCTTCCAGCCCGTGGTCGACTGCGCCACCGCGCAACGGGTGCTGCACCACAAGGTGATTTCACGCTTGCAGGATGGCCAGGGCGAGGCGTTGCCGGCGGGCCGCTTCTTGCCTTGGCTGGAGCGTTTCGGCTGGATGGCACGGCTGGATGTGCTGGTGCTGGAGAAGGTGCTTGCCCACCTGCGCGGGCATGATCAGGTGCTGGCGCTGAACCTCTCCGCCGCCACCTTGGCCGACCCCAAGGCTGTGCAGCGTGTCTTTGAATTGCTGGGCCAGCATTCGGCGTTGGGGCCGCGCCTGATCTTCGAGATTGGCGAGGAGCAATTGCCCGAGCAGTCCGCCCTGGAGCAACTGAACCGGCGCCTGCATGCGCTTGGCTTCGGCCTGGCGCTGCAACGTTTTGGCGGGCGCTTCAGCATGATCGGCAACCTGGCGCACCTGGGCCTGGCGTATCTGAAGATCGATGGCAGTTACATCCGCAATATCGACCATGAGCAGCACAAGCGCCTGTTCATCGAAGCGATCCAGCGCGCGGCACACAGCATCGACCTGCCGCTGATTGCCGAGCGGGTCGAGACCGAAGGGGAACGGCTGGTATTGCGGGAGATGGGTGTAGGCGGGGTGCAGGGGCAGTTGGTTGGTGAGCCTGCTCCCTGGCGCTGAGTTTCAGGTTTGCGGCTCTCCCTATCGCCGGCAAGCCAGCTCCCACAGGTCAAGTGCATGCCTTGAACGTTGTGCTGGACCTGTGGGAGCAACTGTCTTGGTCAATTTCTAAAAGCTGGCGCGATCCCTGTGGGAGCGGCCGTGGCCGCGAACACCGGCGCAGCCGGTGCCATCCACCGCGTCGCCTGCTTCGCGGGCTTGCC
>NZ_PUQD01000100.1 GCF_003331055.1 Pseudomonas sp. AFG_SD02_1510_Pfu_092 | reverse complement strand
CCCCCGCGGGGGCCCCCGGCCCCGCGGGCCCCCCCCCCCCGCCCCCCCGGCCCCCCCCCCCCCCCCGGTGGTTTTCTTGTTCCGGGGGGGGCGGGGGGGGGGGGGGGGGCGCGGGGGCTGCCCGGCGATGGGCTGCACAGCAGCCCCAAAGACCTCAGATCAAACCACGCCCTGAGCCAACATCGCATCAGCCACTTTCACGAAACCGGCAATGTTCGCACCTTTCACATAGTTGATCCGGCCATCCGCCTCTTCGCCATAGTGCACGCACGCATGGTGAATCGACTGCATGATGTTGTGCAGCTTGCTGTCCACCTCACCGGCAGTCCACAGCAGGCGCATGGCGTTCTGCGACATCTCCAGGCCCGACACGGCCACGCCGCCGGCGTTCGAAGCCTTGCCCGGGGCATACAGAATGCCGGCTTCCAGGAAGATATCCACAGCCTCCAGCGTGGTCGGCATGTTGGCGCCTTCGGCCACACAGATGCAGCCATTGCGCAGCAAGGTGCGGGCGTCTTCGGCGTCCAGCTCGTTCTGCGTGGCGCACGGCAGGGCGATGTCGCACGGCAGGCTCCACGGGGTCTGGCCCTTGCGGAACTCCAGGCCGAACTGCCCGGCCAGCTCGCTGATGCGGCCCCGCTTGACGTTCTTCAGCTGCATCACCGCGTCCCACTGGGCATCGGTCAGGCCAGCCTCGGCGTACAGCGTGCCTTCGGAATCGGACAGCGAAACCACCTTGCCACCCAGGTCCATGACCTTGCGCGCAGCGTACTGGGCCACGTTACCCGAACCGGAAATCGCCACGCGACGGCCGTCGATGCGCAGGTCGCGGCGCTTGAGCATTTCTTCGGCGAAGTACACGCAGCCGTAGCCGGTGGCTTCCGGGCGGATCAGGCTACCGCCGTAGGTCATGCCCTTGCCGGTCAGCACCGAAGTGAACTGGTTGGCCAGGCGCTTGTACTGGCCGAACATGAAGCCGATTTCGCGGGCACCCACGCCGATATCGCCGGCAGGGACGTCCAGGTCGGCGCCGATGTGGCGGTACAGCTCGCTCATGAACGCCTGGCAGAAGCGCATCACTTCGGCGTCGCTCTTGCCCTTCGGGTCGAAGTCCGAGCCGCCTTTGCCGCCGCCCATGGGCAGGGAGGTAAGAGAGTTCTTGAACACCTGCTCGAAGGCCAGGAACTTGAGCACGCCGAGGTTGACCGACGGGTGGAAGCGCAGGCCGCCCTTGTAGGGGCCGATGGCGCTGCTCATCTGGATGCGGTAGCCGCGGTTGACCTGCACCTTGCCCTGGTCATCGACCCAGGACACGCGGAACAGTACGGCACGCTCGGGTTCGACCATGCGCTCCAGAATGCCGGCCTGCAGGTAATGCGGGTTGGCCTCGAGGAATGGCCACAGGCTGCGCAGCACCTCCTCCACCGCCTGGTGGAATTCAGGTTGGGCTGGGTCGCGTTGCTTCAGGCGCGCGAGGAAATCGTCGACGGATTCGATCATGCTAGACATCTCACCAAGAGGATTGGACTTATTGGTTTTTTCAGGAATGTACCAAGAAGCAATCGCACCGGAATAGGGCGAAATGTCGTTTTTTTGAAATTATTTGGTGCGTTTTATGTAAGTGTATACAAAATAACATGTGGGCGGAGGCTTCTTCGCGGGCTCGCCCGCTCCCACAGGTTCACCACAGTCTTGAGTTCAAGGGGTTCCTGTGGGAGCGGGCGAGCCCGCGAATGAAGCCAGCACCACTTTCCAGCCAGGCACAAAAATGGGGCCACGAAGGGCCCCATTCCTGTGCATCAGCACACTGGCTTACTGGGCCAGCTTCTTGTGCCGTACACGGTGCGGCTGGGCAGCGGCATCGCCCAGGCGCTTCTTGCGGTCAGCTTCGTACTCGGTGTAGTTACCCTCGAAGAACACCACATTCGAGTCGTCTTCGTAGGCCAGGATGTGGGTAGCCACACGGTCCAGGAACCAACGGTCGTGGGAGATCACGATTGCTGCGCCGGGGAAGTCCAGCAGAGCTTCTTCCAGCGAACGCAGGGTTTCGACGTCGAGGTCGTTGGACGGTTCGTCGAGCAGCAGGACGTTACCGCCCTCCTTCAGGGTCAGGGCCAGGTGCAGGCGGCCACGCTCACCACCGGACAGGTCCTTGACGAACTTTTGCTGGTCGCCACCCTTGAAGTTGAAGCGGCCTACATAGGTACGCGACGGGATCTCGTAGCTGCCGATGCGGATCATGTCGGAACCGTCGGAAATCTGCTGGAACACGGTCTTGGCACCGTCCAGGTCCTCACGGCTCTGGTCGACGCAGGCCAGCTGCACGGTTTCACCGATCTCGATGCTGCCCGAGTCCGGCTGTTCCTTGCCCATCAACATACGGAACAGGGTAGACTTACCGGCACCGTTACCACCGATTACACCGACGATGGCGCCTTTGGGCATGGAGAACGACAGGTTGTCGATCAGCACCCGGTCGCCGTAGCCCTTGGTGACGTTCTTGAACTCGATGACCTTGTCGCCCAGGCGCGGGCCGGCCGGGATGTAGATCTCGTTGGTTTCGCTGCGCTTCTGGAATTCCTGCGACTGCATTTCTTCAAAGCGCTGCAGACGGGCCTTGGACTTGGACTGGCGGGCCTTGGCGCCTTTGCGCACCCATTCCAGTTCCTCTTTCATGGCCTTTTCGTGGGCGCTCTGCTGCTTGGATTCCTGCGCCAGGCGCTCGGACTTGGCTTCCAGCCAGCCCGAGTAGTTGCCTTCGTACGGGATACCGGCGCCGCGGTCCAGTTCCAGGATCCAGCCAGCGACGTTGTCGAGGAAGTAACGGTCGTGGGTAATGGCTACCACGGTGCCCGGGAAGTCGTGCAGGAAGCGCTCCAGCCAGGCTACCGAGTCGGCGTCCAGGTGGTTGGTCGGTTCGTCGAGCAGCAGCATGTCAGGGGCCGACAGCAACAGGCGGCACAGGGCCACGCGGCGTTTTTCACCACCGGACAGGTGCTCGATGCGTGCATCCCAGGCCGGCAGGCGCAAGGCGTCGGCGGCGACGTCCAGCTGGCGCTCCAGGTTGTGGCCGTCGGCGGCCTGCAGGATGGCTTCCAGCTTGGCCTGCTCGGCGGCCAGCTTGTCGAAGTCGGCATCCGGTTCGGCGTAGGCGGCGTAGACCTCGTCCAGGCGTGCCTGGGCGTCCTTGATCACGCTGACCGCTTCCTCGACCACTTCGCGCACCGACTTGTTCGGGTCCAGTTGCGGTTCCTGTGGCAGGTAGCCAACGTTGATGTCGGGCATCGGACGGGCTTCGCCGTCGAATTCCTTGTCGACGCCGGCCATGATCCGCAGCAGGGTCGATTTACCGGCGCCGTTCAGGCCGAGCACGCCGATCTTGGCGCCCGGGAAGAACGACAGGGAAATGTTCTTGAGAATCTCCCGCTTCGGCGGCACGACCTTGCTCAGCCGATGCATGGTGTAGACGTATTGAGCCAAAACCAAGCCCTCTAATCAGATAGGTAAAGACATCGACGATCGCCCCGACACGCTGGCCAGGGGGATGTATTTACGGGGTGTCATTGAACAAAGTCGACCATTCTACGCCAACGCGCGGCGTTGCATAGGAGAGGTCGATGGTGGGGTGAAATCGGGGGATCCCAGGGGGAAATTTATTGCCTGTGCCGGCCCTTTCGCGGGCGCGCCCGCTCCCACAGGTTCAGCACAGGGTATGGGCAATCGGCGATCCCTGTGGGAGCGGGCGTGCCCGCGAAAGGGCCGGCACAGCAACCAAAAATGACTCAGACGTGACGCTGCTTGGCCTTGCCCCGTGGCAACCGGCACTGGTCACCCTGCTCGGCCAGGCGCGCAGCCCAGGCGGCTTTCACACTGAAGCCGCTGTTGCGGGCAGGTTGCTGCTCGGCAACCTTGCCCGGCTTGGCGGCCGCAGGCGCTGTGCTGACAACCTTGGCAGCAGGCTTGCTCACAGCCACAGCGGCAGCCCCAGCAACTGCCGGCTCAGCTGCCGCCTTGGCGGTCTTGCGCAGTTCAGCCAGCGATGGGGTCTTGCTTTTGGCGGCAGCCGCCGCCTCGGGTTTGCTCAGCGAACGCTGGCAAGACTTGCAGGATACGTCCTCGGTCACGGCAGTGCTGACAAGGGTCTGACTGCTGCGCCCGCAGGCGGAATCGAGGCCATTGGAGGAAAAGTGAGTAACCAAAACCGAACATCTCCGATGCGTTGTCATTTGAAGCGGGCGCCATTCTCGCACAGGTTGCAGGGGCTTGCCGAACCACCGGGCCGGCGCCATCGGTCACGCGGACTGGCACTTTGCCATAATCCTAGGCATGCTAGCCCGTTTCGGGTGTCCGGCCTTATAGTGCGCCACCGCAGTCTGGTTACCTGACTGCGGCACACACCGTGCATGATTCCATCCCTGCCATCGCCAGCCCAATCGCAGGATCAACGCTTGACCAATTTCACTCATCCGTCGTCATTGCGTTCCGTGCCACAGGCACCCGCCGCTTCGCTGCGCGGGTCGATCAAGGGTGCGCTGGCGCTGCTGGCCCTGATCCTGCTGGGCCTGCTGCTATGGCAGCTGTTCGCCCAGTTCAAGCATACCCAGGCCGATGTGCGCAAACAGAGCCTGAACGCCACCACCGACCTGGCCAACCACCTGAGCCTGAACATGGCGCTGAAGGCCCAGCAGGCCATGAACGTGGTGCAGCCCTACGTCAAAGCGCCGACGCCAGCCGCCCTGCCGAGCCTGCTCGCTACCCTGCGCGAGCGCCTGCCGGCCCTGCAGGACATGGCCTGGCTCGGCACCGGCGGGCAGATACAGGCCGACAGCCTGGCGGGCAGCCCCGACCGCCAGTTGCTTGACGAGCTGTTCAGGCTGAACCAGGGCCGCGCCTATTTCTTCACCAATTCGGCCGACAACCGCACCGTCTACCTGCTGCTGCGCCAGGCCAGCGAACAGGACCGCGGCTACTGGCTGCTGCGCCTGTCGGCGGATTACTACCGTACCCTCACCACCCACCTGAACGGCGCCGGCCACCCTCTGTGGCTGCTGGAAAACAGCCGCAGCGGCGAAGTGCTGCAAAACCACGCGCCGGCCGCTACCAGCAACGAACCGCTGCAAAGCGTGATGCTGGCCTTCATCGACAACAGTACCTGGCAACTGCGCGGCCTGTTCGACGCCAAACTGGCGCGGCAAAAACTGCTGCCGGCGCTGCTCGGCAAATGCCTGCTGGTGCTGTTCTGCGCCCTGCTGCCGGTGCTGGCGCTGGTCAACATGCGCCGCCGGCAGAAGGCGCTGCAGGAAGATCGCCGGCGCTACCAGGAAATTTTCGAAGGCACCGGCGTGGCCCTGTGCGTGCTCGACCTGTCCAGCCTGCCCGGCCAGCTCGACCGTTACCACCTGCGTAACCGCGCCGCGCTCAAGCAAAGCCTGGCGCTGGACCCGAACCTGCGCCGCTCGCTGCTGCTGGAACTGAAGATCACCGAGATCAACCAGGTCGCCCGCCAGCTGTTGAACGTCGAATGCCACGAAGGTGCCTGGCAGCGCCTGATCGACGGCACGGGCGATGGCCGCGACAGCGTCGGCATGCAGCTGATCGATGCCTTGATCGAGCAACGCCCGCTGCTGGAACTGGAAGTACGCCTGCCGGCACCGCTGGGTGGCGAACTGCACTTGTGGCTGATGGCCCGCCTGCCGCAACAACGACGCGACTATCAGGCGGTCATCCTCAGCATCAGCGACATTACCAGCCGCAAGCAGGTGGAGCTGTCGCTGCTGGAGCGTGAAAGTTTCTGGTCGGATGTGGTGCGCACCGTGCCCGACCAGCTGTACGTGCAGGATGTGCTCAACCAGCGGATGATCTTCAGCAACCGCCACCTCGGCCAGACCCTGGGCTATGACCGTACCGAGCTGGCGCAAATGGGCGACCGTTTCTGGGAGCTGCTGCTGCACCCCGAAGACGCCGCGCACTACCAGGCCCTGCGCCAGCAACAACGCAGCACTGGCCACGACCAGCCGCTGCACTGCCAGCTGCGCTTCCGCCACCGGGATGGCGGCTGGCGCTGCTACGACATCCGCGAACAGGTACTGACCCGTGACGCCGATGGCCTGGTGACGCGCATCATCGGCGTGGGCAAGGATGTGACGGTGCAGATCGAGGCCAGCCAGTCGCTGCGCGACAGCGAGCAGCGCTACCGCATGCTCGCCGAAAGCATCAGCGATGTGATCTTCTCCACCGACAGCCTGCTCAAGCTCAACTACGTCAGCCCCTCGGTGCAGGCGGTGCTGGGCTACCAGGCCGACTGGATCTTCGCCAACGGCTGGCAGTCGATCATCGCCAACCCGGCTCAGCTCACCGGCATCTACGGCCTGATGGAACGCGTCAGCAAGGCCATGGGCGACCCGGCGCAACTGGCGCAGTTGCGCAGCCAGCTGCCCACCCAGCTGTTCCTGTTCGACTGCCTGCGCGCCGATGGCCGCAAGATCCCCATCGAGTTGCGCCTGGTGCTGGTGTGGGACGACGACGAGCGCTTCGAGGGCGTGCTCGGGGTCGGCCGCGACATCAGCCAGCAACGCCGTGCCGAGAAAGACCTGCGCATGGCCGCGACGGTGTTCGAGCACTCCACCTCGGCGATTCTGATCACCGACCCGGCCGGCTATATCGTCCAGGCCAACGAGGCGTTCAGCCGCGTCAGTGGTTACCAGGTCAGCGAGGTGCTCGACCAGTTGCCCGGCCTGCTCACCGTCGACGAACAGCAGGAGGGCCACCTGCGTTACGTGGTCAAGCAGTTGCACCAGCGCGGCAGCTGGGAAGGCGAGATGTGGCTCAAGCGCCGCGACGGCGACCACTACCCGGCCTGGGTCGGCATTACCGCCGTGCTGGACGACGAAGGCGACCTGGCCAGCTACGTGTGCTTCTTCACCGACATCAGCGAGCGCAAGGCCAGCGAGCAGCGCATCCACCGCCTGGCCTACTACGACGCCCTCACCCACCTGCCCAACCGCACGTTGTTCCAGGACCGCCTGTACAACGCCTTGCAGCAGGCCGAGCGGCAAAAGGCCTGGGTGGTGCTGATGTTCCTCGACCTGGACCGTTTCAAGCCGATCAACGACTCCCTCGGTCATGCCGCCGGCGACCGCATGCTCAAGGACATGGCCCAGCGCCTGCTGGCCTGTGTGGATGACGACGACACCGTGGCACGCATGGGCGGTGACGAGTTCACCCTGCTGCTGCAACCGCGCGCCAGCCGCGAGATGGCGCTCAACCGCGCCATCCACGTGGCCGAGAGCATCCTCGCCAGCCTGGTGCGGCCGTTCGTGCTGGAAAACCGCGAGTTCTTCGTTACCGCCAGTATCGGTATCGCCCTCAGCCCGCAGGATGGCGGCGAGTTGAGCCAGCTGATGAAAAACGCCGATACCGCCATGTACCACGCCAAGGAACGCGGCAAGAACAACTTCCAGTTCTACCAGGCCGAGATGAACGCCAGTGCCCTGGAGCGCCTGGAACTGGAAAGCGACCTGCGCCATGCGCTGGAGCAGAACGAGTTCATCCTTTACTACCAGCCGCAGTTCAGCGGTGACGGCAAGCGCCTGACCGGCGCCGAAGCGCTGCTGCGCTGGCGCCACCCGACCCGAGGCCTGGTGCCGCCGGGCGATTTCATCCCGGTGATCGAAGAACTCGGCCTGGTGGTGGATGTGGGCGACTGGGTACTGCGCGAGGCCTGTCGCCAGCTCAAGGCCTGGCACAAGGCCCGCGTGCGGGTGCCGAAGGTGTCGGTGAACATCTCGGCCCGGCAGTTCTCCGACGGCCAGCTGGGCACGCGCATCGCCAGTACCCTGGAGGCCACCGGCCTGCCGCCGGCGTGCCTGGAACTGGAGCTGACCGAAAGCATCCTGATGCGCGAGGTGGACGAAGCGCTGCAGATTCTGATGAGCCTGAAGAACCTCGGCCTGAGCATTGCCGTGGACGACTTCGGCACCGGTTACTCATCGCTCAACTACCTCAAGCAGTTCCCCATCGATGTGCTGAAGATCGACCGCACCTTCGTCGACGGCCTGCCCGAAGGCGAGCAGGATGCGCAGATTGCCCGGGCGATCATCGCCATGGCCCACAGCCTGAACCTGGCGGTGATCGCCGAAGGCGTGGAAACCCACGAGCAGCTGGAGTTTCTGCGCGAACATGGTTGCGACGAAGTGCAGGGCTACCTGTTCGGCCGGCCGATGCCGGCACACCAGTTCGAGGCGCAGTTCGCCAACGAGACGTTGTTCATGTTCAATTGAGGCGTTGCCGGAACGGGCCTCATCGCCGGCAAGCCGGCTCCCACAGGTACTGCACAAGACTTTGAGGTCGATACGGTCGGGGTGGGAGCAACTGTCTTGATCAATTTCCAAAAACTGGCGCGATCCCTGTGGGAGCGGCCGTGGCCGCGAACACCGGCGCAGCCGGTGCCATCCCTCGCGTCGCCTGCTTCGCGGGTGAACCCGCTCCCACATGGGGCTGCGTATGCCTCGGGCTTGCGCTGAAACCTGTGGGAGCGG
>NZ_PUQD01000099.1 GCF_003331055.1 Pseudomonas sp. AFG_SD02_1510_Pfu_092 | reverse complement strand
TGCGCTCCCATCATCCGGCCCCTGCGCTGCGCTCCGGGGTTCCCACACTCCGGCCTTGCTCCCGGGAGGACCGCGCCGAAGGCCCCCATCCTGGGGCCTCAGCGCTTGACGGGCATCCATGCCCGTCACCTCCCTCCGCAAGGCCTGCGTTCGGCCTCCTGAAGTCGCGAAGATCAAGATCAAGATCAACGGCATGAGAAAACCGCCACGAGGGCGGTTTTTCAGGTAACGCGTACGAATCAGAAGCGGTAGGTGAGGGAGGCACCAATACCGTGAGCGCTGTTCTCGTACTTGGTCTGGTAGCTGCCTTTGGTTGCGCTGACCTGATTGACCTTGGTGTCTTCTTCCCACAGGTAGGAATAAGCAACATCGATGGTCATGTCATCGTTCGGGCTCCAGCCAGCACCCAGGCTGAATATCCGGCGGTCGCCCGTCGGGATACGCGGCGAGCGATCGTGGTTGTTGGTTGGCGACTGGTCGACCGTGAAGCCGGTGCGCAGCACCCACTCCTTGTTGACCTTGTACGATGCACCAATGGCGTGAGCCCAGGTGTCATGCCAGTTCTGCTCTTCGGTAATGGTCTGGAACGCCGAACCTGCCAGTGGCGCCGGAACATCGTTCTGCACGGTGATGTTCTCCAGGCGGCTCCAGCGCGTCCAGGTACTACCTGCGTACAGGGTCCACTGATCGTCCAGTTCGTGCGTGACCGAGAGGTCTACCGATTCCGGCGTCTTGATCTTCAGCGTGGCGTCGAACTTGTTGCCGTTGAACGGCCCGATCAGCGGCGTGCTGACGCGGGTCTTGCCCTCGAGCTTGTAGTCGACCATCGAGTGGTAGGTCAGGCCAACGCGGGTACGGTCGGTAGCCTGCACCAGCAGACCGATGTTGTAACCAACGGCGGTATCGTCACCCTTGATCTTCACTTCACCGTCATTGCGGCCCGGGGTGAACGGGTTGATCAGGTTCGAACCCAGTTCCCCTTCGATGCGGTTGATGGTCGGACCAAAACCGATCGAAACCTTGTCGTTGAAGGCATAGCTGACGGTAGGCTGGAACGTCACAACCTGTACGTGGCTCTTTTTGCCCCAGTAACGTGCGGCGTCATCGCTGCCGTAGTCGGTCACCAGGCCGAAAGGTACATAGACACCGAAGCCGACGCTCCAATGATCATCGATCGGCTTGACGTAGTAACCCATGGGTACGCCCACGACCGGCACCATGTCACCATCGGTTTCCCCCCCGAGGTTGCTGCCAGGCCCCGAGATATCGGACTTGGCGATGACGGCAGCGCCGCCCACGGTGAACTGTTCGCGCTTGAGGCGGGACATGCCGGCCGGGTTGCCAAACACGGTGCTGGCATCTTCGGCAGAAGAAGAACGTCCCGCGAAACCTGTCCCCATGCTGCTGATGCTCTGCTCGTTCAGTGCGAAGCCGCTGGCGAGCAGCTGGCTGGAAGCAAGTGCAACGGCAATGCCGAGGGAGGTTTTGAGCATTACTTTTTTCATTATTAGAACTCCTTGGGATCTCCGGGGCGAAAAGCTACCAACAAATCACGCGCCGCGCCATAGCCTGGATCGCAGAAGATAGAGCGGTTTTGTAGGACAATCCGACCAAAATTCCCTTTTTTCCGGTTACTTTGTAGGACACGTCTTATGATGCCTGGGGCAATCTCTGATCTACGCAGGTGTGCCAGGCGTTGGTGAAGTCGCGCAGGCGACCTTGGGGGTGGAAAATCTGTCGCCAGATCCGCGCAAGCGCGAGCAAGTCATCGGCAGCAGGCAATGGCGTGGCCTGTTCTTCGACCAGCATCCAGGCAATGGCGGTGGAGTAGCGCAGGTTGACGGTGAGTTCCAGATGCGGACCACCGAGGAAGGCGTGCTGGCTGGCCAGGCCACGGACCATGCTGGCCAGGTCGGGGTCACGAGCCAGATAATCGTCCCACAGTGCCTGGTGACGGTGTTCGCCGATGCGGTACAAGCCATGTCCACGGCGGTCGTACAAGGCTGAACCCAAGGCCGACTGGCTGGCGGCGATGCCCAGCAACAAGGCTTCGGCGCTGGCGCAGTGACGGTTCAGATAGACCAGGGTGGGTCGAATCACATACTGACACAATTCATTCGCCGCGATACCCATGATGCCCTCGAGCAGTAAGGGGCCGGACGGGCGCTGGAGCTTGGCAGCTGGTGAATGATCAGGCCCGCCGGAAGCGGTAAGCACCGCTCGAGTTGAAGTGTAGTGTGATAACCGTGGTGTAAAGGGCTGTTTTTAAATCGATTGCTGCCTGACGAACCGGGCTATATGCCCTACGGCAATTACGCCAGGAACATTCAGGCAGGCTTGCGATGGGCTGATTCAGCGGCTGAATACCACGGTATTCGCCGCTCACGCGGTGAGCGACTGGCGGGTTCGGGCGATCACTGCCTGCAGCGGTTCATTGCGGCTGTACTGTTCGGGGTACAGGCGCTCGGTGTGGCAAGCGACGCCGTGTTCGTCTACCAAGGTGAAGCTAAAGCTGCCCTTGCGCGGGGCAACGATAAGGCACTTCAACGGCGAGAAGGCCTGGGAAAGGGTGCCAATGGCAGCCTGAATCTGATGATGAGTTTGCATATTGTTGGAGGTTCCTGCTTTAAACACGGGGGTTATGATCCGTGCATGATAGAAACGTTCCAGTGACGCCTTTATTAAGGGACGAACGAACCTGACTGGAACAGGGCAGCCAGAGGGAGCGCAATCAAAAAGTGGGCGCTGGGCTGACTGGTAGGTACTTCGGAAGGCAGGCAGCACGCCGGGGCCAAGGTTCTAGGCCGTCGGGGTGGAATCCTGATCAATCTGTCACGTGATTCGTGCTAGAGCAGCGCGAGGCTGGCGAGTGAATCATCGGATGGGCCGGTCCTGGTTTCAGCAGGGTCACTCTTGGGAGGAGCGGGTCTGCAAGGACGCTTTCGGCCAGAATTGACTTTCAGCTTGGTACTAACGAGGCGCACCATACCGGAAGTGCACGTGCTTGGCAAGCGTTATACGGTTGTTCAGGCGAGCCGAGCAGTATGCCGCGTATTTCTGTAGCTGTGAAGAGGGGGCGAAGGGCCCATGTCCGGCACACTGTATCGATTTCGTGCACTCAAACGGAGGTTTGTGCTGCACTTGTTCACATTCGGGGCAGCGCTTGCAACGTCCCCGTAACACCCGGCCAGCGCCTCGCCAATGCCTTGACTGAGCGGTTAAGTCAATGAAAAAAAACACTATTTTTAGCTGGTGAAAAAATCGTCAGTTTAACCGAAAGCCCCAATTTACGGGGCTTTGCGGGGAATGGGAGGGGGTTGTCCACCGAGTTATCCACAGGAACTGTGGATTGTCCCGGGCGCTTGCTCTAGGACGGGCGTGCCAGCAATGCTGTGAACTGTCCGACAATCGATATGCGCTGAAGGACTGGTTGGTCATCCACTTGAAAACGTCAAGAAAAGAACGTTCAAATATTTTTTCCATTCGCCATGAATCGAACGGTGTTGGCGAGAAAAAAACGGGTACAGTGCCGCGCCTTTCGAGTTGCCAGCAACACCCCTGCCAGGTGATAAGCTGCACTGAATTTGCAACAGTGTGATCGGGGTAAGCATGACAGTGGATCTGGCCAGCATTCTGCTGGGTTTGGTGGCAGGCGCCTTACCCTGCCTGGGGTGGCTCATGCAGGTCCAGCGCCGCCAGGGCGCGCGGCACGCCGAACAGGCCTTGCTCGAAGAGCGGCTGAACGCCGCCCAGCTGGCCCAGGCCGGCCTGCAGGCGCAGCTGGACGCCAGCCGCGACGAGATCAGCGACCTCAGTGAAGCCAACACCGTCAAGCAGGCCCAGCTGGCAGCCCTCGGCCGTGAGCTGGAGCTGCTGCAGATCGACCGCGACAACGCCCGTGACGCCGCCCATGCGTGGAGCCTCGAGCGTGCCAACCGCGAAGCCGAACTGCGTCGCCTGGAAGCCCAGACCGCGCGCCTGGATGCCGAACTGCGCGAGCAGCAGGAGAGCCACCAACAGCGCCTGGAAGACCTGCAGGAAGCCCGTGACACCCTGCGTGCCCAGTTCGCCGATATGGCCACCAAGATTTTCGACGAGCGCGAGCAGCGCTTCGCCCAGACCAGCCAGCAGCACCTCGGCCAGTTGCTCGACCCGCTCAAGGAGCGCATTCAGGCGTTCGAAAAACGCGTGGAGGAAAGCTACCAGCAGGAAGCCCGCGAACGCTTCTCGCTGGGCAAGGAGCTGGAGCGCCTGCAGCAGCTCAACCTGCGCCTGTCCGACGAGGCCACCAACCTGACCCAGGCCCTGAAGGGGCAGAAAACCCAGGGCAACTGGGGCGAGCTGATCCTCGAACGGGTGCTGGAGCATGCGGGCCTGGAAAAGGGCCGCGAATACCAGACCCAGGTCAGCCTGAAGAGCGCCGACGGCGAGCGCTTCCAGCCCGATGTGCTGATCATGCTGCCCGGCGACAAGCAGGTGGTGGTGGACGCCAAGGTCAGCCTCACCGCGTATCAACAGTTCGTGGCTGGCAACGACGAGGCCGCGCTCAAGCAGCATGTGCAGTCGCTGCGCAGCCACGTAAAAGGCTTGTCGAGCAAGGACTACAACCGCCTCGAGGGCCTGCACAGCCTGGATTTCGTGCTGTTGTTCGTGCCGATCGAAGCTGCTTTCTCGGCGGCCCTGCAGGCCGAGCCGAACCTGTTCCAGGAAGCCTTCGACCGGCAGATCGTGATCGTCAGCCCTACCACCTTGCTCGCCACATTGCGGGTGATCGACAGCCTGTGGAAGCAGGAACGCCAGGGCCAGAACGCCCGCGAAATCGCCGAGCGCGCCGGTTGGCTGTATGACAAGTTCGTGCTGTTCATCCAGGACCTGGACGAGCTGGGCAGCCGCCTGCAGCAGGTCGACAAGGCCTATGCCGCGGCGCGCAACAAGCTGTGCGAAGGGCGCGGCAACCTGGTCAGCCGCAGTGAACAGCTGAAGCTGCTGGGCGCCCGCGCCAGCAAGAGCCTGCCGGCCGACCTGCTGGAGCGCGCGTTGGCCGACGAAGCGCTTACTGAACCAGGCTCAGATGGCGATTGAGCAGGGCACGCAGGGCTGCCGGCTTGACCGGCTTGGCCAGGTAATCCAGGCCTGACGCATGCACCATGGCGATGGTTTCCTTGCTGCCGTCGGCGCTGATCACCACGCCCGGTACCGGTTCACCCAGCCGCGCGCGTAACCAGCCCATCAGCCCGGTGCCGGTCTCGCCATCGTCCAGGTGATAGTCCACCAGCACCAGATGCGGGCGCATGCCTTTGCCCAGCAAGGCTTCGCATTCGGCCTGGTTGCGCGCCGTCCACACCTGGCAGCCCCAGCGGCTGAGCAAGCTGTTCATGCCGATCAGAATGCTGTCTTCGTTGTCCACGCACAGTACCTGCAGGCCGGCCAGCGGCTGGCCAGCTTGCTCCACGGGGGCGCAGGGCGCCGGGGCGGCCTGGCGGGCGATGGGCACGCTGACGCGGAACACGGTGCCCTTGCCAGGCCAGGAACGTACTTCCAGCGGGTGGCCGAGCACCCGGCACAGTCCGTCGGCAATCGCCAGGCCCAGGCCCAGGCCTTTTTCGGCGCGGGTCTGGTGGCTGTCCAGGCGTTTGAACTCCTGGAAGATCACTTGCAGCTTGTCGTCGGCGATGCCCGGGCCGCGGTCCCAGACTTCCAGCCACAAGCGTTCACCCTGGCGGCGTGCGCCCAACAGAATCGGGCTTTTGCCGTAGCGCAGGGCGTTGGTCAGGAAGTTTTGCAGTACCCGGCGCAGCAGTTTCATATCGCTGTCCACCCGCAGGCGGCTGCCGCGCAGGCGGAACGCCAGGCCCTTCTCGGCGGCCAGCACCTTGAATTCGGCGCCCAGGGTGTCGAACAGCTCGTTGAGCGCAAAGGGCGTGGCATCCGGGGTGATCTTGCCGTTTTCCAGGCGCGAGATATCCAGCAGGTCACTGATCAGCTCTTCGGCCGAGCGCAGCGAGCTGTCCATGTGCTGCACCAGTTGCCGGGCCTCTTCGGTCATGCCCTCGGCCTGCTGCGACAAGGCGGCGGAGAACAGCCGCGCGGCGTTCAGCGGCTGCATCAGGTCGTGGCTGACCGCCGCCAGGAAGCGGGTCTTGGACTGGCTGACCGCTTCGGCGTGGCTCTTGGCTTCAGACAACGCCTGGTTCAGCTGCGACAGCTCGTGGGTCCGCTCCGCCACCCGTTGTTCCAGCCCTTCGTTGGCGTCGCGCAGGGCCTGCTCGGCCTCGCGGAACGGGGTGATGTCGGTGAAACTCATGACGAAGCCGCCGCCCGGCATCGGGTTGCCGATCAGTTCGATCACGCGGCCATTGGGGAACAGCCGCTCGGAAGAGTGAGCACGCCCCTGGCGCATCCAGTGCAGGCGCCGCGCCACATGCACCTGCGCCTCGCCCGGGCCGCACAGGCCGCGTTCGGCGTTGTAGCGGATGATATCGGCAATCGGCCGGCCCACGCTGATCAGCCCGTCGGGGTAGTTGAACAGTTCCAGGTAACGGCGGTTCCAGGCCACCAGGTGCAGGTTCTGGTCGACCACGCTGATGCCCTGGTTGATGTTCTCGATAGCCCCTTGCAACAGGGCGCGGTTGAACTGCAGCACCTCGCTGGCTTCGTCGGCGATGCGCACCACATCTTCCAGCTGCATGTCGCGGCCTTCGATGGCGGCCTTGACCACCGCACGCGTCGATGAAGTGCCGAGGACACCCGCCAGCAGGCGTTCGGTGTGTTCGATCCAGTCGCCGTCGGCGTTCTGGTTGGGGTTGAAGCCCTTGCCCTGGCGGTAGGCGAAACGGATGAAGCTCTGCCGCGCGCGCTCTTCACCGACGAAGCGCGAAGCCAGGGTCAGCAGGTCGTCGATCTGCACTGCCAACAGCGGCTTGCTGCTGGGACGGGCGCTGGTCTGCTGGCCGATGAAGCGGCCAGCCTGCCAGTGCTCGGAAACCCGCGTGCGCGACAGCACCGAGACCCAGGCGAACAGGGTGAAGTTGCCGGCCAACGACAGCACCACGCCCTGGGTCAGCGGGCTGATCGGCAGGTTCAGCGGGTTGCCATGCAGCCACGCCAGCCCCGGGAACAGTTGCAGTGACCAGCCCAGGCTGTGCGCGGCAATCGGCAGCACCAGGGTGTAGAACCACAGGAAGATGCCTGCGGCCAGGCCGGCAAACACGCCGCGGCGGTTGGCCTGCTTCCAGTACAGCGCGCCGAGCATGGCCGGGGTGAGCTGGGTTACGGCGGCGAAGGCGATCTGGCCGATGGTCGCCAGGCTGGCGGTGGAACCCAGTAGGCGGTAGCTGACGTAGGCCAGCAGCAGGATGACCACGATGGTCACCCGGCGTACCGAGAGCATCCAGTGGCGGAACGCCTCGAACGGCCGCTCGGCGTTGTTGCGGCGCAGCAGCCAGGGCAGCAGCATGTCGTTGGAGACCATGGTTGACAGCGCCACGGCTTCGACGATGACCATGCCGGTGGCCGCCGAGGCGCCACCGATGAACGCCAGCAGGGCCAGGCTCGGGTGGGCCTCGGCCAGCGGCAGGCTGATGACGAACGAGTCGGAGATCACCGTGCCGGGCAACAGCATCTGCCCGGCCAGGGCAATCGGCACCACGAACAGCGCGGCCAGCGCCAGGTACAGCGGGAACACCCAGCGTGCCAGGCGCATGTCCTGCGGTTCGATGTTCTCCACCACGGTGACATGGAACTGCCGTGGCAGGCAGATGATCGCCATCATCGCCACGGCGGTTTGCACCACCATCGACGGCCAGTTGATGGTTTCCTGCCAGTAATCCTGCAGGTGGATCGACTGGCGTGCCTGGCTGAACAGGTCATCGAAGCCGTCGTACAGGTTGAAGACGACGAAGATGCCCACGGCGAGGAAGGCCAGCAGCTTGATCAGCGATTCGAAGGCAATCGCCAGGACCATGCCGCGGTGGTGTTCGGTGACGTCCAGGCTGCGCGTGCCGAAGACGATGGCGAACAATGCCAGTACCAGCGACACCACCAGTGCGGTGTCCTGCACGCGGGTGCCGGTGGCGTCGGCATTGGCGCCGATCAGCAGGTTGACACCGAGCACGATGCCCTTGAGCTGCAAGGCGATGTACGGCAGCACGCCGATCAGGCAGATCAGCGCCACCACCACGGCCAGGCTCTGCGACTTGCCGTAGCGGGCGGCGATGAAGTCGGCGATCGAGGTGATGTTCTGCTGCTTGCTGATCAGCACCATCTTCTGCAGCACCCAGGGCGCGAAGATCAGCAGCAGCACCGGGCCCAGGTAGATCGGCAAGAACGCCCAGAGCTGTTCGGCAGCCTGGCCGACCGCACCGAAGAAAGTCCAGCTGGTGCAGTACACGGCCAGCGAAAGGCTGTACACCCAGGCACGCAGTTTCGGCGGCAACGGCGTGCTGCGGCGGTCGCCATAGAAGGCGATGGCGAACATGATGGCCATATAGGCCAGGGCGACCACGGCGATCAGCCCGCTGGACAACGACATGAAGACTCCGAAGCAAAAAGATAACGCGGTCCCGATCAATCAGTCTGGCACGCAGGTGACGCTTCGTCAGCGCAGACGATGGTCGCAGTGGCAGGAAGTCGCATGTTCCACCTGCACCGGCCCTTTCGCGGGGGGGGGGGCCCCCCCCCCCCCCCCCCCCGGGCGGGCGGGGGGGGCCCCGGGGGGGGGGGGGGGGGGGGGGCCCCCCCCCCCCCCCTTTTTTTGGGGGGTTTTCTGGGTGGGGGGGGGCCCCCCCCGGCGAAGAGGCCGGCACAGAAAACCCAT
>NZ_PUQD01000098.1 GCF_003331055.1 Pseudomonas sp. AFG_SD02_1510_Pfu_092 | reverse complement strand
GGGTCGGGGGGCCCCCCCCGCCCCCCCCCACCACCGCGGGCGCCCCTCGCGCCCCCTTCCCCCCACCCCCCCCCCCCCCCTGGGTTTTTTCAATTCCCTGTGGGAGCGGCCTTGTGTCGCGATTGGGCTGCAAAGCAGCCCCACTGGCCCTCTCAGGCCACCTCAGGCTCACAGCCCTTGAGCACCAGGCGGATGATGGTCTCGGCCGCCGCGTCATAATCGCTGTCGGCCAGCTTGGCCTTGCCGGTCACCGCGGAAATCTGCCAGTCGAAATCGGCATAGGTCTGGGTCGCGGCCCAGATGCTGAACATCAGGTGGTGCGCATCGACAGGGGCGATCTGCCCGCGGTCGATCCAGCGCTGGATGCACTCGATGTTATGCCGCGCCTGCTCGTTCAGCTGCGCCACCTGGTTCGGCGACAGGTGTGGCGCGCCGTGCATGATCTCGCTGGCGAACACCTTGGACGCATGCGGCAGGTCGCGGGAGATGCGGATCTTCGAGCGAATGTAGGCGCTCAGCACTTCCTTCGGGTCACCTTCGGCATTGAACGGCGTCGACGCCTGCATGATCGGCGCGATGATGCTTTCCAGCACCTCGCGGTAGAGGTTGTCCTTGGATTTGAAGTAGTAATACACGTTCGGCTTGGGCAGGCCGGCCTTGGCCGCGATATCGCTGGTCTTGGTGGCCGCGAAGCCCTTGTCGGCGAATTCCTCGCTGGCCGCGCGCAGGATCAGTTCCTTGTTGCGCTCGCGAATGGTGCTCATGGTCAGGGATCTTCCTCGTGTCTGGCCACCTCTAAGAGGGATCGGGCATGGTAGCACCGGGCTCGACGGGCGCTCAAGGCAGCGGCTTTGGGCTAGACTCCGGCTCACTCATACATCTGGAAACATCTCAATATGGCAGGAAGCAGTCTACTGGTACTGATCGACGACATCGCCACGCTGCTGGACGACGTCTCGCTGATGACCAAGGTCGCGGCAAAAAAAACCGCTGGGGTGCTGGGCGATGACCTGGCGCTCAACGCTCAACAGGTCACCGGGGTGCGCGCCGACCGCGAGCTGCCGGTGGTGTGGGCGGTGGCCAAAGGGTCGCTGCTGAACAAGGCCATTCTGGTGCCGGCGGCGTTGCTCATCAGTGCATTCATCCCCTGGGCGGTGACGCCGTTGCTGATGCTGGGCGGTGCCTACCTGTGCTTCGAGGGCTTCGAGAAGCTGGCGCACAAGTTCCTGCACAGCCATGCAGAGGACGAGGCCCAGCATGCGGCCCGCAAGGAGGCCGTGGCGGATGCCAGCGTCGACCTGGTGGCGTACGAAAAGGCCAAGATCAAGGGCGCGGTGCGCACCGACTTCATTCTGTCGGCAGAAATCATCGCGATTACCCTGGGCATCGTTGCCGATTCGCCGTTGAGCCAGCAGATCATCGTGCTGTCCGGCATTGCCGTGGTCATGACCATTGGCGTGTATGGGCTGGTGGGCGGCATCGTCAAGCTTGATGACCTGGGGCTGTGGATGACCCACAAGGCTTCGCGCCTGGCCCGGGCGGTGGGCAATGGCATTCTGCGCACTGCACCCTATCTGATGAAGAGCCTGTCGGTGATCGGTACGGCGGCGATGTTCCTGGTCGGCGGCGGTATTCTGGTGCATGGCATCGAGCCGCTGCATCATGCCATCGAGGCGTTCAGCGCAGGGCGTGGCGGGGCATTGACCGTGGCGCTGCTCAACGGCGGGGTCGGGGTGGTGGCCGGTGCGCTGGTGCTGGCGGTGGTGAGCCTTGCCGGGAAATTGTGGCGGGCGGTTCGGCCAGCCACTTGAGGTGCATGGCCGGGGCTTTGCCCCGGTTCGCGGGTGAACCCGCTCCCACACGGTATAGCGTCGGACCCTGTGGGAGCTGGCTTGCCGGCGATTGGGCCGCATTGCGGCCCCAAAGGCACGGATCAGAAGTGCACTTTCACCAGGAAGCTCATGGTGTTCTGGTCGGTGGTGAAGGCGTCGCTGTCCTTGATACCGTACTTGTTCTTCCAGTAGTCGTACTCGACACCCACATACAGCTGCTTCTCGCCCAGGTGCAAGGCTTTGCCCAGGTCGTACTTGATCTGCGGGTTGAAGTGCAGGTTGGCCTGGTAGGTGCCGCGACGGTTCTCGTCGTTGTCCACCACCCAGTCCATGAAGCCGTCGATCAGCACGTCGGAATCGCCCACCGGAATGGTGTACGACCACACCGGGGTGATCTGCCACACGTTGTCGCCGGCGCGGCTGCCGTCGGTGGTGCGGTTGTAGAAGTTCAGCTGGAAGTAGTCGAAGCCGGGAATCGCCAGGTCGAAACCAGGGCCGATCAGGTACGACTCGGTATCACCCTCGCCAAACTCGTAGGTCATCGCCAGCAGCACGTCCTTGACCGGGCCGAGTTCCAGCTTCTGGTCGAAGATCTTGCCAAACGACAGGCGCGGGCTGATTTCGCCGTAGTAGGTGTTCGGGCCATTGCCCGCGTCTTTCTGCCCTTGGTAGAAGATCTTGTCGACAAAGATGAAGTTGTCGCCGTACTTCCAGCCATCGGCGTGCTCGAAGGTCACGGTTTGCTGGATCGACGGGTTGACCTTGAAGTTCTTGCCCCACAGGTAGGTCAGGCTGTTGTTCTGCCATTGCAGCAGGTCGCCGCCGAAGGTGGTACCGCAGGCCAGCAGGCCGCCTGCGAGGATCAGGCTGTTGATAGTACGCATTGCGAGTGTCGCTCCCTTGATTGATCTGTTGTCAGCGCTCGTTGTTGGCGCTTTTTTGTCTTTTGAGTCAGCTTTTTTCGATAGGCCACAGCTGTTTGGCAAGGGTTGAGCCAACTTTTCCGGGCTGGCAAAACCTTCCTGCTCGACTTCGTTCTGAACGGATGAAAAGGGTCTTTCAGGCTGGCAACACGTTGGCCAACCGCCCGAATTCATTGACTGAGCGGTCAGTAAACGCAGGCAGAATCCGTTCTGCCCTGATCGAGGGGGCGCGCAGATTACTGGCTTGCGCGCCTTGCCTCAAGTGCTCCGTCCTGGAGCAGTGTGGTACAAACTTGTGCGTTTGGTCAGTTTTTCAGAAGTGCACTTTGATCAGCGCACTGGTAACGCTCTGGTTGCTGTCGATGTTGCCCTGGCTGTCGATGCCGTACTTGTCCTTCCAGTAGCTGTACTCGATGCCCACGTACAGCTGCTTGACGCCCAGGTTCAGGGCTTTGCCCAGGTCGTACTTGACCTGCGGGTTGAACTGCAGGTTGGCGTGGTAGGTGCCACGGCGGGTCTGGTCGTTGTCGACCACCCAGTCCATGTAACCGTCGATCAGAATGTCGGATCTGCCCACCGGGATGGTGTACGAGAAGGCCGGGGTAATCTGCCAGACGTTGTCACCGGGGCGGCTGCCTTCGGTGTTGCGCAGGTAGAAGTTGAGGGTGAAGTAGTTGAAGCCGGGAATGTTCAGGTCGAAGCCCGGACCGATCAGGTAGGCCTCGTTGTCGCCCTCGCCACGCTCGTAGGTCATGGCCAGCAACACATCCTTGATCGGGCCGAAGGCAAGCTTCTGGTCGAAGATCTTGCCGAACGACAGGCGCGGGCTGAATTCACCGTAGTAGGTGGTCACGCCTTTGCCCGGGTCGGGCTTGCCGTTGTAGAAGATCTTGTCGACGAACATGAAGGTGTCGCCGTACTTCCATTTGTTGGCGTGCTCGAAGGTGACCGTCTGCTGGATGCCTGGGTTGACCTTGAAGTCCTTGCCGTACAGGTAGGTCAGGCTTTCGCCATGCCATTGCAGCCATTCGCCAGCGTGGGCGGGAAGGGTGGCCAGCAGGCTGCTGCCCAGCAACAGGGAGGTGGTGATGCGTTTCATGTCGTGTTTCCCGGACTTATTGTTTTTGTTGGGTTTTTTCGGCGCGCAGGCGCCCCGGACGGCCCATTCCGGCGGGCCGACGGTAAAGCGTTACGGCTAGGTGGAAACAGGGGCGGCAGTGCGCCGCCCCCTTTTGCTCAGTGCTGGTGACAGGCGTCGTTATGCACCGCGCGGTCGGCACCGCCGAGGATGTTGAACAGCACGTTCAACACCAGGGCACTGACCGTGGCCATGGCGATGCCACTGTGGGTGATGGGTTCCATCCACTGCGGCATCTGCGCGAAGAACTCCGGGCGTACCACCGGGATCAGCCCGAAGCCGACGCTCACGGCAACCAGCAGCTGGTTGCGCCGGTCGCCGATATCCGCCTCCTGGAGAATCCTGATCCCGGTGGCGGTGACCATGCCGAACATGGCGATGGACGCGCCGCCCAGTACCGCAGGCGGGATCGAGGCAATCAGGAAGGCCGCCTTGGGCAGCAGGCTGAGCAGAATCAGCAGGGCGCCGGCGACGATGGTGACGTAGCGGCAGCGCACCCCGGTCATCTGCACCAGGCCGATGTTCTGGGCGAACGAGGAGTGGGTGAAGGTGTTGAAGAAGCCGGCGATGAACGACGCACCGGCATCGCACAGCAGGCCGCGACGCAGCATGCCCGGGGTGACTTCGCGATCGGTCACCTTGCCCAGGGCGAGGAACATGCCGGTGGACTCGACGAAGATGATCACCACCACCAGGCACATCGACAGGATCGGTGCCAGGCTGAAGGTCGGCATGCCGAAGTGCAGTGGGGTTACCACTTGCAGCCACGGTGCGTCGTTCAGGCCCGACAGGTCGACCATGCCGATGGAGCCGGCCAGGATGTAGCCCAGGCCCATCCCCACCAGCACCGATACGTTGACCCAGAAGCCGCGCATGAAACGGTTGATCAGCAGGATGACCGCCAGCACCAGGCCGGCCACCAGCAGGTAGATCGGCGAACCGAAGGTAGCGGCTTCCTGGCCGCCACCGGCCCAGTTGACCGCCACGGGGAACAGCGACAGGCCGATCGAGGTGATCACCGTGCCGGTGACCAGGGGCGGGAAGAAACGTACGACCTTGGACATGAACGGCGCGATCAGCATGCCGAAGAACCCGGCGGCGATGGTCGCGCCGAAGATCCCCTGCAGGCCCACGCCGGGCATGCCGGCCATGGCTACCATGCTGCCGACTGCAGCGAAACTGGCACCCATCATTACCGGCATGCGGATGCCCACCGGGCCGATACCGAAGGACTGGATGATGGTGGCGACGCCGGCGACCAGCAGGTCGGCGTTGATCAGGAAGGCGACTTCTTCACGGGACAACCCGGCGGCCTGGCCGATGATCAGCGGCACGGCGATTGCGCCGCCGTACATCAGCAGAACGTGTTGCAGGCCAACCAGGAACAGTTGGAGCAGGGGCAAGGGCTCACGCGGCGGCGCAACGGGGATGTACGCCTTGCGGGACTCGGACATGCAGCACCTCGAGTTTTGTTTTTATTCTCGGATCCAAGCGCCGGCTTCGGGCGGCAGGCGCTCGGTCAAGAGAGCCTGGGGTTTCCGCTCGAGGCATGACGCTCGATGCTTGCTTGTTGCGTAACACATGGAACTTGAGGCCGGGGCTGCCGGCCTCTTCGCGGGCACGCCCGCTCCCACAGGGAAAGGGGTTCCCATGGGGGCGGGTTGGCCTGCGAGGTGCTATCAGTTGACCGGGGCGCCTTTGGCGATCCAGTCGCCGACGAGCTTGCGCTCTTCGGTGGTCATCTGGGTGATGTTGCCCAGCGGCATGATCTGGCTGGCGACCGCTTGCGCCTGGATGCGCGCGGCCTGGGCCTGGATCTGCTGCGGGGTGTCGAACATCACGCCACCAGGGGCAGCGCTGAACAGTGGGCTGGTCGGCTTGGACGAGTGGCACACGGTGCAGCGTTCCTGGATGACATTGTGGATCTTGTCGAAGCCCTCGCCGCCAGCCTGGGCGCTGGCCTGGGCGGGTGCCTCGGCCGGCGCGGCAGGTGCTGCGGCAGCCTTGGCGGCGTCCTCGGCACGCTGCTCGGCAGCGGTCTTGCCACCGACTGCGGTCGCCGGCAGTGGCTGGTACTCGACCTTCGCTGCGGCTTGCTCAGGGCTTACGGCCATCGGCTTGGGGCCAGTGACGTAGGCCAGGCAGATCATCGCCAGGGCGCCGACCGGCAGGGTCCAGGCGTACTTGTTGCTGTCGTGGCGGGTGTTGAAGTAGTGGCGGATCAACACCGCAGCTACCGCGATACCGGCCAGGATCAGCCAGTTGTACTGGCTACCGTAGGTGCTCGGGAAATGGTTGCTGATCATGATGAACAGCACCGGCAGGGTGAAGTAGTTGTTGTGGCGCGAGCGCAGCAGGCCCTTGGCCGGCAGTACCGGGTCAGGCGTCTGGTTGTTCTCGATCGCCGCCACCAGCTGGCGCTGGGCCGGCATGATGATGCGGAACACGTTACCGACCATGATGGTGCCGATGATCGCGCCGGTGTGCAGGTACGCACCACGGCCGCTGAACACCAGGCTGAAGCCCCAGCAGGCGGCGATGATCAGCACGAACAGCACGGCACCGAGCAACGCCGGCTTCTTGCCCAGGGGCGAGTCGCACAGGAAGTCGTAGATGAACCAGCCGGCGATCAGCGAGCCGATACCGATGGCCACGCCTTCGGCACCGCTCAGGGTGCTGCCAGGGGCCAGCAGGTACAGCGTCGGGTTCCAGTAGAACACCACGCACAGCAGGGCGATACCGGACATCCAGGTGAAGTAGGCTTCCCATTTGAACCAGTGCAGGTTCTCCGGCATTTTCGGGGGTGCGAGCTTGTATTTCTCCAGGTGGTAGATACCACCGCCGTGAATTGCCCAGAGATCACCCGACAACCCATCGCGCGGGTTGCTTCGGTTCAGGTGGTTCTCCAGCCAGACGAAGTAGAACGATGCACCGATCCAGGCTACGCCGGTGATCATGTGAACCCAGCGAATGCTCAGGTTCAGCCATTCGTGAAGGTGTGCTTCCACAGTATGTACCTCTTGCCGGTCACCCGCTCAGGCTGTGCCTTTGCATGACCGACCTTTTCTTATTGGTGGGGATTGAGGACCAGCATCTGTTCCTCGGTGAAGTAATGCTCGTCGCAGTTGTTGCCGGAACCACTGCGATCAACCACCAGGAAGTCATCCCGCTTTTCGATCGTCAGCACCGGGTGGTGCCAGACGCCGCGATGGTAATTAACGCCCTGCCTGCCGTTACTGCGGAAGGCGCGGACCAAACCTGATACAGGTGCATCGCCAACCGGCGCGACCACGATCAGAAAGGGGTTGCCGAGCAGCGGGATGAAAGCCTGGCTGCCCAGCGGATGGCGTTCCAGCATGCGCACGGTCAGCGGCATGTCCAGCGCGTCGGCGCGGAAGATGCTGATGATCGCCTTGTCTTCAGGCTCGGCGGTTTCCACCGTGGCGAGCTTGTGGAAGCGCATGGTCGAGCCGTTGTTGATCATGAAGTGGTCGCTGCCGTCGGTTTCGATCACGTCACCGAAGGGGGCGAAGGCTTCTTTGGTCAGGGGCTCGATCATCAGGGTGCGCATGCGGATATCTCTTCTATTGTTCGTTTTCTGAATAAGGTTCGGCTGGTGCTTACAGCTGCAGCAGGCGGAACAGGGCGATCAGGTTGATCTGCGCCAGGGCTTCCTTGAACTCGGCTTCGGCATCGTTGTGGATGCGCTTTTCGAAGGCGGCGAGAATCTGGTGCCGGTTGCTGCCTTTTACCGCCATGATGAACGGGAACTGGAACTTGGCCTTGTAGGCATCGTTCAGTTCAGTGAAGCGGGCGAACTCTTCGGCGGTGCATTGGTGGATGCCGGCGCCGGCCTGCTCGTTGGTGCTCGATTCGGTCAGCTCGCCCTGGATGGCGGCCTTGCCGGCCAGGTCCGGGTGCGCGTTGATCAGTGCCAGCTGGTCGGCGTGGCTGGCGCTGAGCAGGATGTCGCTCATGCGCTGGTGCAGCGCCTCGATCTCGTCCAGCTCGGCCAGCTGGCCCAGGTCATAGGCTTTTTCGGCTACCCACGGCGAGTGCTCGTAGATGTCGGCGAAGGCCTCGACGAAAGCGTCGCGGCCCAGGGCGGAGGGCTTGAGGGTCTGGAAGGCGGTCATCAGGCGTTCTCTTTCTTGTACGGGTGGGTGGTGTGCCAGTGGCGGGCGATGTCCACGCGACGGGCGAACCAGACCTGGTCATGGCTTTTTGCGTAATCGACGAAGCGCTTCAGCGCGGCCAGGCGTGCCGGGCGGCCGACCAGGCGGCAGTGCAGGCCGATCGAGAGCATTTTCGGGGCTTCGGCGCCTTCGGCGTACAGCACGTCGAAGGCGTCTTTCAGGTACTGGAAGAACTGCTCGCCGCAGTTGAAACCCTGCACCTGGGTAAAGCGCATGTCGTTGGTGTCGAGGGTGTACGGGATCACCAGGTGCGGCTTGTCGGTGGGGTTGTTCGGTTCCCAGTAGGGCAGGTCGTCGTCATAGGTGTCGCTGTCGTACAGGAAACCGCCTTCTTCCATCACCAGGCGACGGGTGTTCGGGCCGGTGCGGCCGGTGTACCAGCCCAGCGGGCGCTCGCCGGTGATTTCGGTGAGGATGCGGATGGCTTCGAGCATGTGCTCGCGCTCCTGGGCCTCGTCCATGTACTGGTAGTCGATCCAGCGGTAGCCGTGGCTGCAGATTTCATGGCCGGCTTCGACCATGGCGCGGATCACGTCGGGGTGGCGCTGGGCGGCCATGGCCACGGCGAAGATGGTCAGCGGCACGCCGCTGTCCTTGAACAACTTCAGCAGGCGCCATACGCCGGCGCGGCTGCCGTATTCGTACAGCGACTCCATGCTCATGTTGCGCACGCCCTGCAGCGGCTGGGCAGCGACCATTTCGGACAGGAACGCTTCGGACTCCTTGTCACCGTGCAGGACATTGCGTTCGCCACCTTCCTCGTAGTTGAGGACGAAAGACAGCGCGATGCGAGCGTTGCCCGGCCATTGCGGGTGAGGAGGGTTGTTGCCGTAACCGATCAGGTCGCGAGGGTAGTCAGCGCTCACTGCAGTCTTCCTTCTTGTGCGTTTGTGCGGGGGGTGGGCGGGCCGCGTCGGGATGTCGCACCACCGGATGGGCTGATTGTATACAACTTCTGAAATCTTTTGTAAGCCTGTTTTTCCGCATTTCTTCCCTTTTGTCGCCTCGCAGCGCCCTGGAAAAACAGTGCAAGAAACCTGCCTGATTGGTCAGCTTGTGACGATGGCCCCGGCACCGCGCCTGTATCTGCGACCGATGGGTCGTTTATCGGCAAGAATCCCGGGGTGCGACGGAAGGGATCAAAAAATTGTGTACAATTTGGCGATGGAATGTCTTAATGGCGGCATTCCCGCACATCGCAGGCCCTTGGCGGTGGCGATGGCCGTGTATTTTTTGCCCACAGATTGAACAAGAGGCGACAAGCAATGGGACGTTTGACCACACACGTACTGGATGCCGCGCATGGCTGCCCGGGCAGCTCGATCAAGGTCGAGCTGTACCGTGTCGAAGGCCAGCAACTGGAGCTGGTGAACACTGCCCTGACCAACAGCGATGGCCGCGTAGATGCGCCGCTGCTGCAGGGTGACGACTACCGCAGCGGTGTTTACCAGCTGCAGTTCAGCGCTGGCGATTATTACCGCGCTCGCGGTGTACAGCTGCCGGCCCAGGCGTTCCTGGATGTCGTCGTGCTGCGTTTTGGTATCGACGAGCAGCAAGAGCACTACCACGTGCCACTGCTGATCTCGCCGTACAGCTATTCGACCTATCGTGGAAGCTAGTTGGTCGCTAGAAGAATCTTCGTAGGTCCTTTGGCCCGCTCTCACACTGGCGGGCTTTTTTTCGTCTGCAGTTTTTGTGTTGCCTGTACCGGCCTCTTCGCGGGCACGCCCGCTCCCACAGGTGATACCTATGTGGGAGATTCTATGGTTTTCAGCAAGCCAGTTTCCCGCCTTTGGTGACGTATTCGTCCTGATTTTTCATCAGGGC
>NZ_PUQD01000097.1 GCF_003331055.1 Pseudomonas sp. AFG_SD02_1510_Pfu_092 | reverse complement strand
CCCCCCCACCCCCCCCCCCCCCCCCGGCGCCCCCCCCCCCCCCCCCCCCCCCCCCACCCCCCCCCCCCCCGGGGGGGGGGGGGGCCCCCCCGGCTATGTGGCCAGACCTGTTGTCGATGATGGCCTTTCATCCAATTGTCACAATCAAGTCATATCGTATTCATGCGGCCTGCAGATACTTGGGCCCGTTCCATCCAACACCCCAATATTCCTGCTAGGAGCAAGGCATGAAACTGAAGCGTTTGATGGCGGCCCTCACCTTTGCCGCCGCTGGCGTTGCAACCGCCAACGCGGTAGCCGCTGTCGATCCTGCGATCCCGACCTACACCAAGACCACCGGTGTTTCGGGCAACCTCTCCAGCGTCGGTTCCGACACCCTCGCGAACCTGATGACTCTGTGGGCCGAGGCCTACAAGAAGGAATATCCGAACGTAAACATCCAGATCCAGGCGGCCGGTTCCTCCACCGCACCACCCGCGCTGACCGAAGGCACCGCCAACCTCGGCCCGATGAGCCGCAAGATGAAGGACGTCGAGCTGCAGGCCTTCGAGCAGAAGTACGGCTACAAGCCGACCGCCATCCCGGTCGCCGTAGACGCCCTGGCGGTGTTCGTGCACAAGGACAACCCGATCAAAGGCCTGACCATGGCCCAGGTCGACGCCATCTTCTCCTCCACCCGCCTGTGCGGTGGCAAGGCCGACGTCAAGACCTGGGGCGACCTGGGCGTGACCGGCGACCTGGCCAACAAGCCGGTGCAGCTGTTCGGTCGTAACTCGGTTTCGGGCACCTACGGCTACTTCAAGGAAGAAGCCCTGTGCAAAGGCGACTTCAAGCCTAACGTCAACGAACAGCCTGGCTCCGCTTCGGTGGTGCAGTCGATCAGCTCTTCGCTGAACGGCATCGGCTACTCGGGCATCGGCTACAAGACCGCCAGTGTCAAGACCGTGGCCCTGGCCAAGAAAGAAGGCGGCGAGTTCGTTGAAGATAACGAAACCAACGCCCTGAACGGCACCTACCCGCTGTCGCGCTTCCTGTACGTCTACGTCAACAAGGCGCCGAACAAGCCTCTGGCCCCGTTGGAAGCCGAGTTCGTCAAGCTGGTGCTGTCGCAAGCTGGCCAGCAGGTCGTGGTAAAGGATGGCTACATCCCGCTGCCGGCCAAAGTCGTCGACAAGACCCTGGCTGACCTGGGCCTGTCCCACGCCGGTAACGTCGCAAAGAAGTAACTGACTGAGGGGGAGGCCGGTGCTGCTGCCCGGCCTCTTCCACGAATTCCCAGCCCGAAGCCAGGCTTCCTGTGCGGCGGGCTTTCGTGCGTCACTACATTGTCATGTTTTTGTCATACGGGACCGCTAGGGTGTGCGCATGAATGATCTGGCCAACTCCACAATGACTCCAAATTCCCAGCCCGAGCGGATTGACTTCAATACGCCGGAGTTGCAACGCAAGCGCCGCATGCGCGCGCTCAAGGACCGCCTGACCCGCTGGTATGTACTGGTGGGCGGGCTTGCCGTATTGGCGGCGATCACCCTGATCTTCTTCTATCTGGCCTACGTGGTGCTGCCGCTGTTCCAGGGCGCCGAGCTGACCAGCAAGAAAGCCCTGGAGCCAACCTGGCTGCAACAGGACGCCGGCAAGCCGCTGATGATCGCGCTTGAAGAGCAGAACCTGGTGGGCATGCGCGTTTCCGACAAGGGCCAGGCACTGTTCTTCGACACCAAGACCGGTAACGAACTCAAGCGTGTCGACCTGCCACTGCCGGCAGGCACCCAGGTCACCTCGATCAGCGCCGACCAGCCGGGCAGCCCGCTGGTGGTGCTGGGTTTGTCCAACGGCCAGGCGCTGGTGTTCCACCACAGCTACAAAGTCACCTACCCGGACAACAAGAAGACCATCGACCCAGGCATCGACTACCCGTATGGCGAGCAGCCGTTCGCCCTCGACGACCAGGGCCGCGCGCTGGAACACGTCAGCGTCAACGTCAACGGCGACACCTTGATGCTGGCCGGCTCTACCGGCGCGCACCTGCAGGTGGTCGAGCTGACCCGCAGCGAAAACATGATGACCGGCGAGGTCAGCACCGAGCAGAACCGCATCGAACTGCCTCAGATGACCGAAACGGTGAAGAACATTTTCATCGACCCTCGCCAGCAGTGGCTGTACGTGATCAACGGTCGCGCCACCGCAGATGTGTTCAGCCTGCGCGACAAGAGCCTCAACGGCCGCTACAAGCTGGCGGACAGCGCCGACACCGAAATCACTGCCACCGCCCAGCTGGTCGGCGGCATCTCGCTGATCATCGGTGACTCCAAGGGCGGCCTGGCCCAATGGTTCATGGCCCGTGATTCGGATGGCGAATCGCGCTTCAAGCAGATTCGCACCTTCCAGATGGGCGAGGCGGCGGTCGTGCAGATCGACGCCGAAGAGCGCCGCAAAGGTTTCATCGCCCTGGACGCAGCTGGCAAGCTGGGCGTGTTCCACAGCACCGCGCACCGTACCCTGCTGGTCGAGCCGGCCGCCGAAGGCCCTGGCATCCTGGCCCTGTCGCCACGTGCCAACCGCATCATCATCGAAGAAGGCGGCAAGCTGCTGCCGCTGAGCCTGCGCAACCCGCACCCGGAAGTCTCCTTCAGCGCGCTGTGGGGCAAGGTGTGGTACGAGAACTACGACGCGCCGAAATACGTCTGGCAGTCGACGGCTTCGAACACCGATTTCGAGCCCAAGCTCAGTCTGTCGCCGCTGACCTTCGGTACCCTCAAGGCAGCGTTCTACGCGATGATCCTGGCCGCCCCGCTGGCGATTGCCGCCGCCATCTACACCGCCTACTTCATGGCCCCGGGCATGCGCCGCAAGGTCAAGCCGGTGATCGAACTGATGGAAGCGATGCCGACGGTGATCCTCGGCTTCTTCGCCGGCCTGTTCCTCGCCCCGTACCTGGAAGGCCACCTGCCCGGCGTGTTCAGCCTGTTCCTGCTGATGCCGCTCGGTATTCTGCTGGCCGGCTTCGCCTGGACTCGCCTGCCCGAGTCGATCCGCCTGCGTATCCCGGATGGCTGGGAAGCGGCGATCCTGATCCCGGTCATCCTGTTCACCGGCTGGTTCGCCCTGACCATGAGCCCGCTCCTGGAAACCTGGTTCTTCGGCGGCGACATGCGCCTGTGGATCACCAACGACTTAGGGATAACCTATGACCAGCGCAACGCCCTGGTGGTGGGCATCGCCATGGGCTTCGCGGTCATCCCGAACATCTATTCCATTGCCGAAGACGCCGTGTTCAGCGTGCCGCGCAGCCTGACCCTGGGCTCCCTGGCCCTGGGTGCGACGCCCTGGCAAACGCTGACCCGCGTGGTCATCCTTACCGCCAGCCCGGGGATCTTCTCGGCGCTGATGATCGGCATGGGCCGTGCGGTCGGTGAAACCATGATCGTGCTGATGGCCACCGGCAATACCCCGGTGATGGAGCTGAACCTGTTCGAGGGCATGCGCACCCTGGCTGCCAACGTAGCCGTGGAAATGCCGGAGTCGGAAGTCGGCGGCAGCCACTATCGCGTGCTGTTCCTGGCCGCGCTGGTGCTGCTGATGTTCACCTTCATCATGAACACCTTGGCCGAGCTGATTCGCCAGCGTCTGCGCAAGAAATACTCGTCGCTTTGATAGAAAGGTAGCGATCCGTGAAAAAGGATTCCCTCAAAGGCTGGTTCAAGAGCGGCGCCCCAGGCGTCTGGATGAGCGGCGGCGCGGTGGCCATGGCGGTGATCATGACCGTCGGCCTGCTGGCGGTGATTGCCGTGCGCGGCCTCGGCCACTTCTGGCCGGCCGATCTTGTCCAGGCCACCTACAAAGTGCCGGGCCAGGCCGAACTCGTCGTCATCGGCGAAGTGGTGCAAAAGGAAGAAGTACCGCGTGCCCGCCTGAAGGGCGCCGGCCTGCCGGTGCCTGACCAGGGCCCGGAGTTCATGACCCGCGAACTGATCAAGGTCGGCAACCGCGACCTCAACGGCAGCGACTTCACCTGGGTGGTCGGCGAGTGGCTGGTGGACGAAAAGCACCCGGCCGAACTGATCGCCCTGGAGCGCCGCGAGTGGGGCAACTTCTACGGTTACCTGCTCAGCGTCAAGGAAGAAGGCCGTGTGGTCGCCCAGGGCGCTGCCGCCTGGCCCGAGCTGCAAGCCCGCCTCAAGCGCGCCAACCAGCTCAATGGCGAACTGCAAAGCCTCGAGAAGAAAGACATCGGTGCCATCAACCACGGCCTCGAGCGCCTGCGCCTGCAAGCGCGCAAGCTGGAACTGGACGGCAAGCTGGACGCCGCTGCCCAGGCCGACATGGAAGCCGAGCGCGCCGAGCTGAACAGCCGCTACAAGGCCATCGAAGACCGCCTGACCGGCCTGCACCAGGCCTTCGCCCGCGACAGCCTGGTGGCCCGCGATGGCAACGGCCGTGAAGTGGAGATCAACCTGAGCAAGGTGGTGCACGCCATCCAGCCGAACGCCATGTCGGGCTTCACCAAGCTGGGCAGCTACTTCACCAAGGTCTGGGAGTTCCTCAGCGACGACCCGCGTGAGGCCAACACCGAGGGCGGTATCTTCCCGGCCATCTTCGGTACCGTGATGATGACCCTGATCATGGCGGTGATCGTCACCCCGTTCGGTGTGCTGGCCGCCGTCTACCTGCGCGAATACGCCAGACAAGGCCCGGTGACCCGCCTGATCCGCATCGCGGTGAACAACCTGGCCGGTGTGCCGGCGATCGTCTACGGCGTGTTCGGCCTGGGCTTCTTCGTCTACGTGCTGGGTGGCTCGATCGACCGTCTGTTCTTCCCCGAAGCCTTGCCGGCGCCGACCCTGGGTACCCCGGGCCTGCTGTGGGCATCGCTGACCCTGGCGCTGCTGGCCGTGCCGGTGGTGATCGTGGCCACCGAGGAAGGCCTGGCGCGTATTCCGCGCACCGTGCGCGAGGGCTCGCTGGCCCTGGGGGCGACCAAGGCCGAGACCTTGTGGAAGATCGTCCTGCCGATGGCCAGCCCGGCGATGATGACCGGCATGATCCTCGCCGTGGCCCGCGCCGCCGGTGAAGTGGCACCGCTGATGCTGGTGGGCGTGGTGAAGCTGGCGCCGTCGCTGCCGGTGGACGGGAACTACCCGTACCTGCACCTGGACCAGAAGATCATGCACCTGGGCTTCCATATCTATGACGTCGGCTTCCAGAGCCCCAACGTCGAAGCCGCGCGACCGCTGGTATACGCCACGGCGCTGCTGCTGGTGCTGGTGATCGCCGCCCTCAACCTTTCGGCCGTGTGGATCCGTAACCACCTGCGCGAGAAGTACAAGGCCCTCGACAGCTGAACCTGATTGCAAGCGCGCCGCCCGTGAGCCGGGCGGCCCTTTGAAACGAATTGTTAGCGTATGGAGTAGACCATGCAGCAAGAATCCCATACCCACGGCATCGACATGTCTGCCCTGGGCCGCGACAAGCAGAGCCTGCGCCTGGCCGAAGAAACCGTGGCCATCGAAGTGCCGGGCCTGAGCCTGTTCTACGGCGACAAGCAAGCGCTGTTCGACGTACAGATGAACATCCCCAAGCAGCGCGTGACCGCCTTCATCGGCCCGTCCGGCTGCGGCAAGTCGACCCTGCTGCGCACCTTCAACCGCATGAACGACCTGGTTGACGGCTGCCGCGTGGAAGGCGCCATCAACCTGTACGGCAACAACATCTACCGCAAGGGCGAAGATGTGGCCGAGCTGCGCCGTCGCGTGGGCATGGTGTTCCAGAAGCCCAACCCGTTCCCCAAGACCATCTACGAGAACGTGGTGTACGGCCTGCGCATCCAGGGCATCAACAAGAAGCGCGTGCTCGACGAAGCGGTCGAGTGGGCGCTGAAGGGCGCGGCCCTGTGGGACGAGGTCAAGGACCGCCTGCACGAGTCGGCACTGGGCCTGTCCGGTGGCCAGCAGCAGCGTCTGGTCATTGCCCGCACCATCGCCGTGGAGCCGGAAGTGCTGCTGCTCGACGAACCGTGCTCGGCACTGGACCCGATCTCGACCCTGAAAGTCGAAGAACTGATCTACGAATTGAAATCCAAGTACACCATCGTCATCGTGACCCACAACATGCAGCAGGCGGCCCGGGTTTCCGATTACACCGCATTCATGTACATGGGCAAGCTGGTGGAATTCGGCGATACCGACACCCTGTTCACCAACCCGGCGAAGAAGCAGACCGAAGACTACATCACCGGTCGCTACGGCTAAGCCGCTTTGCAATCTACCCCTGGGCTTCTGTGGGAACGGGTTCACCCGCGAATCAGGCGCCGCGGTGTATGGCACCGGCGTTGCCGGTGTTCGCGGGTGAACCCGCTCCCACAGGACAGGGAACGAGACGATTACTTGAAGCTTTGGGCTTCTTCGCGGAGCGAACGATGATCAACAAAGAAAGCCTTACCCATCACATTTCCCAGCAGTTCAACGCCGAGCTCGAAGAGGTGCGCAGCCACCTGCTGGCCATGGGCGGCCTGGTCGAGAAGCAGGTCAATGACGCCGTCACTGCGCTGATCGAGGCCGACTCGGGCCTGGCTCAGCAAGTGCGTGAGGTCGACGAACAGATCAACCAGATGGAGCGCAACATCGACGAGGAATGCCTGCGCATCCTCGCCCGTCGCCAGCCGGCGGCCTCAGACCTGCGTCTGATCATCAGCATATCCAAATCGGTGATCGACCTGGAGCGCATCGGTGACGAGTCGACCAAGATCGCCCGCCGCGCCATCCAGCTGTGCGAGGAAGGCGAGTCGCCGCGTGGTTACGTCGAGGTGCGCCACATCGGCGACCAGGTGCGCAACATGGTTCGCGACGCGCTGGACGCCTTTGCCCGCTTCGACGCCGACCTGGCCCTGTCGGTGGCGCAGTACGACAAGACCATCGACCGCGAATACAAAACCGCCTTGCGTGAGCTGGTGACCTACATGATGGAAGACCCGCGCTCGATCTCGCGGGTACTCAGCGTGATCTGGGTGCTGCGTTCGCTGGAGCGTATCGGCGACCACGCGCGCAACATCTCCGAGCTGGTGATCTACCTGGTGCGCGGCACCGATGTGCGCCACATGGGCCTCAAGCGCATGACGGCTGAAGTGCAGGGCACCGCTGTCGCCGACGGCGAAAAGGCTAATGTTCCGGCTGAACCTGACGATAAATAAGGTTGCTCCCGAGCATCGACGCCCGGCCTTGGCCGGGCGTTTTCGTTTGCGGTCGAGGAGCCGGCAGGCACCCGCGAACGATGTGAAGAAGTCCCGGCGTGACCAAGTTGTAGCAAATGGCCAGTACTCGGCGGTAGGCTAGTCGGGATTCAGAAGGAGTATCGATGAGTAAAGTGAATGTGCTGGTCGTGGATGACGCCCCGTTTATCCGTGACCTGGTCCGCAAATGCCTGCGCAATGCCTTCCCGGGCATGACCATCGACGATGCCGTCAATGGTCGCAAGGCCATGGCGATGCTGGGCAAGGAAGCGTTCGACCTGGTCCTGTGCGACTGGGAGATGCCGGAAATGTCCGGTCTCGAACTGCTTACCTGGTGCCGTCAGCAGCCGGAGATGAAGAACCTGCAGTTCATCATGGTGACCAGCCGTGGCGACAAGGAAAACGTCATCCAGGCGATCCAGGCGGGCGTGTCCGATTTCGTCGGCAAACCGTTCACCAACGAGCAGTTGCTGACCAAGGTGAAAAAGGCCCTGACCCGGATCGGCAAGCTGGACAACCTGATGGCCACCGGCCCCGCGCGAGTCAATTCGGCGTTTGCCAATGACTCGCTGAACGCCCTGACTGCCGGCAAACCGGAAGTGGCCAAGGTCACCACCGCCGCCCCGGCCGCGACGCCTGCGCGGGCACAAGCCGCTGCCCCCCGGCCTGCTGCCGCTGCTGCTGCGCCGACTGGCCGTGGCCAGGGCCAGTTGCGCCTGGCCAGTGGCACCCAGCCGTGCGTCATCAAGGCGTTGAGCCTGAAAGAGGCGTTGCTGGTGGTACGCCGTGGCGAAGCGCTGCCGCAGGTGCTGGAAGGCGCGGTACTTGACCTGGAGCAGGGCGAAAACGCCGAAGTCGCCCGCCTGAACGGCTACCTGCATGCCGTGGTGGCGCTGGAGCCCAAGCCAGACAGTGACTGGCTGCAGCTGACCTTCAAGTTCGTCGACCAGGATGCGCAGAAGCTCGACTACCTGTCGCGGCTGATTGCCCGCGGGACGGCGCAGAAGCATTTCACCCCCGGCGCCTGAGTAACGGCTGCTGGCTCATCGCCGGCAAGCCAGCTCCCACAGGTACAGCGCCAACCTCGGGCCTTGTGCATTTCCTGTGGGAGCTGGCTTGCCGGCGATGAGGCCAGTCCTGCTGATGCCATCCGACCAACTGCAATACCTGCCGCAAAACCCGCTGCTAGGCTTCGACAGATCATAACTGTCAAAAAGCCACTATCATGCCCGCCCGCCTGCTGCTGTTCTGTGCATTGCTCATGGCTTCGGCGCCGAGCCTGGGCATGACTACCTACACGATCGCCGATGATGGCCGCGTGTCCTCGTATACCGACCGGCCTGGCCCCGGCGCCAAACGCTGGGTGCAACGCGAGCCGATGGTCGAGATACCCGAAGGCCAGGTGCTGCTGAACGCGATCGTGTTTCAGGGCGGGGTGAGTTTCTCGGCCCGCAACCAGCTGCATGTGCCGGTAGAGGTGGAGTTGCGCCTGGACAACCTGGTCAACGCACAGGGCGGCAACGCTCCGCGCATCGTGCGCCGGGTGCTGCCGCCGCGTACCACGCAGATGCTCAGCGTGCTACGGGGGCGGCCCGGAACGCTGCTGAACTACCGTTCGACCCTGCTGCAGGCCTTGGGCGACCCGGGCAAGCGGCCGCAGGGTTATCGCTATGCGTTCCCCTGGCTCGGCGGGCCGTTCCGCGTGACCCAGGGCCCTAACGGCCGGGTCAGCCATTTTGGGCCGAAGGGGCGCTATGCCATGGATATCGCCATGCCTGAAGGCACCACGATTATCGCGGCGCGGGAAGGGGTGGTGGTGAAGACCGAGAACAGCCAGAGCGGTCGCGGCCCCAACCCGTCGGGCAATTTCGTCAGGATCCTGCACCCGGACGGCACCATGGGCGTGTACCTGCACCTGATGCGCGGTTCGGTGGTGGTGGCGGAGGGGCAGCGGGTGCGGCAGGGGCAGGTGTTGGCCAAGTCTGGCAATACCGGCAACAGCACCGGCCCGCACCTGCATTTCGTGGTGCAGCGCAATGTCGGGCTGGCGCTGGAATCGATCCCTTATCGGTTCGACAGGCCGATCGGAGGGTTGCCTGACTTCACTGCAGGTAACCCTTGAGATTTTTGGGGCCGCTTTGCGGCCCTATCGCGACACAAGGCCGCTCCCACAAACCTGCACAAAGCCTGGGGCTTGCGCTGTACCTGTGGGAGCGGCCTTGCGTCGCGATGGGCTGCAAAGCAGCCCCCAGTCATCAATCCAGCTTGAGCACCTTGGCCAGCACGATCTTCGGCCCTTTCATCTTCTTGATGATGATGCGCAGCCCTTCGACCTCCAGCACTTCCTCTTCTTCAGGCACGCGCTTGAGCGTCTCGTAGACCAGCCCGGCAAGGGTTTCCGCCTCGATATGGTCAAGGTCGACGCCCAACAGGCGTTCGACCTTGAACAGCGGCGTATCGCCACGCACCAGCAGTTTGCCCGGCTGGTAGGCGAGGATGCCGCGCTCGGTCTTGCGGTGCTCGTCCTGGATGTCGCCCACCAGCACTTCCAGCACATCTTCCATGGTCAGGTAGCCGATCACTTTGCCGTCGGCTTCCTCCACCAGCACGAAGTGCGCGCCGCCTTTGCGGAACTGCTCCAGCAGCTGCGCCAGTGGCATGTGCCGGGACACGCGCTCCAGCGGCCGGGCCAGGTCTTCCAGGTCGATGGTCTCGGGCAGGTGTTCCAGTTCGGCCAGCTCCAGCAGCAGGTCCTTGATGTGCAGCAGGCCGGTGAACTCTTCGCGCTCAGCGTCATACACCGGGTAGCGGCTGAACTTGTGGCGGCGCACCAGGGCGAGTATTTCCTTCAACGGCGCGTGGGCGTCGATGCTGACCATGTCCTCGCGCGAGTTGGCCCAGTCGACGACCTCCAGTTCGCCCATTTCCACGGCTGAGGCCAGTACGCGCATGCCCTGATCGCTCGGGTCCTGGCCACGGCTGGAGTGCAGGATCAGCTTGAGCTCTTCACGGCTGTAATGGTGCTCGTGATGCGGGCCGGGCTCGCCCTGGCCGGCAATGCGCAGGATGGCGTTGGCACTGGCGTTGAGCAGGTAGATGGCCGGGTACATCGCCCAGTAGAACAGGTACAGCGGCACCGCGGTCCACAGCGACAGCAGTTCGGGCTTGCGGATGGCCCAGGACTTGGGCGCCAGCTCGCCGACGACGATGTGCAGGTACGAGATGACGAAGAAGGCGACGAAGAACGAGATCGCCTTGATCAGCTCGGGGGTGTCCACGCCGACATAGGCCAGCAGCGGCTCGAGCAGGTGGGCGAACGCCGGCTCACCGACCCAGCCCAGGCCAAGGGAGGCGAGGGTGATGCCCAGCTGGCAGGCCGACAGGTAGGCGTCGAGCTGGTTGTGGACCTTGCGCAGGATGTTGCCACGCCAGCCGTGCTGTTCGGCGATGGACTCGACGCGGGTGGCGCGCAGCTTGACCATGGCGAACTCGGCAGCAACGAAGAAACCGTTGAGCAGCACCAGGAGCAAGGCAAACATGATCATGCCGAAATCGGCGAATAACGAGGTGAGGCTGATACCAGGGGAAGGGTCCATGATGGAGTTTTTACGGGGTCCGTCTTTGAGATAGAGAGAAAAAAAGTGCCAGCTCTTGCTGGCACAGGGGATCCAATGTAGCGGCTGGGGCGGCAAAAGCAAAGGGCGGTGGATTCATTGGGGCCGCTTTGCGGCCCATCGCCGGGGGGGCCCCCCCCCCCCCCAAGGGGGGGCCCCCCGGGGGGCGGGGGGGGGGGGGGGGGGGGGGGGGCGGCGGCCCCCCCGCCCCCCCC
>NZ_PUQD01000096.1 GCF_003331055.1 Pseudomonas sp. AFG_SD02_1510_Pfu_092 | reverse complement strand
TCCACCCCCCAAATTCTTCATTCAGGGCGGTGTGTGCGACCACATCAACCCGCCCCAGAACGGGCCTGGCAAACGGGGGGCCGGGCTGGGCCCCATCGCCGGCAAGCCAGCTCCCACAGGGATCGCGCAGCCCTCAGGCCTGTGGTAATCCTGTGGGAGCTGGCTTGCCTGCGATGGGCTGCGCAGCAGCCCCAGAATTCAGAAGCTAGCACCGGCCCGGGATCTGTCCCGGGTTTCGTGCGTTCAACCAGGGATATTTATGTCACGTCGCATTTCCCCCGTCATACCCGGCTTCGGGCTGACGCTGGGCTACACCTTGGTGTACCTCAGCCTGATCGTGCTGATACCGCTGGCCGCCATGTTCGTGCATGCCGCGCAGCTTACCTGGGAGCAGTTCTGGAACGTCATCAGTGCGCCGCGGGTGATCGCCGCGCTCAAGCTGAGTTTCGGTACTGCCCTGTTCGCCGCCATCATCAACGGTGTGATCGGCACCCTGCTGGCCTGGGTGCTGGTGCGCTACACCTTCCCCGGGCGCAAGATCATCGATGCGATGATCGACCTGCCGTTCGCCCTGCCCACGGCCGTGGCCGGTATCGCCCTGACCGCGCTGTATGCGCCTTCGGGCTGGGTCGGCCAGTTCGCCACCGACCTGGGCTTCAAGATCGCCTACACCCCGCTGGGCATCACCCTGGCGCTGACCTTCGTCACCCTGCCGTTCGTGGTGCGCACGGTGCAGCCGGTGCTCGCCGACATTCCGCGTGAAGTCGAGGAGGCCGCCGCCTGCCTGGGTGCCAAGCCGTTGCAGGTGTTCCGCCATGTGCTGGCGCCAGCGCTGCTGCCGGCCTGGCTCACCGGCTTTGCCCTGGCCTTCGCCCGCGGTGTCGGCGAGTATGGCTCGGTGATCTTCATCGCCGGCAACATGCCGATGAAGACCGAGATTTTGCCGCTGCTGATCATGGTCAAGCTCGACCAGTACGACTACACCGGCGCGACCTCCATTGGCGTGTTGATGCTGGTGGTTTCCTTCATCCTGCTGCTGCTGATCAACCTGCTGCAGCGCCGCATCGAAACCCCTTGAAGGAGGCCGGCATGTCCAGTTCATCCCTGAATGCAACCGCCGCCGCCAACGCTGCCCGGCGTGGCAGCGCAACAGCCCGGCGCGTGCTGATCGGCCTTGGCTGGCTGGTTTTCGCGCTGTTCCTGCTGCTGCCGCTGGTGATCGTGGTGTCGCAGGCGCTGAAGAACGGCTTCGGCACCTTCTTCGAGGCGATCTTCGAGCCTGACGCCTTGTCGGCGCTGAAGCTGACCCTGCTCGCCGTGGTCATCTCGGTGCCGCTCAACCTGGTGTTCGGCGTCAGCGCCGCCTGGTGCGTGAGCAAGTACACCTTCCGTGGCAAGAGTATCCTGGTCACCCTGATCGACCTGCCGTTCTCGGTGTCGCCGGTGATCGCAGGCCTGGTCTACGTGCTGATGTTCGGCGCGCAAGGCCTGTTCGGGCCGTGGCTGCAGGACCACGATATCCAGATCGTGTTCGCCCTGCCGGGCATCGTCCTGGCCACCATCTTCGTCACCGTGCCGTTCGTGGCCCGTGAACTGATCCCGCTGATGCAGGAACAGGGCACCCAGGAGGAGGAGGCCGCGCGCCTGCTCGGTGCCAATGGCTGGCAGATGTTCTGGCACGTGACCCTGCCGAACATCAAGTGGGGCCTGATCTACGGCGTGGTGCTGTGCACCGCGCGGGCGATGGGCGAGTTTGGCGCGGTATCGGTGGTGTCGGGGCATATTCGCGGCGTGACCAATACCTTGCCGCTGCACGTGGAGATCCTCTACAACGAGTACAACCATGTCGCGGCCTTCAGCGTGGCCAGCCTGTTGCTGATCCTGGCGCTCTTCATCCTGCTGCTCAAGCAGTGGAGCGAGAACCGTATTAACCGCCTGCGCCACAGCGCCGCGGAGGAATGATTCATGTCGATCGAAGTTCGTAACGTCAGCAAGCGCTTCAACAGCTTCCAGGCCCTGGACAACATCAACCTGGACATCAACAGCGGCGAGCTGGTGGCCCTGCTCGGCCCGTCCGGCTGCGGCAAGACCACCCTGCTGCGCATCATCGCCGGCCTGGAAACCCCGGACCAGGGCAATATCGTGTTCCATGGCGAAGACGTGTCCGGCCACGATGTGCGTGATCGCAACGTCGGTTTCGTGTTCCAGCACTACGCGCTGTTCCGCCACATGAGCGTGTTCGACAACGTCGCCTTCGGCCTGCGCATGAAACCCAAGGGCGAGCGCCCGAGCGAGAGCAGGATTGCCGAGAAAGTGCACGAACTGCTGAACATGGTGCAGCTGGACTGGCTGTCCGACCGCTATCCCGAGCAGTTGTCCGGTGGCCAGCGCCAGCGTATCGCCCTGGCCCGTGCGCTGGCGGTCGAGCCCAAGGTACTGCTGCTGGACGAGCCGTTCGGTGCGCTGGATGCCAAGGTGCGCAAGGAGCTGCGCCGCTGGCTGGCGCGCTTGCACGAGGACATCAACCTGACTTCGGTGTTCGTGACCCACGACCAGGAAGAGGCCATGGAGGTGGCTGACCGTATCGTGGTGATGAACAAGGGCGTGATCGAACAGATCGGCTCGCCGGGCGAAGTGTACGAACACCCGGCCAACGATTTCGTCTACCACTTCCTCGGCGACTCCAACCGCCTGGCCTTGAGCGAAGGGCACCATGTGCTGTTCCGCCCCCACGAAGTATCGCTGTCGCGGCATGAGACCGAAGGCCACCATGCGGCCGAGGTGCGGGATATCCGGCCGTTGGGTGCAACCACGCGGGTGACGTTGAAAGTGGAAGGGCAGAGCGAGCTGATCGAGGCCGAGGTGGTCAAGGACCATGACAGCCTGACCGGGTTGGCGCGGGGCGAGACGCTGTTCTTCCGGCCGAAGGTTTGGCAGAAGGTGGCGGATATCTGAGTCGCCTTTGATGATGAAAGCCCGGGGTTGGTCCCGGGTTTTTTTATGCCTGATGGATTGCCGGGGCTGCTTTGCAGCCCATCGCCGGCAAGCCAGCTCCCACATTGACCGCATCGACTGTGAGCCATGTACAGGACCTGTGGGAGCAACTGTCTTACTCAATTTCTAAAGGCTGGCGCGATCCCTGTGGGAGCTGGCTTGCCGGCGATCGAGGGCGCAGCCCTCGCGGCAATTTCATGCCGTACGCGAATATTTTGCATGCCCGCAATGCATCGCCTTGAACTGGCCTTCCCGCAGCCCGCGAATTGCGCGGCTTTGCCACAATCCATCAAAAATCATATTCATTAAAGTTCTAACCATAATTTCAAACATTACTTTAAGAGATAAGCCTCTGGCACCGATGATTCAGCCACACACCTGAATCGAGATCCCTGGAGTCTGATCAATGGGTAATGTCCAATCGGCCGTCAGGGCCTACGACCAGCCATGGCGCCCGGCCCCGGGCGACCTGGTCGAGCTTGGACGCGCGCTTCGCCTTCCGCTTGGCCAGCTGCGCCTGCAACGCACGCCCGCAAGCGGGCTCAGGCACCGCGACAAGCTGGCGCTGGGCCTGCTGGTGCTGGCGCTGCATGGCGCTGCCGCGTACTGGATCAGCCAGGCACCCACGCCCGAGCTGCCGGTGGTGCCGCCACAGGTACCGCCCATGACCATCGAGTTCGCTGCGCCGGCACCGCCTGTGGTCGAACCTCCCCCGCCAGCCCCCGCGCCGCCTGTGGTCCAGCCGCCACCCCCGGTCGTCGACGAGTTGGCCGCCAAGCCCAAACCGAAGCCGAAGCCCGCGCCCAAGCCGGTGCTCAAGCAAGCGCCGAAGCCCCAGCCCAAGCCGGTCGAGGCACCACCGCCAGCGCCGGTGGCCGCCCCGGCCCCGCCAGCCCCGGCACCACCGGCGCCGGCCCCGATCACCCCGGCCTCGGCCAACGCCGCGTACCTGAAGAACCCGGCGCCAGAGTACCCGCAGATGGCCCAGCGCCGTGGCTGGGAAGGCACCGTGCTGCTGCGCGTCGAGGTCCTGCCCAGCGGCAAGCCTGGGCAGATCCAGGTGCAGAAGAGCAGCGGCCGCGACGCCCTCGACGCCGCTGCCCTGGCCGCAGTCAAGCGCTGGAGCTTCGTGCCCGCCAAGCAGGGTGATGCGGCCCAGACCGGCTGGGTCAGCGTGCCGATCGATTTCAAGCTTCGCTAATTTTTCGCAGAACACAGGAAGACATCATCATGAGCCTGCTGGCATCCCCCGTTGAATCCGTTGAAAGCGCAGTCATCTGGCTGCTGGTTGGTTTTTCCGTCGTCACCTGGGGCCTTGCGCTGGCCAAGGTCGTGCAGTTCGTGCGCCTGAAGAACCAGGACAAGCGCTTCCACCAGCAGTTCTGGGCCGCCTCGAGCCTGGACTCGGCCGCCGAACCCAGCCATGAACTGCCTGGCCCGGCCGCCCGCGTCGCCCAGGCCGGTTACGCCGCCAGCGCCGTCGGTGACAGCCAGGCCAATGACCTGAGCCACGCCATCAACCACCAGGACCGCCTGGAGCGCGCCCTGCGCCAGCAGATCGTGCGCGAGCGCCGCTCGCTGGAAACCGGCCTTGCGGTAGTCGCCAGCATCGGCAGCACCTCGCCGTTCATCGGCCTGTTCGGCACCGTGTGGGGCATCATGGAAGCGCTCAAGGGCATCAGCGCGGCCGGCTCCGCCAGCCTGGAGACGGTCGCGGGGCCGATCGGTGCGGCACTGGTGGCCACTGGTGTGGGTATCGCCGTCGCGGTCCCGGCGGTGCTGGTTTACAACTACTTCCTGCGTCGCCTCAAGCTCACTGCCGCCGACCTCGAAGACTTCGCTCACGACTTCTACAGCCTGGCGCAGAAGAGTGCCTTCCGCGTGCTGGTGCACCCGGCTGTGCACAAGCCGCAGGCCGGGTTCACCCAACCGGTGAAGGAGGCGTCCTGACATGGCCTTTTCGACCCAGGACAGCGACGAAGTCCTCAGTGAGATCAACGTAACGCCGCTGGTGGACGTCATGCTGGTGCTGCTGGTGGTGTTCATCGTCACCGCGCCACTGCTGACCAACGCCATCCCCATCAACCTGCCCAAGACCGAGGCCGTGGCCCCGGTGGAGCAGAAGGACCCGCTGGTGGTCAGCATCGATGGTGACGGCAAGCTGTTCATCAACAAGGACGAGATCCAGCCTGACCTGCTGGAAACCAGCCTCAAGGCGGCCAAGGGCAAGGACGCGGACTTGCGCGTGCAACTGCAGGCCGACGACGGTGTGAATTACGGCGAAGTGGCGCGAGCCATGGCGGCCATCGAACGTGCGGGGATCAGCAAGCTGGCGGTGATTACTGCGCGCTGAACCCGTCAACCCTCTTCAGGCAAGTGCTTAGGGGCCATATCTCTTGGCAGGGGATGGCCCTATTTTTTTGCCTGTGATGGCCCTATCGCCGGCAAGCCAGCTCCCACAGGATCTCCACGGTTGCTGAAGCTTGCGCTGTGCCTGTGGGAGCTGGCTTGCCGGCGATAGGGCCATAAGCTCAAAGAAGTAAATTTAGTTATTAACAAATAGCTTCTTATTCCTTTACTGATATAACTCCACCCCTATACTGGTCTCCAAGCACGCAAACTCACTGGAGGCGTCCCCATGCGCAACGAGTCGATCCGTTACCTGATTGTGCCGGGCTGGCAAGGATCGCCAGACAACCATTGGCAAAGTCACTGGCAGCGCAGCCTGCCCAACAGCGCTCGGGTCGAGCAGCACGACTGGCTCACCCCGCAACGCCAGGACTGGGTGCAGGCGCTGGAGCAGGCGATTGCCGCCGAGCGCTCGCCGGTGATTCTGATCGCCCACAGCCTGGGCTGCGTCACCGTTGCTCATTGGGCCGCGCAGGCCAGCCCGGCCCTGCTGCGACGGGTGCGTGGCGCGCTACTGGTGGCACCGGCTGACGTCGAGCGGCCGACCTGCGCGCCGGCGCTGCGCAACTTCGCGCCGATCCCGACCGAGGCCCTGCCGTTCCCCAGCCAGGTGGTCAGCTCCGACAACGACCCGGCCGTGAGCGTGCCCAGGGCGTTGTACCTGGCCCAGGTCTGGGGTGCCGAAGCGGGGCTGCTGAGCAACGCCGGGCATATCAACGTCAAGTCCGGCCATGAGCGCTGGGAACAAGGCTTCGCCTACCTGTACCGCTTGCAGAGCCGGGTCGAGCAGCGCGCACTGCGCCGCGCCTGATCGCCCTTACTGTTTACCATTTGCCTGACGCCCGGCCACTGCAGGCCAGGGGCGGGAGTTCGTCATGACTTTTCAAAACCCGTTTGGTCAGCCGTTGCTGACCTTTCCTGAACTGGACAAGAGCCCGCTGAGCATCCGCGCCAAGGCGCTGGTATTCATCGACGCGCGTTCGCAGCAGCTGCGCGAAGAGCTGGAGCAGCTGGCGCCACAACCCCTGCCGGTGCTGATCCGTGGTGAAACGGGCACCGGCAAGGAGCTGCTGGCCCGGCAGATCCACCGCGCCAGCGACCGCGGCGGGTTGTTCGTGTCGGTCAACTGCGCGGCCATCAGCCCGACCTACGCCGATGCCGAGCTGTTCGGCTACAGCGCCGGCAGCCATGGCGGCACGGCCAGCAGCCGCGCCGGCTGGTTCGGCTCGGCCAACGGCGGCACGTTATACCTGGACGAGATTGCCGACCTGCCGCTGGCCATCCAGGGCAAGCTGTTGGCGGCGCTGGAAAATCGCGAGGTCACGCGGGTGGGCGCCCAACAGCCACAGCCGGTGGATGTGCGCCTGGTGGCCGCCACCAGCATCGACCTGGCGCGGGTGGTGCGGGCAGGGCGCTTCAACGAGCGCCTTTACCAGTACCTGCGCGAGGGCGCGCTGGAACTGCCGCCGCTGCGCGAGCGGCGGGGCGACATTCTGCCGTTGGCCGAGTACTTCGTGGGTATCTACAGCGTGCGCCTGCAGCGCCCTGTGCCGCTGGTGAGCGAGGCGGCGCAGCAGGTGCTGGAGGCGCACTCCTGGCCCGGCAACACCCGTGAACTGGAGAACGTCATCCACTTCGCCTTGCTGGTCAATGACGGCGAAGAGATCCTGGCCGAAGACCTCGACCTGGCCAAGCCTGCGGGCTAGACATCGCTCATAAGCAAAGCGGCTGATGGCAATTTGTTTTTGGAATAAGCAGCTAAATAAAAGATATTGTTCCGGCATAAAAAATCTAGGTATTGTCCGTTTCACGCCCGCTGGTGAACCGGTTGGGCACCCGATTCGCCATCGTCGATGGCCCAGAACCAGAACAAGGACCACCATGAAGAAGACCCTGCTGACCACCGCCCTGGCCGCTGCCCTGTCGTTCTCCGGCCTGGCTGCCGCCGCCGAGAAACTGGTGGTTGCCGCCACCCCGGTACCGCATGCCGAAATCCTCGAACTGATCAAGCCGACCCTGGCCAAGGAAGGTGTGGACCTGCAGATCAAGGTCTTCACCGACTACGTGCAGCCCAACGTGCAGGTCGACCAGAAGCGCCTGGACGCCAACTACTTCCAGACGCTGCCGTACTTGCAGAACTTCAACGAAGGCAAGGGTACCCACCTGGAAACCGTGATCGGCGTGCACGTCGAGCCCTTCGGTGGTTACTCGAAGAAGGTCAAGAGCCTGAGCGAGCTGAAAGAAGGCGCCACCGTTGCCATCCCTAACGAGGGCAGCAACAGCGGTCGCGCCTTGCTGCTGCTGCAGAAGGCAGGCCTGATCACCCTGAAAGACCCGAAGAACGCCCTGGCCACGCCCAAGGACATCGCCGAGAACCCGAAAAAGCTGAAGTTCCGCGAGCTTGAATCGGCCATGCTGCCGCGCGTGCTGGACCAGGTCGACCTCGACATGATCAACACCAACTACGCCCTAGAAGCCGGCCTGAACCCGGCCAAGGATGCGCTGGTGATCGAAGGTGCCGATTCGCCGTACGTGAACTTCCTGGTCGCTCGCCCGGACAACAAGGACAGCGCCGCCATCCAGAAACTGGCCAAGGCCCTGACCAGCCCGGAAGTGAAGGCATTCATCGCCAAGAAGTACGAGGGTGCGGTGCTGCCGGCGTTCTGATCTGCTGAAGTGTTGAAGACGCCGACATTCGTGTCGGCGTTCTTGTTTCAGGGCGCACCTCAACCTGTGGGAGCGGGCGCGCCCGCGAACACCGGCGTAGCCGGTGCCATCCACCGCGGCGCCTGCTTCGCGGGCATGCCCGCTCCCACAGGTTGAGGCCTGGCATGTTGGTGATATGTTTATTCGATAAATGTATTTAGTAAAATGTTTTTAGAACCTTAAAGTCTAGCCATCGTGCCGCCGCGCACCCAGCTGACTTGCTTTACCCATGACCCTCGACACCGCATTCATCCTCAGCACATTGCCCGCCTTCCTCAAGGCCGTGGGCGTGACCCTGCAGGTCGGCCTGATCGCCATCGTCACCTCGTTGCTGGTCGCCCTCGTCAACGCCACGCTGCTGGTGTTACGTACCCCCTACCTGTGGCGCCTGGTCAAAGCCTACGTTGAGCTGGCCCGCAACACGCCACTGCTGATCCAGCTGTTCTTCGTCTACTTCGCCTTGCCCAGCCTGGGCGTGCAGGTTTCCGGCTTTGCCGCGGCGATCATCACCATGACCTTCATGGGGGGCGCCTACCTTACCGAGGTGCTGCGTGCCGGCGTCGATGCCGTGCCCCGCGGCCAGCTGGAGTCCGGGCGTTCCATCGGCCTGTCCGAAGGCCAGCTGCTGCGCCACGTAGTGCTGCCCCAGGCCGGCATCCTCAGCCTGCCGGCACTGTTCGCCAACTTCGTCTTCCTGCTCAAGGAAACCACCGTGGTGTCGGCGGTGGCCGTACCGGAAATCCTCTACACCACCAAGAACTACATCGCGTTGTACTACAAGACCTATGAAATGCTCACCGTGCTGACCCTGCTCTGCGTGCTGCTGTTCCTGCCGCTGTCGTTGCTGCTGCGCTATCTGGAAAGGAGGTTGCAGCATGGCCAGTTCGGCGTTTGAACTGCTCTTGCAGATCTTGCCGCAGTTGGCCGGTGGCGCAGCGCAGACGCTGGCCATTTCCGCGCTGGGCATCCTCTTCGCAACCCTGGGCGGCGTGCTCTATGGCGTCCTGGCAAGCCTTGGCAATCGGGCCTTGAGCATCGCCTTGCAGGTTTACCTGGAGCTGTTTCGCGCCATCCCGGTGCTGGTCTGGTTGTACCTGGTGTTCTTCGGCCTGCCGATCTTCTTTGCCTTGAGCATCCCCAGCTTCTGGTGCGCGGTGCTCGTGCTGGGGTTGTGGGGCGCCAGCGAGGTGGGCGAGGTGGTACGCGGTGCACTGCGTTCGCTGCCGCGTGGCCAGCGCGAGGCGGGGCTGTCGATTGGCCTGGCCGGCTGGCAGCTGTATGGCTACGTGCTGCTGCCACAGGCGCTCAAGCGCATGACCCCGCCGACCATCAACATTTACACCCGGATCATCAAGACCAGTTCGCTGGCAGTGCTGATCGGCGTGGTCGAGGTGATCAAGGCCGGCCAGCAGATCATCGAACGTACCTACGAATCGGTGCTGATCTACGGCGTCTTGTTCCTGTTCTTCTTCATCGTCTGTTATCCGCTGTCCGCCGCTTCACGCGTGCTGGAATGCCGCTGGGCACACTCATGAGCGCATTGATCGAATTTCAAAGCTTCAACAAGTTCTTTGGCGAGCATCAGGTGCTCAAGGATATCGACCTTCAGGTGGCGGCCGGTGAGGTGGTGGTCATCCTCGGCCCCAGCGGCTGTGGCAAGAGCACGCTGCTGCGCTGCCTCAACGGCCTGGAGCAGGCCCACGGCGGCCACCTGCGTCTGGCCGGGCGGGAGCTGCTCGAACTGCGTACCGACTGGCGCGAGGTGCGCCAGCGGGTCGGCATGGTGTTTCAAAGCTATCACCTGTTCGGCCACATGAGCGTGATCGACAACCTGTTGCTGGGCCCGTTGAAAGTGCAAAAGCGCGCGCGGGCCGAAGCGCAGGCCCAGGCCGAGGCACTGTTGGCGCGGGTCGGCCTGCTGGACAAACGCGACGCCTTTCCCCGGCAGTTGTCGGGTGGCCAGCAGCAGCGCATCGCCATCGTGCGGTCGCTGTGCATGAACCCCGAGGTGATGCTGTTCGATGAGGTTACCGCAGCCCTCGACCCGGAAATGGTCAAGGAAGTGTTGCAGGTGATTCAGGGCCTGGCCCGCGATGGCATGACCTTGCTGATCGTTACCCACGAAATGGCCTTCGCTCGCGCGGTGGCCGACCGCATCGTGTTCATGGAGGCCGGCAGGATCCTTGAACAGGGTGACCCCGAGAGCTTCTTCACCCGACCGCAGACCGCACGCGCGCAGCAGTTTCTGGAGAAATTCTCCTTCCTGGAAAGCCTGCCGAAGACACTGCACAAGGAACTGTCATGAAAACTGCCAACCTCACCAAACTGCTGGCGCCGCTGTTCGGCCTGGCCCTGCTGGCCGGCTGCAACAAGGCCGAAGAGCCACCGAAACCGGCGGCGGCATCGCCGGCCACCAGCTACCTGGAAACCATCAAGGCCCGCGACAAGCTGATTGTCGGGGTGTTCACCGACAAGCCGCCGTTCGGTTTCGTCGATGCACAGGGCCGCTACGTGGGCTTTGACACCGACATCGGCCGGCGCCTGGCCAAGGACCTGCTGGGTGACGAAAACAAGGTCGAGTTCGTTGCCGTGGAGCCGGCCAGCCGTATCCCGTTCCTGCAGAGCGACAAGGTCGACCTGATTCTCGCCAACATGACCGTGACCCCGGAGCGCAAGGAAGCGGTGGACTTCACCAACCCCAACCTGCGCGTTGCCGTGCAAGCCATCGTGGCCGATGGCAGCCCGGTGCAGAAGCTCGACGACCTGGCCGACAAGACCATCATCGTCACCACCGGCACCACCGCTGATATCTGGCTGACCAAGCACCATCCGGACTGGAAGCTGCTCAAGTTCGAGAAGAACAGCGAGTCGCTGCAGGCGCTGGCTACCGGGCGTGGCGATGCCTATGCCCAGGACAACCTGATCCTGTTCAGCTGGGCCAAGCAGAACCCGGGCTACCGCGTGCTGCCGGAGTTGCTGGGTGACGAAGCGCCGATTGCACCGGCGGTAAAGAAGGGCAACATCGAGCTGCGCGACTGGGTGAACGCCGAGTTGGCCAAACTGGGGGAAGAGAAGTTTCTGCTGAAGCTGTATGACCAGTATGTGCGCAAGGAACTGAGCGATGACACCAAGCCGGAGAGCGTGATCGTCGAAGGGGGCAAGTGGCAGGGATAATCGGGTAAGGGGGCCGCTTTGCGGCCCATCGCCCGGGGGGCGCCCCCCCCCCCCCCCCCCCCCCCCCGGGCCCCCGGGGGGGGGGGGGGGGGGGGGGGGGGGGGGGGGGGGGGGGGGGGCGGCGGCCGCCCGCGC
>NZ_PUQD01000095.1 GCF_003331055.1 Pseudomonas sp. AFG_SD02_1510_Pfu_092 | reverse complement strand
CCCCCCCCCACCCCCCCCCGGTGGGTGGGGGCGGGGGGGGGGCCGGTGGCCCCCCCCCCCGCCCCCCCCCACCCCCCCTGAGGGGGGGGCGGGCCTTGGCGTCGCGATGGGCTGCAGAGCAGCCCCAAAATCCCCAAACGATGGAGCCGAACCATGAGCTATCACCTGATCATCGGCGACAAGCTGTATTCCTCCTGGTCGCTGCGCGGCGCCCTGGCCCTCGAACTGGCTGGCGTGCCCTACGAAGAAACCCTGATCAAACTCAACCAGCCTGATACCCGTCAGCGCATCCTGGCCTTCTCCGCCACCGGCAAGGTACCGCTGCTGAAAACCGAGCACGGTGTAATCGCCGACTCGCTGGCCATCGCCGAATACCTCAACGAACGCCACCCCGAGGCCCAGCTGTGGCCTGCCGACTTAGCGGCCCGGGCCCAGGCCCGTTCGGCCTGCGCGCAGATGCACAGCGGTTTCGTCGCCTTGCGCAGTGCCATGCCGTTCGACCTGTCGCGTGACCAGGCCCTGGACAGCGTACCGCTGGACGTACAGATCGACATCGACCGTATCGTCGCGCTGTGGTCCGAATGCCGCCTGGCGGCCAAGGACAGCGGCCCGTTCCTGTTCGGCAAGCCGAGCCTGGCCGATGCCTTCTTCACCCCGGTGGCCGTGCGCCTGCGCACCTACCGTGTGGAAGTGCCGGCCGAGGCGGCAGCCTATATCGAAACCATTTACCAGTGGCCGGCGTTCCAGGCCTGGCAGCAAGCTGGCCTGGCGGAGCGTGAAGGGTGAAGCGGATTCATGTGGTAGCCGCCGTCATTCGTGGTACTGACGGCCGTATTCTGATTGCACGCCGTGCCGATACCCAGCACCAGGGTGGCCTGTGGGAGTTCCCGGGCGGCAAGGTGGAGGAGGGCGAGGGCGTCGAAGCGGCGCTGGCCCGCGAGCTGCGCGAGGAGCTGGGCATCGAGGTGAGCCGGTCGCGTGCGCTGATCAAGGTCAGCCACGACTACCCGGACAAGCAGGTGCTGCTGGATGTGCGCGAAGTCGAGGCATTCACCGGCGAGCCGCATGGCGCCGAAGGGCAGCCGCTGCAATGGGTTGCCCCGCGCGACTTGCCGCAGTACGCGTTCCCCGAGGCCAACAAGCCGATCGTTGCGGCGGCGCGCCTGCCGGACCAGTACCTGATCACCCCGGATGGCCTGGAAGTGCCGCAGATGCTCAAGGGCATCCAGAAGGCGGTGGCCAGTGGCATTCGCCTGATCCAGTTGCGTGCCCCGGACATGTATGACCCCAAGTACCGCGATGTGGCGGTGGATGCGGTCGGCCTGTGCGCGGGCAAGGCCCAGCTGATGCTCAAGGGGCCGCTGGAGTGGCTGGGCGACTTCCCTTCGGCGGGTTGGCACCTGACCGCTGCGCAACTGCGCAAGTATGCCGCCAACGGCCGGCCGTTCCCCACGGAGCGCTGGCTGGCGGCGTCCTGCCACAACGCCGAAGAGCTGGCGCTGGCGGAACGGATGGGCGTGGATTTCGTCACCTTGTCGCCGGTGCAGGCGACCCAGACGCACCCCGAGGCTGTGCCGTTGGGTTGGGAGGAGGCGCAGCGGTTGATTGCCGGGTTCAGCAAGCCGGTGTACCTGCTGGGCGGGGTCGGGCCGGGTGAGCGCGAGCAGGCTTGGGAAGCCGGGGCACAGGGTGTGGCCGGGATTCGGGCGTTCTGGCCTGAGATTTGAGCCGCCTGTAATCGGGGCCGCTTTGCGGCCCATCGCCGGCCCGGCGCCCCCCCCCCGGCCCCCCCCCCCCCCCCCCCCCCCCCCCCCTCCCCCTGGGGGGGGGGGGGGTGGGGGGGGGGGGGGGCCCCCCCGGCGATGGGCTGCGCAGCAGCCCCAAAATTGTCAGCCCTCAGGCTTGGGAGCAGGCTGCCACAACACCTCAGCCACCCCCTGCCGCCGCCCGATGATCCGCGCCGCCACGAACAGCAGGTCGGAAAGCCGGTTGATATACGCCAACCCCACCCCCGCCAATGGCTCCAGCGCATTCAGCTGCTGGCAACGGCGCTCCGCACTGCGCGCCAGACTCCTGCACACATGCGCCTGCGCCACCAGCGCCGAACCACTGGGCAGTATGAAATTCTTCAGCGGCCCCAGCTCTTCGTTCCACACATCGATGGCCGCTTCCAGCCGCTCCACCTCCGCCTGGTTCAACGCCTGGTAACTGGGCATCGCCAGCTCACCGCCGAGGTCGAACAAGCGATGCTGACACGGCGCCAGCACCGTGCTCACTTCATCCAGCCCTTGTTCGGCCAGCCCGGCCAGCAGCACACCCAACTGGCTGTTCAGGCTGTCGACCTCGCCGATCGCCTCGATCCGTGGGTGGTCCTTGGGCACCCGGCGGCCGTCGCCCAGGCCGGTTTCGCCCTGGTCGCCGGTGCGGGTGTAAATCTTCGACAGGCGGTAGCCCATGTCATTTCTCCGTTTTCGCCGGCGTCGTCGCTGCTGGCTGGCCGAGGGGCAGGCGCAGGGTGAAGCAGGTGCCCTGGCCGGGCGTGGACTGCACCTCCATCTGCCCCTTGTGGTTGTTGGTGATGATGAAATACGAAACCGACAGACCCAGCCCGGTGCCCTGGCCGATTTCCTTGGTGGTGAAGAACGGCTCGAAGGTGCGTTTGCGCACCCCCTCGGGCATGCCGACGCCGTTGTCCTCGACCTGGATTTCCGCCCACGGCGGGTTCAGCCGCGTACGCAACGTGATGCGCCCGGGCTCGCTGGGCTGCGGCCGCTGGTGGATGGCCTGGGCGGCGTTTTTCAGCAGGTTGAGCAGCACCTGCTCCAGTTCGTTGGCGGTGCACGGCACCGGCCCCAGTTCAGGGTCGAACTGGCGCACGATGGCCTGGCCCTTGAAGTCGAAGCCGATGGCCAGGTCGAAGTCGTTGCCGGCAATCTCCAGCGCCTGGTCGATCAGCGCCGGCAGGTCGCAGGGTGCCAGTTGGCGGTTGCTGCGGCGGCTGAAGCTGAGCATGTGGGTGACGATCTTCGCCGCCCGGGCACCGGCCTGCTGGATGCCGTCGAGCAGTTGCGGTACTTCGCGGCTTTCCAGATAGCGGTTGACCGTAGGCAGGTCGATGCCCAGTTCTTCGGCCTGCTCCTGGTTGCGCGGCAACTCGGGCGACAGGCGCCGGCGGATGTTCTGCACGTTATGCAGGATCGCCCCCAGCGGGTTGTTGATTTCATGGGCCATGCCGGCGGCCAGGCCGCCGACCGAGAGCATCTTTTCCGACTGCACCATCATTTCTTCCAGCGACAGGCGCTGGGTAATGTCGTCGATACGGATGACCACGCCACGTCCGCCGCCACCGGTCAGCGGATAGAACGTCAGGGCATAGTGGCGCAGGTCGTCGCCCTTGGGCCAGGTCACCCGCTCGATCTTCGCCACCCGGTGCTTTTCCACGGTTTCCTTCAACTGCGGCAGGAACGGCTTGAGTGGCTCGAAGGCGATGAAGATCGGCTGGTTCAGCGCTTCGTCCAGGGGCGTGCCGGAAAGCACCGTGGCTTCGTGGTTCCACTGGGTCACGTAAAGCTGTTCGTCGAGGGCGATCAGCGCCGAGGGCATCGAGTCGATGATGCTGTTGAGGTAGTTCTGAAAACCCGTGAGCTTCTTCTCGATCTTGCTGCGGACCTGCACTTCCAGCTCCAGCTTGCGGTTGGTGTGGCGGGTTTCCTCGGCCAGGCCTTGGGCTTGGTCATAGGCCTCCTGGAACTCGTCGCGGGTACGCTTGAGCTGCTGTTCGCGGGCTTCGATGCGCGACAGCATGGTGTTGAAGGCATCGGCCAGGCTGCCGATTTCGTCGTCGTTGCCGCGCTGGGCACGCAGGGCATAGCTTTCTTCGCGGGTGACCTGACGGCTGAGTTCCTCGAGCTGGTTGATCGGTTGGGTGATCAGGCGTTTGATCTGCCGGGCAATCACGATCCACAGCAGGATGCTGAACACCAGGATGCCCAGGCTGGCGCTGAGGGTGCCGGTGTAGAACGCCGTGGGCAGCTCGCTGCTGGCTACCAGCAGCAGGTGTGCCGGCGGGTTGGCGTCACGTGGCATGCGGATCAGCTGGGTGCTGCGAAATTCCATCAGGCGCCAGCCATCGATGTCACGAAAGCGCTTGGGCAGGGCCAGCGGCTCGCCGTGCTGCAACTGCGCCAGCAGGCGGCCATCGCCGCCGTACACGGCAGCGGCACGCAACGGCGTGTAGCTGTCCAGTTCCTTGAGCAGGGCGCTGGCGGTATCCGCGCTGTCGCCGGCGCGCGCCGCCAGTTGCGGGTTGGACACCAGCCGGCCGATGGTGTGTAGCGCCTGCGGCGCCATGCTTTCCTGGGTAATCCAGTAGGCGGCGCTGATGAAGGTCAGGTTGGCCACCAGCAGGATGGTTACCAGCAATACCAGCAGGGCCGCCAGCAGCTTCTGCCCGACCGGGAGGTTTTCCAGGCGTTGGCGCAAGGTCATGGGCTAGGCAATGTCCTTATCCGTTCAAAGGGCCGCGTCAGTCGCAGGGCAAACCGCGTACGCGCAGGCTATCGACCAGGCGCTGCAGCAGGCGTTCCAGCCTTGGCAATTGCAGGCCATGACGGCCAGCGGCGCGGCAGGCGTGGCCAAGCAGATAATGCACCTCGGTGCGCCGGCCGGCACGTACATCCTGGTACATGGAAGAGTAGTTGGCCGCTGTGGCGAGGATCACCCGCTGGACTTCTGCGTCCAGTTCGTGGGCCGCTTCTGGCTGGCCGCACTGGCGCAGCAACCGGGCCAGTTCGGCGCACAGGGCCTCCACTTCGTCCAGGTGCCCCAGCAGCCCGCCATTCTGGCAATCGTGCAGCACGGTCAGCGGGTTGATGGCGCAGTTGAGCGCTAGCTTGCGCCACAGGCGGGTAAGGATATCCAGCGACCATTCGGCGGGGATGCCAGCCTGCTGCAAGTCATCGAACCAGGCCGGGAGCGCAGGGTTGCCTGGGTCGCCCAGCCAGTTGTAGCCGTGGCCGGCAAAACGCACCTGCCATTCACCGTCGCGGAACGCCCCTTCGGTACTGGAAGTGAAAATGCAGCGCGCGCGCGGCACCAGGTCGGCGACTTCGTCCTGGCTGCCCAGGCCGTTCTGCAGCAGCAGCACTTCGGCGCCTTCGACCAGGCGCGGCGCCACGCTGGCGATGGCCGGCGCGGCGTCGTAGGCCTTGCAGGCCAGCAGCAGGCGGTGGATCGGCCCACGCGCCTGCGCGGTTTCGGCGGGGATGGCGTAGTGCCGGGGCTGGTCCTGTTCGACCAGGGTCAGGCCACCGACCTGCTGGTAGGCCTGCAGCCGTTGCCCGTCACGCAGGATCAGGCGCACCGCCTTGCCCGCGCGCGCCAGGCGGCAGGCCCACAGGCTGCCCAGGCTTCCGGCGCCGAGAATATGCCAGGTGCTGCTCATATGCGTTTCGCAACCCGTTATAATGAGCCCGCATTTTAACCGTCAAACCCAGCGCGCTCCATCTTCAGCCCGAGCGCGCTTTTATTTTGGGAGAACAACCATGCCTTCGTTCGACGTGGTATCGGAACTGGACAAGCACGAAGTGCAGAACGCGGTCGACAACGCCATCAAGGACCTGGACCGCCGCTACGACCTCAAGGGCAAGGGCACCTTCGAGTTCAAGGACAAAGAGCAGACCGTGATGCTCACCGCCGAGGAAGAATTCCAGCTCGAAGCCATGCTGGAAATCCTGCGCCTGGCGCTGGTCAAGCGCAAGATCGATGTGAAGTGCCTGGAAACCAAGGACCCCTACGCCTCGGGCAAGGAAAAGAAACAGGAAGCCAAGTTCCGCGAAGGCATCGACAAGGACCTGGCGAAGAAGATCGTCGCCACCATCAAGGATGGCAAGCTGAAAGTGCAGGCCGCCATCCAGGGCGAGCAGGTGCGCGTCACCGGCAAGAAGCGTGACGACCTGCAGGAAGCCATTGCCTTGCTGCGCACCAAGGAATTCGACATGCCGCTGCAGTTCAACAACTTCCGCGACTGATACGCTGCGACCCGGAACCCAGGTGGCGAAATGATGTCCATGGGGGCCGGGGCTGTGCGCTGATGCGCAGCCTGTTCTACCGTGTACTTGCCGCTCGGCATCAGGAGATGAATATGGATTTGAACGCTGAAGTCGATCAGCTGGTCCGCCAATCGCAAACCTGGATCCCCTTGATCATGGAATACGGCAGCCGTGTGCTGCTGGCGCTGCTGACCCTGGCGGTCGGCTGGTGGGTCGTCAACAAGGTCAGCGCGCGCCTGGGCAAGCTGGTTGGCCTGCGCAACGCCGACCTGGCGCTGCAAGGCTTCATCAGCACGTTGGCAAACATCGTGTTGAAGGTGCTGCTGTTCGTCAGCGTGGCGTCGATGATCGGTATCGAGACCACCTCGTTCGTGGCCGCCATCGGTGCCGCCGGCCTGGCCATCGGCCTGGCCTTGCAGGGCAGCCTGGCGAACTTCGCCGGGGGCGTGCTGATCCTGATGTTCCGCCCGTTCCGCATCGGTGACTGGATCGAGGCGCAAGGCGTGGCCGGTACCGTCGACAGCATCCAGATCTTCCACACCGTGCTGCGCACCGGTGACAACAAGACCGTGATCATGCCCAACGGCAGCCTGTCCAACGGCATCATCACCAATACCAACCGCCAGCCTACGCGCAAGGTGGTGTTCGATGTCGGCGTGGACTACGAGGCCGACCTGCAGAAAGCCCGCAACGTGTTGCTGGAGCTGGCGCAGGACCCGCGTGTGCTGCCTGACCCGGCGCCGCAGGCGGTGGTAGCGACCCTGGGCGACAGCTCGATCACCGTTTCGCTGCGCCTGTGGACCCGGACCGAAGACTATTGGGACGTGATGTTCATGCTCAACGAGCATGCGCGTGACCGGTTGAAGGCTGAAGGGATCGACATCCCGTTCCCGCAGCGGGTGATTCGCCTGGTGCAGGAAACCGCAGCGCAGTAACACCGTGTAAAGCCGGGGCCGCTGCGCGCCTTGCTGTTCGGCCTCACCCTGGCCCTGTTCGAGCTGCTCACCTACCTGGCCAGTGACGCCGTCATGCCGGCCATGCCGGTGGTGGTCGGCGACCTCGACGCCAGCCCCGAATACATCCCTCACGCCCTCAACCTGTACCTGCTCGGTGGTGTGGTGCTGCAATGGCTGATCGGCCCGCTGGCCGACCGCTATGGCAGGCGACCGCTGCTGCTGACAGGTTGCGCGTTCTTCGGCTTGGCCTGCCTGGCCACCTTCTGGGCCCATGACATCGGCCTGTTCAACCTGTTGCGCCTGCTGCAGGGCATCGGCCTGGGCTTCGTGGTCACGGTCAGCTACCCGGCCCTCAACGAAGCCTTCAGCGAGGCCGACGCGGTGCGCATGATGGCCCTGTTGGCCAACATTGCCTTGCTCTCGCCCTTGCTCGGGCCGCTGGTCGGTACCTTGCTGCTGCAGTGGCTGGACTGGCGCTGGCTGTTCGTGGCCTTTGCCGCCGGCGCGGTGGTGGCCTGGCTGCTGCTGTACCGGTTGATGCCGGAAACCTTGGGGGTAGAGCGCCGCGACGGCTCGCGCCTGGCCTTTACCCCGATTCACCTGCTGCCGCTGCTGGCCGGTTATGGCCAGCTGCTAGGCAACCGCCGCTTCGTTGCCGGCAGCGCGGCCCTGGGCCTGGTCGGTCTGCCGCTGATTGGCTGGATCGGCCTGTCGCCGGTGCTGCTGATCCATGACGAAGGCCTGAGCACCCTGGCATACGCCTTGTGGCAACTGCCGGTGTTCGGCGGGCTGATCCTCGGCAACCTGATCATCAACCGCATCGCCGAGCGCTACCCGCTGGCGGCGCTGGTGCGGGGGGCGTTGTGGCCGTATCTGGCCGGCTTGTGCCTGATGGTGCTGGCAACCTGGTACTGGCCGAGCGTGACCAGCGTGGTGGCGGGCATGTCGCTGTACGCGTTGGGGCTGGGCGTGGCCAACGCGGTGCTGTACCGCATGACGCTGTTCGCCAGCGAGCAGAGCAAGGGCCTGGTCTCGGCCATGCTGGGCATGATCACCATTGCCTTGCTGGGGCTGGGTGGGGCGGTGCTGGCGATGATCGGTGCCGGCGCCAGCTTGCTGCACTTTGCCCTGGCGGCAGGAGTGGCGGGGGCGTTGGCGCTGTGGCCGCTGTGGTTCGTGGTGGGCGGGCGGCCTGGTGAGGGGGCTGTTGCTCAGTAAACTTTATTGCCTGTACCGGCCTCTTCGCGGGTAAACCCGCTCCCACAGGTACAGCACTGCCCTCGAGAGCTGTGCAGTCCCTGTGGGAGCGGGTTTACCCGCGAAGAGGCCAGTGCAGGCAATACAAATCTGTCAGGGCCGTTCGGCCGCCGAGCCTTGCGCTGCCACCGGCTTGCCCGGCCCAGCCTCCTGGCGCCACTGCAGGGCAATCAGGATCAAGGTCGGCACGCCCAGCAGGGCAGTGATCAGGAAGAAGTCGTGGTAACCGAACTTCTCCACCATGACCCCCGAATACCCGCCGATCAGCCTTGGCAACAACAGCATGATCGAGCTGAGCAAGGCGTACTGGGTCGCCGAGAACTTCAGGTTGGTCAGGCTCGACAGGTAGGCGACGAAAGCCGAGGTGGCCATGCCGGAGCTGAAGTTGTCCAGCGAGATGGTCACCACCAGCATCTGCAGGTTCGGGCCCATGTCGGCCAGCATCAGGAACAGGATGTTGGTACCCGCCGAGGCCACCCCGCCGATGAACAGGATCGGCAGGATGCCGAAGCGCACGATCAGCAAACCACCAATCCCGGCGCCGACCAGGGTCATGATCAGGCCGAAGATCTTGCTGACGCTGGCGATCTGGTCCTTGGTGAAGCCCATGTCGATGTAGAACACGTTGGCCATCACGCCCATCACCGTGTCCGACATGCGATAGGTGGCGATCAGGCCGAGCAGCAGCAGTGCCTGCCAGCGGTAGCGGGCGATGAAGTCGTTGACCGGGGTAAGCACCGGGGCCAGGCCGCGACGCCCCAGGCCCGACAGGCACGCCCAGGTCAGCAGCACATACAGGATCAGGCGCAGGAAGGCGCGGTCTTCCAGCAGCAGGTCCAGTGGTGTGGCATCGCCAGAAATCACGCTCGACCAGCCGGTATTGAACATCTGGGTGAAGCTGGCCGGTACCGACACCAGCAGGATGATCAGCACGAACACCGAAGCCAACTGATGCACCAGCCCATAGCGGGCTGCCGACAACTGGGTGCGCAGGGGCACGGGCGGCTCGCGCATGATCAGGGTGGTGAACACGGCAGGCAGCATCATCACGGCGAACATGACGTAGGTGCCGGCCCAGGCCTTGTGCAGGTAGCTGAAGCCGGTGGAGCCGAACCACTCGGCGAAGAACAGTGCGCCCGCGGTGGCGAGCAGGGCTGCCACCCGGTAGCCGGCCATGTAGCTGGCGGCGAGCGCGGCCTGGCGCTGGTCGTCTGCGATTTCCAGGCGGTAGGCATCGACGGCGATGTCCTGGGTGGCCGAAGCGAAGGCCACCAGCACCGCCAGGGCGATCAGCCATGACAAGTGCTGTTGCGGGTCGCACAGGCTCATGCCGACCAGCCCGATCACCACCAGCGCCTGAGACAGCAGCAGCCACGAACGCCGGCGCCCCAGGCCACCGAGCAGCGGCAGGCGCCATTGGTCGAGCAGTGGTGACCACACCCACTTGAAGGCGTAGGCCAGGCCGATCAGGCTGGCGTAACCAATGGTCTCGCGGGCCACGCCCGCTTCGCGCAACCACACCGAAAGGGTGGAGAACACCAGCATGTAAGGCAGACCGGCGGCGAAACCGAGCAGCAAAAGTACCAAGGTTGACGGGCTGGCATAGGCAGCAAGCGCAGCGCGCCAGGTTTTACGGGGCATGGGCCAACATCTGCCTCAAGTTTGCGAAAACAAAGCGCGCACTCTAACCGCTGTGCTCCATCGGGCGCCAGCCATGGCGCGTCATATCCACACGATTGTTGGTTACATTCACACCCTCCGCGCGCAGTCGCGCCCGTTGTTCATCCCCCGACGGGGTACCCAGGGCCAGGCTCAGCCGGCCGCCCGCGCCAAGCACCCGGTGCCAGGGCAGGCGGCTGTCCGGCGGCAACTGCCCAAGGGTGCGCCCGACCCAGCGCGCCGCACGCCCAAGCCCCGCCAGCTCGGCCAGTTGCCCATAGCTCACGACCTTGCCAGCTGGCACCTGACCCAGTACCGAATAGAGTGCCGTTCGTCGGCCCTCGGCAGAATCGAGGGCGTGCTCGTATCCATCAGACATCGCGCCCCCCTTGGGCTGCAGATGAAACCGGACCGGTGGTCCGGCAAATGAGCGTTGAACTCGACGGCGGGTGCCCGGTCTGTCCTTGCTCTGGTCGTCGGTATCTGGATAATGCCCGGCTTTTTTCGTCAAATCGAACCCGTAGTCCGCTTATGAATACTAGATCGTTGTTGTGCCTGCTAGCTGCCTCCCTGTGCGCCGCCCCGGTGTTCGCCGACACCGTGTGGATGAAGAACGGGGACCGGCTCAGTGGCAAGATCAAGGTTTTCGACGGTGGCAAGCTGCTGCTGGAAACCCCCTATGGCGGTTCCATCGCGCTGGACTGGAAAGAGGTCCAGACCCTGGAGAGCGACCAGGAGCTGTTGGTCAAGCAGGACGCCTACAGCGGCGAGAAGGCCAAGTCGTTGAAGGCCGCCGAACCTGGCAAGGTCACCCTGGCCAATGGCGAGGCGCCGAAGACCGTGGAGTTGGCCAGCATCGAGCAGATCATGAAGCCCAAGCCATTGGTCGAGGACTTCGTGTGGAAGGGCAACGTCGATGTGGCGCTGGATTACAAGCGCGCCGAGAACGACACCGACGACTACGATGTCGGCTTCAAGACCAGCGCCCGCCACGGCCGCTGGCGGCACAATGCCGAAGGCGAATACAACCGCGAGACCAAGGACGACGTCACCACCACCGACAACTGGAGTGCCGAGTACGCCCTGGACCGCTTCCTCACCGAGAAGTGGTTCTGGCAGGGGCGCATGGAGTACAAGCGCGACCGCGTCGAAGACCTGGCCCGCCAGCGCACCGTGGGTACCGGCCCGGGTTATCAGTTCTGGGACGACGAACTGGGGGCGTTCTCGCTGGGTTCGCTGATCAACCGCACCGACTTCGAGTACCAGGATGGCGCCAAGGACAACTTCTATTCGGCAGCGATCAAGTGGGACTACACCCGCTACCTGATCGGCAAGAACGTGCAGCTGTTCACCAATGGCGAATTCGCCAAGCCGCTGGGGGGCGTGGCCGACTACGCGCTGGATGCAGAGGTTGGCCTGCGCTACAAGGTCACCGAATGGGCCTCGCTCAACCTCAAGGCGGAGAAGGACATCATCACCGGTACGCGTGAGAGCGACCTGGACAAGACCCGCTATACCGCAGGCTTCGGCGTCACCTGGTAGATCCCAGGGCCGCCTTGCGGCCCATCGCCGGGGGGCCCCCCCCCCCCCCGGGCGGGGGGGGGGGGGGGGGGGGGGGGGGGCGGGGGGGGGGGGGAGGGGGCGGGGGGGGGGGGGCCCCCGCCCCCAGCC
>NZ_PUQD01000094.1 GCF_003331055.1 Pseudomonas sp. AFG_SD02_1510_Pfu_092 | reverse complement strand
GGCAAGCCCGCGAAGCAGGCGACGCGGTGGATGGCACCGGCTGCGCCGGTGTTCGCGGCCACGGCCGCTCCCACAGGGAGCGCGTGAGCCCTAGGCCTGCGCGGATCCCTGTGGGAGCGGGTTCACCCGCGAAGCAGGCGACGCGGTGCCGATCAGCTCAACTCCAGCCAGATCGGCGCATGGTCCGACGGCTTTTCCATCCCGCGCAGTTCATAGTCCACACCCGCCGCCTTGATCCGCGGCACCAGCTGCTGCGAAGCCATGATCAGGTCGATGCGCAGGCCGCGCTTGGGCTCGTCCTCGAAGCCGCGGCTGCGGTAGTCGAACCAGCTGAAGCGGTCGCTCACATCCGGGTGCAGATGGCGGAAACTGTCCACCAGGCCCCAGCCTTTCAAACGCTCCATCCATTCACGCTCCTCCGGCAGGAAGCTGCACTTGCCGGTCTTGAGCCAGCGCTTGGCATTGTCCGGGCCGATGCCGATGTCGCAGTCCTGCGGCGAAATGTTCATGTCGCCCATCACCAGCAGCGGCTGGTCGTTGCGGAACTGGCCTTCCAGCAGCGTCTGCAAATCGCTGTAGAAACGCTGTTTGGCCGGGAACTTGGTGGGGTGGTCGCGGCTTTCACCCTGAGGGAAGTAGCCGTTCATGATGGTGATCGGGTTGCCATCGGCATCGGCGAAGGTGCCCCAGATGAAGCGGCGCTGGGCGTCCTCTTCATCGCTGGCAAAGCCCTTGTGCAGGCTCAGTGGCGCCTGGCGCGACAGCAGGGCCACACCATAGTGGCCTTTCTGCCCGTGGTAATGCACGTGGTAGCCCAGCGCTTGCACGTCGGCCAGCGGGAACTGTTCGTCGCTGACCTTGGTTTCCTGCAGGCCGATCACGTCCGGCTGATGCTTGTCGATCAGCGCCGCCAGCTGATGCGGGCGGGCCCGCAGACCGTTGATGTTGAAACAGACGATCTTCATGGAAAGACAATCCCGGTAAAAGCCGCGATGCTAGCCGACATCGCTTGCCATCACCAGCATGGCGGCTTCGTGTGGCGGCTGCTAACGTGCTGTGCAGGGGGTGAACGATGCGCGGTCGGGCACCTCCGAGGCACTGTACGCCCATTCCAGGAGGTCCCCCCGCAATGCCCGAAACCACTGCCGCTGTGGCCCGTGTCTGCCTGCTCGATGATGGCTACAGCCGAGAGGCGCGCTCGCTGCTGTACAACGCCTACCGTCACGAACCCACCTTCGCCTATATCTTCGAGGCCCAGCGCCCGGGCTATGAGCGGCGCCTGCGGGTGATGGTGCGCGAATGGGTGCGCCAGCACTTCTACCTGCAATTGCCGGCCATCGGCCTGCTGGTCGAAGACCGCCTGATTGCCCTGGCCCTGATCGTGCCGCCGCTGCGCCGGCTGGGCGTGGCCGACAGCTGGGCCTGGCGCCTGCGCATGATGCTGGGCACCGGCCTGCGCTGCACCCGCCGCTACATGGACTACCAGGCTGCCCTGGCCACCTGCCTGCCCAGCGACCAGGTGCATGTGTTGCCGATGCTGGGGGTGCACCCGCAATTTCAGGGTAAGCACTACGGCGAACAACTGTTGCAGGCGGTACACGACTGGTGCGCAGACGACCCCGGCACCGAGGGTGTGGTGCTGGATACCGGCAACGAGCATTACCTGGCCTTTTACCAGCGCCAGGGCTATGAGGAAATTGGCGAGGTAGCTGTAGGACCAATCCGAGAAAGGGTGTTTTTCCATCCCCACCCGGTATCTTCCAATTCCGCTTTTGCCTGACCAGGCCGCGCGGCGGCTCCCTTGAGCGCCTGGCTCTGGTAGCATGCGCCGCATGACGTATTCAGGAAGATTGACCTGGGGCCTGGTGATCTGGGCCGCCAGTTTCGCAGCATGGGGCCAGAGCGAGTTGCTGGTGAAGGTTAAACCGGCCAACAAGGCGCTCAAGGCCAATGTCGAAGGCTATATCGGTACCCTTGGCGACCGCGATGAAGAAGCGCTGCTGCGCTTCAGTCGCGGCGCCGAGGAGCAGGCGCGCAAAGCCGCGCAGGCACTTGGCTATTACCAGGCGCAGATCGATACCGAAGTCAAACCCGCCAGCGACCCCGCCCGTTCCCCGCAACTGATCATCACCATCGACCCCGGCGAGCCGATTCGCCTGCGTAACGTGACCGTGCGCATCGAAGGCCCCGCCAGCGAGATGAAGGCCTTTCGCGTGCCCGACAGCAAGGCCTTGCGGGCCGGTGAGCAGCTCAACCACGGCCATTACGAAGATGCCAAGCGGCTGATCCAGAACCAGGCCTCACGCTATGGCTTCTTCAGTGGGCGCTTCAGCCGCCAGCGCCTGGCAGTCGACCCGCAGGCGGGGGTGGCCGATATCGAACTGGTCTACCAGAGCGGCCCGCGCTATCGCCTGGGTGCCGTCAGCTTCGGTGGCGACACGCCGCTGGACGATGACCTGCTGCAGCGCATGGTCTCGTTCAGGCCAGGTACCCCCTACGATTCGGAACTGATCGCCGAACTGAACAACGACCTGCAGTCGAGCGGCTACTTCGAAGGCGTGCGCGTGGACGCCGCGCCGACCGCCGCCGTGGGCGAACAGATCCCCGTCGATGTTCGCCTGGAAACCCGCAAGCCACGCACCCTGGGCCTTGGCCTGGGGTTCTCGACCGACGTCGGGCCGCGCGGCAAGGCCAACTGGACCCGCCACTGGGTCAACCCGCAGGGCCACAGCTATGGCTGGGAAACCGAACTGTCGGCGCCCCGGCAGAACGTCGGCCTCTGGTACGACATTCCGCTCGACCCGCCGCTGACCGACAAGTTGCGCTTTGCCGGCGGCTACCAGAACGAAGAAATTGCCGGCACCGACACCCTCAGCAAGCTGCTGACGGTCGGCCCCGAGTGGCACAGCAAGCTGCCCAGCGGCTGGCAGCGGGTGATCTCGCTGAAGTACCAGCGCGAGGAGTACCGCCTGGGCGATGACTCCGGCCTGAGCAACCTGCTGATGCCGGGGGTGAGCTTCTCCTTCCTGCGCAGTGACAACCGCATCGACCCGCACAACGGCTACCGCCTGCAGTTCGATGTACAGGCCGCCAAGGAAGGGCTGGTTTCGGACACCAACCTGCTGCATGGCAACGTGCTGCTCAAGGGCCTGACCACGCTGGGCCACGACCATCGCCTGCTCGGCCGGGTACAGTTCGGGGGCAGCGCCACCAATGGCTTCAAGAACAACATCCCGCCATCGCTGCGCTTCTTCGCCGGTGGCGACCAGAGCGTGCGCGGCTACGACTACCAGACCCTGTCGCCGAAGAACAGCGACGGCGACCGCATTGGCGGGCGCTATCTGGTCGCCGGCAGTGTCGAGTACCAGTACTCGCTGACTGAAAAGTGGCGGCTGGCAACCTTCATCGACCAGGGCAACTCGTTCAACGACCTGGAGTTGCCAAGCCTCAAGACCGGTGTTGGTTTTGGTGTGCGCTGGGTGTCGCCAGTCGGGCCGCTGCGCCTGGACCTGGCCAAGGCGCTGGATGATGAAGGGGGCATTCGCCTGCACTTTTCCATGGGGCCCGAGTTGTGAAACGCGTGATCAAGTACATGTCGCTGGGCCTGTTGGGCGGGGTTGCCGGCGCGGGCCTGGCCGCCGCCGTACTGCTGGGCACCGAGGGCGGCAGCCGGTGGCTGCTGGGCCAGGTGCCGGGGCTCGAGGTGAGCGACTTTCAGGGGCGTCTGGGCGGCAGTTGGCAAGCCAGCCGGCTCAGCTGGATCGATGACGGCAACCGGGTCGAAGTGCAGGCCCCGTTGCTGAGCTGGTCGCCTGCATGCCTGTTGCGCGCCACCTTGTGCATTGGCCAGCTGCATGCCCGGCGCATCGACATGGCTTTTGCGCCAGGCGCGGAACCGGCCGACAGCGGCCCGCTGCAGTTGCCAGCCCTGCGTTTGCCCATCGCCATCGAACTGGGCGAAGTGAACGTCGGCCAGTTACGCCTGGATGACAGCGACCTGCTTGGCGACTTGCAGCTGGCGGCGCACTGGACCAGCGGCGGACTGCGTATCGACCGCCTGCACCTGCAGCGGGAGGGCCTGTCACTTGACCTGCAAGGCGACCTGCTGCCCGAAGGCGACTGGCCGACGCAACTGCAAGCGCAACTGCAACTGCCTGCGGTAGACGGCAAACCCTGGCAGCTGGCGCTGAGCGCGACCGGCGAATTGCAGAAAACCCTGAAACTCGAAGGCAGCAGCAGCGGTTACCTCGACGCCACGCTCAGCGGCCAGTTGCAGGCGTTGGCCGAGCACCTGCCGGCCACCTTGCAGATCCGCTCCGAAGCATTCAAGCCGGCCGGGTCGTTGCCCGACACCGTGCAGTTCAACCAGCTCAAGCTCGATGCCAAGGGCGACCTGCTCAACGGCTATCAACTGGCGGGTGCGGCCAGCCTGCCGGCCGAGCAGGCGCCGGTCGCCTTGCGGTTGGCCGGGCGGGTCGACAGCAAAGGCGCCAGGCTCGATGCGCTGGACCTGAACGCCAGCGATACCCAGCGGGTCAGCTTGCAAGTGCAAGCCACGGCCGACTGGCAGCGCGGCCTGGTCGCCGATGCCCAACTGGACTGGCAGGACTTCCCGTGGCTGCGCCTGTACCCGTTGCAGACTCCGCCCGAGGTCACCCTCAAGCGCTTGATGGCCCAGGTGCATTATCGCGATGGTAGTTATCGGGGCACCTTCAATGGCGACCTGGATGGCCCGGCCGGGGCTTTCAGCCTGGCCAGCCCGTTCGAAGGCGACCTGCAGCAGGTGAAACTGCCGCAGCTGGCACTGACCGCCGGGCAAGGCAAGGCTGCCGGCAGTGTCGCCGTGCGCTTTGCCGACAACCTGGCCTGGGATGTCGACCTGCAACTGTCGGCGCTCGACCCGGCCTATTGGCTGGCCGAGTTGCCGGGTACCCTGGCGGGGCCGCTGCGCAGCAAAGGTGAGATGAAAGGCGACACACTGAGCCTCGACGCCCGGCTTGACCTCAAAGGCCGCCTGCGCGGCCAGCCGGCCATGTTCAAGGTCGAAGCCCAAGGGGCAGGGCAGAGCTGGACCCTGGGCGCCCTGGCCATCCAGCTGGGCGATAACCGCATCAACGGCAGTGGCAGCCTGCAGCAACGCCTGGCCGGGCGGGTCGACCTCGACCTGCCGCGCCTGGGCCAGTTGTGGCCAAGGCTGCAGGGCCAGGTCAAGGGCCGGCTGGATGTCGCCGGCACCCTGCAGGCGCCGCAAGGTACCCTGACCCTGCGCGGTCAGCGCTTGGCACAGGCAGAAAACCGCTTGCAGCAGCTGGCGCTGGACGCCCGCCTGGACAACGCCCAGCACGCTGTGACCACGCTCAAGGCCAGCGGTATTCAGCTGGGCGACACGGCACTCGGCACCTTGCAGGCAACCGGCAAAGGCGACAGCCGCCAGCAGGCGCTGAGCGTGGCGCTGGACGGCCCGCAACTCAAGCTCGACCTTGGCCTGGACGGCCAGTTGCACAAGGGTGACTGGCGTGGGCGCCTGGCCAGTGGGCGGATCCAGGCCGGCGGCCAGGACTGGCGGTTGCAGGCCCCGGCGCGCCTGCAGCGGCTGGCCAGCGGCCAGCTCGACTTCGCTGCCCATTGCTGGCGCTCCGGCCAGGCCAGCCTGTGTGGCGAGGACCAGCGCCTGGCGCCCGAACCGCGCCTGCGTTACCACCTCAAGCAGTTCCCGCTGGACAGCCTGGCGCAGTGGCTGCCCAAGGACTTTGCCTGGCAGGGCCTGCTGAATGCCGACATCAACCTGGACATCCCGGCCAGTGGCCCCAAGGGCAACATTGTCGTCGATGCCAGTGGCGGCACCCTGCGCGTGCGTGACAACGGCCGCTGGGTCGACTTCCCGTACCAGGCCCTGCGCCTGGACAGCACACTGGCGCCCCGACGCGTCGATACCCGCCTGGCGTTCCGTGGCGAACGGCTGGGCGTGTTGACCGTCAACACCCGCCTCGACCCGCTGGGCAAGAACAAGCCGCTGTCGGGTGATTTTCAGCTGAGCGGCCTCGACCTGTCCGTGGCGCGCCCGTTCGTGCCGATGGTCGAGCGCCTGGCCGGGCAGCTCAATGGCAGTGGCCGCTTGAGCGGCAGCTTGCTGGCGCCACAGGTCAACGGCAACCTGATGCTCAGTGGCGGCGAAGTCAGTGGCGCCGAGCTGCCGGTCAGCCTCGAGGGCCTGTCATTGCAGGCCGTGATTGCCGGCGAGCAGGTACGGCTCGATGGCAACTGGCGCAGTGGCGAGGCAGGGCGTGGCCAGTTGAATGGCAACCTCACCTGGGGCCAGGCACTGGGCATGGACCTGCGCCTGCAGGGCCAGCAACTGCCCGTTACGGTAGAGCCTTACGCGACACTGGAGGTTGCCCCGGACCTGACCTTGCGCCTGGTCGACGACCGGCTGGCGGTCACCGGCAAGGTTCAGGTCCCCAAGGGCAAGATCACCGTACGCGAGCTGCCACCGTCCACCGTCAAGGTCTCGGATGACACGGTGATCGTCGGCCAGCAGACCGAAGAGGGCAAGCCGGCCATGGCGATGGCCATGGACATCGATGTCGAAGTCGGCCGCGACAAGCTGTCGTTCAAGGGCTTCGGCCTCACGGCGAACCTGCTCGGCCATGTGCACATCGGCGACAACCTCGATACCCGTGGCGAGCTGAGCCTGGCCGACGGCCGCTACCGCGCCTACGGCCAGCGCCTGACCATCCGCCGCGCCCGGCTGCTGTTCGCCGGGCCGATCGACCAGCCCTACCTGGACATCGAAGCGATCCGCAAGGTCGATGATGTGGTCGCCGGTATCCGCCTGAGCGGCAGCGCCGAGCAGCCCACCACCAAGGTGTTCTCGGAGCCGGCCATGAGCCAGGAGCAGGCACTGTCCTACCTGGTGATGGGGCGGCCTCTGGGCACCTCCGGCGAAGACAACAACATGCTCGCCGAGGCGGCCTTGGGCCTGGGCCTGGCGGGCAGTGCCGGGATTACCGGCAGCCTGGCTTCGGGCCTGGGTATCGATGACTTCCAGCTGGACACCGAAGGTTCGGGCAACAGCACCAGTGTGGTCGCCAGCGGCAACCTTACCGAAAAGCTGAGCCTGCGTTACGGAGTGGGGGTGTTCGAGCCTGCCAACACCATTGCGTTGCGCTACAAGCTGAGCAAGAAGGTTTACCTTGAGGCCGCCAGCGGGCTGGCCAGCTCACTGGATATCTTCTACAAGCGCGACTTCTGAGGCGCCACCGGGGCGGCGGTCAACGAACGGTGGCCGCCTCGATGAACTCATTGGTATCGGGCGAGGGCGGCGGGCTGGGGGCACGTACCGGGATGATCAGGTTGGTGTACTCCTCGATCAGCCGGTTCAGGGCTTCGGGTGGTTCGCTGGCCTGGAACTGCATGCGGATCTGCACTTCGTCGGGGTCACGGCTCTCGCCCTGACGGCCCTGGCCACCGATGGTGACCTTGAAGCTGGCGGCCTTGTTTTCAGCGGCCGTCAGCAGCGCCTGTTGTGCTTCGGTGCCTTTCACCCGTACCGACAGGTCGACCTGCATGCGCTCCAGCGCCAGGCCTTTGGGTGATACCAGTGCGAACAGCGGCACACGCATGATGTGCTGGCCGTCCATGGCCACTTCGACCATCCTGGCTTTCATGGGCGCGCCCAACGCCTCGGTGTCGCATTCGAAGAACTGATCGAACAGGTTGATGTACTGCTGCGCGATCAGGCTATTGGTGGCGCTCGCCGCTTCTTGCAGGCCGCGGGTGATTTCGCGCAGGTCGATGGAGGTCATGGGGGTAGGGGACTTGTCCAATGATCTGACTCCTCAAGCCGGGTGGTCCCCCTCTGGTGCTGCTCAGAGGGGGCGTGGTTGGAGCAGGGGCACCTCAGGCGCTGGCGACACCTGGCGCTGGCGCGTCTTTGTCGGCAGGGTTCTTCAAGGTGTCTGCCTGGGAAATCGCCTCCGGGCTGGCCAGGGTGGCGGTCTTGACGATGGTCGGTTTCGTCGCGGCGTCGGTCAGGAAGTCGATGACCCGCATCATCGCTTCTGGCGGCTCCTGGCGCTTCAAGGTGGTGTTGAACGCGTAGCGGGCGCGGGTGTCTGTCTTGCGGGTTTGCGTGGACTTGTGGCTGACGCTGCCCTTCACGTTCAGCTTGAACGGCCCCCAGCCCAGTGAGCCGCTGACCTCGGCGCCCATTTCCTTGTTGGAAACGTCTTCCGACATCTGGTTGATCACCAGCTCGAACTCGACATTGCCTTCTTCGATGGAAATGTTCGGGTGGGTGATGGCTGCCATCAGCGGCACTTTCATGGTCTTGCTGACCACACCCTTGTACTCGCCTTGTTCGTCGACGATGGTTTCGTCGTAGTCGAACTGGATGGCGACGGCCTTGCCATCCTGCACACACACCTGCATCAGGAAGTCGGCGTAGGATTTGCTGGCAGTGACCTGCGCCTGGACCATGGCCTGCAAGGGGCCTGCGATCATGCGGTCCATCGGCAAGGCATTGATGACCGATCCGATCAGGCTGTTATCTATCGACATTGAATTCTCTCTCTCGGTTTAAAACTGCGGCCGTTGTTGCGGCCACAATGTTCTGTGGGTCAGCGGGCGCAAGACTCCTGGCGGCGAATGTTGCCGATCTGGCGCAGGCTGAGGCCGTACTTGTCAGCCAGCAGGCTGCGGGACAAGCCGCTGGCGCTTTCCTTCTGAATCTGCAGGTTGCGCAACTGGCGCAGGAAGTGGTCGGCCTTGGGGATCTCCAGGGCAACCCCGGCAAAGCGCTTGATCAGTGCGTCGAGCGCTTCGGCCGGCAGCACATCGGCAAGCTTGGTGCGCTCGCGGTGCTTGGGGATGTACTTGGGCCTGCCGCCATAGGCGCAGGTCAGCTGGTAGGCGCTGTCGATGCCGATGCAGTCGATCAAGGCCTGCAGCGAGTGGGGCAGTTGGCTGATTTCGATGTGGCTCAAGTCTGGCGGTTGCATATGGCGCTCCTTCGGGACGGATGAGTTGTGCTACCCGTTCACCAGCGGCGTTATGTCGACGGTGTGAGCAAATTCTCCGCGACGGCCAAGGCGTGTCGCTAGGCGCCATATGGGTTGGGGCTTGTAGTTTCGGCGAACAGGTTTTGCAGGCAGCGTTATCCGGCGTTGTAGGACATGGCTTCAACATCTGGCTGGAGCGCTTGATTTCCCATACGGTTTATCCAGGTATGGCGTACTGGGTGCAGCAACCCTCAATCGCACGGATAGCTGCTCAGCAGGCTGGCGCTGCGCAGGTAGGGTTGGGGGGTGTGGAGCATGCGTTGCGGCAGCGTGCGCCAATCGACCAGCAGGCATAGCGCCTGCAGCGGCTGCCCGTCGCGCTGGCCGATGACCTGGTCGGCAAAACTGCGGCGGTAGAGTGCCTGAGTCTGGCGCAGCGCCTGGACCTCATCGGCCTGGGCCAGGGTTTGCCGGGCCAGCTCCGGCAACAGCGTCGGCGCCACACTGAAATGCACCGCGCTACCGTGCGCCTGCAGGTAACCGGCCTGGCGCACGCGTTGCCAAAGTTGCTGCCATTGGCTGGCGCCGGCCTGGGCCGCCAGTTCGCGGCCCAGTTCGCGCAGTTGCTCGGCTGGGGTCTGGTGGGTGTCCAGCGCATGAACGGCAAGGGGGGTAAGGAACAGCGATGCGAGCAGCAGGGGTTTGTACATGGTGCCTCCGGCATGGGTGCTAGGAAGCCCCAATGCTTTCAGGCCGCCGCCGCTTCACCCAGCAGGAAATCCAGCGCCGGGGCCCGCGGCCGTTGTATCATTGCCGCGGCTCGTTGCGAGCCATTTGCCCCTGATGTTGCAAGGAACCTTCGATGACACACGTGCAGCGCCTCAAATACTCCCTCCTGATCATCCTGGTAGTACTGGGCCTGATGCTGGGCCTGTCCCACCTGCAGAAGCAGGGCACGATCAGTGAGCAGACCTTCCAGATGCTGGCCATCGCCATTGCCGTGGTGGTCGTGGTAATCAACGGCATCCTGCGGCGCAAGGTCAAGCCCAAACTCTGACGCTGAACCTGCGCGGGCCGGCCAGCCGTGGCCGGCCATGCGCTCAGCGCGAAGGCGCCTGTTCCAGCATGGCGCGCGCCTGGGCGTTGAGGCTGTAGCATTTGTCACTGCCCAGCTGGATGACGCCCTCGGCGCACAACCGTTTGAGCACTTCACGCACGCTGAGGAACGACAGCGGGATATCCAGCTGCTCCAGCTGCGCATGTACGCCGCGCACGCCAATGCTGCGGCCATTGCGGTCGGCAGCGTGCAGGGCATCGATCACCTTGAGGCGGATCAGGCTGGTACGCAGGCCGAAACTGCGCAACAGCTCGCGGATCTGTTCGTTGCCGATGCGCTCGTCAGCGAAGACGCCCTGTTCCCTGGGCGCTTCGCCTGGGGCGCGCCCAGCCTGGATGGAGGGTTGCGGGTTGTACATGTGAATGCTCCTTTTCGTGGACGAACCCGAAATTTGGGTGCCTCACTTACTAGGACGAATGAGAACGGAAAAACTGCAGGCCGCGGGTAAAAAAAAGTGCCTGGTTCTGTTCAAGACGTCTTTGCACGGTGTAAGGCGTAAAATTCGCACCTGGCCATTCGTCTGATCGGGATGACCCCGAACCGAGGAGTGCCCGTGTTTCCACTTTCCCGTCCCATCACTTGCGCTGGCCTTGCCGCCGCTCTGTTGGCCTGCAGTGTCGGCGTAGCGGCGCAGCCCGCCGCGACCGAGGCCAGCGCACAGATTCGTCTGACCCGTTACGGGGTGCCGCATATCGTGGCCGAGGACGAGCGTGGCCTGGGCTACGGCATCGGCTATGCCTACGCCCAGGACAACCTGTGCCTGCTGGCCAATGAAGTGCTGACCGTGAGCGGCGAGCGCTCGCGCTATTTCGGCGCCAAGGGCAAGACCCTGGAGCAGCGCGACAACCTGGCCAGTGACCTGTTCTTCACCTGGCTCAACAGCCCGGCAGCGGTCAGCGCGTTCTGGCAGGCGCAGCCGGCGCCGGTGCAGGCACTGCTGGCAGGCTATGCCAGCGGCTACAACCGCGCGCTGGCCGAACGCCGCCGCCAAGGCTTGCCCGCCGAGTGCGGCAGCGGCGAGTGGCTGCGGCCGATCAGCAGTGAGGACCTGGTCAGGCTCACCCGCCGGCTGCTGGCCGAAGGTGGTATAGGGCAGTTCGTCGAGGCGTTGGCCGGCGCGCAACCACCAACGCTGGCCAGCCAGCAGGCGCCAGCGGGGTTTGCCACGGCGCTGGCGCGGCAGCAACGTTTTGCCAGCGAGCGCGGCAGCAATGCGGTAGCCGTCGGCGCCCAGCGTTCGGCCAATGGTCGCGGGCTGTTGCTGGCCAACCCGCACTTCCCCTGGATGGGCGGCATGCGCTTCTACCAGATGCAGCTGACCATACCGGGCCAGCTCGATGTGATGGGGGCGGCATTGCCCGGCCTGCCCGTGGTCAATATTGGCTTCAACCAGCACCTGGCCTGGACCCACACCGTCGACACATCGAAGCATTTCACCCTCTACCGCCTGCAGCTCGACCCCAAGGACCCGACCCGCTACCTGCTCGATGGCAAGTCGCTACCCCTGGCCCGGGAAACCGTCAGCGTCACGGTCAAGGCCAAGGACGGCAGCCTCAGCCAGGTGCAGCGACAGGTCTACAGTTCGCAGTTCGGCCCGGTGGTGCAGTGGCCGGGCCGCCTGGACTGGAACCGCGATGCTGCCTACAGCCTGCGCGACGCCAACCTCGAAAACACCCGGGTGTTGCAGCAGTGGTACCAGATCAACCGGGCCGACAGCCTGGCGGCCTTGAGAAGCTCGATCGAACAGCTGCAGGGCATTCCCTGGGTCAACACGCTGGCGGTTGATCCGGCCGGCAAGGCTGTGTACCTGAACCAGTCTGTGGTGCCTTATGTGGATCAGCCACTGCTCGACGCCTGCAGCAACCCACAGGCACAAGGGCCCCTGGTGGTGCTGGACGGTTCGCGCAGCGCGTGCCAGTGGAAGGTCGATGCGCAGGCCGCGCAGCCGGGCATCTTCCCCGCACGGCTACTGCCGAGCCTGGAACGCGACGACTTCGTGCAGAACGCCAACGACCCGGCGTGGCTGGCCAACCCGGCGCAGCCGCTGACCGGCTATTCGCCGCTGGTCAGCCGCAGCGGGCAGCCGCTGGGCATGCGCGGCCGCTATGCCTTGCAACGCCTGCAGGGTACGGCGCGGTTGGGCATTGACGACCTGCAGCGGATGGTCACCGATGATGAGGTCTACCTGGCCAGCCTGGTACTGCCGGATCTGCTGCAGTGGTGCAAGGGGGCAGTTGCAGATGTGCAGGCCGTGTGTGCCAGCCTGGCGGCGTGGAACGGCAAGGCTGACCTCGACAGCGGCATGGGCCTGGTGCATTTCCACAACCTGGTCAATGCCCTGGCCGAGCACCCGGAAAGCTGGCGGGTGGCTTTCGACCCGGCCGACCCGCAGCACACCCCGCGTGGTCTGGCGGTCGAGCAGGCGGCCGTGGGCAAGCGGTTGCACCAGGCGGCGCTGGCGTCGCTCACGCAGGTGGCTGGCAGTGGCATAGCGGCGCAGGCGCGTTGGGGCCAGGTGCAGCAGGCGGGCGATGGCACGCCGGTGCCGGGTGGCCCGCAGGCGCTGGGGGTGTATAACGCGATCCATAGCGTGCCACACGGGCAGGGCAAGCGCCTGGTGGTCAGCGGTACCAGCTACCTGCAACTGGTCAGTTTTACCGACAAGGGGCCTGAGGCGCGTGGGCTGCTGGCGTTTTCCCAGTCAAGCGAAGCGGCTTCTGCGCATGCCAGTGACCAAACCAGGGCGTTTGCTGCCGGGCAGCTGGCGGTGCTGCCGTTTACCGAGGCGCAGATCAAGGCGGACCCTGAGTATCGGCAGTATGTGATCAGTGAGCGGGACCAAGCGGGGCTGGTTCAGCAGTAAGCCATTGCCGCCTCTTCGCGGGGGGGGGGCCGCCCCCCCCCCCCGGGGGGGGGGGGGGGGGGGGGGGGGGGGGGGGGCGGGGGGCGGGGGGGGGGGGGGGGGGGGGGGGGGGGGGGGGGGGGGGGGGGGGGGG
>NZ_PUQD01000093.1 GCF_003331055.1 Pseudomonas sp. AFG_SD02_1510_Pfu_092 | reverse complement strand
GGTGGCGCCAAGTCACCTTTCCGCCCTTACGGCGGGTCCCTTTTTGTCGTGGCAAAAAGGAACCAAAAACCGTCCGCTCCCATCATCCGGCCCCGACGCTTCGCGCCGGGGTTCCCTCGCTACGGGCCTGCTCCCGGGAGTACGCGCTGCAGGCCCCATCCATGGGGCCTCAGCGCTTGACGGGCATCCATGCCCGTCACCTCCCTCCGCAGTCCCTTCGCTCGGCCTCCTGAAGTCGCAATCTGCGGCGCCTGAACTACCGCGCACTTAGAAGCAAGAGCAAGAGCAAGAGCAGCAGCCTACTGCTGCGAGGCGATAGCCTTTTCGATGGCTGCCCGGAATTCTGGATCATCCGGCTTGGTCAGGCTGGAAAAGTTGCCAATCACCTTACCCTTGCGGTCCACCACGTACTTGTAGAAATTCCACTTCGGCGTGCTGCTCTGCCTGGCCAGTTCAGCGAACAACGGAATCGCATCCTTGCCCCGCACCGCCTGCGTCTTGGTCATGGTGAACGTCACACCATAGTTCGCATAACAGACCTTGGCGGTCTTCTCGCTGTCGGCGTCTTCCTGCTTGAAGTCATTGGACGGTACCCCAAGCATTTCCAGGCCTTGCTCGTGATAAGCCTTGTAGGTCGCTTCAAGCCCCTCGAATTGCGGCGCAAAACCGCAATAGCTGGCCGTGTTCACCACCACCAACGGCTTGCCAGCAAAGCGCTGACACAAGTCGACCTGCCCCTTGCCGCGCAACTCCGGCAGGCTCCCCTGCAACAACGCCGGGCAATCGGCCGCCCAACTCGAGGCGCTGGCAAGCAGGGCCAGCACCGGCATCGTCAACCAACGTGCACGCATGGTTCGTTCCTCCCGCAGGACAATCCCTGAGCTTGCAGGGTAGCGCCTAACAAACACTCATGCCCAATTGCATCAACGCCATCCCGCCCCTGTGCCAGCCCCACCACGCCAGCGCCAGCAGCAACAGCGCGGCGATGGCCAGCAGCCCGCGAGCCAGGTAACGGTTCATGCCGCCTGGGCCTGCAGGCGGGCGACCGGGCGTTCGCGCACGGGCCAGTTGAGGGCCGCTGCCAGCAGGCTGAGCAGGATCGATATCTGCCAGACCAGCTCGTAGCTGCCGGTGCGGTCATACACCACCCCGCCCAACCAGCCCCCCAGGAACGCACCCAGCTGGTGGAACAGGAAGACGATGCCACCCAGCATCGACAGGTTGCGCACACCGAACACCGTGGCCACGGTGCCATTGGTCAGCGGCACCGTAGACAACCACAACAGGCCCATGGCGATGCCGAACAGGTAAGCGCTGAATGCAGTCACCGGCGCCCACAGGAACAGCACGATCACCACCGCACGCAGCAGGTAAAGGCCGGTCAGCAGGCGTGGCTTGGACATGCGCCCACCCAGCCAGCCGGCAGTGAAGGTACCGACGATATTGAACAGGCCGACCAGCGCCAGCACCGTGGTGCCGGTAGTTGCCGCCAAGTGCTGGTCGACCAGGTAGGCCGGCAGGTGCACACCAATGAAGACCACCTGAAAGCCGCAAACGAAGAAGCCCAGGGCCAGCAACCAGAAACCGGAGTGCGAGCACGCTTCGCGCAGGGCCTGGCCCAGGCTCTGTTCGCCACCATGGCTGGGCAGCGGGCGGTCACGCAGCAGGCCGACGAAGGGCACGATCAGCGCCACCATCAGGCCCAGCACCAGCAACGCCGCAGACCAGCCCAGCCACTGGATCAGGCCGAGGGTGCCGGGCAACATGGCGAACTGGCCGAACGAGCCGGCGGCGCTGGCAATGCCCATGGCCATGCTGCGCTTGTGCGCCGGTACCGCACGCCCGACCACGCCGAGGATGACCGAGAACGATGTGCCGGACAGGCCGATACCGATCAGCAAGCCGGCACTCAGCGACAACGACCAGGCCGAATCGGCCATGCCCATCAGCACCAAGCCGACGGCGTAGAGAATGCCGCCGATGATCACCACCCGCGCCGCGCCCAGGCGGTCGGCCAGGGCGCCGGCGAACGGTTGCGCCAAGCCCCAGATCAGGTTCTGCAAGGCAATGGCGAAGGCGAACACCTCACGCCCCCAGCCGAAGTCCGCGCTCATCGGCGCCAGGAACAGGCCGAAACCGTGCCGTACCCCCAGGGATAGCGCCAGGATCAACGCCGCCCCCATCAATACCCACCCGCTGGTTCGCCACACCGAAGTCATTGTCGTTATCTCCAGCACATCGCAAGGGTTTACGGGTATCCACCCGCTTATAAGTGCATCAGATCAAGCCAGTCGGTTCAGCAAACGCATACCTGCATGTCGAGTGTTGCAAAAAGCTTCACAATTGTCTGGCAACTGTCAGTCCGGATTCAAGCGCCGGCGAATCGGCTCGAATTCCGCAGTGGCCTTGCGCACCAGTGGGTCGGGAGCGCCCTGTTCGATTGCCTGCCAATAGCGCCACGGCACCTTGGCCGAGCCCAGTTCGTAATCCATGCCGTCCCAGTTGTCTTCACGGAAGCTGTAGAAGGCCCAGTGCAACTGCTGGCGCTCCAGTACGTTGAGCACATCGTCCAGGTATTGCCGGCAACCCGGTAACCGGCGCATGCAGCCGAATTCGCCCACTACCAGGCGCGCACGGGGCACCTTCATGGCCTCGGCCCAGTCGAGCGGTTGGCGCAGGTAGCGTGCCACACGCTGGCCATCCCACTGTTGTGTCTGCCCCGCGAACGGTGCCGGGCCGGGGTAGGCGAAGGGTTGCTTGCGCGTCATGTTCGGTGCACTGGTCGCGGCATACGGCTCGTACATGTGCACGCTGTACAGCACTCGCTGGTCGTGCAAAAGGGCCGGCCAGTAACCGAAGGCGTCGGCGCCTGCGAACCAGCCTGCATCGACCATCACGGGCGTGTCCGCGTCCTCTTCGCGAATGGCTGCTATCAGTTGCCGATAGAGCGCGGGCAGGTCACGCGCACTGCCCTGCTGCTGCGCATACCACTGGCGCATCTGCTCGGGCTCGGCATGTTCGGCGAGGCCCCCGTGTTTCTCCGGTGCAGGCTCGTTGATCAGGTTGTAGGCGGCTATGGCCGGGTGGCCTTTCAGTTCACGCGCCATGTCCCGCCAGAAGGCCGCAGCCTGCAGCCAGTAGCGTTTGTCTTGCCACAGGCGGTCGTCGAACTGGCCCTGATTGTTTTGCGACCAGCGCATGCCGGGTAGCGAGAGCGGTGCGATGACCACCTTGAGCCCCGCCTGATGGGCACGGTCCAAGGTGGCGCGCAGGGTGGCCAGGTCGGCATCGGGCAAGCCTTGATAGGCATCGGCGTCGCCCAGCAGGAAGTCACGCTGCGCCGGTTGCCATTTGTCATAGGACAACCGCACCCAGCTCGCCCCGTAGTGACGCAAGGCGTCGAAGTAGGCCTGATCGGGCGGTAACCGGTTGAAGCTGTTGCCGCCGTGGCGGGGTGTGTCCCAGAAGGTCATCAGATCGGCGGCCACTGCGGCGGGGCCAATCAGCCATAACAAGGCGATGAGAACGAAGTGACGCATGCTGGGAATGCTCCTCGACAGTTAGCGGAGGGGCGAGCATACGCCGATAAATGATATCGGCGATTGCTGATGGTTTTCAGGAATTTACCAGCACGTTTAGCTCAGAAATCCCCTACAGAAGCTTCCTGCAATTGCGCTTCAGAGGCCCAACGCCAGCCCGAGTACTACCGCCAATTCCAGCAGCTCCAGCAGCGCGCCAGCGGTATCCCCGGTGGTTCCGCCCAGGCGTCGGCACATCAGCTGCCGCAACCAGGCAAACACGGCCAGCGCCAGCACCACGACCCAGCCGCCCAGCGCCAGGCACAACAGCCCACACCCCAGCAGCACCCACCCGGCCGCTTGCCGCGGCAGGTGCTCGGCCAACGCCTGCCCCAGCCCCCCTTGGCGCACATAGGGCGTACTCAGGAACAGCCCGAGCATCGCCGCCCGCCCGAGCAACGGAGCCAGCAGCAAGTGCGCGCCGATGCCTTGTTCGACCAGCACCCACAAGGCGCAGAACTTCAGCAACAGCACCAGCACCAGGGTGACCACGGCGATCGGCCCGCTGCGTGGGTCTTTCATGATCTGCAGGGTGCGCTCGCGGTCGCCGAAGCCACCCAGCCAGGCGTCGGCGCTGTCGGCCAGGCCGTCCAGGTGCAAGGCGCCACTGAGCACCACCCACACCGTCAGCAACAAGGCCGCGTGCAGCGGCGCCGGCGTGCCCTGCAGCAAGTGACTGGTCAGCCACAGCAACAGGCCGAACAGCAACCCGACCAGCGGGTAGCACAGCAGCGACCGCCCCACTTCGCGCGGTGCCGGCATACCCGCCAGGCGCACCGGCAGGCTGCTGAGGAATTGCAAGGCAATCCAGAACGGCAACATCTCAGCGCTCCTCGACCCACTGGCCGTTGTCATCCAGTACCAGGCGCATCAGCGCAGCATGGCCGACCTCGACCTGCAGCAACTGCGCCCTCGGCAAGCCACGCGCCCGCGCCAGCAACAGCCGCATCACGCCGCCATGGGTAATCAGCAGCACCCGCTTGCCGGCATGCTGACGGCCCAGGCGCTCGACAGCAGCCAGCACGCGCTCGGCAAAGGCCTCGACCGGCTCGCCATTGGGCGGGGTAAACGCGTATGGGTCTGCCCAGAAGCGCCCCAGGGCGTCCGCCTGGTCTTCCATGATCTGCGCAGCGCTGCGGCCTTCCCAGTCGCCAAAATGCAGCTCCTGCAGGGCGGGCTCATGCTGCACCGGCAGGTTCAGCCGCGCCCCCAGCTCACCGGCAAAACGCGCGCAGCGCTGCAGTGGCGAACTGACCAGCACCTGCCACGGGCCGGCCGCAGCCACGGCGCTGCGCATCTGCGCCCACCCCGTGTCGGTCAGGGCATCGTCGAGGCTGCCGCGCAGGCCGCCCTGCTCCGTTTCGCCATGGCGCAGCAGGTCGAGGATCATGCCGGGCGGTCCGCCACGGCTGCTTCGGCAAAGGTCGCCATCTGCCCGTGCAGCGCACAGGCCAGGCGCAACAGCGGCACGGCCAGGGCCGCCCCGCTGCCCTCCCCCAGGCGCAGGCCGAGGGCCAGCAATGGCTCGGCCTGCAACGCGGCGAGCACGGCCTGGTGCCCAGGCTCCGCACCTTGGTGGGCGAACAGCAGCCAGGCTCGGCACTGTGGGTTGAGGCGCACCGCCAACAGCGCAGCGACGCTGCAGATGAAGCCGTCCACCAGCACCGCGACACCCGCCTGCGCGCAACCCATATAGGCACCGGCCAAGGCCGCGATTTCGAAACCGCCGACACAGCCCAATGCTTGCCAAGGTTCGTCGGCGCGCAGGCCATGCAGGTTCAACGCGCGGGCGATGACTTCGGCCTTGTGCCGCACCCCGGCCTGGTCCAGGCCGGTGCCCGGGCCACTCAGCTCGGCCGGCGCGCAGCCCAGCAGGACACTGGCCAAGGCAGCGGCAGCCGTGGTGTTGCCAATCCCCATCTCGCCGCCAATGAACAGCTGCGCACCGTCTGCGGCGGCACGCTGGGCACTGTCGCGACCAGCCTGCAAGGCGGCCTGCAGCTGGCCCTCGGTCATTGCCGGCTGGCGGGCGAAGTTGGCCGTACCGGCGCCCAGGCGCAAATGGCGCACACCGGGTAACTCGAGCTGCGGGTCGATGGTGCCCAGGTCGACGACCTCCAGACTGGCTTGCAACTGGCGCGCCAGCACGCTGATCGCCGCTCCGCCACCGACGAAGTTGCGCAGCATCTGCCCGGTAACCGCTTGCGGATAGGCCGAGATGCCTTCCTCGACCACCCCATGGTCACCGGCAAAGATGCAGATGGCGGCGTGGTCCAGGGTCGGCCGTTCACGCCCCTGCAGGCCCGCCAGCTGAATGGCCAGGCCTTCCAGCTGGCCGAGCGAACCGGCAGGTTTGGTCAGCTGCTGCTGGCGGGCGCGGGCCTGCTCCATGGCGGCGTTGTCGAGGGGTTGGCAGGCGTCACGCCACCAGGCTTGGGTCATAGTGCAGGTCCTTTGAGCATTAGGGGCAGGCCAGCGACGGTCAGCACCACGCGCTGACAACGTTCGGCCACGGCCTGGTGCAGCCAGCCGGCAAGGTCGACATAGCGTCGGGTCAGCTCGCCCATGGGCACGACGCCCAGGCCGCTTTCGTTACTGACCAGAATCACCGTCCCCGGCAACTGCTCCAGGCAGGCCAGCAGGGCATCACGTTCCTGGGCCAGGCGCTGGTCGTCTTCGAGCATCAGCAGGTTGGTCAGCCACAAGGTAAGGCAATCCACCAGCAGGCAGCGCCCTTCAGCTGCTTCGGCGCGCAGCACCGCGGCCAGGGCCAAGGGCTCTTCGATCAGGCCCCAGTGATCAGGGCGACGCTGGCGGTGCAGTTGCACGCGTTCGTTCATTTCACCATCCAGCGGCTGACTGGTGGCGATGTAGGTCACCGCCAGGCCACTGGCTTCGGCCAGCTGTTCGGCCAGGCGGCTCTTGCCCGAGCGGGCGCCGCCGAGGATCAGGTTGAGCATGTCAGGCCACCCCGCAAAGCTGGCGCAGGCGCGCGGTATCCAGGTGTTTGTCCACCAGGTCGGCGAGGCGCTCGATGTCGCGCTCACGCAGGGCCTGGTAATCGATGGGCTGCACCTCCTCCAGGCCGGCCCAACGCAGCAATGCCGCGCACGACTGACTGCCTTCGAACAGGCCGTGCAGGTAAGTGGCAAGGATCTGGCCGTCGGCGCTGACGGCGCCATCAGGGCGGCCATCGGCCAACTGCACGGCAGGCTGCTGCAAGGCCGGCCCGGTGGTGACGCCGGCATGAATTTCATACCCGGCAACCGGGGCGGCTTCGAGGCCCAGCGTGCCGGCAACGTTGCGCAGTTGCTTCTCGGCTTCGAGTTGCGTGGTGTAGTCGAGCAGGCCCAGCCCCGCGCTGGAGCCAGCGGCGCCTTCGAGACCCAGCGGGTCATGCACCTCGCGCCCGAGCATCTGCAGGCCACCGCAAATGCCGATCAGCTTGCCGCCATAACGCAGGTGCCGCTCGATGGCTTTGTCCCAACCGCGCTCACGCAGTTGTGCCAGGTCGCCGCGCACACTCTTGGAACCCGGCAGGATGATCAGGTCGGCGGCCGGGATCGGCTGGCCCGGGCCGATGAACTGCAGGTCAACCTGCGGATGCAGGCGCAGCGGGTCGAAGTCGGTGTGGTTGCTGATGCGCGGCAGCACCGGGACGATCACCTTGAGTACACGCTCGGTCTTCGCCCCCTGGCGCCTATCGATGCCGTCTTCGGCTTCCAGATGCAGGTCGGTGACATACGGCAGCACCCCCAGCACCGGCTTGCCGGTGCGCTGCTCCAGCCAGTCCAGCCCTGGCTGCAGCAAGGCGATGTCGCCGCGGAAGCGGTTGATGACGAAGCCTTTCACCCGCGCCTGCTCGCTGGGCGACAGCAGCTCCAGGGTGCCGACCAGGTGCGCGAACACGCCCCCCCGGTTGATGTCGGCGACCAGGATCACCGGGCAGTCCACCGCTTCGGCAAAGCCCATGTTGGCGATGTCGCCAGCACGCAGGTTGATTTCCGCCGGCGAACCCGCGCCTTCGACCATGACCACCGGCCAGGCGGCGCTCAGGCGTTGATGCGAGGCCAGCACCGCCTGCATGGCGATGGCCTTGTAGTCGTGGTAGGCCACTGCGTTCATGCTGGTGACGGCACGGCCGTGGATGATCACCTGCGCGCCGGTGTCGCTGTTGGGCTTGAGCAGCACCGGGTTCATGTCGGTGTGCGCTGCCAGCCGACAGGCTTGGGCCTGTACCGCCTGGGCCCGGCCGATTTCGCCGCCGTCGGCGGTGACCGCGCTGTTCAGCGCCATGTTCTGCGGCTTGAACGGCACCACGCCGACGCCCTGGCGCACCAGCCAGCGGCACAGCGCGGTCACCAGCGTGCTCTTGCCGGCGTCGGAGGTGGTGCCTTGCACCATGAGCGTGGTCATGCCGTTTCCTTTTGATAATCTGCCAGGGCCTGGGCCAGGCGCAGCTCGCCCGCCGCGCACTCAGGCAAGCCAAGGCGTACCGCTGGCGGCTGCTGGAACAGGCGCACCAGGATGCCGCGACGGGCGAGAAAGTCATGCAGTTGCGCTGCGTGTTCAGTGCGCACGTACTGGAACAGGTCGCAACTGCCGCTGGGTGCCAGGCCTGCGCTGCGCAACAGCACGGCCAGGCGCTGGCTGGCGGCGGCACAGCGTTCGAGCTGCACGCGCTGGGCAGCGTGATCGGCCAGGCTGGCCTGGGCCAGCACCCGGGTCGGGCCGTTGACGGTCCATGGGCCGAGCGACTCGGCCAGGCGCAGCAGCAAGCTGCCTTGCGCGGCGACGAAGCCCAGGCGCACCCCGGCCAGGCCGAAGAACTTGCCGAACGAGCGCAGCACGATCAGCCCCGGGCGCTCGGCACAATCGACCACGCTGGCGGCGGGGGTGTTGTCCATGAACGCCTCGTCGACCAGCAGCCAGCCGCCACGGGCGGCCAGGCGTGCGTGCCAACTCAGCAGGCGTTCGCGCGGCACCCGGCGCCCGGTGGGGTTGTTGGGGTTGACCAGCACCAGCACATCCAGGCTGTCGAGCGTTGCCTCGACCTGCGCTTCGTCCAGTTCCAGCAGCTGATGCCCCGCGCGCTGCCAGGCATAGGGATGCTCGGCATAGCACGGCGTCAGCACCCCGACCCGCCCGGCTGCGCGCAAAAGCGGCAGGGCCTGGATCGCCGCCTGGGAGCCGGCCACCGGCAGCAGTTGCCGGGCGCCGTAATAGGCGCGCGCGGCGTCCTCCAGGCCGTCCTCGGTCTCGGGCAGGCGGGCCCAGGCATCCAGCGGAATCGGCGGAATCGGGAACGCCCAGGGCGCAATGCCGCTGGACAGGTCCAACCACTGCTCGCGGGCGATGCCGTATTGCCGTACCGCCCGCAGCAGGCGGCCTCCGTGTTCAAGCATCGAGGTAAGCCCCCAGGCAGATCACCAGCAGCCACAGCCACACCCCGCGTTGCACCAGGCCCCAGCCGCGCTCGATGGCGTCGGCGTCGGCCATTGGCCCGTCCCCCAGGCGTGGCCGCTCATGCAGCTCGCCGTGATACACCGCCGGGCCGCCGAGCTCCACCCCCAGCGCGCCAGCGCCGGCGGCCATCACCGGCCCGGCATTGGGGCTGTCCCACAGCGGGCCCTGCTTGCGCCAGCAGGCCAGGGCCAGGCGGGTCTTGCCCAACAGCGCATAGGTCAGCGCTACCAGCCTGGCAGGAATATAGTTGAGCACATCGTCGACCCGCGCGGCGCACCAGCCGAAGCGTTCGAAACGTTCGTTGCGGTAGCCCCACATGGCGTCCAGGGTGTTGCTCAGGCGGTACAGCACCACACCCGGCGCGCCGGCCACCACGAACCAGAACAGCGCGGCGAACACCGCGTCGCTGCCGTTTTCCAGCACCGATTCGGTGGCTGCCCGGGCTACCGCGGGCTCGTCCAGCTCGCGGGTTTCGCGGCTGACCAGGTAACCGACACGGCGCCGGGCTTGCTCCAGGTCGCCCTGGCGCAAGGCATTGGCCACCGGCAACACGTGTTCGCCCAGGCTGCGCAGCCCGACCGCGCAGTACAGCGCCAGCACATCGACCAGCCAGCCGATGTACGGCAGCCAGGACAGGATCAGCGCCACCAGGGTCAAGGGCACCACCGCCAGAAACCATGCACTCACGCCGTGGCTGCGCCAGCCACGACCACCGGCATTCAAGCGGCGTTCGAGGTTGCCGGCCATGTTGCCGAAGGCCACCAGCGGGTGGCGCCGCTGCGGCTCGCCAAACAAGGCATCCAGGGCTACCCCGGCCACGGTCAGCAAGGCCACGCTCATGAGCGCTCTCCCCATTGGTTTTCAAACAGCATTTCACTCAAGGGCCGTTGTTCAGCCCAGTCTTCCAGCACCAGCATCGGTGCCGGGTAGAACTCGCTCACCGGCCCCAGGCACAGCACCGCGACCGGCTTGGCCCCGGCCGGCATGCCCAGCAGAGCGGCCAGCGCCTGCGGGTCGAACAGCGACACCCAGCCCATGCCCAGCCCTTCGGCGCGGGCGGCCAGCCACAGGTTCTGGATGGCGCAGGCCAGCGAAGCCAGGTCCATTTCCGGCAGGGTGCGGCGGCCGAAAATGTGCGGCTCGCGGTTGTCCATCAGGGCCGCTACCAGCAGCTCGGCGCAGTCGTTGATGCCTTCGACCTTCAGCTTCATGAAGGCATCGGAGCGCTCGCCGAGGGCTTCGGCGGTGCGCACCCGTTCCGCTTCCACCAGGGCCTGAATGCGCGTGCGCAGGTCGCGCTGGGTAATGCGCACAAAACGCCAGGGCTGCATCAGGCCGACGCTGGGCGCCTGGTGCGCGGCGGCCAGCAGCCGCGCCAACAGTTCCGGGGCTACCTCGCCAGCAGCGAAATGGCGCATGTCGCGGCGCTCGCCGATGGCCCGATAGATCGCGGCGCGCTCGGCGTCGCTGTAGGCATGTTCGCTCATGGTCGCAACAGCGCCGCCACCGCAGCCGGGTTGGAGGGGAAGTAGAAGTGCACGTAGGACGCCGTCAGCCGCCCCAGGCGGTACACCGCTTCGTTGCCACGCCCGCCATTGGGGCTCAGGCCACGGGCGATCGGCTCCAGCGCGGTGGTGGTCAGCGAATGGTGATAGGTGTGACCGCGCAGGGTGCCTTCAGGCAATTCCACGGCCTGTAGCGCCAGGGCGGCCAGGCGCTTCTGCATGGTCGCTTCGCCCGGCAGCAGGCCGAGCAGCGCGGCGCGTTCGCCGGCCACATCGGTCAGGGCATCGAGCAGGTACAGCATGCCGCCGCACTCGGCCAGCAACGGTTTACCCTGGGCGTGATGGGCACGGATCGCCGCGCACATGGGCGTGTTGGCAGCCAGGGCGTGGTGGTGCAGCTCGGGGTAGCCGCCCGGCAGGTACAGGCTATCCACTGCTGGCAGCTCGCGGTCGTGCAACGGCGAGAAGAACTCCAGCTGCGCGCCGAGGTTGCGCAGCAGGTCGAGGTTGGCGCCATAGAGGAAGGCGAACGCCTCGTCGCGCGCCACGCCGATGCGCACGCCAGCCAACGAGGCGGCACTGGTTTGCAGCTCGGGTTCGGCAAAGCTTACCGACGGCGGCAAGGCCGCATCGCAACTGGCGCCCAGCGCTTCGGCAGCGGCGTCCAGGCGGGCATCCAGGTCATTCAGCTCGCTGGCCTGGACCAGCCCCAGGTGGCGGCTGGGCAGCTCGATACCGCGCTCGCGGGACAAACCGCCATACCAGCGCAGACCTTCGGTCAGGCTGCCCTCCAGCAGTTGTGCATGGCGCAGGCTGCCGACGCGGTTGGCCAGCACGCCAGCGAACGGCAAGTCGGCCTGGTAGCGCGCCAGGCCCAGGGCCAGGGCGCCGAAAGTTTGCGCCATGGCCGTGCCATCGATCACCGCCAGCACCGGCACGCCGAAGTGGCGGGCCAGGTCGGCGCTGGACGGGGTGCCGTCGAACAGCCCCATTACCCCCTCGATGAGGATCAGGTCGGCCTCGCCGGCGGCCTCCCACAGCAGGCGGCGGCTTTCCTCGGCGCCGATCATCCACAAGTCCAGCTGGTACACCGGCGCACCGCTGGCCCGCTCGAGAATCATCGGGTCGAGGAAGTCAGGCCCGCACTTGAACACCCGCACCTTGCGCCCGCGGTTGCGGTGCAGGCGCGCCAGGGCGGCGGTGACGGTGGTCTTGCCCTGGCCCGAGGCCGGTGCCGCGATCAGCACGGCGGGGCAATGGCGCGGTCGCTTCACAGTTCGACGCCCTTCTGCGCGCGGATGCCGGCCTGGAAAGCGTGCTTGAGCATGCCCATCTCGGTCACGGTGTCAGCCAGTTCGATCATTTCCGGCTTTGCCGCACGACCGGTCACGATCACGTGCTGCATCGACGGGCGGGCCTGAATGTCGGAGAGCACCTGGTCCAGGTCGAGGTAGCCATGCTTGAGGGCGATGTTCAGCTCATCCAGCACCACGAACTGCACGCTCGGGTCTTGCAGCAACTGCCGCGACACCGCCCAGGCGGCTTCGGCGGCGGCGATGTCGCGCTGGCGGTCCTGGGTTTCCCAGGTGAAGCCCTCGCCCATCACGTAGTAGCGCACCTGCTCGGGGAAGCGCCGGAAGAACAGCTCTTCGCCCGTGCTGTTGCGGCCCTTGATGAACTGCACCACCCCGCACTGCATGCCATGGCCCAGGGCCCGCGCGAGCATCCCGAAGGCCGAGCTGCTCTTGCCTTTGCCATTGCCGGTCAGCACCAGCAGCAGGCCGCATTCATTGGGGGAATTGGCGATGCGTTCGTCGATGATCGCCTTCTTGCGCTGCATGCGCGCCAGGTGGCGTTCGTCGCGTTCGGTAGATTCGCTCATCAGGGTTCTCCGCTGGCTGGCGCCATGGCAAGGCATGGCGCCAGGTAATAGGCGGGCAGACGGAGAACGCGCAGGGGCCATGGCCGTATGCCACGGTGCACCGCGCATCACCCTCCGTGATGCCGTTGGCAGTATCAGGCCGGTCTCCGGGCTTGTGAGCGGGCCTTGGCCCTGGCCTGCGCGCCTTCCCGGGTGCTGGCACCCAGTGGCCCTGCGCGGCCGCGACTCACCTACCGTTGCGGGGGCAGCGCCGGAATCGCGCCATGCTGGCGGCCACCGGCTTCCCAGTTTCACCCTGCCCAGTCGGGGCTGGCAGGGCACCTGAAACACGCGCGAAGGTTAGAGGGTTGCACCCGGAGCGTCAATCGAGGCGGGCCGCTTTGCCGTCGAACAGGCGTCAACCGGGTAATGGCCAATTCATCGGGTTGTGCCACACTGAACACAGTGATATCACATAGCCATCATTACCCGCTGAACGCGATCAAAACGACAACAAGGGGGGCGCAGCATGCGAGGCCACATCATCCACAACCCACGTCTTGAGTTTCTCAGCCCGGTGCTGGAGCGCTGGGTTGACTGCATCGACCGCTTCAACCAGTTTGCCGGCGATGCCGAAGCGCCGTACTGGCATGGCGCTGTGACCAATGCCGGGGTGCTGGCGGCAGCGGCGTGGCAGGCCGAGCTGGCGGCGCTGCAGCAGTTTGCCGGCAAGAAGCAGCGTGATGAAGGCGAACGCGAGGGGCGTTGCGACCTGTCGATCAGCAGTGCCGACGAGGCGCTGTACCTGAGTGTCAGCCAGCGCTGGCCAAAGATCGCCCGGCTGGACATGGCGGCGGCCTTGCAGGACACCGCCGCCCTCGCCCGTCAGGTGGCCTACCCCAGCCAGTTGAAGGCCGGGGCGTTGTTCATCAGCCCGTGGAAGGTTGGCCAGCATGCCAGTCCCGAAGAATTGCAGGACATGGTCGACGATCTGCAGAAACATACTGCCTGTGCCATCGCCTGGTACTTCCCGTATGCGTACCGTAAGTTGCACAACGACCTGGGGCAGTATTTTCCGGGGGTGGCGTTGCTGCTGAAGCAGGCTTGAATCAGCATTGGCCCGAAAACGGCTGCGTCGCCTGCTTCGCGGGCTTGCCCGCTCCCACAGGTGGCGCTGGCTTCGGGTTCACACCGTACCTGTGGGAGCGGCCATGGCCGCGAACACCGGCGAAGCCGGTGCCATCCACCGCGTCGCCTGCTTCGCGGGTGAACCCGCTCCCACAGGGACGGCGCAGGTCCGGGGCTCACGCTGTACTTGTGGGAGCGGCCATGGCCGCGAACACCGGCGTAGCCGGTGCCA
>NZ_PUQD01000092.1 GCF_003331055.1 Pseudomonas sp. AFG_SD02_1510_Pfu_092 | reverse complement strand
CCTGTGGGAGCGGGTTCACCCGCGAAGCAGGCGACGCGGTGGATGGCACCGGCTGCGCCGGTGTTCGCGGCCACGGCCGCTCCCACAGCTAGTGGCTGTCAGCTAGGGGGTCAGGCCTCGTGATCTTCCCAGTCGCGGGTGCGTTCCACCGCCTTCTTCCAGCCGGCATACAGCTTCTCTTTCTGTGTTTCATCCAGCTGCGGGCTGAATTCGCGCTCGATGATCGCCTTGTCGCGCAACTCGTCCAGGCCACTCCAGAAGCCACACGCCAGGCCCGCCAGGTAGGCGGCACCCAGGGCCGTGGTTTCGCGCATTTTCGGGCGCTCCACGCAGGTGCCAAGGATGTCGGCCTGGAACTGCATGAGGAAGTTGTTGGCGACCGCGCCGCCGTCCACACGTAGCTCGGACAGGCGCTGGCCGCAATCCTGCTGCATGGCATCGAGCACATCGCGGGTCTGGTAGGCGATCGACTCCAGCGCGGCGCGGATGATGTGGTCCACCTTTACGCCACGGGTCAGGCCAAACAGCGCGCCACGGGCATACGGGTCCCAGTACGGCGCGCCCAGGCCGGTGAAGGCCGGTACCAGGTACACGCCGTTGCTGTCCTTGACCTTGCTGGCGAAATACTCGGTATCCAGCGCATCGTTGACGATTTTCAGCTCGTCACGCAGCCACTGCACGGTGGAACCACCGTTGAACACTGCGCCTTCCAGCGCATAGGCCACTTCGCCGCGTGGGCCGCAGGCGATGGTGGTGAGCAGGCCATGGGACGACTTCACCGCCTGGTCGCCCGTATTCATCAGCAGGAAGCAGCCGGTGCCATAGGTGTTCTTGGCCTGGCCCGGCTCCACGCACATCTGGCCGAACAGCGCCGACTGCTGATCGCCGGCGATACCGGCAATGGCGATGCCGCTCTTGGTGTGGCCGTACACCTCGGAAGAGGGGCGCACCTCGGGCAGCATCTGCCGTGGGATGCCGAGGATTTCCAGGAGCTTGTCGTCCCACTGCAGGCTGTGGATGTTGAACATCAGCGTGCGCGAGGCGTTGGTGTAATCGGTGACATGCACCTTGCCGCCGGAGAATTTCCAGATCAGCCAGGTATCGATGGTGCCGAACAACAGTTCGCCGCGTTCGGCGCGCTCACGGGCGCCTTCGACGTTGTCGAGGATCCACTTCAGCTTGGTGCCGGAGAAGTACGGGTCGGTGACCAGCCCGGTAGCCTCGCGAATGTAGCCTTCATGGCCATCGCGCTTGAGCTGGGCGCAGATCTCGGTGCTGCGGCGGCACTGCCAGACGATGGCGTTGTACACCGGCCGGCCGGTTTCCTTGTCCCACACCACGGTGGTTTCGCGCTGGTTGGTGATGCCCAGCGCGGCCACCTGGGCGTGGCTGATGCCGGCCTGGGCCAACGCCTCGACCATGGTCGCGCTCTGCGTGGCGAAGATTTCCATCGGGTCGTGCTCGACCCAGCCCGCCTGCGGGTAGTGCTGGGCGAACTCGCGCTGGGAGGTCCCGACCACATTGGCGTCGCGGTCGAAGATGATCGCCCGCGAACTGGTGGTGCCCTGGTCCAGGGCGATGATGTAGTTCTTATCCTGGGTGTCTGTCATGGTCGTAGGCCTTGCAAAAATAGGGGTTCAGGGCGGGGCGTGATGCCGGCATCAATTGACTTGAGTATCGCCCTGGCGATTGGCATTTGTCTCAGGGTTTACAGCGGCTGCGCTGGCCAGGTTGCGCGCGATCAGGCCGCGATAGGTCGCGGCACCCAGGCAGGCGCCAAGGATCGGTGCGAACACCGGAACCAGGAAGTAAGGCATGTCCCGACCGCCAGTGAAGGCTATATCGCCCCAGCCGGCCAGGAAGGTCATGAGTTTCGGCCCGAAATCGCGGGCCGGGTTCATGGCAAAGCCGGTCAGCGGGCCCATGGCGCTGCCGATGACGGCGATCAGCAGGCCGATCAGCAGCGGCGCCATGGCACCGCGTGGCAGGCCGTTGTTGTCATCGGTCAACGCCATGATCACGGCCATCAGGATGGCAGTGATGATCACTTCGACCAGGAACGCCTGGCCAGTGGAAAGCGAGGGGTGCGGGTAGGTGGAGAACACCGAGGCCAGTTCGAGGCTGGCTTCGCTCCCGCGCAGCATGGCGTGGGCCTGTTCGAAATCGAAGAACAGGTTGCTGTACAGGGTGTAGACCAGCGCTGCGCCACAGAATGCGCCACAAACCTGGGCCAGCATGTAGAACGGCAGCTTGCGCTTGTCGAAGCCGGCGAACAGGGTGAGGGCGATGCTCACGGCCGGGTTCAGGTGCGCGCCGGAAATGCCGGCGGTGAGGTAGATCGCCATGCTGACGCCGACGCCCCAGATGATACTGATTTCCCACAGGCCGAAGCTGGCACCCGCGACCTTGAGCGCGGCGACGCACCCGGTACCGAAGAAGATGAGCAAAGCGGTGCCGAGAAATTCGGCCAGGCATTGGCTGGATAGCGTGGGCTGGCGTAGAGCAGTCGTCATGTATGACCTCGTTTTTTTTGTTGTGAGGCGCGTGGCGCTCGACAGCAAAGCCTGGAATCGATCCCCATTGATCCCAGGCAGATGTAGGAAATGCACCTTAAAAGTGCACCATTTATTCACAAACGAAAAAATATAGACAAGAAACGCTGATGTCAAAGGTCGAAAGTGAACGGTCAGTCACGTTCTGGCCGATGATTACAGGTATGAATCCGCGTGCTAGACGGGCGCGATTGCGCTGCGCTGGCTGGGATGTGGGAATTGTCCTAAAGTAGCCGCCGAGCCGTCCCCGACCGGAGCCCCTGCATGACCCCAGCCCTGGACCTGTTGAAGAAGCACCGCGCTGAACATCGTGTGCACAGTTACGAACATGACCCCACGTCGGCATCCTATGGCCTGGAGGCAGCGGAAAAACTCGGTCTCGACCCGCAGCAGGTGTTCAAGACCTTGCTCGCGAGCAGCGAAAAGAACGAGTTGCTGGTGGCGGTGGTGCCGGTGGTCGGCACGCTGGACCTCAAGGCCCTGGCACATGCTGCCGGGGTGAAGAAATGCGAAATGGCCGACCCGGCGGCGGCGCAGCGGGCCACGGGTTACCTGGTGGGCGGGATCAGCCCGTTAGGGCAGAAGAAGCGCCTGCGCACCTTTATCGACGACTCGGCGCAGCATTTCGCGACCATCCATGTCAGTGCCGGTCGGCGTGGCCTGGAGGTGGAATTGGCGGCGGCGGTGTTGGCCGAACATACCCAGGGCAAGTTTGCCGGGATTGGTCGGGGCTAAGCATTTTGGGGCTGCTTTGCAGCCCATCGCCGGCAAGCCAGCTCCCACAAGGATAGCGCTTGACTTGAGGGCGATGCGGTCGAGGTGGGAGCAACTGTCTTGATCAATTTCCAAAAACTGGCGCGATCCCTGTGGGAGCGGCCGTGGCCGCGAACACCGGCGCAGCCGGTGCCATCCCTCGCGTCGCCTGCTTCGCGGGTGAACCCGCTCCCACATGGGGCTGCGTATGCCTCGGGCTTACGCTGAAACCTGTGGGAGCGGCTTTAGCCGCGAACACCGGCGCAGCCGGTGCCATCCCTCGCGTCGCCTGCTTCGCGGGTGAACCCGCTCCCACATGGGGCTGCGTATGCCTCGGGCTTACGCTGAAACCTGTGGGAGATTCTTTAGCCGCGAACACCGGCGCAGCCGGTGCCATCCACCACATCGTCTGCTTCGCGGGCTTGCCCGCTCCCACATGGGCTGCGTATGCCTCGGGCTTGCGCTGAAACCTGTGGGAGCTGGCTTGCCGGCGAAAGGGCCGCAAAGCGGCCCCAGGGATCTGCAATCAGGTCGCCGAACTATACCGACGCACGCCGTTCTCCTGGCGCGGCAACTGCGCTGCCACGCTGCCCGGCACCGGGAACAGCACCAGGTGATCGGCCTTTACCGCAATCCCCACATCTTCGCCGACCTGATGGTCGTTATGGCTAGGGAAGATCGCTTCCAGCTGGCTGCCGGTGGGCAGTTGCAGGCGGTACAGCGTCGATGCCCCGAGGAAGCTCTTGCCGATGATGTTCGCCTGCAGGGCACTGCCCGGCGCATGAACGATATCGTCGGGGCGTAGCAACACATCCACCGAACTGCCCGGCGCCATGATGTAGGCGCGGTTGCCGCGCAGTTCACCCAGCTCGGTGTTGACCGCTTCGTGGCTGCTCATCTGCCCGCGAATGAAGTAGCCCTGGCCAACGAAGCTGGCCACGAACGGCGTCTGTGGCTCGTGGTAAAGGTTGTAGGGCGTGTCCCACTGCTCCAGGCGGCCTTCCTTGAACACGCCGACCTGGTCGCTGACGGCAAAGGCTTCTTCTTGGTCGTGGGTGACCAGGATGGCACTGGTGCCGCGGCTCTTGAGAATATCGCGCACTTCATGGCTCAAGCGCCGACGCAGTTCAACATCGAGGTTGGAGAACGGCTCGTCGAGCAGCAACAGCTGAGGTTCCGGCGCCAGCGCGCGCGCCAGGGCGACCCGTTGCTGCTGGCCGCCGGACAGTTCATGCGGGTAGCGCCCGCCCAGGCCGGCCAGCTTGACCAGCTCGAGCATCTCTTCGATGACCTCGGCCTGACGTGGGTGCTTGGCGATGCCGAAGGCAACGTTCTGCGCCACGGTCAGGTGCGGGAACAGCGCGTAGTCCTGGAACACCATGCCGATGCGGCGTTTTTCCGGGGCCAGGGTAAAGCCGGCCCGGGAAATGACTTCGCCCGCCAGCTGGATTTCGCCGTCGTGTACCGGTTCGAAACCGGCGATGGCGCGCAGGGTGGTGGTCTTGCCGCAACCGGATGAGCCCAGCAGGCAACCGATGTCGCCTGCGTTCAGGTGCAGGTTGAGGTTCTGGACGATGCGCTGGTCGCCATAGCCGCAGGCGAGGTTGCGCAGGTTGAGCAGTAGGGGTTGACTCATGCGTGGTGGTAAGCCGGTTCTACAAGAAATTCGAGAAGGGCCTTCTGTGCATGCAGGCGGTTTTCAGCCTGGGCCCAGGCGACCGAACGTGGGTCGTCGAGCAGGTCATGGCTGATTTCCTCGCCGCGGTGGGCGGGCAGGCAGTGCATGAACAGGGCGTCGGATGCCGCCAGGTCGAGCAGTTCACGGGTGACCTGGTAAGGCGCGAAATGCGCCAGGCGCCGTGCAGTTTCCTCCTCCTGGCCCATGGAAGTCCAGACATCCGTGGTAACCAGGTGGGCGCCGCGTACGGCTTCCTTGGGGTCACGCACGATCTGCACGCGATCACCGCCAATGGCCATGAAGCGTGGGTCCGGCTCGTAGCCTTCCGGGCAGGCGATGCGCAGCTGGAAGTCGAACTGCCGGGCCGCCTCGATGTACGAGTTGCACATGTTGAAGCCGTCGCCGATCCAGGCCACGGTCTTGCCCTGGATCGGGCCGCGCTGTTCGAGGAAGGTCTGCATGTCGGCCAGCAGCTGGCACGGGTGCGATTCGTCGGACAAGGCGTTGATCACCGGCACCCGCGAGTTGGCGGCAAATTCGGTCAGGGTGCTGTGGGCGTGGGTACGGATCATCACCACATCGAGCATGCTCGACAGCACGATGGCGCTGTCGCCGATCGGCTCGCCACGGCCCAGCTGGGTATCGCGCGGGGAAAGGAAAATGGCCTGGCCGCCCAGCTGGATCATGCCGGCCTCGAACGACACGCGGGTACGCGTCGAGGATTTTTCGAAGATCATGCCCAGGACGCGGTTCTTCAGCGGCTCGAACAGCACGCCTCGCTTGCGTAGGTCCTTCAGCTCGATGCCGCGGCGGATCACCCCGAGCAATTCGTCGGTGGTGAAGTCCAGCAGGGAGAGAAAGTGCCTAGCGCTCATGATTGACTACCTTATCTGCAACGGTATGCAGGTCGACCGTATGGTTTTTTTTGACAACGGGAGTGACCTGCGGCGTAAGCCGCACGGGGGCGGACGAAATAGGGAAAGGCGCAATACTATAAGTAAATGTCGCCTGAAGCCAAGAGGGGAAACAGCTGTCGATGGCAAAGGGTGTTGCAAGGGGTGTCTTTGCCTGACGGGCAGTGCTGTTTTTTATTTGCTACAGAGGGTTGTACACGGCTTGCTGGCAATTTGGCAAATGGCTGTCGCAAATCGTGTGCCTGATGTCGGTGGATTCACGCCGCGAAGCGCGCTGGCCGGGGGGGAGAGCAGGGCGCATAGTCGCAGTTCGACAACTACAAGGCAGAGGCGGCCATGACCAAGACCCTGCATCACCGTGCCTGTCACCTGTGTGAAGCGATCTGCGGGCTGAGCATCGAAGTCAGCCACGACGACGAGGGCCGTGCGCTGATCAGTTCGATCAAGGGCGACCCCCAGGACCCGTTCAGCCGCGGCCATGTCTGCCCCAAGGCGGTGGCCCTGCAAGACATCCAGAACGATCCCGACCGCCTGCGCGTGCCGCACAAACGGGTCGGCCAGCAGTGGCAGGCCATCGGCTGGGACGAAGCCTTCGCCCTGGCCGCGGACAAGCTGTGGCGGATCCAGCAGGCCCACGGGCGTAATGCGGTGGCGGTGTACCAGGGCAACCCGAGCGTGCACAACTACGGCCTGATGACCCACAGCAACTACTTCCTCGGCCTGCTGAAAACCCGCAACCGCTTCTCGGCCACCTCGGTCGACCAGCTGCCGCAACACCTGGTCAGCCACTTGATGTATGGCCATGGCCTGCTGCTGCCGATCCCGGACATCGACCACACCGCTTTCATGCTGATTCTGGGCGGCAACCCGCTGGCCTCCAACGGCAGCATCATGACCGTGCCGGATGTGGAGAAGCGCCTGAAGGCCCTGCGCACACGCGGCGGGCGCCTGGTGGTGGTCGATCCGCGGCGCACTGAAACGGCGGCAATCGCTGACCGCCACCTGTTCATCCGCCCCGGTGGTGATGCCGCGCTGCTGTGCGGCCTGCTCAACACCCTGTTCGATGAAGACCTGGCGCGGGGTTCGCAGCTGCCGGTCAACGGCCTGCAGCAGGTGCGTGAGGCAATTGCGCCGTTCAGTGCCGAACGCATGAGCGCGCATTGTGCAATTGCCGCCGCCGACATTCGTCAGCTGGCACGGGACTTCGCCGCTGCCGACAAGGCGGTGTGCTATGGCCGCATGGGGGTCTCGACCCAGGCCTTCGGCACGCTCTGCCACTGGCTGGTGCAGTTGATCAACCTGGTCACCGGCAACCTCGACCGTGAAGGCGGTGCGCTATGCACCGAACCTGCCGTCGACCTGGTGGCGACCACCTCGGGTGGCCACTTCAATGCCTGGCAGAGCCGGGTGTCGGGTTTGCCCGAGTATGGCGGCGAACTGCCTGTGGCAGCCATGGCCGAAGAGATGCTGACCCCCGGTGAAGGCCAGGTGCGTGCGCTGGTGACGGTGGCCGGCAACCCGGTGCTGTCCACGCCCAACGGCCGCCAGCTGGATGCGGCGCTGGAAGGGCTGGAATTCATGCTCAGCATCGACCTGTACATCAATGAAACCACTCGCCATGCCGATTTGATCCTGCCGTCCACCTCGGCGTTGGAAAACGACCATTACGACAGCACCTTCAACTTGCTGGCAGTGCGCAACGTGACCCGCTTCAATCGGGCGATCCTGGCCAAGCCGGACGGGGCATTGCACGACTGGGAGATCTTCGTCGGCCTGGCCCAGGCATTCGCCAAGCGCGCCGAGCTGGAATTGAAGCCGACCTGGGCACCTGCGCAAATGATCGACCTGGCCCTGCGCAAGGGGCGCTATGGCGAAAGCTCGCCGTGGCAACTGTCGCTGGCGGCGCTGGACGCGCACCCGCATGGCCTCGACCTCGGGCCGCTGCGCACCAATCTCGCTGCACGCCTGGGCACCGCCAGCAAAGCGGTCGAGGCCGCGCCCCAGGTGCTGCTGGACGATCTGCAGCGGTTATTGCAACAAGCGCCACCGGTTGCCGGTGAGCTGCTGCTGATTGGCCGCCGGCATGTGCGCAGCAACAACTCGTGGATGCACAACTTCCATCGCCTGGTCAAAGGCAAGCCACGCCATCAACTGTTGATGCACCCGCACGACCTGCAGCAGCGGCAACTGCAGGATGGCCAGCGGGTGCGGATCCGTTCGCGTACCGGGCAACTGGAAGTCGAAGTGCAGGCCTGCGAGGACATGATGCCCGGGGTGGTCAGCCTGCCCCATGGCTTTGGCCACTCCCGTCAGGGCGTGCACATGCAGATCGCCCAGGCGCAGCCCGGGGTGAGTGCCAATGACCTGACCGACGAGCGCCTGCGCGACGCGGTTTCCGGCAATGCCGCGCTCAATGGCGTACCTGTGCAGGTCGAGGCCGCGTGAGGGATGGTAAGGCCGAGCATGCTCCTCGGCTTTCCGTTACAATGCGTCACCGTGCCGACGACCGCGTCGGAAAGTTCAGCCGAGGTGCTACATGGATATCATCGAAACGATCAAAGAGCAGATTGCCAACAACACCATTCTGCTTTACATGAAAGGCTCGCCGAATGCCCCGCAGTGTGGCTTCTCTGCGCGTGCGTCGCAGGCGGTGATGGGTTGTGGCGAGAAGTTCGCCTACGTCGACATCCTGCAGAACCCGGAAATTCGCGCCAACCTGCCAAAATACGCCAACTGGCCGACCTTCCCGCAATTGTGGGTAGCCGGTGAGCTGGTCGGCGGCAGCGACATCATGCTGGAAATGTTCGAGAAGGGTGAGTTGCAGACCCTGATCAAGGAAGCAGCCGCCAAGGCCAAGGCTTCCGAAGCCTGATTTCCGGCAGACGTAAAAAAACCCGCACATGGCGGGTTTTTTTATGAGGCAAGATTTTATTCTTCGCCCATCTGCGACTGCAGGTAGTTCTCGATACCGATCTTGTCGATCAGCCCCAGCTGGGTTTCCAGCCAGTCGATATGTTCTTCCTCGGATTCGAGGATATCTTCGAGAAGGTCACGCGAGCCGAAATCGCCAGCGGTTTCGCAATGGGCGATAGCTGCCTTCAGGTCGATCAGACCTTTCTGTTCGATCTTCAGGTCGCACTCGAGCATCTCTTTGGTGTGCTCGCCAATCAGCAACTTGCCCAGGTCCTGGACGTTGGGGATGCCTTCGAGGAAGAGAATACGCTTGATCAGTTTGTCAGCGTGCTTCATCTCGTCGATCGATTCCTTGTACTCGTGCTTGCCGAGTTTGTTCAGGCCCCAATCTTCGTACATGCGTGCGTGCAGGAAGTACTGGTTGATCGCGACCAGCTCGTTTCCGAGGATCTTGTTGAGATGCTGGATGACGCTTACGTCGCCTTTCATGTCGGGTTCCTGCCCTGTAGAAGTGTGCCAATACCCCGAAGTTTGAGCCTGATACTGGGGTGTGTCAAACCTAAGTTCTTGAATAATAAGTGAAAATTAATAGGAATAAGAATGTTTGTGAACCGCGTTGGAACGCTAAGCTATTGAATTTCAGGCATAAAAAAACCGGACACTAGGTCCGGTTCTTCGAATTCTGGCTTTCAGGCGGCGGTAAATTCTACAGGGTAGGGCAGGGCTGCCTGGCTGACCTGAAGCTCGGTCAGGGTCTCGCGGACCACCTGCTTGGCCAGGCAGGCGCATTTGCCACACTGGCTGGCGACGTTGGTCGCGGCGCGCACTTCCTTGTAACTGCAGCATCCTTCATAGATCGCATCGCGGATCTGTCCGTCGGTAACGCCGACACAAAGACACACATACATAAGGGCTGACCGTCGCTGGTTGGGTCGATGGGTTGGAGCTTAATGGTAATGAGAATGCTTGTCAAAGGGCTTTCTGGAAGGGCCGTGCTTGAGCGACCGGCGGTTGCTTTGTCGAGGGAGTCGGCCTGTCATCGGAAGCCGTGTATGATAGTCGGTCTTTGTTGGATGTCGGGCAGGCCCGTCTGGCCCGGCAAACGGTTTTTCACCCTCATCAGGAGATTACAATGAGCGTACTCGTTGGTAAGAAAGCCCCCGATTTCACCGTGCCGGCCGTGCTGGGCAATGGCGAGATCGTCGACAGCTTCAACCTGGCTTCGGCCATCAAGGGCAAGTACGGCCTGGTGTTCTTCTACCCGCTGGACTTCACCTTCGTCTGCCCGTCCGAGCTGATCGCCCTGGACCACCGCATTCCTGATTTCCAGGCGCGTAACGTGGAAGTGATCGGCGTGTCGATCGACTCGCACTTCACCCACAACGCCTGGCGTAACACCCCGGTCAACAACGGCGGTATCGGCCCGGTCAAATACACTCTGGCTGCCGACATGACCCACGAAATCTGCAAAGCCTACGACGTCGAGTCCGAAGGTGGCGTGGCCTTCCGTGGCGCCTTCCTGATCGACACCAACGGTGTTGTCCGTTCGCAGATCGTCAACGACCTGCCACTGGGCCGCAACATGGACGAGCTGCTGCGCCTGGTCGACGCCCTGCAATTCCACGAAGAGCACGGCGAAGTCTGCCCTGCCAACTGGAAAAAGGGCGACAAAGGCATGAATGCTTCGCCAGAAGGCGTTGCTGCCTACCTGAGCGAGAACGCCGGCAAGCTGTAATTGCCACGCGTATAAAAAACCGGCCCTTGTGGCCGGTTTTTTTGTGCCGTCCTGTGGCGGCCTCTTCGCGGGCTTGCCCGCTCCCACACGAATCGCACAATGGCTGAGGCCACTGCAGTCCTTGTGGGAGCGGACGTGCCCGCGAATGCTTTTTCAACTCAATCGTTGAAATCGCGCCAACCGCCCATCTCTTTCCAGCGGTTGACGATGCCGCAGAACAGCTCGGCCGTCTTCTCGGTGTCGTAACGCGCCGAGTGCGCTTCACGCCCGTCGAAATCGATGTCGGCGCTCTGGCAGGCCCGCGCCAGCACGGTCTGGCCATACGCCAGGCCCGCCAGGGTGGCGGTGTCGAAGCTGGAGAACGGATGGAACGGGTTGCGCTTCAGGTCGTTGCGCGCCACCGCGGCATTGAGGAAGCCCAGGTCGAAGCTGCTGTTGTGGCCGACCAGGATCGCCCGCTTGCAGCCATTGGCCTTGAGCGCCTTGCGTACGCCACGGAAGATGTCGGTAAGCGCGCTTTCCTCACTCACCGCCATGCGCAGCGGGTGGTCCAGCTTGATCCCGGTGAACTCCAGCGCGGCCGGTTCGATGTTGGCTCCCTCGAACGGCTCTACCCGGTGGAAGTAGGTGTGCTCGGGGAACAGGAAGCCCTTTTCGTCCATGCCGATGGTGACTGCGGCAATTTCCAGCAGGGCATCGGTGGCGCTGTTGAAACCACCGGTCTCGACGTCCACCACTACCGGCAGGTAGCCGCGAAAGCGCTCGGCCATCGGGTGGCGCGAGCCGCTGCTGCCTTGGCTGTCGAGGTCGTCTTCGTACAGGTCTTCGCTCACGCGTTTTCCTCCAGCAGGCGCCAGCGCAGTTTTTCGCCGGCGCGCAGCGGGACCACGGTCTGCTCGCCAAACGGCAGGCTGTCCGGGGCGGTCCATTCTTCGCGGACCAGGGTAATGGTGTCGGTGTTGGCCGGCAGCCCATAGAAGGCCGGGCCGTGCAAGCTGGCGAAACCTTCCAGCTTGTCCAGAGCGTTACGCTGTTCGAACGCTTCGGCGTACATTTCGATGGCCGCGTAGGCGGTGTAGCAACCGGCGCATCCGCAGGCGGCTTCCTTGGCATGGCGGGCGTGCGGCGCCGAGTCGGTGCCGAGGAAGAACTTCGGATTGCCGCTGGTGGCCGCGTCCAGCAACGCCACCTGGTGGGTGTTGCGCTTGAGGATCGGCAGGCAGTAGAAGTGCGGGCGGATGCCGCCAACCAGCATGTGGTTGCGGTTGTACAGCAGGTGCTGCGCGGTGATGGTCGCGCCGACGTTGGCCGAGGCCTCGCTGACGAACTGCGCGGCATCGCTGGTGGTGATGTGCTCGAACACCACTTTCAGCGTCGGGAAACGTTCGACCACACGGCGCATGTGTTCGTCGATGAAGCGCTTCTCGCGGTCGAACACATCGATCTCGCTGCGGGTCACTTCGCCGTGCACCAGCAGTGGCATGCCGACTTCCGCCAGTGCCTCGATGGCCGGGAAGATGTTGTCGATGCTGGTCACGCCCGAGTCGGAGTTGGTGGTGGCGCCGGCCGGGTACAGCTTGGCGGCGTACACCACACCGCTGGCCTTGGCCGCGCGGATGTCCTCGGGGCTGGTGCGGTCGGTGAGGTACAGCACCATCAGCGGCTCGAAGCGGCTGCCGGCCGGGCGGGCGGCGAGGATGCGCTCACGGTAGGCGCCGGCCTCGCTGGCGTTGCGTACCGGCGGAACCAGGTTGGGCATGATGATGGCACGGGCGAAAGTACGCGCCACATCGCCAACGGTGTGGGGCAGGACGGCACCATCGCGCAGATGGATGTGCCAGTCGTCGGGACGCAGGAGGGTCAGGCGATCGGACATTGGGGATTCCAGGCGGGTCGAACTCAAGCGCCAATGCTACCGGAAAACCCTGGGGCGAGCACGGCTATCAAGTTTTCCGGCAGGCGTCCGATAGCCTGCAGGTAAGCCGTCAGAATTTGTGGAGCCGCCCGTGCGCCAGCGTTACCTAGCCCTGTTGACCTTGTTCGCCAGCCTGCCGGCCGGTGCACTGACCTTCCAGACGCGCATGGAGAACATTGCCTGGAAAGTCGAGGGTGACCAGTTCGAATGCCGGCTGATTCAGCCGATCGACGGTTTCGGCAGTGGTGAGTTCGTGCGCCGAGCGGGCGAGCAGCCGGTGTTCCAGCTGCGCTCGGACAGCAATGTGCTGGGTGCGGGCAGCGCCACCTTGCTGGCAGCCGCTGCGCCGTGGCAACCGGGGCGCAGCGACATCAACCTGGGTAGCGTCCGCATGGCCCGCACGGGGGTGTTGTTCAGCTCGTCCCAGGGCCAGGCCAGCCGCCTGATCAATGGTTTGCTCGACGGGCGCAGCACGGTGGTGCGCAATTACGCGGGCGAGGCGGGCAGGCCAATGGAAGTGCGCGTGCTGCCGGTCAGCTTCGCCAAGGCCTACAACGACTACCAGGCCTGTGCCGGCAAGCTGCTGCCGATGAACTACGACCAGGTGCGCCAGACCCAGGTAAGCTTCCCGGGCGGCGGTTTCGAACTGGATCAATCGGCCAAGGCGCGGCTGGATGTGATCCTCGACTACATGAAGGCCGACCCGACGGTGAACCATGTCGAGCTCAACGGCCATTCCGACAACAGTGGCAACCGCCTGACCAACCGCGACATGTCGCGCCGCCGGGCACTGGCCGTGGCCGACTACCTCAAGGCCAATGGCGTGGCGGAAGAACAGATTACCGTGCGCTTCCATGGCGAGCGTTACCCCTTGGCGAAGAACAACAATGCAGCCAACCGGGCGCGTAACCGGCGGGTGAACATCGAACTGGACCGGGTCGCGGTGGTTGAAAAGGCGGTGGAGCAAGCGGCGCCGGCTGTTGCTCCGTCGCCAGCGCCGGCGCCGGCCAGTCCGGCTGCTGCTTCGGCGTCGGGCGTCCCGGGGGCGAAGGCGCCCTGAGATCTGGTTGGCTGCCGGGTGCATGTCATGCTGCCTGGCGCATGTCATGGCGTTGCATCAAGGCCACCAGGTGTTCGCCACAACATTTTCAGCGCCTGTAAGATCGAGCGCCGCCCGCGCGGCGCATCGCCGGCAAGCCGGCTCCCACATTTGTTTCGGGCCAGTTACTACTGCCACCTCCGCACTCGCACCCCGGGTGCAGGGCTGGAGATAGCAGAAAAGCACAGATGACACCTTCGATGTTGGAGGGAACAAACAAGGCGGGCAGCGGCAAATTCTCAGGAGAGATTGGCCCGAAACAGATGTGGGAGCCGGCTTGCCGGCGATGCGCCGCGCGGGCGGCGCTCGATCTCACAGGCGCTGCAA
>NZ_PUQD01000091.1 GCF_003331055.1 Pseudomonas sp. AFG_SD02_1510_Pfu_092 | reverse complement strand
GGGGGGGGGGGGGGGGGGGTTTTCACGGTTCTGGGGGTGTTTTTCCCCCCCCCCCCCCCCCCCCCCCCCCCCCCCCCCCCCCCCCCCCCCCCCGTTTGTTTTTTTGGGGGGGGGGGCCCCCCCGGCGATGGGCCGCAAGGCGGCCCCGAATTCAACTACCTTCGCCCGCCATACGCCGCTCATGCTGGAACTTCCAGCGCACATACAGCAGCCCGGCAATGAACAGCCCCAGGCTCACCAACACCTCGACCCAGCCGAACAGCGCCCGCGCCGGGTCGAACGCCGCCAGCACGCCCTTGATGAAATAGATGTTCACCACGAAGCAGGTCCAGGCATGCGCCCGCGCGCTGCCTGTCAGCATGCCCGGCAGCAACAGCAGCAGCGGCACCAGTTCGATTGCCAGGATGACCTCGACCCGCGCTCCATGCAGGTTGGCGAACCACAGGTTGTTCACTACCAGCAGAGTGATCAGGCCTAAGAAGAATGCCAGGCTCAACGCCCGTGTCAGGCGCAGGCGCGGGGCCAGCCATGCCAGCGTTGGCAACACCTTGGGCTTTCTAGCCACGTGCGGCCTCCAGGGCCTTGGCCGTGGTCGCCAGGCGTTGGCCCAGGGCACGGCACAGCGCGATCTCGTGCGGGTCGAGTTCACGCTTGCCATCGGCGCCGGCATGATGGCTGGCGCCATACGGCGTGCCGCCGCCGCGGGTCTCGAGCAAGGCCGATTCGCTGTACGGCAGGCCCATCACCAGCATGCCGTGGTGCATCAGTGGCAGCATCATCGACAGCAGGGTGGTTTCCTGGCCGCCGTGCAGGCTGGCGGTGGAGGTGAATACCCCCGCCGGCTTGCCGACCAGTTCACCGCCCAGCCACAGGCTGCTGGTGCCGTCCAGGAAATACTTGAGCGGCGCCGCCATGTTGCCGAAGCGGGTCGGGCTGCCCAGGACCAGGCCGGCGCAGTGGCGCAGGTCGTCCAGGGTGGCGTACAGCGCGCCAGTGGTCGGGATGTCGGGGGCCACCGCTTCGCATTCGCTGGAAATTGCCGGCACCGTACGCAGGCGCGCTTCCATGCCGGCCAGCTCGATACCGCGAGCGATGTGCCGGGCCATTTCGCTGGTCGAACCATGGCGGCTGTAATACAGCACCAGAATGTAGGGCTCGCTCACGGCAGGATCTCCAGCACTTTCTCGGGCGGGCGGCCGATCACGGCCTTGTCACCGGCGACCAGGATCGGCCGCTCGATCAGCTTGGGGTGCCGGGCCATGGCCTCGATCAGTTGGGCGTCGGTCAGTGCCGGGTCGGCCAGGTTCAACGCCTGATACTCGTCCTCGCCGGTACGCAGCAGCTGGCGCGGGGCGATGCCCAGCTTGCCGAGCAGGGCCTCGAGGGTAGCTGCGTCGGGCGGGGTCTCCAGGTAGCGCACGATGGTCGGTGCCAGGCCGCGGGCTTCGAGCAGTTCCAGGGCGCCGCGGGATTTGGAGCAGCGCGGGTTATGATAAAGCGTGAGGTCGGTCATGTCGGGTCGCATCCAGCAGGGTGTGGCGGCTATTCTAACCGCAGCGACTGACCAATTTGCTTGAAAACTCGAGAAGGATTGACCCATGACAAGGCGTCTGGCAGCAGTACTGGCCATCACCGCGAGCTTGCTGCTCGGTGGTTGCGGTGCCGATTATGGCGTGGACCAACACGGTAATACGGTCAAGGCCGAACAGCTCGACGGGCACTGGCTGGTGCTCAATTACTGGGCCGAATGGTGCGGGCCGTGCCGTACCGAAATTCCGGAACTGAACGCCGCGGCCAAGGATTGGGCGGCCGACGGCATCAAGGTGTTGGGGGTGAACTTCGATGGCTTGCAGGGGCAGGAGCTGAAGCAGGCCGCCGAAACCCTGGGCATCGCGTTCACCGTCTTGGCCCAGGACCCGGCCGAGCGCTATGACCTGCCGCGCAGCGAGGCGCTGCCGGTGACCTACATCATCGATGACAAGGGCAAGGTGCGTGAGCAACTGCTGGGCGAGCAGACCCGGGAAGGGTTGCAAGCCAGGATCAAGGCCCTGAAGGGCGCCTGATGCATGTTGGGGCCGCAAAGCGGCCCCGGCACTATTAGCCTTCCTCAGGCCAGAAGCGCAGCGGCTTGCCCTCGGCCGGCCAGAAGCGCATCTGCTCGATAGGTGATACATCCCAACGCTGCACCGTTTCCAGTGCCTGCAGGAAGCGTTTTTCCTGCTCCATCAGCGCCGGTGCGCACAGCTTGCGGGTCTTGCCGACCTTGCCGAAGGTCAGGTGCTCGCCGTCCAGCGTGTACGGCGCGAACCAGTGGTTGCAACCGGCGTTGCCATAGGCACGGCCATCGCTGGCCAAGGTCAGGGTCAGGTGGCTGTAGTCGATCAGCGGTCGTTCGCCAATCCATTCCAGCACGTAGCTGCGCTCCTGCTGCAGCCTGGAAGGTTCTGCGGCGCAGCCCAGCAGGCCGCTGGCAATCAGCGCGCCGGTCAGCAGATTCTTCACTCGGCGCTCTCCTGGCAACGCGGGCACAGGTGCTTGTCGCCACGGCTGGCCCAGCCCAGCTCGGCGATCCGCGCGCTGGCGGCAGGTTGGCGGGCTTTCTTGCCCAGCTTGGCGTCCACCGCGAACTCGAAGTCCAGCACCGCGTCGCAGCTGTCGCAGGCAACCTGCCAGGCGAGGATTTCCAGCTCGTTGAACAGCGGGCCGCTGGCCACGGCAACCCACTGGCCGCGTGGGTTGATCAGGTGGCGCACGCTCTCCACGGTCAGGCGCATGGACAGGTCCTTGCTGCCTTTGAGAGTCACCAGCAGGGTGTCGCCTTTGTGCATCGAGCCGCCATTGCCGGTGACCTGGTAACGGCCGGGTACCAGTGCGCGGCACTCGATCAGGGTGTGTTGCGGGTTGAAAAGGGTGTAGCGGAAATCGTGCTCGACCATGGGTCCTCCAGAAATGCCGCGTATCCTAGCACTAACCCATCACCAGATTCTGTGGATTGCCTGCCGCCCAGCGGTTGATGTTGTCCAGCGTGGTCGCCGCGATGGCATCGAGCGCCTCGCGGGTGAGGAAGGCCTGGTGGGCAGTGATGATCACGTTGGGGAAGGTCAGCAGACGGGCCAGTACGTCATCCTGCAGCGGCAGGTCGGAGCGGTCCTCGAAGAACAGCTGGGCTTCCTCTTCGTAGACGTCCAGGCCCAGGTAGCCGAGCTGGCCGCTTTTCAGCGCGTCGATCAGCGCCGGGGTGTCGACCAGCGCACCGCGGCCGGTGTTGATCAGCATGGTGCCGGGCTGTAGCTGGGCCAGGCTTTGGGCGTTGATCAGGTGCCGGGTGTGCTCGGTCAACGGGCAGTGCAGGCTGATGATGCGGGCTTCGCGCAGCAGCTCGGGCAATGGCAGGTAGCGCGCGCCCAGGGCCAGCAGCTCGGGGTTGGGGTAGGGGTCACAGGCCAGCAGGCGGCAGCCGAAACCGGCCATGATGCGGGCGAAGGTGGCGCCGATCTGGCCGGTCCCGACCACGCCCACGGTCTTGTCGTGCAGGTCGAAGCCGGTCAGCCCGTGCAGGGTGAAGTCACCTTCGCGCGTGCGGTTGTAGGCCCGGTGCAGGCGCCGGTTGAGGGCCAGGATCAGCGCCACGGCGTGTTCGGCCACGGCGTGTGGCGAGTAGGCGGGCACCCGCACCACGGTCAGGCCCAGGCGCCGCGCGGCAGCCAGGTCGACATGGTTGTAGCCGGCCGAGCGCAGGGCGACCAGGCGTGTACCACCTGCGGCAAGGCGCTGCAGCACCTGGGCGTCGAGTTCGTCATTGATGAACGCGCAGACCACCTCGTAGCCATCGGCCAGGGCCGCCGTGTCGAGGGTCAGGCGGGCGGGCTGGAAGTGCAGCTCCAGCGCGGCAGCGCTGGCCGCGCGGGTGAAGCTTTCCTGATCGTAGTGCTGGCTGCTGAACAACAGGGCGCGCATGGTGGGGCTCCTCATACATGGCTCGATTGCGACACAAGGCCGTTTCTACAAGGCCTGCGCGGCCAGCCGGTCGATGGCCGCATCCAGCTCATCCAGTGCCTGCTGCGCCTGCGGGTTGTCCTGCTTGAGCAAGGTCTCGCTGCGCTGGCATGCGGCGCGCAACTGCGGCACGCCGCAATAGCGCGAGGCGCCGTTCAGGCGGTGTACCTGCTCGATCAGCCTGTGGCGGTCGTCAGCCTCGCGGGCGGCGCGTATGGCTTCGCGGTCGGCGTCCAGCGAGCCCAGCAGCATGCTCAGCATATCGGCCGCCAGGTCCGCCTTGCCGGCGGCCAGGCGCAAGCCTTCTTCGAGGTCGAGCACCTTCAGCTCATCGGCGCTGGGCAGCTGCTCGGCCTGGCGTTCCTGCTGTGGCGTGCCCAGGCTCAGGCCGGTCCATTTCATCACCACCTGGGCCAGCTGCCGTTCGCTGATCGGTTTGGTCAGGTAGTCGTCCATGCCGCTGTGCAGCAACGCGCGTTTTTCGTTGGCCATGGCGTGGGCGGTGAGCGCGACGATCGGCAGCGGGTTGCCGCTCTGGGTGTTTTCCCACAGGCGGATCTGCTCGGTACAGGCGCGACCGTCCATGCCGGGCATCTGCACATCCATCAACACCAGGTCGAAGCGCTCGTCCTGCACCGCCTGCACGGCGGCATGACCGTTGTCGACCGCCAGCACCTCGGCGCCGAGGTCTTCGAGCAGGGTCTGCACCAGCAGCAGGTTGGCGGCGTTGTCGTCGACGCAGAGGATCTTCGGCCGGCGCTGGCCGTTGCCGCTGCTCGCCTCGCCCTGCGGGCGGCGTGGGTGCAGCAGTTCCAGCAACAGGCGGCGCAGTTTGCGCGTGCAGGTAGGTTTGGACAGCAACTGGCCATGGCCGTTGGGCAGGTACGGGTGATACAGCGCCTGCTCGGTGGTAGGGCACAGCACGACGCATTGGCAATGGTAGCGTTCGAGCTGCTGGTGGTAGCGGCCCAGTTGCTCGGGAGACAGGTTGCCCAGGTTGGCCCCGAGCACGGCGAACTCGAACGGCAGGCCGGCCTGGCTGGCTGCCTGCACGCCTTGCAGCAAGTGCTCGTACGAGGTGAACAGGCTGACGCTGAGGCCGCAGTCCTGCAGCTGATGCTCCAAGGCCTGGCGCGCCAGTTCGTGGCCATCGACGATCGCTGCGCGGCGGCCGAGCAGCGGCTGCACCGGCAGCTCCTCGACATCATCGTGGGCCTTGGGCAGGTTGAGGCTGATCCAGAACTGCGAACCTTCGCCCGGGGTGCTGTCGACGCCGATTTCACCGCCCATCTGCTCGATCAGGCGCTTGGAAATCACCAGCCCCAGGCCGGTGCCGCCGGGCTGGCGGGCCAGCGAATTGTCGGCCTGGCTGAACGCCTGGAACAGCGTGCGCACATCCTGCGGCGACAGGCCGATGCCGGTGTCCTGCACGCTGATGCGCAACTGTGCGCTGTCTTCCTGCTCGTCTTCGAGCATGGCGCGCACGACGATGGTGCCCTCGCGGGTGAACTTGATGGCATTGCTGACCAGGTTGGTGAGGATCTGCTTGAGCCGCAACGGGTCACCGATCAGCGATGACGGGGTGTCGCGGTAGATCAGGCTGAGCAGCTCGAGCTGTTTGGCATGGGCGGCCGGGGCGAGGATGGTCAGGGTGTCCTGGACCAGGTCGCGCAGGTTGAACGGGATGCTGTCGAGCACCAGCTTGCCGGCCTCGATCTTGGAGAAATCGAGGATCTCGTTGATGATCCCCAGCAGGTTGTCGGCGGACTTCTCGATGGTGCTCAGGTAGTCCAGCTGGCGCGGCGTCAGCTCGCTTTTCTGCAGCAGGTGGGTGAAACCGAGGATGCCATTGAGCGGGGTGCGGATTTCGTGGCTCATGTTGGCCAGGAACTCCGACTTGATGCGGCTGGCCTCCAGGGCCTCCTTGCGTGCCATGTCCAGTTCGATGTTCTGGATCTCGATGGTTTCCAGATTCTGGCGCACGTCCTCGGTAGCCTGGTCGATGCTGTGCTGCAGTTCTTCGTGGGCGTTGTGCAGGGTTTCGGCCATGCGGTTGATGCCGCGTGCCAGTTCGTCCAGCTCATGGCTGCCCAGGGCCGGCAGGCGTTCTTCGAGGTGGCCGTCCTTGAGCTGGTTGACCGCATGCTTGATGCGTTTGATGGGGTCGTTGATGGTGCGGCTCATGCGCAGTGCCAGTAGGCCGCTGAGCAGCAGGCAGGCGAGAATCAGCAACAGGCTGGTGAACAGGTTGCGGTAGCCGCGTAGCAGGGTGCCGTCGTGCGACAGCTCGATCTCGACCCAGCCCAGCAGGCGTTCGGCTTCGGCCGGCACGGCATCGGTGGCCAGGTCGCGGTGGTGGCCGAACACCGGCATCAGGTAGCGGGTGGCGTCATTGCCGCTGCGTTGCAGCAGCTGGGTGCCGCTGCCGCCGCTGGGCGGCTGGTTGAGCATGCTCGGGCCGGCATGGGCCAGGCGCGTGCGGTCCGGGGCCAGGAAGGCGACCGCACGCACATCGGTCTGCTCCAGGGTTTGCGCGGCGATGCGTTCCAGTTGCGCCGGTGCCGGCCTGGCCATGGCGGGCGCGGCCAGCGGCGCCAGTTGCTCGGCGATCATCTTGCCGCGTTGCAACAGCTGGGTACGCAGCTCGTTCTGTTGCAGCCAGGTGAAGTAACTGCCCAGCACCAGGGCCATCAGGCCGGCCGGCAGCAGTGCCAGCAGCAGGACCCGGCTGCGAATTCCCAAGCGATCGAGCACACTCGCCTCCTGTCATGTGCCTGGATGCCGTCGAGCGATGACGGCCAAGCCGGAAAGTTACTCCGCCTGCCGCGGTATTGCACCTCTTTAGTCGTTGTTTGGCCCCTGCGCAGGTGCATTGGTCGCAGGGCGGTTGCCTGCCGGGCGCTGCATGCCCAATAATTGCGCAATTGAGAATGTATGGCAGTTGCCAATGAATCCTGTAGCTATTCACAACTCCAATATCCTCGCCATCGAGGATGACCCGGTCCTCGGCGCCTACCTGCACGAAGAGCTGCAGCGTGGTGGCTTTCAGGTGACCTGGTGCCGCAATGGCCTGGAGGGCCTGGAAGTGGCGGCGCGCCAACTGTTCGATGTGGTGCTCATGGATATCCTGCTGCCCGGGCTCAACGGCCTTGATGCGCTGGCACAGTTGCGCAAGCGCAGCGCCACGCCGGTGATCCTGATGTCGGCGCTGGGCGCCGAAGCAGACCGCATCAGCGGCTTCCAGCGCGGCGCCGACGATTATCTGCCCAAGCCGTTCAGCATGGCCGAATTGCAGGTGCGCATCGAGGCGATCCTGCGCCGCGTGGCCCTGGAGCGCCGCCATCAGCCGCAGCAGGCGCAGGCCGCCAGTGGTGAGCTGCAATACGACGAGGCGCTATGCGATGTGCGCCTCGATGGCCGCTTGGCCGGCCTTACCCCCAGCGAATACCGCCTGCTCGACATCCTCAACCGCAACCTCGACGAGGTGCTGAGCAAGCCGTTCCTCTACCAGCAGGTGCTGCAGCGCGGCTACTCGCGGCATGACCGCAGCCTGGACATGCATGTCAGCCAGATCCGCCGCAAGCTCAAGGGCATCGGCTATCACGAACGGCAGGTCCGCACCGTCTGGGGCAAAGGCTACGTGCTCAGCGCCAGCGAGGTGGAGTGACCCATGCTCGACCGCCATTCGCTGTTCTGGAAACTGGCGATCCTGCTGGTGGGTTTCTGCCTGCTGATGATCGGCCTCAGCTACACCTGGGGCCGGCACATGGAGACCCGCAACGCCTTCCTTTCCGAGCCGGCGCAGCAAGTGTTGCGGGGGTATGCCGCCGAGGCCGAACAGGCCTGGCGCAGTGGCGGCCGGGCCGGGCTGGACCGTTGGCTGGCGACCCTGCATGAGCGCGAACGCGGTTGGGTGGGCGTGCTCGACCCCAACCTGCGGCCGCTCGACAGCGCCAAGCTCGACGCGCAGACCATGCAGCGGCTGACCCGCCTGCGCGGTGTCGATTGGCCGATGAGCCGGCGCAGCGTCGACCAGCCGTGGTTGCGCATCCCGTTCCCCGGGGCGCCGGAGCAGGGCATGCTGGTGATCGAGCTACCGCAGCGCTTCAACCCCGGCCAGTACCGGCTGCTGTGGCGCATCGTCACCAATGGCATCATCCCCGGGTTGTTCGCCCTGCTGCTGTGCGTGGGCCTGTACCGCATGCTGATCGTGCCGCTGAACCAGTTGCGCGAGCAGGCCAACGCCTGGCGCGCCGACCAGCTGTCGGCCCGCCTCGACGCGCGCACCATCGCCCGGCATGACGAACTGGGCGAACTGGCCCGGGCCTTCGACCAGATGGCTGAGCGGCTGCAAGGCACCGTGACCATGCAGCAGCAGTTGCTGCGCGACTTGTCCCACGAAATGCGCACGCCACTGAGCCGGCTGCGGGTGGCCTGCGAGGCGGAAACCGACCTGCAGCGTTTGCGTGAACGGCTGACGCGAGAGCTGGGCTGCATGCAGCAGTTGGTCGAGGACACCCTGCAGCTGGCCTGGCAGGACGCCGAGCGTGCGCCGATGAACCTGGAGCCGATCGAGGTGCATGCCTTGTGGGAAATGCTGGCCGAGAATGCCAGCTATGAAAGTGGCTGGGCGCCCTCGCGGCTGCGCTGCGAAGTGCCGGCCGAGTGCTGGGTGCAGGGCAACCTCAACCACCTGGCCCAGGCGCTGGAGAACCTGCTGCGCAATGCCATTCGTCACTCGCCGGCCGATGGCCTGGTGCGGCTGGGCGGGCAGCGTGAAGGCGGTTACTGGCGGTTATGGCTGGAAGACGAAGGTGGCGGGGTGGCCGAGGAAGACCTGGAGCGTATCTTCGCACCGTTCTCGCGGCTGGACGGTTCGCGGCCAGGGGACGGTGGTTTTGGTCTGGGGTTGAGCATTGCCCGTGGCGCCATCCAGCGTCAGGGCGGGACCTTGTGGGCGCAGAACGGCAAGCGCGGGCTGCGGTTGTGCATGCGTTTGCCGTTACATGTGCCGGCCCCTTCGCGGGTACCTCATTGTGTTTGAGGCTGTATTCCAGCAGGTGTAGCCATGTTCCTGGGCGCTGTGCAGTACCTGTGGGAGCGGGTTTACCCGCGAAGAGGCCGGCACAGGTCACACCTATATACCTTGTAGCTATATTCACCACAGATTGCGTGATATGGCCTGGAAGGGTTTGCCGGTATGATAGGCGCCCCTGCCGTCCGGATTGTGAAATACACCATGACCTTGCAGTACCCAACCATCGCCGATTGCGTCGGCAATACGCCCCTGGTTCGCCTGCAGCGCATCGCTGGGGAAACCAGCAATACCCTCCTGCTCAAGCTCGAAGGTAACAATCCCGCCGGCTCGGTGAAGGACCGCCCGGCATTGTCGATGATCACCCGCGCCGAACTGCGCGGCCAGATCAAGCCCGGCGACACCCTGATCGAAGCCACCTCCGGCAATACCGGCATTGCCCTGGCGATGGCAGCGGCGATCAAGGGCTACAAGATGATTCTGATCATGCCCGACAACTCCACCGCCGAGCGCAAGGCCGCCATGACCGCCTACGGCGCCGAGCTGCTGCTGGTGACCAAGGAGGAGGGCATGGAAGGCGCCCGTGACCTGGCCGAAAAGCTGCAGGCCGAAGGCCGTGGCCTGGTGCTGGACCAGTTCGCCAATGGCGACAATCCGATTGCCCATTACAACAGCACCGGCCCCGAGATCTGGCAGCAGACCCAGGGCAGCATCACCCATTTCGTCAGCTCCATGGGCACCACCGGTACCATCATGGGCTGCTCGCAGTACCTCAAGGAGCAGAACCCGGCGGTGCAGATCATTGGCCTGCAACCGATGGAAGGCTCGGCCATCCCCGGCATCCGCCGCTGGCCCGAGGAGTACCTGCCGAAGATCTTCGACGCCAGCCGCGTGGACCGCGTGGTCGACATGTCGCAGCAGGAAGCCGAAGACACCACCCGTCGCCTTGCCCGCGAAGAGGGCATTTTCTGTGGCGTGTCTTCCGGTGGTGCGGTCGCGGCCATGCTGCGCCTTTCCCGCGAGGTGGAAAACGCCACGATGGTCGCGATCATCTGCGACCGTGGCGACCGTTACCTGTCCACCGGCCTGTTCGATCTGAGCTAAATGTCCAAGAAAAAAACCAACAGCGGCCTGCGCTTCCAGCCGGCCGGTGGCAACCGCAATACCCAGGTCCCGGTGGGCAAGAAGCAGCGCCTGGACATCGAACGCCTGGCGGGTGATGGCCGCGGTATCGCCTTCCATGAGGGGCGTACCTGGTTCGTCAGTGGCGCCTTGGCCGGCGAGGCCGTTGAGGCGCGGGTGCTCAATGCCCGCGGCAAGGTGGTCGAAGCCCGCCTGGGGCGCCTGCTGCAGGCCAGCCCCGAGCGCCGCGAGGCACCGTGCCGGTTCTACCAGCGCTGCGGTGGCTGCAACCTGCAGCACCTGCCGCACGAAGCGCAGCTGGCGCTCAAGCAGCGCACCCTGGCCGAACAGCTGCAGCGGGTGGCCGGCGTGCAACCCGAGGAATGGGCCGCGCCGCTGAGCGGGCCAGAATTCGGCTACCGGCGCCGCGCCCGTGTGGCCGTGCGCTGGGACGTCAAGGCGCGCCAGCTGGAGGTCGGCTTCCGCGCCGAGGCCAGCCAGGACATCATCGCCATCGACGATTGCGCGGTGCTGGTACAGCCCTTGCAGGCGATTTTGCGCCATTTGCCGACCGTGCTGCACGCGTTGAGCAAGCCGCAGGCGCTGGGCCATGTGGAACTGTTCAGTGGCACCGCCGAGGCGCTGCTGGTGCGCCATGTCGCGCCGCTGCCGGCAGAAGACCTGGCCAGGTTGCAGGCGTTCTGCGAGCAGGCCGGTGCCCAGCTGTGGCTACAGGGCGAAGGTGACCCGGCGCCGGTCGACCCGGCCGCGCAACTGGGCTTCACCCTGGCGCCGTGGCAGCTGGAACTGGCCTGGCGCCCGGGCGACTTCGTGCAGGTGAATGCCCAGGTCAACACGGCGATGGTCGAGCAGGCCCTGGCCTGGCTGGCACCGCAGGCCGACGAGCGCGTGCTGGACCTGTTCTGCGGCCTGGGCAACTTTGCCTTGCCGCTGGCCCGCCAGGCGCGCGAAGTCGTGGCAGTGGAAGGTGTGCAGGCCATGGTCGATCGGGCCGCAGCCAATGCCCGGAACAACAATGTGCATAACGCACGGTTTTTTCAGGCCGATTTATCGCAGCCTTTGGCCGACGCCGGATGGGCCGCCGAGGGCTTTTCTGCGGTACTCTTGGACCCACCGCGCGACGGTGCTTTCGAGGTGGTGCAAGGCATCGCCCGCCTCAAGGCCAGCAGGCTGGTCTATGTATCGTGCAACCCGGCCACGCTGGCGCGAGACGCCCAGGTGCTGGTCGGTCAGGGGTACCGGTTAAAAAGGGCCGGGATTCTCGACATGTTTCCTCAGACGGCACATGTCGAGGCCATGGCGTTATTCGAAGCGGGCTAGCTGACTGGCCCCTTGGTGCGGCCTCCACGGACTGGTGGCCGTACGGTGATCGCCAGCGCAGCCATAAGCGCTGCGCTGTATGGAAAGGTAAAAAAAGATGGTACAGGTGAGAGTGCACCAGCCGGTCAACACCGACGGCAGTATCAATCTCGAAGCATGGTTGGACCATGTGGTAAGCGTCGATTCGGCACTGGATCGCGCAGCGCTGAAAGAGGCCTGCGAGTTTGCCCATGAAGTCGAGAGAAAGGGCAACCCGGCCAAACATTCCTGGGCGGACGGTACGTCCAGCTTCCAGGCGGGCCTGGAAATCGCCGAAATCCTTGCCGACCTCAAGCTCGACCAGGATTCCCTGGTGGCGGCGGTCATCTATCGCTCGGTGCGCGAAGGCAAGGTGACCCTGGCAGAGGTCAGCCAGCGCTTTGGCCCGGTGGTGTCCAAGCTGATCGACGGCGTGCTGCGCATGGCGGCCATCAGCGCCAGCCTGAGCCCGCGCCAGTCGCTGGTGCTGGGTTCGCAGGCGCAGGTCGAGAACCTGCGCAAGATGCTCGTGGCCATGGTCGATGACGTGCGTGTGGCACTGATCAAGCTGGCCGAGCGTACGTGCGCGATCCGCGCGGTCAAGGCCGCCGACGACGAGAAACGCCTGCGCGTCGCGCGCGAGGTGTTCGACATCTATGCGCCGCTGGCGCACCGCCTGGGCATCGGCCACATCAAGTGGGAGCTGGAGGACCTGTCCTTCCGCTACCTCGAGCCCGACCAGTACAAGCAGATCGCCAAGCTGCTGCACGAGCGCCGGCTGGACCGCGAGCGCTTCATCAGTGATGTGATGAACCAGCTGCAGAACGAACTGCTGGCCACGGGCGTGAACGCCGACATCAGCGGCCGGGCCAAACACATCTATTCGATCTGGCGCAAGATGCAGCGCAAGGGCCTGGAATTCAGCCAGATCTACGATGTGCGCGCGGTCCGTGTGCTGGTGCCGGAAATCCGCGACTGCTACACCGCGCTGGGTATCGTGCATACCCTTTGGCGGCACATTCCCAAGGAGTTCGACGACTACATCGCCAACCCCAAGGAGAACGGCTATCGCTCGCTGCACACGGCGGTGATCGGCCCCGAGGGCAAGGTGCTGGAGGTGCAGATCCGCACCCACGGCATGCACGAGGAAGCCGAGCTGGGGGTTTGCGCGCACTGGCGCTACAAGGGCACTGACGTCAAGCCCAGTTCCAACCATTACGAAGAGAAGATCTCCTGGTTGCGCCAGGTGCTGGAATGGCACGAAGAGCTTGGCGACATCGGTGGCCTGGCCGAGCAGCTGCGGGTCGACATCGAGCCGGACCGGGTCTACGTGTTCACCCCGGACGGCCACGCCATCGACCTGCCCAAGGGCGCCACGCCGCTGGACTTTGCCTACCGCGTGCACACCGAAATCGGCCACAACTGCCGCGGCGCCAAGATCAACGGGCGCATCGTGCCGCTCAACTACAGCCTGCAGACCGGCGAACAGGTCGAGATCATCACCAGCAAGCACGGCAACCCCAGCCGTGACTGGTTGAACTCCAACCTGGGCTATGTCACCACCTCGCGCGCGCGGGCCAAGATCGTGCACTGGTTCAAGCTGCAGGCACGCGACCAGAACGTCGCTGCCGGCAAGACCCTGCTCGAGCGCGAACTCAGCCGCCTGGGCCTGCCGCAGGTGGACTTCGAGCGCCTGGCCGAGAAGACCAACGTCAAGACCGCCGAGGACATGTTCGCCTCGCTCGGCGCCGGCGACCTGCGCCTGGCGCACCTGGTCAACGCGGCCCAGCAGCTGCTCGAGCCCGAGCGCATCGAGCAGATCGAACTGGTGCCGCGCAAGCCGACCGGGCCGCGTACCGGCAAGCGTGGCGACATCCAGATCCAGGGCGTCGGCAACCTGCTGACGCAGATGGCTGGCTGCTGCCAGCCACTGCCGGGCGACGCCATCGTCGGCTACATCACTCAGGGCCGTGGCGTGAGCATTCACCGCCAGGATTGTGCCTCGGTGCTGCAGTTGGCGGGCAAGGAGCCGGAGCGCATGATCCAGGTGAGCTGGGGGCCGATCCCGGTGCAGACCTACCCGGTCGACATCGTCATCCGCGCCTACGACCGCCCGGGGCTGCTGCGCGACGTGTCGCAGGTGCTGCTGAACGAGAAGATCAACGTGCTGGCGGTGAACACCCGCTCGAACAAGGAAGACAACACCGCGCTGATGTCGCTGACCATCGAGATTCCCGGCCTGGATGCGCTGGGGCGCCTGCTGGGGCGGATCTCGCAGTTGCCGAACATCATCGAGACGCGGCGTAATCGTACCCCTTGATAATCTGGAACGGGGCCGCTGTGCGGCCCATCGCCGGGGGGCCCCCCCCCCCCCCGGGGGGGCCGGGGGGGGGGGGGGGGGGGTGAGGGGGGGGGGGGGGGGGGCGGGGCGGGGGGGGCCCGCCCC
>NZ_PUQD01000090.1 GCF_003331055.1 Pseudomonas sp. AFG_SD02_1510_Pfu_092 | reverse complement strand
TTCACCCGCGAAGCAGGCGACGCGGTGCATGGTACCGGCTGCGCCGGTGTTCGCGGCCACGGCCGCTCCCACAGGTACAGCGTGAGCCTCGGGCCTGCTCAGTCCCCCAGTGGGAGCGGGCAAGCCCGCGAAACAGGCGGCGCGGTGCATGGCACCGGCTTCGCCGGTGTTCGCGGCCACGGCCGCTCCCACAGGTACAGCGTGAGCCTCCGGCCTGCGCCGTCCCCCATGTAGGAGCGGGCAAGCCCGCGAAACAGGCGGCGCGGTGGATGGCACCGGCTGCGCCGGTGATCGCGGCTAAAGCCGCTCCCACAGGTACCGCGCAAGCCTGGGGCTGTATCGTTCCCTGTGGGAGCGGGTTCACCCGCGAAGCAGGCGACGCGGTGCATGGTACCGGCTGCGCCGGTGTTCGCGGCCACGGCCGCTCCCACAGGTAGCGCGCGCGGTCAGCGCGAACGCTGCACAACCTTCAGGTTGCGCGCATACCACGGCCGCTGCGGCACCTTGGACCGCAATGTGTCGAGCAGGTCGTCATCGCTGTAAATGATGCGCAACGCCAGCTTCATGGTCTCCGGGTCCATCTCCACGCTGCGCCCAGGGCGCAAACCCGGCACTGTCGAGCAGCCGTGGGTATCCGGGCCCAACCATGGGTCTGCCACTTCCACCCAGCGCCCCGGGGCAAACCAGGGAACGCCGTTGACCTGCAGGCGCCGCACCTCACCCGGGTGCAGCCGCTCATGGGCGTTGAACCAGTCGTCGATACGGTCGTCGATCCAGCCATGAAAATGCCAGAACACCGGGTTCACATGGGACGAAAACGGGTCGCCGAGAAAGTCGTTGTGCGCCGCGAACCAGCGTTCGGCGAAATCGTCCGGGGTGCGTGCCGTCGGCACCGGCATGCCGTTGGCCGGGTCACGCGGCACCGACGCCCAGCGCATGTGCAGCCAATCGTGCAGGCCCAGCTCCACTTCCGAGCCTAACTGGCCCAGGGTCAAGGTGCTCAGGTACTCCGGGTCGGTGTAGCGTGACTCCCAGACCTGGAAGTTGCCATGGAAGGTGTCCGGCGTCTTGATGTCGCGCACCCACTGGGTGTACTCCGCATCACCGCTGGCCAGCCAGGTCGGCGGCAGGGCGTTGCCGTCATGGTTGTCGAAGTAGCGGGCGAAGCCGGCGCGGTCGCGCTCCAGTTCCGGCTGCGGCAGCGGAAAGCGCGGCCACGAAGGCAGGGCCTGGATGGCACGGGCGTTGCCAAGCATATGCCGGTGCATGAACAGGAAGTCCTCGCCCGAGCCATTGCGGTCCTTGTGCCGGCCACGCGCGTCACGCTCGCGCTCACGCGGCCCGGGCTGCCAGCCCAGGCCGCGCAGGGCGCCCTGCTTGTCCTTGCCCAGTTTGTGCCATTTGTCCCGCGAGGCGTGCCACAGCTGGTGGAACAGACGATGCTCCGGGGTGATCAGCCAGGCCAACAACTGCGGGCTCAGTGGGGCCCGCTCGCGGGCTTCGGGAAAGGTGCGCTTGATGGCCAGAAAGTGGTTGTCCTGCAGCGGCAACGCCAGCGCCCGGTCCAGGCGGGCAAGGCGCCCGCTGAGGGTCGCCGGCCCGGCGTTACCGAACCGGCCCCAGACTTCGTCCAGCACCACATGGCATTCATAGCGGGCCTGGGCGGAAAACAGGCGCCAGCGCAAGGTGCCCGGGCGGTCGGCCAACAGGTCGCCGACCACGCGGTAGCGCGGTTCTTCCTGGCCTCGCAGGCGCTCCGGGGTATCCAGGTAACCGCGCAGGGCGCGCCCGCTGCTCGCCACATCCAGGAATAACTCCAGTTCCCCGGCGGGCAGCCCGTCCAGCCCCGCCGCCTGGCCCTGCAGGGTCCAGCGCCAGATGCCGCGCAGGGTATCGCCCAACTGCTGCAGGCGGGTATCGGCCAGCTCGACGACTGCCTCGCCGGGGGTTTCCGCAAATGCCTCGGCGGCACGCTGGCGCTGCACATACAGCGCCCCCAGCGCGGCGGGCACCACCGCCCCCGTCAATGCCACACCGGCGATGAAACCGCGTCGGGAAATCGTCATTGCATACCTGTGCATTCATTGCGGCCATGGAGCACGGCCCGTCCAAGGCTAGAACGTTGCACGGGCGGGCAAATTTAGCGGCGCCAAGGCTGCCGGCATGGCCTAAATATTTGCCAGTCGGGCTCGTTCACTGCAGGTAGCGGCGGCCTCTGTGCCCACTCTTCGACGGTGAACCTTTTGAGACCACGATGACCACTCCACGCTGGAAAAAAACCTTGTTCATCAGCCTGTCCGCCGCGATTGCCGCTGGCGCCGGGCTTGCCGCCTGGCAGTACTTCGCCACCCCCGCCGGCTATTCCCGGGAGGTGACCCGCCAGGCCAACGACCTGCAGCAACGCATCATCTCGTTCGACAGCCACATCACCCTGCCCTTGACCTTCGGCACCGAAGGCAGCGAGGCCGACCGGGATGGCGAGGGCCGCTTCGACCTGGCCAAGGCCGCACGCGGGCGTTTGTCGGGTGCGGCCCTGACCATCTTCGCCTGGCCCGAATCCTGGACCGGTGAGGGAGGCCCGCACCGCCCTACCCCCGGCTTCGTCGAAGCCGCCCGCCACACCCAGGAAGTGCGCTACAACGCCATCACCGCCATGGTCCGCGACTTCCCGCAGCAAGCGGGCATCGCCTACACGCCGCAAGACCTGCGGCGCCTGCACGGCGAAGGCAAGTTCGCGGTGTTCCTCAGCATGCTCAACGCCTATGCCCTGGGCGACGATATCGACCAGCTCGACCGCTGGGCCGCGCGCGGCGTGCGCATGTTCGGCTTCAGTTACGTGGGCAACAACAGCTGGGCCGACTCGTCGCGCCCACTGCCGTTTTTCAATGACACCGCTGATGCACTGGGCGGCCTGTCACCGGTCGGCAAGCGTGCGGTGCAACGGCTGAACGACCTGGGCGTGATCATCGATGTGTCACAGATGTCGAGCAAGGCGCTGGCCCAGGCCGTCGCCCTCAGCCGCGCACCGGTGGTGGCCTCGCACTCGGCGCCACGGGCCATGGTCGATATCCGGCGCAACCTCTCCGACAAGGAACTGCAGTTGATCAAGGACAGCGGCGGCGTGGTTCAGCTGGTGGCGTTCTCCACCTACCTCAAGCCCCTGAGCAGCAAGACCCGGACGCAACTCGACGCCTTGCGCAGCCGCTACGGCCTGCCGCCGCTGAGCGGCCTGGACTACGCACTGATGCCCGGCGACCCGGTGATCGCCGGCTGGCCCGAGCAGAAGGTCGGCCAGTACGCGAACGAACTGTACGGCATTCTCGAACAAGAGCCGCCGGCCACGCTCAAGGACTATGGCGATGCCATCGACTACACGGTGCGCAAGGTCGGCATCGACCATGTCGGCCTGAGTTCGGACTTCAACGAAGGGGGCGGCATCGTCGGTTGGCAAAACGCCAGCGAAGCGCGCAACGTCACGGCCGAGCTGATCAGCCGCGGCTACTCCGAAGCGGATATCACCAAACTCTGGGGCGGCAATTTCCTTCGTGTGTGGGAGCAGGTACAGCGCGCTGCGCAACCTGTCGCCACGTCGTCCCCCTGACCTTGCGAGCCTCCTGATGAACGATCGTCGCAGCTTTCTCAAGCAAGCCGGCCTGCTGGCGGCTGCCCTGCCCCTTGCAGGCCCGTTGCTGCCTGCCGCCCACGCGGTACCTGCACCGCCTGCCAGCGCCGATGACTGGGCCGATGACTGGGCCGCGTTTCGCGGCCTGTTCGAGCTGGACCCGGGCTACGCGCACTTCGCCAACTTTCTGATCACCTCGCACCCCAGGCCGGTGCGCGAAGCCATCGAGGCGCTGCGCGCCCGCTTCGACCGCCACCCGGCGCGCATGGTTGACTGGGACAGCCAGTCGGAGTGGAAGCACGAAGCCGCCGTGCGTGAATGGGCGGCCCGTTACCTTGCCGTGACACCCCGGCAAATCGCCCTGACCGGCAGCACCACTGAGGGCTTGGGGCTGATCTACGGCGGGCTGAAGATTGCCCCGGGGCAGGAAATCCTCACCACCGTGCACGAGCATTCGGCCGCGCGCCATACCATGGCTTTTCGCACCACCCGTGATGGCACGCCGGTACGCCGGTTACGCCTGTTCGACGACCCTGCCAAGGTCAGCGAGGACCAGGTGCTGGCCACCATCGCAGCGGCCATCGGCGCGCGAACCCGGGTGCTGGGCATGACCTGGGTGCACTCGGGCAGTGGCGTGAAACTGCCCGTGGGCGCGATCGGCGCGCTGGTGCGCGAGGTCAATCGCCAGCGTGACGAGCAGGAGCAGATCATCTACGTGATCGACGGCGTGCATGGTTTTGGCGTCGAGGACATGCGCTTTGCCGAGCTCAACTGCGATTACTTCATTGCCGGTACGCACAAGTGGATGTTCGGGCCGCGCGGCACGGGGATCATCTGCGCGGCATCCACCGAACTCAAGCAACTGACCCCGAGCATCGCCACGTTTTCCGAGAATGAAGACTTTGCCACGGTGATGACGCCTGGGGGTTACCACGCCTTCGAGCATCGCTGGGCGCTGGGCAAGGCCTTCGAGCTGCACCTGCAGTTGGGCAAGGACAAGGTGCAGGCGCGGATTCACGGTTTGAACGATTACCTCAGGCAGCGGCTCGAGGAACTGCCCGGGATCGAGCTGGTGACCCCGCGCAGCGCCCGATACTCAGCGGGCTTCACCTTCTTTCGGGTCAAGGGGCGGGATGCCGATGACGTGGCCCGGTACCTCAACAGCCAGCGCATCGTGGTCGATGCGGTGTCGCGGGATGTCGGGCCGGTTGTGCGCACAGCGCCGGGGTTGCTGAATACCGAGGCGGAGATAGAGCGTTTGGTGGCTGTGCTAGGGCGCTACCTGCGCGCCTGAGTGGTCTACCGCTGTGGGAGCGGGCGTGCCCGCGAACACGGGCGAAGCCCGTGCCATCCACCGCGTTGCCTGCTTCGCGGGCTTGCCCGCTCCCACAGGCAGTGTGTGGTCTCAACAAGTCAGGACTGGCCGCAGACCCGCTTCAACCACACCCCGACATCCCGATAGATCCCCTGCACCTGCCCGACGATCCCCGACATGCGCAAGAAGTCATGGGTCAGCCCCTCCACCCGGGCAAAGGTCACCGCTGTACCGCCTGCCGTCAGCCAGTCCCGATAGGCAATGCCCTCATCGTGCAGCGGGTCATACTCGGCCACGAACAGGTACGCCGGCGCCAATGGCCGGCGCAGTGTCGACAGCAACGGCGACACCCGCCAGTCCAGGCGCTGCGCGGGCTGCGCGACATAGTGCTGGTAGAACCACTCCAGGGTCGGCGTTTCCAGCAGGTACCCCTCGCCATGCTGACGATGCGAGTCACGCTGGCAGGAAACGTCGGTCACCGGGTAGAACAGCAACTGCGCCAGCGGCTTGAACGCCAGCGCCTCGGGCTGCTCGACCGCGGTGATGGCCAGGACCGTCGCCAGGCTGGCCCCCACGCTGTCCCCCGCCAGCACCACCCGGCGGTTGTCCAGGCCCAGCGCCGCCGCCTGTTCGGCCAGCCAGTTGGCGGCGTCCAGCACGTCATGCAGGGCCACCGGAAATTGCTGCTCCGGTGCCAGCCGGTAGTCCGCCGCCAGCACCGCGAACTCACCCAGGGCCGCCAGCCGGCGGCACACCGAGTCATGCGAATCGAGGCTGCCGACCACGTAGCCACCGCCGTGCAGGTACAGGATTACCGGCTGCAGCGCGCTACCGCCATCGCCCTGGCGGTACAAGCGGGCAGCCAGACGGGCACCGTCGCGCGCGGTAATCTGCAACGCTTTAACCGCCAGGTTGCCAGGAGGGCTTGGGTCGAGCACCTGCGAGCTGTCGGCGAACTCGGCGCGCGCCTGGGCCACCTCCATCGCGTGCATGGGCAGGCTTCTGCCCGTCAGCCGGCCAAATTCGACCAATTCCAGAAATGCCGCCAGATCGGGGTGCAGTGCCATATGGGTTCCTTGGGTAACAATGTGACTCGAGCCTCCCTACGTGACGTAGCGGCCCACCAGAAAATTACCCGCGTTCGGCCCGGCTTGATTCCACAGGTACAGCGCAAACCTCCCGGTCGACGCAGCCTTTGTGGGAGCTGGCTTGCCGGCGAATGGGCCGCGCAGCGGCCCCGGCAATCGCTCAGACCGCTGCGATCAACGCCTCGGCAAAGCGCTGCGCCACTTCATCGACCTGCTCGCCACTGATGATCAACGGCGGCAGAAAACGCACCACCGCGCCATGCCGCCCACCCAACTCCAGAATCAACCCACGCTTGAGGCACTCGCGCTGCACCTGCGCCGCCAGTTCACGGTTGGCCGCCGGATGCCCCAGCGCATCGCGCCGGCCTTGCCCGTCGACCAGTTCCACCCCCAGCATCAGACCACGCCCGCGAACATCGCCCAGCTGCGGATAATCCCGTTGCAGCTGCTGCAAATGCTGGCGCAAGCGCTGCCCCATGGCCTCGGCATGCTCGGCCAGGCGATGTTCGAGCAGGTAATCGATCACCGCCGAACCCGCAGCCATGGCCATCTGGTTGCCACGGAAGGTGCCGGCGTGGGCGCCCGGTTGCCAGGTGTCCAGCCATTCGCGATACACCACAACCGCCAGCGGCAGGCTACCGCCAATGGCCTTGGACAGGGTGACCACATCCGGCACGATGCCGGCATGCTCGAAGGCGAACATTTGCCCGGTGCGGGCGAAACCGCTCTGGATTTCATCGACGATCAGCGCCACGCCAGCCTGCTCGGTAATCCGCCGCACGCCCTTGAGCCACTCGATATCGGCCGGGATGACCCCGCCCTCGCCCTGCACTACCTCGAGAACTACCGCCGCCGGCAACGGCACGCCGCTTTCCGGGTCGAGCAGCAGGTTTTGCAAATAATGCAGGTTGGCCTTGACCCCGGCTTCGCCGCCCAGGCCGAACGGGCAACGGTAGTCGTAGGGGTACGGCATGAACTGCACTCCGTTGCCGAGCAAGGCCCCCAGCGGCTGCTTCGGCCCGTGGCTGCCCATCAGGCTCAGCGCGCCCTGGCTCATGCCATGGTAGGCCCCGTGGAATGCCAGCACGGTGCTGCGGCCGGTAGCGCTGCGTACCAGCTTCAGTGCAGCCTCCACCGCATCGGTACCGGTCGGGCCGCAGAACTGCACCTTCGCCTCGCGGCGCAACGCCTCGGGCAGCACGCCGAACAGGTCCTGGACGAAGCGGTCCTTGACCGGCGTGGTCAGGTCCAGGGTGTGCAGCGGCAGCTCATCCGCCAGCACCCGCTGGATGGCCTCGACCACTACCGGGTGGTTGTGGCCCAGCGCCAGCGTGCCGGCGCCGGCCAGGCAGTCGATGAACTGGCGGCCTTCGACGTCTTCCACATAAATGCCGTGGGCGCGTTTGAGTGCCAGCGGGATGCGCCGTGGGTAGCTGCGGGCGTTGGACTCCTGTTGCTGCTGGCGTTGCAGCAAAGGCGAATCGGTGAACGCGTACAAAGGGCGCGGCGCGCTGGCCGGCGGGAGCTGGGCAAGGCGGGAAGCAGTGGACATGGGTAATTCCTCGCAAGCAAGCGAATGAGCGGGTGTCGCTTGGAAAACGCTTGAATGCGCGGGGGATTTAGCGGTTGCTGTGGGATATTGTTGTGGCCTGTACTGGCCCTATTGCCGGCAAGCCAGCCCCCACAGGGACCGCGCCGATCTGAAGACTTGCGCGGCACCTGTGGCAGCTGGCTTGCCGGCGATAGGGCCGGTACAGGCGGTAAAGATCAATGCCCCGAACGCGCCGGTACTTGCAACAGCACCCGCAAGCCATCACTACGGCTGTCGAACCTCAGGCTGCCGGCACAGCGCTGCACGATCGCCTGGACTATCGCCAGGCCCAGCCCGCACCCGCCACTCTGCCCATTGCGCCAGAAGCGCTCGGTCAGGTGCTCCAGGTCTGCCTCGGCAATCCCCGGCCCGTGGTCGCGCACCATGAAGCCCACCTGCCCGTTGGCCATCTGCACCTCCAGCTCCACCGCGTCATCGCCGCCATGGCGCAGCGCGTTGTCCAGCAGGTTGCGCAGCGCCGCCACCGCCAGCGGCGCCGGCATGCCCAGGTAGATCTGCGTAGCCTGCTCGGGCAGGCGCAACACGATCCGCCGGTTGTCGCCGCCACCAGCATCCTGCACCGCCTGCCGCGCCACCTGCTCGGCACTGCATTGCACGCCATCTTCGAACGACAGGCTGCCTTCCACCCGCGCCAGCAGCAGCAACTGCTCCAGCGTGCGGTGCATGCGGTCGGCGCCCTGCTCGGCATGCTCCAGGGCCTGCTCGCGCACCGCGCCATCGGTCATCCGCGCCACCTGCAGGTGGGTCTTGATTGCCGTCAGCGGGCTGCGCAGTTCATGCGCGGCATCGTCGGTCAGGCGCCGCTCACGTTCGAGGGTCTGGGCAATGCGCAGGAACAACTGGTTCTGGGTTTCCAGCAACGGCTGCAGTTCGCTGGGCATGCCCGCCACCTGCAGCGGCTCGACACTGTCCGCGCGCCTGCGGCGCAGCGCATCGCGCATGCGGTTGAGCGGTTCCAGCCCCTTGCCCAGGCCGATCCACAACAGCCCCAGGCTGCCCAACAGCGCCATCAGCACCGGCGCCGAGGCCGCCAGCAGGATCGACTGGTTCAGCGCTTCGCGCTCCATGTGCCGGTCGGCGGTGGTGATGCGCACATCGCCATGGTTGTAGGTGAAGGTGCGCCACAGCGCGTCGTCGATGGTCTGGTCACGGAAGCCGCTGCGTTCATCGTCCATGGTGCCGTCGTGCTTGTGGTTGCTGGCGAGGATTTCGCCGCGCAGCGAGCTGACCTGGCAGGCCATGCCGTCCGGCACGCTGAACTGGTCGGCGGAAATGTGCGCCTCGCCGCCCTTGGCGGTCAGCGGCTGCGGCAACTGGTCGATCAGCCCGGCGACCATGCGTGCCGAAGCCACCAGGCGCTGGTCGAGGGAGAACATCATCTGCTGGCGCAGGTCGCGCAGCATCCACGCCGCAGCCAGCACCCAGATGATGACGAAGGCGCTACCCAGGATCAGGCTCAGGCGTACCCGCAGGCTCATGATGTTGCCTCTTCCGGCGCTTGCGCCGGGCCCAGGCGGTAGCCCAGGCCGCGCACGGTCTCGACGATGCCGTTACCCAGCTTGCGCCGCAGGTGGTGGATATGCACGTTCAGGGCATTGCTCTCGACTTCGTCGCCGAAGCCATACACGCAGTCCTTGAGCTGCTCGCTGGACAGCACCCGCCCGGCGTTCTGCAGCAGCGCCTGGAGCAGCGCCTGTTCGCGGCGCGACAGGTCGACCGGCTGCCCGGCCAGGGTCGCCTCGCAGGTGCTCGGGTCGTAGCGCAGCGGGCCGTGCTCGATCACGTTCACCGCGCGCCCGGCCACCCGGCGCAGCAAGGTATGCAGACGCGCGGCCAGTTCACGCAGGTCGAACGGCTTGAGCAGGTAATCGTCGGCGCCTGCCTGCAGGCCATCGACCCGGTCGGTGACCGCATCGCGCGCGGTGAGCACCAGCACCGGCAGCGTCTCGCCCTGCTGACGCAGGCGGCGCAGCAGCTTGAGGCCGTCCTCGTCGGGCAGGCCGAGGTCGAGAATCATCACATCGAACTGCGCCGCCTGCAGCATCGCCCGCGCAGCGGCGGCGTTGCCCACCCGGTCCACGGTCAGGCCCTGGGCGGTAAGGCCGGCGCAGATGCCGGCGGCGATCAGGTCGTCGTCCTCGCAGAGCAGAACGTGCATGGTGGGGCTCCCGGGTTGGTCTGGCTGGCATTGCACATGGGGCGGATTAAGGGGGGATTATGGACCTTTTGCAGCGGCATTGGGCTGAGCGTCGACGGTGCGCTGGCGAACATCCGCAGCTACTTCAGCCCCTGCGGCGTATCGACATCCAGCAATATCCCGGCGTCCTCCACTGCCACCACCACACAACGATCGCGCTGCGCCCGCACCACTGCCCGTGCGCCTTCATCGCCAGTCAGTTGCCCGAGCGCCGGCCAGAAATCGCGGCCGAAAATCACCGGGTGCCCCTGCTGCCCGGCATGCCGTGGCAGCACGATGTGCGAAGCGCTGGCGGCCTCGGCCAACTGGCGCAAGGTGGCCAATTCGATCCACGGCATGTCCCCCAGCAAGATCGCCACCGCCTGCGCCTGGCTGTCGGCCAGCGATGCCACCCCTGCCGCCAGGCTATGGCCCATCCCCGCCGCCGCATCAGGGCTGACGACGATGCGGCACGCGGCAGGCAGGCCGAGATCTTCCCCGCGCTCGCCCTCGCGCAACACCACGCGCACCTCATCGAACACCGCCCGGGCCCGCTCGACGCTATGCGCCAGCAGGCTGCGGCCATCGGCCAGGGTCGCCCGGCGCTTGTCGGCACCGAAGCGCGCACCACGCCCGGCGGCCAGCACCAGCGCGATCACTTTCATGGCGCCACCTGACGCCTGCCGGCGGCAACGCTGGCGACGGGTGCAACGATTGGGACAATCTCGGCGAACATGATCAGGTCATCGATTTGCAAGTCATGGGCCATGCAACCACTGCCGTATCGGCATGGCAAGCGCGATCGGCGATGACGCTGCGGCGGTTTAACCTTGAGTTAATCGACCCGGGCCAGCATGGCCCCATTCCTACCTGCCAAGGCGAAGACATGCGCGTCCTCCTGCTGTTCCTGACACTGCTGCTGGCCGGCCCGTTGCAGGCCAACCCGTTCGACGTCAAGCCGCAGTTCCTGCCGGTCAACCAGGCCTTCGTGCTGACCCACGACCGCCAGGCCGATGGTCAGATGCGCCTGTTCTTCCAGATCAAGCCGGGCTACTACCTGTATCAGAAGCGCCTGAAGTTCGACGGTTTGCCCGCCGAACAGCACCCGCAATTGCCAGCCGCCCTCAACCACCACGACGAGTTCTTCGGCGACAGCGCGGTGTACCGCGACCAGCTCGAACTGCTGTTGCCGGCCAATGCCCAGGGCCAGTTGCGCCTGGGCTGGCAGGGCTGTGCCGACGCCGGGCTGTGCTACCCGCCGCAAACCACGCTGATCGACCTGGGCGGCAGCGCGGCGTCGGCCGTCGAGCAGGCCAGCGACCAGGCCCTGGCCAGCGACCTGCAGCAAGGCCACCTGGCCTGGAGCCTGCTGCTGTTCTTCGGCCTTGGCCTGCTGCTGGCCTTTACCCCCTGCTCGCTGCCGATGCTGCCGATCCTTGCCGGGCTGGTGCTGGGCAATGGCGCCAGCGCACGGCGCGGCTGGCTGCTGGCCGGGGTGTATGTGCTGAGCATGGCCCTGGTGTATGCCGCCCTGGGCGTGGTCGCCGCGCTGCTCGGCGCCAGCCTGCAGGCCTGGCTGCAACAACCTTGGCTGCTGGGTAGCCTGGCGGCGCTGTTCGTGCTCCTGGCGCTGCCGATGTTCGGCGCCTTCGAACTGCAGCTGCCCGCCGCCCTGCGCGACCGACTCGACCGCGCCGGGCACGGCACCCGTGGCGGCAACCTGTATGGCGCGGCGCTGCTCGGCGCGCTGTCCGGCCTGCTGATGGGCCCGTGCATGACCGCACCTTTGGCCGGCGCGCTGCTGTACATCGCCCAGAGCGGCGATATGTTGCAGGGCGCGCTGGTGCTGTTCAGCCTCGGCCTGGGCATGGGCGTGCCGCTGTTGTTGCTGGTGACCGTGGGCAACCGCTACCTGCCACGCCCGGGCGCGTGGATGAACCGGGTCAAGGGGGTGTTCGGCTTCGTGTTCCTGGCGATGGCGCTGTACACCGTACGCGGTCTGCTGCCCGCAGCCTTGCTGCTGGCCCTGAGCGGCGCCTTGCTGATCGCCCTGGCCTGGGCCGCCTGGCCGGCACTGCAGCGGCTGCCGGCGTTGCGCGCAATCCCGCTGCTGGGTGCCCTGTGGGGCGGCCTGCTGCTGGTGGGGGCGGCAGCCGGTGGCGACGATCTTTGGCAACCCCTGCGCCCGTTCGCCGCTGGCGGCGCTGCGCCGGCCAGCGCGCAGCATGCCGAAGACGCCTTTGTCACCGTCAGCCGCCCGGAAGACCTGCAACGCGAACTGGATGCAGCCAAGGCGCGCGGCCAGTGGGTGATGCTCGACTACTATGCCGACTGGTGCGTGTCGTGCAAGGTCATGGAAAAGCAGGTGTTCGCCCGCAGCGACGTACAGGCCGGGCTGGCCGGCGTGCACCTGCTGCGCCTGGACGTGACCGCCGATACCCCGGCCAGCCAGGCCCTGCTGCAGCGCTACCAGGTACCCGGCCCGCCCAGCATCATCTGGATCGGCCCGGAAGGCGACGAACGCCGCGCGCGGCGCATCACCGGTGAAGTGGATGCGGCCGCGTTCCTGCAACACTGGGCCCAGACCAGGAGCCAAGGCTGATGCTGACCGTAACCCTGGGGCCGTTGACCATGGCGCTCAACCACCTGCTGATGCTGACCGCCCTGGGGATCGCCAGCGTGGTCGGCTGGTGGGTCGCCCGGCGTGGCGGCGAGAGCCCGGAATCGGCACTGTTCAACCTGTTCCTGATCGGCCTGCTGTGGGCACGCGCAGGCTTCGTCCTGGCCTACTGGCCGATGTACCAGAGTGACCTGCTGCAGGTCATCGATATCCGCGATGGCGGCTTCCTGTTCTGGTCGGGCCTGGCCGGTATCGTGCTCGGCGCCCTGTGGCAGGGTTGGCGTCACCCCGGGCTGCGCCGCCCGCTGGGCTGGGCGCTGTTCAGCGGCGCGCTGTTCTGGGGCCTGGCCAGCCTCGGCGGGCATCTGTACAGCAAGGGTACCGAACTGCCGGAGCTGAGCCTGCGCAATGCCGGCGGCCAGCCGGTGGCGCTGCACAGCTACCGCGGCAAGCCGCTGGTCATCAACATCTGGGCCACCTGGTGCCCGCCCTGCCGACGCGAAATGCCGGTGCTGCAACAGGCGCAAGGCGCTTACCCGCACGTGACGTTCCTGTTCGTCAACCAGGGCGAGACCCCGGAAAACGTCAGCACCTTCCTCGCCACCACCGGCCTGAGCCTGACCCACGTGCTGTTCGACGGTACCGGCCTGCTGGCCCAGCGCGTCGGTTCCATGGCCTTGCCCACCACCCTGTTCTACGACGCCGACGGGCGGCTGATCGGCAGCCACCTCGGCGAGCTGTCCCGGGCCAGCCTGCGCCACGCCCTGGAGCCTTTCGACCGGGCCAGCGCGCCCGCCCCCGCCGCACAAGGAAACTGACATGCGACTGATTGCACTGCTGCCCCTGTCCCTGGCCCTGCTGGCCGCCCCCACCTTGCAGGCCGAAGAACTGCCCAAGGCCGTTCAGCAACTGCAAGCCAAGGGCGCCGTGATCAAAGGCAGCTTCGACGCCCCTAATGGCCTGCGCGGGTATGCCGCCGAGTATCAGAATAATGGCCTGGCCCTGTACCTCACCCCTGACGGCAAGCACGTGCTGGTCGGCAGCCTGTTCGATGAACAGGGCAAGGACCTCAGTGCCGAGCCGTTGAACAAGCTGGTGTATGCGCCGATGAGCAAGGCGCTCTGGGCGAAAATGGAGAAAACCGCCTGGATCGCCGACGGCAAGGACGATGCGCCGCGCAAGGTGTACCTGTTCAGCGACCCCAACTGCCCGTACTGCAACATGTTCTGGGAGCAGGCGCGGCCGTGGGTGGAGTCAGGCAAGGTGCAGTTGCGCCATATCATGGTCGGCATCATCCGCGAGGACAGCCCGGGCAAGTCGGCGGCGTTGCTGGCGGCAAAAGACCCGGCCAAGGCACTGCAACAGCATGAACAGGCCGGCAAGGCGAGCCCCCTGAAGCCGCTGCAGCAGGTGCCGGCGGCGGTGCAGCAGAAGCTGGCGGCGAACATGGCGTTGATGGAAGAAATGGGCTTGCAGGCGACCCCGGCGATCTTCTATCAGGATGAGCAGGGCAACCTGCAAAGCCAGCAAGGCGCACCACGGCCGGAATTGTTGGGCAAGATTCTCGGCAAGCGCTGAGAGACTGCTTGCCAGTACCGGCCCCTTCGCGGGTGAACCCGCTCCCACAGGCTGGACTGCACCGGCCCTGAACACGGTGCTGATCCCTGTGGGAGCGGGCAAGCCCGCGAAGAATCCAGCGCGCTGCATGGCACCGGCTGCGCCGGCGCCGAAGGCTGCGGTAATCCTGTGGGAGCGGGCTTACCCGCGAAAGGGCCCGTACAGGCGCCCCATATCAACTCAGGTCACAACCCCTCCAGCTCCGCCATCAGGTCACTCAGCCGGTCGACCTTGTCGTCATCCAGCGCACTGCCCTGCAGCC
>NZ_PUQD01000089.1 GCF_003331055.1 Pseudomonas sp. AFG_SD02_1510_Pfu_092 | reverse complement strand
CCCCCCCGCCCCCCCCCCCCCCCCCCCCCCCCCCCCCCCCCCCCCCCCCCCCCCCGGGGGGGCCGCCCCCCCCCCCCCCCCCCCCCCCCCCCCCCCCCCCCCCCCCCCCCCCGGCCCGGCGGCCGGGGGGGGGGGGGGGGGGGGGCCCCGCCCCCCCGGCGATGGGCTGCAACGCAGCCCCATAATGGCGCAACTTGTTGATTTTGCTTGGGCTATCCGCTGCCGTGATTGTGCACCCCGCGCTGCGGGTATAGACTTTGCAGATTGTTCACCAAAGGCCCCCTGCGGTCCTGCCGACTGCCCGCGAGCATGAAACCACCGATCCAGTTGCCCCTGGGTGTGCGCCTGCGCGATGACGCCACCTTCATCAACTACTATCCGGGCGCCAATGCTGCGGCATTGGGCTACGTCGAGCGGCTGTGCGAAGCCGACGCCGGCTGGACCGAGAGCCTTATCTACCTGTGGGGCAAGCAAGGCGTTGGCCGTAGCCACCTGCTGCAGGCCGCCACCCACCGTTTCCAGCAGCGCGGCGAGCCCGCCGTCTACCTGCCGCTGGCGCAACTGCTCGATCGTGGCGTCGAGCTGCTCGACTACCTGGCCCAGTACGAACTGGTGTGCATCGACGATCTGCATGTGATCGCCGGCAAGGCCGACTGGGAAGAAGCCATGTTCCACCTGTTCAACCGCCTGCGTGACAGCGGCCGACGCCTGCTGCTGGCAGCCTCGGCATCGCCGCGCGAGCTGCCGATCAAGCTGCCGGACCTGAAGTCGCGGCTGACCCTGGCGCTGGTGTTCCAGATGCGTGGGCTGTCGGACGAAGACAAGCTGCGCGCCCTGCAATTGCGCGCTTCGCGTCGTGGCCTGCACCTCACCGACGAGGTCGGCCACTTCATCCTCACCCGCGGCGCGCGCAGCATGAGCGCGCTGTTCGACCTGCTGGAACGCCTCGACCAGGCCTCGTTGCAGGCGCAACGCAAGCTCACCATTCCTTTCCTCAAGGAAACCCTGGGTTGGTAACCCCCTGAAAACGCTGGGCCAGAGCGGCAAAACAAAAAAGTCACATCTTTTTCGATAAAATTTGCAAATGGCCATGATAGAAGGCATAGTTTCCCCCTTCTAAAGGATTACAGACACGGTCGTGCCCATGCTGAAGCGCTTCGCACCCCTCGTGCCACTCGCACTCGTGACCCTGCTTTTTGGCTGCGCGGCCCAAGGCCCGGCTTCTCATTCAGAGCCGCAGTCCCAGGATCACACCCCCATCGCTGCACAGTCGGCATTCAAGGCCAAGGCCTCGCCCTCGTCGGTATTCGGCGAACCGGAAGAGCCGGCCAGTGAAGATGACCTGGAGGCCTTCTCCAGCAGCAAGCCTTACCAGTTGCCGGCCCTGGCTGACAGCATTCTCGAGCGTGGCATGTCGTTGATCGGCACCCGCTACCGCTTCGGTGGTACCTCGGAAAAGTCCGGCTTCGACTGCAGTGGCTTCATCGGTTACCTGTTCCGCGAAGAGGCGGGCGTGACCCTGCCGCGTTCGACGCGTGAAATGATCAACGTCGATGCCCCGAAAGTCGCCCGCAACAAGCTCAAGCCAGGCGACCTGCTGTTCTTCAGCACCAACGGCCGCGGCCGCGTCAGCCACGCCGGCATTTACCTGGGTGACAACCAGTTCATCCACTCCAGCAGCCGCCGCAGTGGTGGCGTGCGCATCGACAGCCTCGGTGACCGCTACTGGAGCAAGACCTTCATCGAAGCCAAGCGTGCCTTGGCCATGGCGCCGACCAATATCGCGCGCAACTGATGGCAAAATGATGTACCCTGCCGCGGCGGCGATGCTTTGAAAAAAGCTCGCCGCCGTGCGCATTTATAGAAAGCGTCTAATCTAAATTCTCAACTCTTTTCGGCTGCGGCCCCACGACCTCAGACAGGATGTTCTGGCCATGGTAAAGATGGCGCGCTTCGCATTTTTCTCCCTGGCGGCCTTGCTGGCTGCCTGCTCCAGCCGCGCGCCAGCGCCGGCCCCTGTGGTACAGCCGCAGATCACCTACAGCCAGCCCGACGCTTCGCCGATTGCCGACGATGTGTTGATCCGTGCCATCGGCCTGGTGGGCACGCCTTATCGCTGGGGCGGCAACACGCCGGACTCCGGCTTTGATTGCAGTGGCCTGATCAAGTACGTCTACCGTGATGCCGCCGGCATCAGCCTGCCGCGCTCGACGCGGGAGATGATCGTCATGCGGGCGCCGACCGTGGACGCCAAGTCGCTGCAATCGGGTGACCTGGTGTTCTTCGCCACCAGTGGCGGCTCGCAGGTCAGCCATGCGGGCATCTACGTCGGCGAGGGGCGCTTCGTGCATGCGCCATCCAGCGGCGGCACGGTGCGCCTGGACTACCTGTCCAACAGCTACTGGGCCAAGGCGTATCTGCAAGCCAAACGCGTGATCCCGCCGGGGCATCTGGCGCAGAACCCCTGAGCGATCGCGTAATCAGGGGGCTGCTGCGCAGCCCATCGCCGCCAAGCCAGCTCCCACAGGTACGGCATGGTCCTGTAGGAGCCTGGCTTGCCAAGCATTACTGGCACCCAGGTTCATGGCGCCTTGCTCACCCGCCACACCACGTTGCCGACATCATCGGCCACCAGCACACCACCTTGTCCATCGCTGATCACCCCCACCGGACGGCCCATGGCCTTGCCCTGTTTATTGAGAAACCCGGTAAGCAGGTCCACCGGCTGCCCCGAAGGTTTTCCCGAGCTGTCGAACGGCACGAAAATTACCTTGTAGCCGCTGTGCGGCTTGCGGTTCCACGAGCCGTGCTGGCCGACGAATGCCCCACGTTCAAACGGCGCCGGTAAGCCCCCCGGTTCGGCGAACGACAGGCCCAGCGATGCCGTGTGCGGACCGAGCGCATAATCGGGCACCAGCGCTTTGGCGACTTTTTCCGGGGCCGGTGGCTGCACGCGCTCATCTACATGCTGGCCGTAGTAGCTATAGGGCCAGCCATAGAAACCGTCTTCCTTCACCGAGGTGATGTAGTCCGGTACCAGGTCGCTGCCGATCTCGTCGCGCTCGTTGACTGCCGTCCACAAGGCACCGCTGCGCGGCTCCCAGGCCAGCCCGTTGGGGTTGCGCAGGCCGGTGGCGAATAGCCGGTGCTGGCCACTGGCGGGGTCCACTTCCCAGATCGCCGCGCGCCCCTGTTCCTGGTCCAGGCCGTTCTCGCCCACGTTGCTGTTGGAGCCTACCGTCACGTAGAGCTTCTTGCCGTCGGGGCTGGCGATCACGTTCTTGGTCCAGTGGTGGTTCAGCGGGCCGCCGGGCAATTCGGTGACCACATGGCCGTCGCCGCTGATCTGCATGGCCCCTGGTTCATAATGAAAACGCAGCAGCTTGTCGGTATCGGCGACATACAGGTCCTTGCCCACCAAGGCCATGCCGAACGGTGAGTTGAGCCCTTCGATGAAGGGCAGCTGCATTTCTGCTACGCCATCGTGGTCGGCATCGCGCAGCAGGGTAATCCGATTGGCGCTGGGGACGCCTGCGCCGGCGCGGGCCATGATCTTTTTCATCGCCCAGCCGCGTAGGCCCTTGCCGTCTTCGGGCTTGGGCGGTGCGTTGGTTTCGGCTACCAGGATGTCGCCGTTGGGCAGCAGATACAGCCAGCGGGGGTGGTCCAGGCCGCTGGCGAACGCCTGCACTTGAGTGCCTGGTGCAGCCTTGGGCTTGGTGTTTTCCGGCCAGCCCACTGCCGGGGCGATGTTCACGGTAGGCAAGGCCGTCTTGACCGGAGCGGGCAGTTGGGGGCTTGGGCCGATACCGTCGTTTACATCCAGCAGGGCGGTTTCGCCGCAGGCGGTCAGGCTCGCGGCGAGCAACAAGGGTATCAGCGGCTTCATGGGTGGGTCCTCTCGGAAGGCCTATGGAATTGAGAGGTCGGCGGAGTTCGTCGGGTTCCCGGCCTTGCAGGGCGCGCAAAAAAAAGCCACCTCAGCTTTTGACACTGAGATGGCTTTGGCTCGGTGGCTTTATGGGCGATCAGTCCCAGCTCAACGCCCCGCCAGTCTGATACTCGATCACACGGGTCTCGAAGAAGTTCTTCTCCTTCTTCAAGTCCATGATCTCGCTCATCCACGGGAACGGGTTGGTAGTCCCTGGGTACTCTTCCTTCAGGCCAATCTGGGTCAGGCGACGGTTGGCGATGAACTTGAGGTAGTCCTCCATCATCGCCGCGTTCATGCCCAGCACGCCGCGTGGCATGGTGTCGCGGGCGTATTCGATCTCCAGCTGGGTCCCTTGCAGGATCATCTGGGTCGCTTCTTCCTTCATCGCCGCATCCCACAGGTGCGGGTTCTCGATCTTGATCTGGTTGATCACGTCGATACCGAAGTTCAGGTGCATCGACTCGTCACGCAGGATGTACTGGAACTGCTCGGCGACGCCGGTCATCTTGTTGCGGCGGCCCATCGACAGGATCTGGGTGAAGCCGCAGTAGAAGAAGATGCCTTCCAGTACGCAGTAGTAGGCGATCAGGTTGCGCAGCAGCTCTTTGTCGGTCTCGACGGTGCCGGTGTTGAATTCCGGGTCGGAGATGGCGCGGGTGTACTTCAGGCCCCAGGCGGCTTTCTTCGCCACCGACGGGATCTCGTGGTACATGTTGAAGATCTCGCCTTCATCCATGCCCAGCGACTCGATGCAGTACTGGTAGGCGTGGGTGTGGATCGCCTCTTCGAAGGCCTGGCGCAGGATGTACTGGCGGCACTCCGGGTTGGTGATCAGGCGGTACACGGCCAGGGCCAGGTTGTTGGCGACCAGCGAGTCGGCGGTGGAGAAGAAGCCGAGGTTGCGCATGACGATGCGGCGCTCGTCTTCGGTCAGGCCGTCCATGCTCTTCCACAGGGCGATGTCGGCGGTCATGTTGACCTCTTGCGGCATCCAGTGGTTGGCGCAGCCGTCGAGGTACTTCTGCCAGGCCCAGTCGTACTTGAACGGGACCAGCTGGTTGAGGTCGGCGCGGCAGTTGATCATGCGCTTTTCGTCAACGCGAACGCGGGCGCTGGAGCCTTCCAGCTCGGCCAGGCCTTCGGCGATGTCGAGGTCGTTCAGGGCAGCCTTGGCGCGCTTCACTGCGTCGGAGTCGTCGGCAGTGGCGGCACGGGCTTCCAGGGCGGCGGCACCACCGGCGCTGTCGAGTTTGTCGAGGGTGGCGGCGGCAGTGGCCTGCGCAGGGGTGTTGCCTTTGGCGGCTACTTCGCCGTCTTCCTTGTCGAATTCGTCCCAGCTCAGCATGGTTTGGCTCCTGCTTGAGGGTCGCCCTGGGGCAACCGGTTGGATGTTAAGAATGTGATGCCTGACGCAAGGCCGTTACGGCGAATGGACAGCTCGAGAGGCTGACTCTCGTTTACATCTGGTGTGTTCTGGCTTGTACCTGGCCAAGCCTTCAAAAGGGGCCAGGGACAATTGAATAGGTGCCCTTTTCAGAGGGGGCGCAGTATACCGGAATTCGCCTTCGATCGGGGCGCGTGTCTGGCGGGCGAAGATGACTTTTTCGACCGGTCTGGCGTGCGTCCGTTCACGAAGTCGTGTGTGGTTTTCTACGGGGGGAGAGTTTAGCGCTAACCTATATGTTGTGCCAGTTTAAATTTAAAGGCACACGATATGGTGTTTTGTGGGGTTTTGTGTTGCCTGATCTGGCCTCATCGCCGGCAAGCCAGCTCCCACAGATACCGCGCATGGCGCAAGGGTGATGCAGTACCTGTGGGAGCTGGCTTGCCGGCGATAGGGCCAGTTCAGGCGGGCACTAGCCGCGAGGGTTATGCAGCGTTTCGACGATGTGTGTCTTGGGGTGCTTGCGCGCCTGCTCGACCGAGGTGAAGCGGCCGGTTTCCGCGTTGCGACCTATCTTGCGAGCTGCCACTTTTTTCCGCGCCATGGTTACGTCCTTTTCTGAAGAGGCCCTGTTCTTTTACCGAGCTGCGCGAGCAGTGGGCAAAGGGCAAGGTTTCTCCGTGGCGCAGAAACAAAAATGCCGCGCGGGGCACCCATGGGCACCCCGCGCGGCACTCAGGCCTTACTGGCAGGCTTCGCAGTCAGGCTCGTCGATCGCGCAGGCCTTCGGCACTGGCGCAGGGCCCGCTGCCTGGACCGGGGCGCTGTCGCCGCCGCTGGAAACGGCGTTGAGCTTGCCGGTGTTGATGGTCGACTTCTCGGTGCTGGTCGCGGCCAGGGCACGGAGGTAGTAGGTGGTCTTCAGACCACGGTACCAGGCCATGCGGTAGGTCACGTCCAGCTTCTTGCCCGAGGCGCCGGCGATGTACAGGTTCAGCGACTGGGCCTGGTCGATCCACTTCTGGCGACGCGAGGCGGCATCGACGATCCACTTGGTCTCGACTTCGAACGCGGTGGCGTACAGGTCCTTCAGCTCTTGCGGGATACGCTCGATCTGCTGCACCGAACCGTCGTAGTACTTCAGGTCGTTGATCATGACCGAGTCCCACAGGCCGCGGGCCTTCAGGTCGCGGACCAGGTACGGGTTGATCACGGTGAATTCGCCCGACAGGTTCGATTTCACGTACAGGTTCTGGTAGGTCGGCTCGATCGACTGCGACACGCCGGTGATGTTGGCGATGGTCGCGGTTGGCGCGATGGCCATGATGTTCGAGTTACGAATGCCTTTCTGTACGCGGGCACGGACCGGCGCCCAGTCCAGCGACTCTTCCAGGTTGACGTCGATGTACTTGGCACCACGCGCCTCGATCAGGATCTGTTGCGAATCCAGCGGCAGGATGCCCTTGGACCACAGCGAACCCTGGAAGGTCTCGTACGCGCCGCGCTCGTCGGCCAGGTCGCACGACGCCTGGATGGCGAAGTAGCTGACCGCTTCCATCGACTTGTCGGCGAACTCGACGGCCGCGTCGGAACCGTACGGGATGTGCTGCAGGTACAGCGCGTCCTGGAAGCCCATGATGCCCAGGCCGACCGGGCGGTGCTTGAAGTTCGAGTTACGCGCTTGCGGTACCGAGTAGTAGTTGATGTCGATCACGTTGTCGAGCATGCGCACGGCGGTGTTCACGGTGCGTTGCAGCTTGGCGGTGTCCAGCTTGCCGTCGACGATGTGGTTCGGCAGGTTGATCGAGCCCAGGTTGCAGACCGCGATCTCGTCCTTGTTGGTGTTCAGGGTGATCTCGGTGCACAGGTTCGAGCTGTGGACCACGCCCACGTGCTGCTGCGGCGAACGCAGGTTGCACGGGTCCTTGAAGGTCAGCCATGGGTGGCCGGTCTCGAACAGCATCGACAGCATCTTGCGCCACAGGTCTTTGGCCTGGACGGTCTTGAACACCTTGATCTTGTTGTACTCGGTCAGGGCTTCGTAGTACTCGTAGCGCTCTTCGAAGGCCTTGCCGGTCAGGTCGTGCAGGTCTGGCACTTCCGAAGGCGAGAACAGGGTCCACTTGCCGTCATCGAAGACACGCTTCATGAACAGGTCAGGGATCCAGTTGGCGGTGTTCATGTCGTGGGTACGACGACGGTCATCACCGGTGTTCTTGCGCAGCTCGATGAATTCTTCGATGTCCAGGTGCCAGGTTTCCAGGTAGGCACACACGGCGCCCTTGCGCTTGCCACCCTGGTTCACGGCAACGGCGGTGTCGTTGACCACCTTGAGGAACGGCACGACGCCCTGCGATTTGCCGTTGGTGCCCTTGATGTACGAGCCCAGGGCACGCACCGGGGTCCAGTCGTTGCCCAGGCCACCGGCGAATTTCGACAGCATGGCGTTGTCGTGGATCGCGTGGTAGATGCCCGAGAGGTCGTCCGGCACGGTGGTCAGGTAGCAGCTGGACAGCTGCGGGCGCAGGGTACCGGCGTTGAACAGGGTCGGGGTCGAGGCCATGTAGTCGAACGACGACAACAGGTTGTAAAACTCGATCGCACGGGCTTCCTTGTCTTTCTCTTCCAGCGCCAGGCCCATGGCCACGCGCATGAAGAACACCTGCGGCAGCTCGAAGCGCACGCCATCCTTGTGGATGAAGTAGCGGTCGTACAGGGTCTGCAGGCCCAGGTAGGTGAATTGCTGGTCACGCTCGTGGTCGATGGCTTTGCCCAGACGGTCCAGGTCGTAGCCTTTCAGGGCCGGGTCCAGCAGCTCGAACTCGACGCCTTTGTCGACGTAGGCCGGCAGGGCCTTGGCGTACAGGTCGGCCATTTCGTGGTGGGTGGCGCTTTCGGCCACGTTGAGGAAGCCCAGGCCTTCGGCGCGCAGGGTGTCCATCAGCAGGCGGGCGGTGACGAACGAGTAGTTCGGCTCGCGCTCGACCAGGGTACGGGCGGTCATCACCAGGGCGGTGTTGACGTCCTTGATGGCCACGCCGTCGTACAGGTTCTTCAGGGTTTCGCGCTGGATCAGCTCGCCGTCGACTTCGGCCAGGCCTTCGCAGGCTTCGCTGATGATGGTGTTCAGGCGGGCCATGTCGAGCGGCGCCAGGCTGCCGTCGGCCAGGGTGATGCGGATGCTCGGGTGCGGCTCGACCACAGCGTCGGCGTTGCTGCGGGTAGCACGCTCCTTGGCACGCTGGTCGCGGTAGATCACGTAGTCACGGGCGACTTTCTGCTCGCCGGCGCGCATCAGGGCCAGTTCGACCTGGTCCTGGATTTCTTCGATGTGGATGGTGCCACCCGATGGCATGCGACGCTTGAACGTGGCGGTGACCTGCTCGGTCAGGCGCGCGACGGTGTCGTGGATGCGCGACGAAGCGGCGGCGGTGCCGCCTTCAACTGCGAGGAACGCCTTGGTGATGGCAACGGTGATCTTGTCGTCGGTGTACGGGACGACAGTGCCGTTACGCTTGATCACGCGCAGTTGGCCGGGAGCGGTGGCGGCCAGATCCTGGTTGGCATCGGCGGCCTGCGGCACCTTGGCCTGCGGGTTCTCGCGAGTTGTGTCGGTTTGCATGGGTGGGTGTCTCCACAGTTTCTATATTGTTCAGGCGCCTTTTGGGCGCCCACCGTTCCGTCCACTTGCTCGATAACCTCGCGGGGACGCGCAGTGCATGCGCATCCGCCCGCGCGGGCGTACCGACTTCGGGACAGACTCAGGAATAAGGGGCAATGGCTTGCCGCTCCCTGGCCGAAGTCAAAGGTTCTGGGCCGTGCCCAAAAACTGTTGCTGATGAATGCCAGGCCCGGCCTGCCACATTCATGCCCGAACAAGGCCCTGAAAGGGCTTGCCTCGGTCGCCTCCGCAGGAGCGGTTTGGCTGCTGAAATCACCTGAAGCTCACCGGCAAGAATCGCTTGATCTTGCGGGTTGACTTTTGTGTGTGATTTTGCACGAACCCCTATATCTAGTGGTTCGCTGCGATCGGGATACAAGATAATGCGGTCTGGGGGGCTTTGCAAGGCGAGCGCCTGTGGATAACTTGTGTGTACTTTGTGAGTGAATAGTGGGTATTCGCTGTAGGCCTTGTGCCAAGTGGTTTGCAGTATTTTTCTGCGCCTTGCCGCCCCGGGGCAGAATTTTTCGGGCGCGAACCCTATCACAAAAAACGCTTCAGTCGAGCGGGCTGCGGGCAGGTTGGCAGTACCGGGTGGCAGCCGTAGTATCTACAGGGGATGTTGCTTTTGGGTTAAAGGGTTATGTTGCCTGTGCCGGCCTCTTCGCGGATAAACCCGCTCCCCTGTGGGAGCGGGTTTACCCGCGAAAGGGCCGGTACAGGCCACAGAAAAACAACAAGCAAAGGCAGAGGCCATGGACCAAGCACCCCGCATCCTCATCGTCGAAGACGACCAGCGCCTGGCCGAGCTCACCGCCGAATACCTGCAGGCCAACGGCTACGAGGTCAGCGTCGAGAGCGATGGCGCCCGCGCCGCGCGGCGCATCGTCGACAGCCAGCCCGACCTGGTGGTGCTCGACCTGATGCTGCCCGGCGAGGACGGCCTGAGCATCTGCCGCCGGGTACGCAGCCAGTACCCCGGCCCGATCCTCATGCTCACCGCCCGCAGCGATGAACTCGACCAGGTTCAGGGCCTGGACCTGGGCGCCGACGACTACGTGTGCAAACCGGTACGCCCACGCCTGCTGCTGGCCCGCATCCAGGCCCTGCTGCGCCGTAGCGAAGCACCCGACAGCAAGCGCCACGATCTGGCCTTCGGCACGCTGCGCATCGACAACCGCCTGCGCGAGGCGCGCCTGGGCGAACAGCTGATCGAGCTGACCGGCGCCGAATTCGACCTGCTCTGGCTGCTGGCCAGCAATGCCGGCCGCGTGCTCAGCCGCGAGCAGATCTTCACTGCGTTGCGCGGCGTCGGCTATGACGGCCAGGACCGCTCCATCGACATTCGCATTTCAAAAATTCGCCCGAAGATCGGCGACGATCCGCTTCAGCCAAGGCTGATCAAGACCCTGCGCAGCAAGGGCTACCTGTTCGTCGGCGAGGCGCCATGAACAATTCGATCTTTCTGCGCATCTATGGCGGCATGCTGGCCGTGCTGGTGCTGGTGGCCCTGCTCGGGGCGCTGAGCCTGCACCTGGTCAACGAAGTGCGCGCCGCCCAGCATCGCGAGGGCCTGGCCCAGGGCACGTTCAGCCTGATGGCCGACAACCTGGCGCTGCAGAACGACACCGAACGCAAGCGCTCGCTGTTGATCTGGGAGCGCCTGCTCGGCGTGCCGCTGACGTTGCAGCCGCTGACCGCGCGCACCCTCGATGGCGGCCAGCGGGCACGCCTGTACCGTGGCCTGGTGGTGGTCGAGAAGACCGGCCCGCATGCGGCCCAGGTGCTGCGCAAGGTCGGCCAGGAAGACCTGTTGCTGGTCGCGCAGATCAGTCAGATCAGCGAGCAACTGGCGCGGGCCACCCTTTATCTGCTGGCCGACGAACTGGTGCGCTACCCGGTGACCGAACAGCAGCAGCGCCTGGCCCAGCTCAAGCAGGAAAAGGGCTTCGGCTTTGGCGTGGCGCTGCAGCGCATCGAGCGGGTGAGCCTGGATGATGACCAGCGGCGCCGGGTCGAGGAGGGCGATACGGTGATGGCCCTGGGCAAGGATGGCGACTCGATCCGCGTGTTCGCCGGGCTGGCGGGCTCGCCCTGGGTGCTGGAAATCGGCCCGTTGTACCAGCTCAACCCGTACCCGCCGCAGTTGCTGATCCTGATCGCCTTCCTCGGCCTGTGCCTGATCGGCCTGGTGGTGTACCTGCTGGTGCGCCAGCTGGAGCGGCGTGTGTCAGGCCTGGAAGTGGCCGCCTCGCGCATCGCCCAGGGCAGCCTGGACACCCGTGTGCCAGCGGGCGACGCTGACTCCGTAGGGCGCCTGGCCGCGGCCTTCAACGGCATGGCCGAGCACCTGCAGCGTTCGCTGACCATGCAGCGCGAACTGGTGCGGGCGGTGTCCCACGAACTGCGCACGCCGGTGGCCCGCCTGCGCTTTGGCCTGGAGATGATCGAAAGCGCCAGCACCGAGCAGGCCCGGGCCAAACACCTGGCGGGCATGGACGGGGATATCCAGGACCTCGACAAACTGGTCGACGAGATGCTCACCTACGCCCGTCTGGAACAGGGGGCGCCGGCGCTGAAGTTCCAGCGGGTCGACCTGGATGCCTTGCTCGACCGGGTGATCGAAGAACTCGCGCCGCTGCGCGCCGAGGTGCGCGTGGTGCGCGGTGCATGCCAGGGTGCCGATGGCGAAGGCGCCTGGGTCGAGGCCGAGCCGCGCTATCTGCACCGGGCCCTGCAGAACCTGGTGGGCAACGCCATGCGCCATGCCGAGACCGAGGTGCGCCTGAGCTACCAGTTGGGGCAGCAACGTTGCCGCATCGATGTCGAGGATGATGGCCCGGGCATCCCCGAAGGCGTCTGGGACCGCATTTTCACGCCGTTCACCCGCCTCGACGACAGCCGCACGCGTGCCTCGGGCGGGCATGGCCTGGGCCTGTCGATCGTGCGGCGGATCATCTACTGGCACGCTGGCCGTGCCACGGTGGGGCGCAGCGCCGCGCTGGGCGGGGCGTGCTTCAGCCTGAACTGGCCGCGCCAGCAGGCCCCGCTGTAGCGCTCAGACGCTGACCAGGCTGAGCAGCTGCCCGTCCTGCAGGCAGAACTGGCCCTGCAGCTCGGCACCATGGCGCCACTGCGGCGACAGGTCGGTGAGCAGGCGCAGGCGGGCCAGGCCGGCGGCGGACCAGTCCAGCACTTCGGCGTGCTCGAAGTAGAAGCGCTGGCGGGTCAGCGGGTAGAGGGTCTTGAACAGGCTTTCCTTCAACGAGAAGGTCAGGGTGACGGCAAGGCCGAGCTGGCGCCGGTCCAGGCGCTCGCGTTCGGGCGGGGTGAGGATTTCGTTCACCAGCCGTTCGGCGCGTTCATCATCCAGCAGTGTTTCCTGATCCAGGCCCAGGCCCCTGCAACGGCCTTCGGCGGCGACCACGGCGGCGGCCCAGCCTTGACCATGGGTAATCGAACCATGGATGCCGGCCGGCCATATCGGCGAGCGGTCTTCATGGCTGGCGGGGATGTAGTCACGGCCGTCCAGGCGCTGCAATGCGGCGCGGGCGCACACCCGGCCGGCCAGGTATTCGGCCTGGCGCTTGGCCACCGAACGCTGCAGGCTGGCACCGGGCACCACGCCGGCGCGCTGGAAGTCGTCGGCGGCCAGGCGCGTGGGGTCGAAGGCGCAACTGACCAGCACCGCGCCGGGCAGCGGGCGGGGCAGGGGCCAGTGGTACTGGAGCGGGGCACAGCAGGCGGGGAGCGTGTTCATGGGGGCTATTGTGCCAGCTGTACGGGCACTAAGGCAGCTAGCGTGGCAATGCATTCTTGTGGGAGCGGCCCCGGCAATCTCTATTTGAACACCTTCTTGAAGAACGCCTGCATGTCCGCCCAGGAGCTTTCGTCCGCCGCCTTGTTGTAGCCGATATCCGGCCCGCCATGCGCGCCGTGGCTCAGCCGGTCTGCATCCGGGTTGGTAAAGCCGTGCTTGGCGCCGTCGATACTGACGAACTGATAGTTGACCTTGGCCGCATCCATCTCGGCCTTGAACGCCTCTACCTGCTGCGGGGTAACCATGCTGTCTGCCGCGCCGTGCTCGACCAGGATATCCGCGCGAACCACCCCGGGCCTGGCCGGGGTCTGGGTAGCCAGCGCGCCATGGAAGCTCACCACACCGTCGAGTTTTTCGCCGCGGCGTGCGGCATCCAGCACCACCTTGCCACCGAAGCAGTAGCCGACAGCGCCCAGTTGATGCTTGTTGGTGTTCGGCTGCAGTTTCAGCAGTTCGAGGCCGGCATCGAAGCGCCGCGCAGCCGCTTTCGGGTCCTTCAGCGCCTCTGCCATGAATGCCTGGGCATCGGCGGGGTGCTCGGTGTGCTTGCCGTCGCCATACATGTCGATGGCCAGCGCGTTATAGCCCAGCGCCGCAAGGTCGCGGGCGCGGCGCTTGGCGTAGTCGTTCAGCCCCCACCATTCATGCACCACGACAATGCCCGGGCGCTTGCCTTCGACCGCATCGTCATAGGCGTAATAGCCGACCAGGCGGTTGCCGTCGGCGTCCTGGTAGGGGATCTCACGGGTTTGTACCGCCGCTTGGGCGAGGGCGGCGCTGCACATCAGGGTCAAGGCCAGCAGGGCGCGCATGGTCACTACTCCTAATTCCACAAGTGGTTCTGCCAAGGGTTGTGCAAACGGTTCGTTCAGCCGCGGTTCAGCCAGGGTTCAGTCGCGGTTCAGGGTGCCCTGCTTACTCTAGCTCCCAGACCGAAACAGCGCACCCAACCGGAGTAACCTGCCATGAAAACCTTCCACACCCTGCTCGCCGCCATGGCCGTCTGCGCCGCCGGCATCACCAGCGCCCAGGCCGCTGACGACAACTTCGCCAGCCTGACCTATGGCCAGACCAGCGACAAGGTTCGCAAGTCCGGCCTGCTGCAGCGCAACACCGACCACCTGAACGCCGACGGCATCATCGGCAAGGACGACACCTGGGGCGTGCGCGTGGGCAAGATCAACGACCAGGGCCGCTACTACATGACCTACGACAACGTCTCGGGCGACCACAGCGGCCTGAAGTTGCGCCAGGAAAACCTGCTGGGCAGCTACGACCTGTTCCTGCCGGTGGGTGACACCACCAAGCTGTTCGGCGGCGGCAGCCTGGGCGTGACCAAGCTGACCCAGGATTCGCCAGGTGCCAGCCGCGATACCGACTACGGTTACGCGTACGGCCTGCAGGCAGGGGTGATCCAGGAGATCACCGACAAGGCTTCGGTGGAGCTGGGCTACCGTTATCTGCGCAGCAACGCCACCACCGAAGTGGGCGCGCACGGCGGGCCGAAGGACGGCACCCTGCGCCTGACCAGCAGCGCGCAGACCTACCTGGCGGCAAGCTACAAGTTCTGACGGGCGAGCCGGGTTATCCTGTACTGGCCCTTTCGCGGGGGCCCCCCCCCCCCCCCCGGCGCCCCGCCCCCGGGGGGGGGGGGGGGGGTGGGGGGGGGGGGGGGGCGGGCGGGGGAAGGAGCGGGGGGGGGCGGGGAACGGGGGGGGGG
>NZ_PUQD01000088.1 GCF_003331055.1 Pseudomonas sp. AFG_SD02_1510_Pfu_092 | reverse complement strand
CCTGGCCCCCCCCCCCCCCCCCCCCCCCCCCCCCCCCGCCCCCCCCCCCCCCCCCGCGCGGCCCCCCGGGGGGGGGGGGGGGCCCCCGGCGATGGGCCGCAAAGCGGCCCCTGCTACCTAGAACTCGAAGGTACTCGACAAGCTCACCTGACGCGCATCGCCGATGGCCACGAAGTTCTGGTTCACCGCCGAGCTGTAATACACCTTGTCGAACAGGTTCTTCACATTCAATTGCAACAGCACCTTGTGCTCATCCAGCCGGGTTTCGTAGCTGGCAAAGGCATCGGCCACGGTATAGGACGGCAGGTCGAAGGTGTTGCTCGGGTCACCCGCCCGCTCGCCCACGTACCGCGCCCCTGCGCCAAGGCGCAGGCGATCGCCACCGAACAGGCTGCCATAGTCGTACACCGCCGACAGCGAACCACTGTGCCGGGCCACGTTCTGCAGGCGGTTGCCCTTGAGTTCCGGGTCCTTGGTCACCTGCGCATCAATGAAGGCGTAGCTGCCGATCAGGCTCCAGCGGTCGCTCAGCTGGCCGGTCAGGTCCAGTTCGACACCGCGCGAGTTCACCTCGCCGGCATTGCTGTACAGCGTGTCGCCGGTGGCCAGGTCGAGGCTGGAAACCAGCACGTTGCGCTTGGTGATGTCGAACAGCGCCAGGGTGCCGGTGAGCCGACCAGGCATGTCGAGCTTGGCGCCAAGCTCCCACGACTTGCCCTCCTCCGGCGCCACCGCCCCGTCCAGCACCACGTTGTCGACCAGCGGGGCAATGCTCGAATTGGGCTTGAACGATTCGCTGTAGCTGGCATAGAACGACAGCTGCTCATCGAGCTTGTACACCACCCCCGCGTGCGGCACCCAGGTCTGGCCATTGCTGTCGGTATTGACCTGGAACGGCCGACCGCGACCGGCGTACTGGTCGTATTGCTGGAAGCGCGCACCGGCCACCAGAATCCAGTGCTCATCCAGGTGCAGCGCGTCCTGGGCGAACAGCGCATCGGTGCGCAGCTTGTCGGTCTGGTCACTTTCCCGGGCGCCGACCGTGGTGCCCTCCACTTCCTGGCCGTAGACCGGGTTGACGTAGCTGAACGCAGATTGCGCTTTCTGCCGGATCAGGTCACCGCGAAAAATCTTGCGGTCCTCGTGGTCGAGGCCGAACAGCAAGTCGTTCTGCATGCCGGCCAGTTGCACACTGCCGGCCAGGCTCAGGGTGGCGAACTGGTCACGGCTCATGGCGTTGTGGGTGCCGTCGATGCTGCGCGACAGCGTACCCTTTTGTTCATTCACGCCAGTCACCCGCACCTGGCTGGCGTCGTAGGTCTCGCGGTTGAAGCTATAGCCGAAGTGCAGCTTCCAGTCGTCGGCCAGCTGGTGGTCGACCTCCAGGCGGTACAAGTCGGAACGCCCTTCCATGTCGTTGAACGGCTCGTCCAGGCGCCGCGTGGCCGGGATATCCAGCGGGTGGCCGTCGTTACCGAACGCCGTGCCCCGGTCGAACGGTGACAGAAACTCGCGGTGCTCGTAAGCCAGTACCACCTGGGTGTTTTCGCCCAGCCACGCCAGTGACGGCGCCACCAACGATTCGCGGTGCACGCCGTAGTTGCGCCAGTAGTCCTCGTCTTCATGATCGACGATCAGGCGGTAGGCGAAATTGCTCTCGCCCAGCCCGCCGGTGCTGTCGAAGCCGCCGCCGCTGCCATTCTTGCCACTGCCGTAGGTCGAGCCGCGCACGGTCAGGGCGTTGTATTGCTGCAACTGCGGCCGCTTGCTGACCACGTTGATCACCCCGCCCGGGTCCTGGATGCCGTACAGCAGCGAGGCCGGCCCCTTGAGCACCTCGACCCGCTCGGTGCTGGCATTGAGGTTGCGGCCCTGCACCACGGGCATGCCGTCGCGCATGATCGAACCGTCGCGGTTGTCGCCAAAGCCGCGCTTCATCACCGTGTCGGAAGTGCCACCGAAATTGTTGCCCTGGGTGATGCCGCTGACGTTGGCCAGGGCGTCGTCGAGGTTGCGCGGGGCCTGGTCGCGGATGACCTGTGCCGGGACCACGTTGATCGCCTGGGGGATGTCCTGGCTCGGGCCTTGCCCGCGCATGATCGCGGCGCTGGCCGGGGGCTGGTAGCTGTAGTCGTCCAGTTGCGAGGTCACGGTGGTGGCCTGCAAGTTGAGGGCGCCGGACGTGTCCAGCGCTTCCAGGGTGACGGTGCGTGCATCGACGCGGCGCCAGGCCAGCCCGCTGGTACCCAGCAGTTGTTGCAGGGCCTGCTCGGCGCTGAAGCTGCCGTTCAGCGCCGGCGCCTGCACGCCAGGTAGCTCGAGGGTATAGACGACGCTCTGGCCGGTGGTGCGGCTGAAGGCGTTGAGCGCCTGAGCCAAAGGTTGCGCCGGTTGGGCGAAGGCGTACGCCTGCTGTTGCTCGGCAGCGCAGGCCAAGGGCGTGACAGCGACGGTCGGCAGCGCGCAAAGGCCGAGCCAGAGAGGGACGCAACGCGGGGTGAACTTCATGGACGCTGACCTGTGAGAGGGTGATGACTGCGAATGAATCGCACTTCCACTCATTACACGGATGCCACGTCCTGTTACCTCATCCGCTTTCTGAAAATATTTTTGCCTGTGCCGGCCTCTTCGCGGGTGAACCCGCTCCCACAGGAAGGGCGCAAGTTTAAAATCCTGTGCAGTACCTGTGGGAGCGGGTTCACCCGCGAAGAGGCCGGCACAGGCAGCTAGCGAACCAAGGTCAACCGCCCCAGCACGGTCTGCCGCGAAAAGCCCATCACCTTGCCCAGCGAATCCAGCGCCAGCAGCGGCTCGGCCAGCGGGAAACTGCCACTGACCTTGCGCTGCCCCAGCTCGCCATCAAGCAACAGGATGCGCCCTGGGTAATAGCGCCCGAGGTCCTCGACCACCTGCGCCAACGGCACCTGGTAGTAGTTCAACCAACCCTGGCGCCAGGCCAGGCGGCTGTCGCTGTCTACCGACAAGGTTTCGCCTGCCCGACCGGCGCGGTAAGCCACCTGCTGGTTGGCGGTGAGTTCGCGCACTACAGCGCCTGTTGCCGGGCTCACCGCCACCCGCCCGCTGCGCACCGTCACCTGGGCACCGTCGCCTTGCTCGCGTACCTCGAACTGGGTGCCAAGCACCCGCACCGCGCCGCCGGCGGCTTCGACCAGGAACGGCTCGCCGGTATGCGTGACCTGGAAAAACGCCGCGCCATGCAACAGCCGCACGCGACGCTCGCCGTGCTCGAAATCCACCGCAATCGCGCTGCCGGCATCCAGCGTCACCTGCGACTGGTCGGCCAAGGTCACCTGGCGAATCTGCCCGGCGCTGCGGTAGTCGGCCTGCAGGTCCTGCAGCCAGTAACTCGGCTGCCAGCCAGCGGCAACACCGATGGCCAGCACCAGGCAGGCCGCCATCGCCATTGCTGCAAGCCGCCAGCGCCGCGCGGTGGGCGGCCTGGCCATGGCAGCCAGGTAACGCTGCAGGTCGTCGTGCTGTTCAGCGGCCAGGCGCGCCGCCGGGGTGGCGCTCTTGTGCCACAGCGCCTGGGCTTGTGCATAGGCGGCGCGGTGCGCAGGGTCGCTCAGCAGCCAGCGCTTGAAAGCAGCGCCCTCGGCTTGCGCGGGCTGCTCGTTGATGCGGCCGAGCCACTGCAAGGCAGCCCGGGACTGCGCCTCGCTGATCGGCGGTAAACGGCTCATCGACGGGCACTCCCTGGCCGGCGTGGGGTGGACGCGGGCTCGGCGACACTCGCCTTGCACGCTTCGAGGGCGCGCATCATATGCTTTTCCACCGCGCTCTGGGACAACTGCATGGCCTTGGCGATCTCGCCGTACTTGCAGCCATGAATGCGGTTGAGCAGGAAAATCTGCCGGGTGCGGTCAGGCAAGGCGCGCAAGGCGGCTTCGATGCGCTGCAAGTCGTGATCGACTTCCACGGCCTGCTCCGGGGCCAGCGCCATCGCCGCTTCATCCACCGGCAACACCGCTTCCGCCACGCGTTCACGGCTGCCTTCACTGCGCAAGTGGTCGATGGCCAGGTTGCCGGCGCAACGCAGCAGGTAGGTGTCCAGCGCCTCGACCTTGACCTCGGGGCGGCGCCAGAAACGCAGAAACAGCTCCTGCACCAGGTCCGATGCGGTGGCGCGGCAACCGACCCGGCGGCTGACCAGGGCTTCCATGCGCGCCCGCTGGGCCTGGAACACCTGGACGAACCGCGCACGCCCGCTGCTGTTCTCGTCCGCGTCGATCATCTCGCCTGGCTCGCTCATCGGCTCACCCGGCGAACACGGCCAGCGCCGGCCCCAGCACCCCGCTGGCGGCGGCCAGGCCCAGCAGCAGACGGGGCTGGTACGGCAGGCCGAACACCCACAGGGTCGCCGCAGCCATCAACACCGCGGTCCATTCCACCAAGCCATGGGCCCAGCCGCGCAGGTGCACACTGAGCACCGCCGACAGCATCAGCAGCAGCCAGCCGGCGCTGCGCAACAGGCGCAACTGCCCAGGGCGCGGCCGGCGCCCGAGCAGGTCGGCGAAGTGTTTTTCCATGGCCAGGCACAGGGCAACGAAGCCCGCGAAGGCGATCAACGCATTGCCCAGCATCAGCTCGCCTCCGCCGTTTCGCTGCTCGGTGTGTTTACCGCACGCGGGGTGCGCCTGGCTGCAGGTTGGCGGCTGCGCAGCATCTTGCTAGCCAGCCAGGCCAGCAACAGGCCGGTACCCAGCGCCGTAAGGTCGAAACCGGCCATGGCCCAGTCGCCGGCCTGTAACGAATGGTTCAGGCCTTGGCCGGTGGTCAGGCCGTTCAGCAATGGCAGCAAGGCGAACGCCAGTGCGCCCAGTGCTAGTTGCTCACCCCAGGCACGGCGCCCACTGCGCAGCATGGCGTGCAGCAACGACAGGCCCCAGGCGATGAAGAAGGCGTTGACCTCCCAGTCGGCCCGCCCTTCGATGCCCATCGGCAGCAGGCGGTTGGCCCAGAAGAAGCCCGCCACTGCCAGCAGCAGGCCGCTCATGCTGGCGATATTGAGCACCTCGACCAGGCGCAGTTCGCCCGGCGGGTGGCCGCCCTTGGCATGCTTGAGCTGACGCTTGCCCAGCCACATCACCAGCCCGGTGCCGATCACCGCAGTGCCGGCGACGCCGAAGAAGAAGTACAGCCAGCGCAGCCAGGGCCCGGCGAAGTTGCCCATGTGCAGGCCGGCAAAGCTGAACGCGGTCATCATCGCCGCGCTCTCCGGCTTGCCCTGGCTCAGCAGCGCACCGCTGGCACCGTCGAAGGTCCAGTTGGCGCTGCGCCGGTAGGCGACGTGGTCGGCTGCCGACTGGGTGAAGGTGACGCGGGCATTGCTGTCGCCCGGGTTCTGCACCTGGATGTTGCCGATACGCGCGCCCGGTTGCAGCGCCTGCACCTTGGCGTACAGGCTCGGCAATGGCACCAGCGGCGCGGCCACCTGGGCCGCCTTGGGCGCTTCGTTGCGGCCGAACAGGTCGTTGAAGTACTTGCCGGTGTCATTGCCGTAACTGGCCATGATGCCCGCCGGCATCACCATGTACATGAACAGCACCAGGCTGCTGTAGCTGATCATCAGGTGGAACGGCAGCACCAGCACGCCGACCGCGTTGTGCCCGTCCAGCCACGAGCGCTGGCCCTTGCCGGGGCGGAAGGTGAAGAACTCCTTGAAGATCTTCTTGTGGGTGATGATGCCGGTGACCAGCCCCAGCAGCATGATGAAGGCGCAGAACGTCGAGAGCCAGCGGCCGTAGGGATGGGGCATCTGCAGCTGGAAGTGGAAGCGGTAGAAGAACTCGCCACCGCGGCTGTCGCGTGCGGCCACCGGCTGACCGGTGTGGCTGTCGAGGGTCTTGCTGACGAAACCGCGCGGCCCGCCATTGGCGTCGCGATAGCCCACGCTCAAGGCGGCCTCGCGTGCGTTGGGCAGGCGGATGAACCAGGTGCCGGAATGCCCGGCGTGGTCCTGCAGGTAACGCTGCGCCACTTCCAGGTCGTGGCTCGGCTGCAGTGCCTGGCGATGCACTTCGGGCTGCGCCCAGCGGGTTATTTCTTCCTTGAAGTACGACAGCGTGCCGGTGAGGAAGATGGCGAACAGCAGCCAGCCGAAGATCAGGCCGGTCCAGGTATGCAGCCAGGCCATGGCCTGGCGGAAGCCTTCTTTCATCGGGGGTTCATCCAGTAGACCAAGGCGCTGACCACGGCCAGCACCAGGCTTGGCGCCAGCACTCCCAGCCAGGCGCGCAATGCGTTGCGACAGGCGAAGCACCAGATGAACGCCAGCAGGTAGAAGACGAATGACAGCAGCAGGCCGGTAAGCGTGGCATCCACCTGTGGCAGCGGCGCCGTCAGGGCAATGCAGACGCTGGCCATGGACGCCAGCAGGTAGCCGCCCAGCAGCGCGGCCAGGCTGCGTGAGGTCACAGCCAGGCGGTAGCTGAGCGAGAGGCCGGCGGTTTTGCGCGTCATGGCGAAGGTCCGGGCGTTTGCGGGGCTGCAATAATAATGATTTCAATTCTCATAAGCAAAGGCTGAGCGATGCACCGCCTGTCGCCTTGAATGCAACAAGAAATTTATTTTCAAAAAGGGCTTGAATTCGTTTCGCGGTTGCCTGACCTTAGGGTCAAGAGACGCAGAAATTCCAAGGGTCTCAATGACCTGGATGCGTCTCCATGCGAGCAAGCTGAATAAGGATTGAATCATGCAAATCCAGGTAAACAGCAGCAACCATTTCGAAGGCAATGCCCGGCTCGATCAGTGGGTCCGCAGCACACTGCAAACCTCGCTGGAACGTTACGAAGACGACCTCACCCGCATCGAGGTGCACCTGCGCGACGAGAACGGCGCCAAGCCCGGACCGCATGACAAACGCTGCCAGATGGAGGCTCGCCCCAAAGGCCATCAACCGATTTCGGTGACCCACACCGCCACTTCGCTGGACCAGGCGGTCGATGGTGCCGCCACCAAGCTGAACCACGCGCTGGAACACTTCTACGGCAAGCTGCGCAGCAAGCGCGGCGCCCTGGAACTGACTGACCCGGACGCCTGATCGGCACTCCAGACAACGCCCGGCCCCGTGCCGGGCGTTTTCGTTTGTGGCGATCAATGGCGCTGAACCAACTGGCGATCGCGCCGGTCAACCTCTGCAGTCATTCACCGCAGAAGCAAGACCATGAACAACCCATTCGAACGAATCAGTGCTGCATTCGCCCCCGAATACCGGGTCAACCTGAGCATCGCCAACCTCGACGGCAGCATCATGCTGACCCTGTCCGACGACGCCGGCGTGGTCGCCAAGCGCCTGATCACCCAGGCTCAGCGCAATGACCCGGTGCGCCTGCAGCGGGTGATCGACAGCATCCGCCTGGGCCTGGCCATCGAACACAGCCAGAACCCCATGCAGGTGCTGGCCGCGCTGACCCGCGATGCCCGCCAGGAGCCGCGCCACTTCGTCGCCAACTGAGGCTTACTTGCCCTCTTCCACTTCCTTGCCGTTGGCGTCCAGCGCCTTGGTCGAGGGGTAGCGGTAGGAGGCGTAGCGCACCACCAGGATCGAGAACGCCAGCAACAGGATGCCGCCGCACACGTACAGCAGCCCTGCGTCCGGCGCCTTGTGGTGCGAGACATCGCCGATCAGCAGGCGGGTCAGCGCGGTGATGGCCACGTAGAGCAGGAAGCGGATCGGCATGTGGTTGGTCTTGAAGTAGATCCCGACCATCGCCCCCAGCTCCAGGTAGATGAACAGCAGCAGGATGTCGTCGACACTGACCCCGCCCTTGCCGAGCATGTCGATGAAGGTCATCACCGCCGCATAGGCGGTGATCGCGCCAATGCCGAACAGTGCCAGGTAATGGAATGCCTCGACGCACAGGTTGCCCAGCGAGTCGGCCGAGCCGTGCAGGCCCTTGCGCAGCTTTTCTGCCCATTTGGTGTTCACGATGTTCCATTCCCCGATACGTCTTGAAGGATGATGCGTCAGCGCTGTGACGCTTTTGCCATGCAGTTAAAAGGCCAGGCCCTTGCCTTGGAAGGCGACCGATTGCCGCAAGGCACGTTGGGCCGGCCCTGCGCCGCTCGATTCAGGCCACGCTACAATTTCTGCTTGCGAAGCAACCAACATTGCCATTACTGTATATAGATACAGTAAAAACCCAACAAAAGGCACAGAGGTGATGAATGGCCGTCGAAGTGGTGTACCGCAGCAGCCGCGACCCGGAGCGCTTGTTCATGGATAAGGCCGAAGCAGACCGTCACGACAAGATGCTCGAACTGGCCGAGCGCCTGGCCGAGGTGTTGCACAAGGCCGTGCCGTCGCTGACCGAGCAGCAGGTGGAGGAAGCCGGAATCTACATGGCCAGGAACCGCGATGTGTTCGCCCGGGCGTTCAAGAACCAGCCGGATGCGTTGGCAGAGTTGCTCGAGGGTGGTGCAGCAGCGTGACAGCGGTGCCGCTTGCTTCGCGGGTGAACCCGCTGCTGCAGGAAGCGCCCCGTTCCTGAGGGCTGTGCAGTACCTGTGGGAGCGGGTTTACCCGCGAAGAGGCCAGCAAAGCCAGCGCCAGTATTCAGCCGTAGAGCAACCGCTCCGCCAGCATCTGCGCCACCCGCGCCGGCGAGCGTTTCTCGGCCTGTGCATGACCAAACACTTCGGTCAGCCGTGAAGGTATCCGCGCCAGGTGCGCGGTGATGGTGCCCAGATCCTCGCCTCGGTGGGCAAGCGCCACGTAGATCAACCCACCGGCATTGATCACATAGTCTGGCGCATACAGAATCCCGCGCGATTCCAGCTGGTCGGCCACCTGCAAGGTGGTCAGCTGGTTGTTCGCCGCCCCCGCCACCGCCGCGCAACGTAGCTGCATCACGCTCTGCCCGGTCAGTACCGGGCCGACACCGCAGGGGGCGAAGATGTCGCACGGGGTACCGAGCAACGCATCGTTGGTGACCGGGTGGGCATTGAACTGCTCCACCGCCAGCCGCACCCGCCCAGGGTCCAGATCGCTCACCAGCAAGTCGGCCCCGGCTGCGTGCAGTTGCTCGGCCAGGGCGTAACCAACATTGCCCAGCCCCTGCACCGCCACCCGCAACCCCTGCAGGTCATCCGTGCCGAGGCGGAACGAAGTGGTCGCACGAATGCCGGCAAAAACCCCCATCGCCGCATGCGGTGACGGGTCGCCTGCGGCCGTGGTGCTGGTCACATGCGGCGTGCTCTGGGCGATGCAGTCCATGTCCAGGGTAGAGGTGCCGCTGTCCACGGCGATGATGAAGCGCCCTTGCAGGGTATCGATGAAGCGGCCAAACGCCTCGAACAACGCAGCGCGGTTTTCCACATGCGGGTTGCGCATGATCACCGCCTTGCCGCCCCCCAGTGGCAGGCCGGCCAGCGCCGCCTTGTAGCTCATCCCCTGGGCCAGGCGAATGGCGTCGGTCATGGCGCTTTCGTCGTCGGCATAAGGCAGGTAGCGGCAACCACCGATGGCCGGGCCCAGTTGCTCGCTATGAATCGCCACCACGGCTTTCAGGCCGGTGGGCGGGTCGGTGAACAAGTGCAGCGACTGGGTGCGGGTGCTTTGCATCAGCGCGAACATCGGCAGGCTCCCCTACGAGGTGCTCTTTGCAGTATAGGCGCGGCCCCTGGGCTGGCGCCGCCGCCGGACCACTGGACGAAACCCTGCACCGCGTCTAATACTCAAGCGTGTGTGGAGAACCCCATGAAGCCACGTCAAGCCTGCCTGGCCTGCCTGGAACGCGAGCCGGTCGCCCTGCTGGAAGCCGCATTGTGGATTGCCGCCGAGCACGACGGCAGTGTCGAGCCTGCGGCCAGCCTTGCCCTGCTCCACGACTTGCAACGCGAAATCAGCGCCCACCTGCCGATGCTGCCGCTGTGCGAACTGGCCCAGCCACTGCTGCGTCAGCTCAATGCCCTGGGCTTCCAGCAGGATGAATACCACCCCCTGCGCCCGCATGCCGCGCTGATGAACAAAGTGTTGCAGCGCCGCCGTGGCCAACCGCTGACCCTGGCCATTCTCGCTCTGGAACTGGCCCGGCGCCTGTCCATCCCCCTTGAAGGCGTGGGCTTCCCCGGGCATTTCCTGCTGCGAGTGCCCGGTGCCGACCACCTGCTCGACCCCTGCGGTGGCCGGCGCCTGTACCCCAACGATTGCCGCGAGCTGCTGGCCCGCCAGTTCGGCCCGCATGTGGCGCTGACCGCCGAGCACCTGCGCAGTGCCAGCCCGCAGCAGATGCTGCAACGCCTGTCACGGAACCTGCGCCAGTTGCACATGGCTAACGATCAGCACCTGGCAGCGCTGATCGATGCCGAACGGGTCATGCAGCTGGGCCCGGTCCAGGCCAGTGACTATGTCACCCGCGCCTCGCTGTACCAGCACCTGGACTGCCCGCAGGCCGAGCGTTTCGACCTGGAGCATGCGCTGCTGCTGAGCGAAGACCCGGTCCAGCGCCTGAAGTTGTCCGAACGTATCGGCAAGCTTCCGGCGGCAAACCGTTCCATTCACTGAGCCGGGCTGTCTGCCTGCCGGGCGGGGTGGGCCTGGACGAACGCCGGGTGCCCGGCTGCCAGGGCGGCGACCCGCCCGATGCGCGGGAAACCGGCGAGGTCGATGTTGAAGCGCTCGGCCGCGTACAACTGCGGGATCAGGTAAACATCGGCCAGGCCAGGCTCATCGCCAAAGCAGAAGCCGTTATCGCCAATCAGTTGCTCGACCGCCGCCAGCCCTTGGCCGATCCAGTGACCGATCCACTGGTTGACCTGGCTTTCGTCCTGGCCGGCCTGGCGCAGCCGGTTGAGCACGCTGACGTTGTGCAGCGGGTGAATGTCGCAGCCGATGATCGCCGCCACGCCCCGTACCTTGGCGCGCGCCTCTGCCGTGGCAGGCAGCAAGGCGGGCTGTGGATAAACCTCTTCCAGGTACTCGATGATCGCCGGTGATTGCACTAGCAGCTCCCCGCCGTCGGTACGCAAGGCCGGGACGCGGCCCTGCGGGTTGACCGCGACATAGTCGGCACCGCGCTGCTCGCCCTGCAGCAGGTTGACCGGCAGGGACTGGTAGGCCAGCCCCTTCAGTGCCAGCGCGATGCGCACCCGGTAGGACGAGGTGGAACGGTAATAAGTGTACAGTTCCATGCCATGCCTCCTCAGTTGGCCGCGATGACCGTGCCACGGCATTCGCCGAAGCCGATGCTGGCCACACCCTCACGCGCGCAACGGGCACGCAGGATGATCTCGTCACCGTCTTCGAGGAACTTGCGCACCTCGCCGCTGGCCAGTTCCACCGGGTGCTTGCCGCCTTCGGTGATCTCCAGCAGGCTGCCGAACGAACCCGGCGTGGCGCCCGACAGCGTGCCCGAACCGAACAAGTCGCCCGGCTGCAGCTGGCAGCCGTTGACGCTGTGGTGCGCGACCAGCTGCGCCACGGTCCAGTACATGCTGCGGGTGTTGCTCAAGGTCAGGCGGTGCGGGGCCAGGCCCTGCTCGCGCATGCGCTCGGTCAGCAGCAGCACTTCGAGTTCGATATCGAAGGCGCCGGCGGCCTGGTCGCGCTTGTCCAGCAGGTACGACAGTGGCTGCGGGTCGCCTTCCGGGCGTGCCGGCTGGGCGCAGCGGAATGGCTCCAGCGCTTCGGCGGTGACCACCCAGGGCGAGACAGTGGTGATGAAACTCTTGGACAGGAACGGGCCCAGCGGCTGATATTCCCAAGCCTGGATATCACGCGCCGACCAGTCGTTGAGCAGGCACAGGCCGGCCACGTGCTCGGCGGCGTCGCCTACCGGGATCGCCTGGCCCATGTCATTGCCCTGGCCGATCCAGATACCCAGTTCCAGCTCGTAGTCCAGGCGCGCGCAAGGGCCGAAGCTCGGCTCGCTGTGCCCGGCCGGCAGGGTCTGGCCCTTGGGCCGGCGTACATCGGTGCCGGACGGGCGAATGGTCGAGGCCCGGCCGTGATAACCGATCGGCACGTACTTGTAGTTGGGCAGCAACGGGTTGTCGGGGCGGAACAGCTTGCCCACGTTCTTGGCATGCTCGATGCCCACGTAAAAGTCGGTGTAGTCACCGATCTGCGCCGGTACGTGCAGTTGGCAGGCGCTGGCCGGATACAGTGCGGCCTGCAGCGCCGATTGGTGTTCGCTGTGCTCGCCCAGCAGCACCAGCAGGCGCTCGCGCAGGGCCACACGGGCACTGCGGCCGAGGGCGAAGAAGGCGTTCAAAGCCCCACCACGGGTGGCCTCGACGGCAGCCTTGGCAGCGCCGTCGAACAGGCCGGTGGCCAGCACCGCTTCCAGGTCGAGGATCGCGTCACCAATGGCCACGCCACAACGACGGGCTTCACCCGGCCGGCTGAAGATGCCCAGCGGCAGGTTCTGCAGCGGGAAGTCGCTGTGCCCGTTGGCGTGCTCGACCCAGCTACGGGCAATGGCGGTCTGGTTCATGGGTTATCTCCGGTTCGGGTTGAAGGTGCTCGGCAAGGTGGCCCAGCAACTATCGTAGTCGGCCTGCAATTGCGGGCATTCGAGGGCGTACAGGCTCGGGCGCAGCACCTGGCTGGTCTCGAACATGAAGGCCATGGTGTTGTCGATCTTGTGCGGCGCCAGGTCGGCGGCAATCGCCTTTTCGCAGGTTTCGGCGTCGGGGCCGTGGGCGCTCATCACCCCGTGCAGCGAGGCGCCGCCCGGCAGGAAGCCCTCGGCCTTGGCATCGTAGGCGCCCTGAATCAGGCCCATGAACTCGTTCATCAGATTGCGGTGGAACCATGGCGGACGGAAGGTGTTCTCGGCCACCATCCAGCGTGGCGGGAAGATCACGAAGTCCATGTTGGCCATGCCATGCACGCTGGTCGGCGAGGTCAGCACGGTGAAGATCGACGGGTCCGGATGGTCGAAGCTGACCGTGCCGATGGTGTTGAAGCGGCGCAGGTCGTACTTGTACGGCACGTTGCTGCCGTGCCAGGCGACCACGTCCAGCGGCGAGTGCTGCAGTTCGCAGGCCCAGTGTTCGCCGAGGAACTTCTGCACCAGCTGCACCGGGCCCTCGGCCTCTTCGTAGTGCGCCACCGGGGTGAGGAAGTCGCGCGGGTTGGCCAGGCCGTTGCTGCCGATCGGGCCAAGGTCCGGGATGCGCAGCGGCGCGCCGTGGTTTTCGGCGATATAGCCGCGGGCCTGGCCGTCGAGCAGTTCAACGCGGAATTTCATGCCGCGCGGGATCACGGCAATTTCCAGCGGCTCGACGTCCATCACGCCCAGTTCGGTGGCGATGCGCAGGCGGCCCTGTTCCGGCACCAGCAGCAGTTCACCGTCGGCGTTGAAGAACACCCGCTCCATGGAGCGGTTGGCGCGGTAGATGTAGATGCTCACGCCGGCCGGCTTTTCAGCGGCGGCGTTGGCCACCATCGGCAGCCAGCCGTCGATGAAATCGGTCGGCTCGGTGGGGATCGGCTGGGGGTTCCAGCGCAGGCGATTGGGGGTGACGGCCCCCAGCGGGCCGCTCAGCGGCTGGCGCGCCAGGCGCTCGAAGCGCGGGTGCAATGCCGATGGGCGAATACGGTACAGCCAGGTGCGGCGCAGCTCGCTGCGGGTCATGGTGAACGCTGTGCCCGAAAGCAGCTCGGCATACAGCCCGTAGGGCGCCTTCTGTGGCGAGTTCTGCCCGACCGGCAGGGCACCTGGCAGCGCTTCGCTGGCAAATTCGTTGCCGAAGCCGCTGAGGTAGTCAAGGTCGGGTGATGTATCGCGATTCATCGATGCCTCCGGGCTCTGGCCGAGCCGTTGCGGGCAGCTGCTGCTGGCCCGGAGCGGGGCGGCAGCGCGTCTGCATTGTTTTTATCGTAATCAGATTACGAATAACGTAATTTGCTCCGGGCAAGGCGTCAAGCTATAAAGGCGCGACTCGACGAATCCGGAAGAAGATGTCCATGGCCAAAGCCAGCTCCCCCGCCGACAACGGCAAGCAGAAAGTCCGCTCGGCGGAAGTCGGCACCGACATCCTCAAGGCCCTTGCCGAACTTTCACCGTCCACCTCGCTGTCGCGTCTGGCGGAGCATGTGCACATGCCGGCGAGCAAGGTGCACCGTTATTTGCAGGCGTTGATCGCCAGCGGTTTTGCCGAACAGGATGCCGCCACCAACCATTACGGCCTGGGGCGCGAGGCCTTGCGCGTGGGACTGGCGGCGCTGGGCAGCATCGATGTGCTGAAGACTGCCGCGCTGCCGTTGTCGCAGCTGCGCGATGACCTGAACGAGAGCTGTTTCATTGCCGTGTGGGGTAACCAGGGCGCGACCGTGGTCAGCATCGAACCGGCGGTGCGTGCGGTTACCGTGGTCACCCAGATCGGCTCGGTATTGCCGCTGCTGAGCTCGTCCACCGGGCTGGTGTTCGCCGCCTACCTGCCAGAGCGCGAGACCGTGGAGTTGCGTGACCGGGAACTGGCGGCGCTGCAGCACAGCGCCGCCGACTACCAGACGGTGCTGGCGGGCATCCGCGAACGTGGCCTGCACCATGTGCACGGGCTGCTGATGCCGGGCGTGGATGCGCTGTCGGCGCCGGTGTTCAATGCCTTGGGGCAGATCGCCGCGGTGATGACGGTGGTAGGGCCTACCTCGATCTTCCATGCCGACGAGCATGGCCCGGCGGCGCAACGGTTGCTGGCGGCAACGCGGGAAACCAGCTGGCGCATGGGCTATTCGCCCGCTGCCTGAGCGCCTGCGACACTATTGCCCGATACGTAAAGGTGAATGTCATAAGCGGCTATTTTTCCTGTGGGATCAAGCCCTTATTCTTGGACGCACTGGCCGGCATGAAGGGCTCTCCCCCCCGCCTTTCAGGCCTGCGAGGTTCACCGACGTAGATTTTGAAGCTCCTTGATCTAACGTCTCGATTGGCCGCTGCGGCTTGCAGCGGCCTTTTTTTTGCCCTGAAGAACTCTGCTGGCCTCTTCGCGGGGGGGGCCCCCCCCCCCCCCCCGGCCGCCCCGGGGGGGGGCGGGGGGGGGGGGGGGGGGGGGGGGGCGCCCCCCCGGGGGCGGGGCCCCCCGAGACGGCACCACGAAAGGTGGGGG
>NZ_PUQD01000087.1 GCF_003331055.1 Pseudomonas sp. AFG_SD02_1510_Pfu_092 | reverse complement strand
ACATTCCCTTTTTTCTCTGGGTAACCTGTCGCGGGGGTCCCTCCCCTCCGGGGGGGGGCTTTTGTGGGGGGCCCCCCTTCCCCGGCCTTTTTCGGGGTTTCCCCCGCTATTGGGCCGGGACAGGCGACGCATCAAAGTGAAGGCGACGCGGCCTCGGCAGGCTGTGCCTGCTGCTGCACCTCGATCGGCGCAGCCTCCACCGGCGGTGCCACCGGTTGCGAGCCCTGGCTGTCATCCAGCACCGGTGCCACTGCCGCCTCGTCGGCCGGAGCAGCTGCGGCAGGCGCTGGCGTCGCCTCGACCAACGGCGCAGCTGGCGGTGCTGCCGGTGCCGGCGCGACCGGTGCCGCCGTGGCCTGTTCCGGCAGCCCCAGGGCAGGCGCCGGCACGTCTGCCTTCGGCGCAGGCTCCTCGACCTTGGCCTTGCTCTGCTGCTTCGGTTTGGGCTTGGGCAGGTAACTTTCCACCAGGGCGAAATAGCGGTCGTAGAACTGCGCCGCCGTCACCGTCTCGCTGGCCACCTTGACCATCGAATCGTCGCTGGAGCCGATCGGCATCGACACCGAACCCAGTACCCCCACGCCCAGGCTGGCGGAGGTATTGGATTTTTTCAGCGCATAGCGGTCCTGCAAGGCGTTGGCGAACATGGTCGAGCGCTGTTCGTCGCTCACATCCGGCGCGCAGGTGACGTTGAAGCTGATCTGCAGGTGGTTCTCGCTGTTCTGCTGGAAGCTCTTGTTGCCCATCACCTGGTTGGCGCCGCTGCTGGTGATGATATAGCCCTGGCTGAGCAAGGCACGCCGGGCAGCCTCGCAGGAGCCGGCATCGCTCACCGGGAAGCTGCGCGAGAAGGTGCCCGAGTCATCGAAGTTCTCGTGCTCGTAGACGGCGGCCTTTTTCGAGGAACAACCGGTCACGCCCGCCAGCACCAGGGCCAGCCCGAGCGCACCAAAGACGGAAGATCTGGTCATTGCGAATTCCGGGTATGTCGAGAGGGTGCCTATTGTGCAACACACAGGCTGGCACAGGAACCGCTGATCGGTGAAGAGTCTGTCAGATTCGTGTAAATCTGGCTCAAGGCCGGGGATGCCCCAGGCGCAGAAACGAAAAAAGCGACCCTGAGGTCGCTTTTCCGTGCTTCGAGGCGTTCAAGGGGCCTCGAGGCGAAGATGGCGCAGCGGACGGGACTCGAACCCGCGACCCCCGGCGTGACAGGCCGGTATTCTAACCGACTGAACTACCGCTGCGTATCATTCAGGCTTGCGCCCGATTGAAACCTGGGTCTGCCCTTCCGGCGCGGAGGCCTCATGGCAGGCACAAAAAAAGCGATATCGTGATCGCTTCTCTTGTGTTTGCTTCGAGGCGTTCAAGGGGCCTCGAGGCGAAGATGGCGCAGCGGACGGGACTCGAACCCGCGACCCCCGGCGTGACAGGCCGGTATTCTAACCGACTGAACTACCGCTGCGTATCGTTCAGGCTTGCGCCCGATTGAAACTGGGATCAGCCCAAGGCGTTTTGCCTTGTGGCTTCAGACCGGTGCCAGGCACCCATCTGTTACTGAAAAATGGCGCAGCGGACGGGACTCGAACCCGCGACCCCCGGCGTGACAGGCCGGTATTCTAACCGACTGAACTACCGCTGCGCAGTGCGTTCCTCTCTGGCCATTCGGCTTCTTGCGAAACCTGAAGCACCAGGAACATCTCAGGAAGTGGTGGGTGATGACGGGATCGAACCGCCGACCCTCTGCTTGTAAGGCAGATGCTCTCCCGGCTGAGCTAATCACCCTCGCGATGTTGCTTGTTGCGTTTGCTTCGCTGAGGCCGCGAAATTTACGCAGATGGCGAAGCTAAGTCAATAGCCCCGTTGGATTTTTTTCAAAAAAGGCAAAAGCGGTGCGGTTGTCTGTGCTGGCCTCTTCGCGGGTAAACCCGCTCCCACAGGTACTGCACAGGTCTTGAGAACTGTGCAGTACCTGTGGGAGCGGGTTTACCCGCGAAGAGGCCGGTACAGGATATGCAGAATGCTCAGGTATAGATCATCTTGCGGGTCATGCCGCCATCGACCACGAACTCCTGGCCGGTGACGAACCCCGCCTGGCGCGACAGCAGCCAGGCCACCAGGGCCGCCACATCTTCCACCGTCCCTACCCTGCCCGTCGGGTGCTGGGCATGGTCGGCTTCGGTCAGCGGTTCGGCGCGGCGCTGCGACGGGTCGCGGGCATCGATCCAGCCCGGGCTCACCGCATTGACGCGGATCTCCGGGCCCAGGCTCATGGCCAGCGCGTGGGTCAAGGCCACCAGGCCGCCCTTGCTCGCCGCGTAGGCCTCGGTATCGGGCTCGGACTGGCGCGCCCGGGTGGAGGTGAGGTTGACGATAGCCCCGTTGTGCGCGCGCAGGTACGGCGCACAATGCTTGGCCAGCAACATCGGGCCGTTGAGGTTGACCGCCAGCACCCGGTTCCACTGCGCCAGGCTCAGGCTTTCCAGGGTCTGGTTGTGCGGGTTGGCGATCGCCGCGTTGCACACCAGCGCGTCCAGGCGACCGAACTGCCCCAGCACCTCGGACACCCCGGCACTGACCTGGGCCTCGTCGGCAACGTCCATGGTGATGAACCAGGCATTGTCACCCAGGGCCTTGGCCACCTTGGCGCCGCGCTGGCGGTCGAGGTCGCTGAGCACCACCTGCCAGCCTTCGCAGATCAGCCAGGCGGCAATACCCAGGCCGATGCCGCGCGCGGCACCGGTCACCAAGGCCACCCGGCCATTATGGCCGGGCGTGGCGCCGCCGATTTCGATCACAGCGCCGCCAACCCGCGCGCCAGGTCGGCCTGCAGGTCGGCCACGTCTTCCAGGCCCACGGCCACGCGGATCAGGCTGTCGCGGATACCGGCAGCTTCACGCTCCTGCGGCGTCAGGCGGCCGTGGGAGGTGGTGGCCGGGTGGGCGATGGTGGTCTTGCTGTCACCGAGGTTGGTGGTGATGGAAATCACCCGGGTAGCGTCGATGAAACGCCAGGCGCCTTCCTTGCCACCCTTGACCTCGAAGCTGACCACCGCACCAAAACCACTCATCTGGCGCTTGGCCAGTTCGTGCTGCGGGTGGCTCGGCAGGCCGGCGTAATGCACCTTCTCCACGCCCTCCTGCTGCTCCAGCCATTCGGCCAGCACCTGGGCGCTTTCGCAGTGCGCACGCATGCGCAGGCGCAGGGTTTCCAGGCCCTTGGTGAAGATCCAGGCGTTGAACGGGCTGAGGGTCGGCCCTGCGGTGCGCAGGAAGCCCACCACTTCTTTCATCTGCTCGGCACGGCCGGCCACCACACCGCCCATGCAGCGGCCCTGGCCGTCGATGAACTTGGTGGCCGAATGGAATACGATGTCGGCACCCAGCTTGAGCGGCTGCTGCAGCGCCGGGGTGCTGAAGCAGTTGTCGACCACCAGCATGGCGCCACGGGCGTGGGCGATTTCGCTGAGGGCGGCGATATCGACCAGTTCGGCCAGCGGGTTGGACGGCGATTCGACGATCAGCAGCTTGGTGTTGGCCTTGATGGCCGCTTCCCAGCCGCCCAGGTCGACCAGTGGCACGTAGTCCACCTGCACGCCAAAGCGTTTGAAGTACTTCTCGAACAGGCTGATGGTCGAGCCGAATACGCTCTGCGACACCAGCACATGGTCGCCAGCGCTGCACAGCGACATCACCACGGCGAGAATCGCCGCCATGCCGGTGGAGGTGCCCACTGCCTGCTCGGCGCCCTCCATGGCGGCCAGGCGCTCCTCGAAGGCCCGCACCGACGGGTTGGTGTAGCGCGAATAGACGTTGCCCGGCGTTTCACCGGCAAAGCGCGCAGCGGCGTCGGCCGCCGTGCGGAACACGTAGCTGGAGGTCAGGAACAGCGCTTCGCTGTGCTCGGCCTCCGGTGTACGGTTTTGACCGGCGCGCACCGCCAGGGTGTCGAAACCGACACCCTCGAGGTCACTGTCCAGTCGTCCGGCATCCCATTGATCCGTCATGCCGTCGCTCCCGAAGTCAGTTGTTGTAGAGGTCGATGATCGCGCTGACGGCCTGGTTCTTGACCTTGGCCAGGTCATTACGGGCCTGCTCGATGCGCTCGAGGTAGGCTTCGTCGATATCGCCAGTGACGTATTCACCGTTGAATACCGCGCAATCGAACTGCTCGATCTTGATCTTGCCGCCACCGACCGAGTCGATCAGGTCCGGCAGGTCCTGGTAGACCAGCCAGTCGGCACCAATCAACTCGGCCACCTGTTCGGTGGTACGGTTGTGGGCGATCAGTTCGTGAACACTCGGCATGTCGATGCCGTAGACGTTGGGGTAACGCACCGCAGGGGCGGCGGAGCAGAAGTAGACGTTCTTGGCGCCGGCTTCGCGGGCCATCTGGATGATCTGCTTGCAGGTGGTGCCGCGCACGATCGAGTCGTCCACCAGCATCACGTTCTTGCCACGGAACTCCAGTTCGATGGCGTTGAGCTTCTGGCGCACCGATTTCTTGCGCGCGGCCTGGCCGGGCATGATGAAGGTCCGGCCGATGTAGCGGTTCTTGACGAAGCCTTCGCGGAACTTCACGCCCAGGCGGTTGGCCAGCTCCAGTGCCGCAGTGCGGCTGGTGTCCGGAATCGGGATGACCACATCGATATCATGCTCCGGGCGCTCGCGCATGATCTTGTCGGCCAGTTTTTCACCCATGCGCAGACGGGCCTTGTACACCGACACGCCGTCCATGATCGAGTCCGGGCGGGCCAGGTAGACATGCTCGAAGATGCACGGCTGCAGCTTCGGCGCTTCGGCGCACTGCTTGGTGTACAGCTGGCCTTCTTCGGTGATGTACACCGCTTCGCCCGGCGCCAGGTCGCGGATCAGGGTGAAGCCAAGCACATCCAGGGCCACGCTTTCCGAGGCGATCATGTATTCCACGCCTTCGTCGGTGTGACGCTGGCCGAACACCACCGGGCGGATACCGTTGGGGTCACGGAAGCCGACGATGCCGTAGCCGGTGATCATCGCCACGACCGCGTAACCGCCGACGCAGCGGCTGTGCACGTGGGAAACAGCGGCGAACACGTCTTCTTCGGTCGGCTGCAGCTTGCCGCGCACCGCCAGCTCATGGGCGAACACGTTCAGCAGCACTTCCGAGTCGGAGTTGGTGTTGACGTGGCGCAGGTCGGACTCGTAGATCTCCTTGGCCAACTGCTCGACGTTGGTCAGGTTGCCGTTGTGCGCCAGGGTGATGCCGTACGGCGAGTTGACGTAGAACGGCTGGGCCTCGGCCGAGGTCGAGCTGCCCGCAGTCGGGTAGCGCACGTGGCCGATGCCGATGCTGCCGACCAGGCGCTGCATGTGGCGCTGTTGGAAGACATCGCGCACCAGGCCGTTATCCTTGCGCAGGAACAACCGGCCGTCATGGCTGGTCACGATACCGGCAGCGTCCTGGCCGCGGTGCTGGAGGACCGTAAGCGCGTCATACAGCGCCTGATTGACGTTCGACTTACCGACGATACCGACGATGCCACACATGCGACGCAACCCCTACTTTGACGAAACTTGAGTGAATAGCGCTCAGGGCTTTGCCGGCCCGAGCAACTGTTCCTTGAACGGAAGATCAGCCGGAGTGCCGATCAGCCCACTGGGCGACCACTGGCCGGTAAAACCCAGGATCAGGTTTTTCGACCAGTCGGCGACCAAGAGAAATTGTGGTATCAGGCGAGATTCCTGCCACCAGGTGTCTTGTTGAACCGGCCCCAGGCTGATCAGCCCGATGGCCACCACCACCAGCAGGGCCCCGCGCGCGGCGCCGAAGGCCATGCCGAGGAAACGATCGGTGCCGGACAGCCCGGTCACGCGAATCAGTTCGCCGATGAGGAAGTTGAGCATGGCCCCCACCAGCAAGGTGGCGACGAAAAGAATCGCGCAGCCGGCGATGACCCGCATCGATGGCGTCTGGATGTAGCTTTCAAGATACACCGAGAGCGAACCGCCGAACATCCAGGCAACCGCGCCGGCAATGATCCAGATGAGCAAGGACAAGGCTTCCTTGACGAAGCCGCGCTTGAGACTGATCAGTGTGGAGACGGCGATGATCGCGATGATCGCCCAATCAACCAAGGTAAATGCCACGGCGCTGCCTGCAGACGTTTGAGGCGGCGCATTTTACCAGAGCGGTGGGGGGTTGGGTAAGCGGAATGTCAGACAGATTGGTGTTGGCCTCATCGCCGGCAAGCCGGCTCCCACGGGGACTGCACTGGACTTGAAAGCAGTGCGGTCGAGGGTGGGAGCTGGCTTGCCGGCGATGGGTGGCAAAGCCGCCCCTGGGGGGTATCAGCTGCGCTCAGGCTGGAAGCGCACCACAAAGCCCTTGAGGCTGTTCTGGCGATTGACGGCGTCACGTACGCGTTCGGCCTCGGCGCGCTCGATCAGCGGCCCCACGTACACGCGGTTCATGCCACCGGCTGAGCGGATATAGGCGTTGTAACCCTGGCTACGCAAGGTTTGTTGCAGTTTCTCGGCCCCGGCACGGTTGGACAGGCTGGCCAACTGGATCGTCCAGCTGACCGGCAGGCCATTGACATCGATCTTCGACGGCGCGGCCGCCTTGGCTGCCGGCTGAGGCTCGACCTTGGCCACGGGCGCCTGGGGCTTGGCGGGCTGCGCCTGCACCTGAGGCTGGGTCTGGGTCTGAGGCGAGGGTGTAATCGGCTGGCTGGGCGCGGTCGCCGGCGCAGCGGACTCGTCCACCACCACCGGGGCCTCTTGCGGCTCTTGGGCAATGGCCTGCGGCTCCGGCACGGCGACCGGCTCCACCTTCACCTCCGGGAGGTTTGGCATGGCCGGCGCCTGCGGGGCTTCGACATGCACCTGGCGCATCTCGTCCTCGCGGCTGAACAGCATCGGCAGGAAAATCACCGCCAGCGCCACCAGCACCAACGCACCCACCATGCGCTGCTTCATCCCTTTGTCCAGCACTGCCATCTACTCCCCCTCCTGGGCGTGCTGCGCCAGCCATTCCAGTGCCTGGGCAACACAGAAAAACGAACCGAACAGCAAGATCTGGTCATCCGCCGTAGCCTGCGCGCACTGCCCTTCAAGGGCAGCATCGACGCTGGCATAAGACTTCACCGCCGCACCGAGGTTCGTCAAGGCTGCTGCCAGCTCTGCCGCCGGTCGGCTGCGCGGGGTGTCCAGCGGCGCCACCGCCCAGTCATCGACCAGGCCCTGCAGCGGCGCGACAACACCGTCCAGGTCCTTGTCGGCGAGCAGGCCGAACACCGCCAGGCGGCGCCCCTTGAGCGGCCGGGCCGCGAGGCGCCGGGCCAGGTACTCGGCGGCGTGCGGGTTATGCCCGACGTCCAGCAGCAGCTCCACCGGCTTGCCCTGCCAACTCAGCAGACGGCGGTCTAGGCGCCCGGTGATGCGGGTATCCAGCAGTGCCTGGCGAAGCTGCCCGGCATCCCACGGCAGGCCGGTCAGCAGGTACGCCTGCAGGGCGACCGTGGCGTTTTCCATGGGCAGGTCGAGCAACGGCAGATTGTGCAGCGCTACTTGCGCGCCATCCGCTGCAGTACCGCGCCAGCTCCAGCTGCCATCGGCGCTGGCCAGGTCGAAGTCACGCCCGCGCAGGAACAGTGGCGCGGCCAGTTCGGCCGCCTTGTCCAGCAACGGCTGCGGCGGGTCCAGGTCACCGCACAGGGCCGGTTTGCCCTGACGGAAGATACCGGCCTTTTCGAAGGCCACCTGCTCGCGGGTGTCGCCCAGGTAATCGACATGGTCGACACCGATGCTGGTCACCAGGGCCAGGTCGGCGTCCACCACGTTGACGGTGTCCAGGCGGCCACCAAGGCCCACTTCCAGCACCACGGCATCCAGCTGCGACTGGTAGAACAACCAGAACGCCGCCAGGGTACCCATCTCGAAGTAGGTCAGGGAAATGTCGCCGCGCGCCGCCTCGACGGCGGCGAAGGCTTCGCACAGGCGCTCATCGCTGGCCTCGTGGCCATCGATCAGCACCCGCTCGTTGTAGCGCAACAGGTGCGGCGAGCTGTACACGCCGACCTTGAGCCCCTGGGCACGCAGCAACGAGGCCACGAAAGCGCAGGTCGAGCCCTTGCCGTTGGTGCCGGTCACCGTCACCACCCGCGGCGCCAGCTTGCCCAGCCCCAGCCGGGCCAGCACCTGCTGCGACCGCTCCAGGCCCATGTCGATGGCCGAAGGGTGCAACTGCTCGAGGTAGGCGAGCCACTCGCCCAGGGATCGTTGTTTCATCACGCGACGGCAGCCGCCTCACGCGCCTGTTCCGGGGTTTCCTGGCCGGTCATCTGGGCCAGCAGGCGAGCCAGACGCGGGCGCAGTTCGCCACGCGAGATGATCAGGTCGATGGCACCGTGCTCCAGCAGGAACTCGCTGCGCTGGAAGCCTTCTGGCAGCTTCTCGCGTACGGTCTGCTCGATCACGCGCGGGCCGGCGAAGCCGATCAGCGCTTTCGGCTCACCGACGATCACGTCACCGAGCATGGCCAGGCTGGCGGAAACGCCACCGTACACCGGGTCGGTCAGTACCGAGATGAACGGGATGCCTTCTTCGCGCAGGCGCGCCAGTACGGCCGAGGTCTTGGCCATCTGCATCAGCGAGATCAGCGCTTCCTGCATGCGCGCACCGCCCGAGGCGGAGAAGCAGACCATCGGGCAGCGATGTTCCAGGGCATAGTTGGCCGCACGCACGAAGCGCTCGCCGACGATGGCGCCCATGGAACCGCCCATGAACGAGAACTCGAAGGCGCTGACCACGATCGGCATGCCCATCAGGGTGCCGCTCATGGAAATCAGTGCGTCTTTCTCGCCGGTCTGCTTCTGTGCGCCAGCCAGACGGTCCTTGTACTTCTTGCCATCACGGAACTTCAGGCGGTCGACCGGTTCCAGGTCGGCGCCCAGCTCGGCACGGCCATCGGCGTCGAGGAAGATGTCGATGCGTGCACGTGCGCCGATGCGCATGTGGTGGTTGCACTTGGGGCAGACATCCAGGGTCTTTTCCAGCTCCGGACGATACAGCACGGCCTCACAGGCCGGGCATTTGTGCCACAGGCCTTCAGGCACCGAGCTCTTCTTCACCTCGGAACGCATGATCGAAGGGATCAGTTTGTCGACTAACCAGTTGCTCATGCTTTCTTTCTCCAGTATTGGCAGGCGGGGGGCGGTGTCGCCGGCCCTGCCCTGCCCTTGAGCTCAAAATCTTATGAAACGATGAGGGCGCGGCCGCCGGGGCTTCCGGCGCACCAGGCCATCGCTAATGGGTTTTTGCCGCCACAGGCACAGGCGGCTGCCCCGCAGGGCTGCGAAAGCTATGGACGATGGCGCGCAGCCAGCCGTCACATCTGCCATCACGCCTGTTTCACCGCACGCAGGAAGGCCTCGATCTTCGCCGCATCCTTGATGCCCTTGGCCTGCTCCACGCCGCCACTGACATCGACCGCGTACGGCCGCACCTGAGCGATGGCCTGGCCGACATTGTCGGCACACAGCCCACCGGCGAGGATGACCGGCTTGCTCAGGCGCGCCGGCACCAGCGACCAGTCGAACGCCTCACCGGTGCCGCCAGGCACCCCCGGCACGAAGGTATCCAGCAGAATGCCGCTGGCGCCGGCGTAACGCTGACAGGCCGCCTCCAGGTCGTCGCCCGGGCGCACGCGCAGGGCCTTGATCCAGGGGCGATGGTAGCCTTCGCAGTCCTGCGGGGTTTCGTCGCCGTGGAACTGTAGCAGGTCCAGCGGAACCACTTCGAGGATCTCGTTCAGCTCGCACCGCGAGGCGTTGACGAACAACCCGACCGTGGTCACGAACGGTGGCAGCGCGGCGATGATCGCCCGCGCCTGGCGCACATCCACGGCGCGCGGGCTTTGCGCATAGAAGACCAGGCCGATGGCATCGGCGCCCGCTTCGGCAGCGGCCAGTGCGTCTTCGATGCGGGTAATCCCGCAGATCTTGCTGCGAACGTTGCTCATGGACAGCGAACCCTGCTCGTTACGGTGAAAGGCCGGATGTTAGCAAATGCCTTTTGCGCCGTCAGTCTGCCAATGCCTCGTAGCCGGTCAAAAAGTGTGGGCCGATGTAACGCTTGGGCAACGCGTACTCCTCGGGGTACTCCACTTGCACCAGGTAGAGCCCGTAGGGGTGCGCGGTGACCCCGCCTTCACGGCGGTCGCGCCCTTCCAGCACCTCGCGCGCCCAGCTGACCGGGCGTTCGCCGGCGCCGATGGCCATCAGCACGCCGGCGATGTTGCGCACCATGTGGTGCAGGAAGGCGGTGGCGCGCACATCCAGCACGATCATCTGGCCATGGCGGGTGACACGCAGGTGATAGATGTGCTTGATCGGCGACTTGGCCTGGCACTGGCTGGCGCGGAAAGCGCTGAAGTCATGGGTACCGAGCAGGTACTGGGCGGCTTCGGCCATGCGCTCGACGTCCAGCGGGCGGTGGTTCCAGGTGACTTCCTCGGCCATGTGCGCCGGGCGGATCGGGTCGTTGTAGATGACGTAGCGGTAACGCCGCGCACAGGCCTTGAAGCGGGCATGGAAGTCGGCCGGCATTGGTCGCGACCAGGCCACGCTGATGTCGTGCGGCAGGTTGAAGTTGGTGCCCATGGTCCAGGCGCGCTCGTCGCGCACGGCACGGGTGTCGAAGTGGACGATCTGCCCGCAGCCGTGGACGCCAGCATCGGTGCGCCCGGCGCAGATGACCGAGATCGGCTCGTTGGCCACCTTGGACAGGGCCTGTTCCAGAGCCTGCTGGACACTGGGCACGCCGCTGGCCTGGCGCTGCCAGCCACGGTAGCGCGCGCCTTTGTATTCCACACCCAGGGCGATGCGGGAGTAGCCTTCGGCCGCGGACTCGGCGGCGGCAGTGTCGATGATGTCCAAGAGCATGAAACCTGTGGGGTGTACGAAATGGCGGGGATTATAACGACAACGGCAGCCGTGTAGGGCTGCCGTTGAATGTGCATTGCCTTTGATGGCCTCTTCGCGGGCTTGCCCGCTCCCACAGGCCTCACTTCAGGTCGCGTGAGAAACCTGTGGGAGCGGGCGAGCCCGCGAAGAGGCCGGCCCTGCTTACATCAGACTAACCGCGAGAGCATGTCCTCGGCTTCCTGGCGCTGGCTGTCGTCGCCATCCTTGACCACTTCGTCGAGGATGTCCCGCGCGCCCTGGCTGTCGCCCATGTCGATGTAGGCGCGGGCCAGGTCCAGCTTGGTGGCCACTTCATCGCTGCCGGAGAAGAAGTCGAAGTCCAGGTCGTCCAGCGGCTCGGGCTCAGGCTGGGCAGCGGCGTCTTCGCTGGTGAAGTGCGGCTCCAGCGACGGCGATTCGAGGCTCTGCGACAGCTTGTCGAGTTCGGCGTTGACGTCGTCCAGCTCCGAGGCAAAGCTCTTGGCCGCCGGCGAATCGTCTTCCAGCGACAGCGACAGGTCGAAGTCGGACGGCAGGTCGAACTCGGAAAGCGGGTCGAATGCCGGCACGCTGTCGAAGGCGGCCAGTTCGGCGGCGACATCGACCGGGGTTTCATCGCCTACAGCCGGGGCGGCGGGGGCTACCGGCTCACTGACATCGAGGTCGAAATCGGACATGTCGACAGCGGGCTGCGACTCGGCCTGGGCCTGGGCCAGCATGGCCTCGAAATCGGCGTCGGCATCGGCCTGCAGCTCGGCATCCACGGCAAACGGTTGCTCTTCCGGTTGAGCTGATTGCTCATCCAGTACCGACTCGTCGAATGCAGGCTGCGTGGCCAGCGGATCCTCTTCGGGCAGGTCTTCACCGAGGCTCAGATCGAAGGCGCTGTCCAGGCTGTGCTCATCCAGGGCGTGCTCGTCCAGACCGGTAACATCGAGCGTGGGCACTTCATCGAAAGCATCCAGCCCTGCCTCAGGCTCCGCTTGCGCCAAGGTCTCTGGCTCAAGCGGCATTTGCGGCTCATACGCCGGCACGTCATCCTCGGCCGCCAGGTCATCGACCACTGGCGCTTCAGGCTGATCCTGCAGCAGCTCCTGCACGTACTGCTCATCCATCTCGGCAGCCAGCGCTGCCGCGCCCAGGCCGGCGGCGGCCAGGCCGATCATGGCCGGGTAGCGTTCTTTCAGTTCGGCAACCGCGGCGCTGTTCTGCTCGCTGCCCGGCAGCTTGCGCTCCTGCTCGGCGAACGCGCTCTGATCACCCTGGCGGGCGTACACGCTCATCAGTTTCAGGCGCAGGTCGTCACGCTGCGGCGCGGCGGCCACGGCAGGCTCCAGCAAGTCGCTGGCGCGGTTCAGGCGGCCTTCGGCCAGGCATTGCTCGACCTCCGCCAGCAGCGCGGCGTACGGGTCGGCTTGCGGTTCAGGCTGCACTTCGACGGCTGGCGCAACGGGTTTTTCCGCAGCGGTGGCGGCGGCAGCCGAAGCCGCGACCACGGCCGGCGACAGGGTCACGCTTGGCGCCGAAACCTCGACGCCCTCGAGGCTGGCGCTGTCGTTGTCGAAGCCAGTGTTCTGCTCTTCTTCCAGAGCCCGCGCCATGCGCAGGTGCTTCTCGGCTTCCTGCTGGGCCTTGCGCTTGCGCGCCAGCAGCAGCAACAGCAGCAGCAAGACGAGGAAGGCGCTGCCGGCAATCAGCCCCAGCAGCAACGGGTTGCCGGTGATTTCATCGATCATGCCGCCCGGCTGTTCGGTGACTACGGGCTCGCTGGCCGGCAGCGGCTTGGGCGCGGTATCGACGGTGGCCGGCGCAGGCTGGACCACCGGCTGCGCCGGTGCGGCCGCGCCCTGGGCTTCAAGGCGGGCCAGTTGGTTGTTCTTCAGCTCGATCAGACGCTGCAGCTTGTCCAGCTGGCTCTGCAGATCGGCCATGCGGCTTTTCAGTTCGTCATTGTCGCGACGGCTGGTGTCCAGGCTTTCCTGGGCCACTGCCAGCTTGTCGTTGAGGGCCTTGGCCTGGTCGGCACCGGCCTGGTTGCCCGGGCTGACCAGGCGCAGGTTGTCGCCCTGGGCGATACGTGCCGGCGCTGCCTCGGCGGCACCACGGCGGGTGGCGTCCAGCTGGCGGGCGCGCGGGCCCAGACGGCGGCCTTCACGCCAGGCAGCGTACTGCTCGGCCACCTCGGCGGTCGCCTCGCCCTGCGGGATGCTCTGGATCTGCTGCTGGTCGGGCAGGCGCAGCACCTGGCCAACCTTCAGCTGGTTGATGTTGTTGCCGATGAAGGCGTCCGGGTTCAGCGCCTGGATGGCGATCATGGTCTGCTGGATCGAACCACCCTGGGTGTTGCGCGCGGCAATCTGCCACAAGGTGTCGCGACGCTGGGTGGTGTAGCTGCCGGCAGCGGTTACCGCTGGCGCGACATTGCCCGCCGCCGGCTTGTCGCCCTGGGCCTTGGCCTGGTCGAGCAGCACGCTGTAGTCACGCAGCAGGCGGCCTTGCGGCCACATCACCTGAACCAGGAACTTGACCACCGGCCCCGGCAGCGGCTGGCTGGAGGTAACCCGCAGCACGCTCCTGCCGTTGGGGTTGATCACCGGCGTGAAGGTCAGGTCTTCGAGGTAGGTCGGCAGTGCGACCCCGGCCTTGCTGAAGTCTTCCGGCGGCGCCAGGCTCGGCGCCACTTCGGCGGCGGTGAGGTCGCGCACGTCAAGCAGTTCGATCTCGGCGTCCAGCGGCTGATTCTGTGCCGACTTGAGGGTCAGCTCCCCCAGGCCCAGGGCATTCGCCATACCCGACGACAGCGCCGAGGCGGCAGCCATGGCCAGAACCAGTTTGCGAATTCGAAGCATGACCTCTTCCCTTGTATGAAGCGTCCTGAAACCTGCATGCGGAGCAGGACAAAAGTGCTCGTCAGTATCTTTTACGGCATGTGTTTAATCAACAATTGCGCCACCTGCACGGCGTTGAGCGCGGCGCCCTTGCGCACGTTATCGGTGGTCAGCCAGAGGTTGAGCTGCTGGTCTTCATCAATACCGTGCCTTACACGACCAACATAGACCACGTCTTGGCCTACTGCGTCACCGACCGGGGTCGGATAATCGTCGCGCTCGACCAATTCGACGCTGTCAGCCGCTTCGAGGGCCTGGTTGACGGCCGCCAGGTCCACCGGGCGACGGCTCTGCACCGCCACACTGAAGCTATCGCCGAAAAACACCGGGACTTGAACGCAGCTCACGGAAATCTTCAGTTCAGGCAGCCCGAGCAGCACGCGCAGTTCGCTGACCAGGCGGCGTTCCAGCGCGGTGTGGCCGTGCTCATCGGCAGCGCCGACCTGGGCCAACAGGTTGAAGGCGACCTGGCGGTCGAAGAAGCGCGGCTCCAGGGGGCGGGCATTGAGCAGTTCGGCGGTTTGCCGGGCCAGTTCGCTGACCGCTTCACGGCCTTGCGCAGACACTGCCAGCGCGGCCATCACCTGTACCCGCTCGATGTCCAGCAGGCCCTTGAGCGGCGCCAGCGCGACGGCCAGGGCTACCGCTGCCGAGCAGGGGCTGACGATACGCGCTGGCAGCGCCAGACCCGCCAGGCGTTCGGCGTTGGCTTCGGGCACCAGGGCCAGGGCGTCGTCCAGGCCGGCGGACAGGTCGATGACCGTGCAGCCGGCCTGCAGCGCCTTGCTGGCGAAGCTGCGGCTGACGGCGGCGCCGGCGGCGAAGAAGGCCAGCTTGACCTGGGCGAAGTCGAAGCTGTCCACTTCGCGCACCTTCAGCTTCTTGCCGGCGAACATCACGCTGCTGCCGGCCGATTCCATGCTGGCGAGCAGGTGCAGGGTGGCGACCGGGAAGGCCAGCTCTTCGAGGATTTGCACCAGGGCTTCACCGACGCTGCCGGTGGCGCCGACGACGGCGATGTCCAGGGGGTGGGTCATGGAAGGGCTCCTTCTGCTGAAAACGGCGGGGGCGGCACTTTACTCGGATTGTAAGGTTTTGTCTGTGCCGGCCCAAACTCCCGCTGCTTGGCTCTTGCTCTTGCTCTTGCTCTTGCTCTTGCTCTTGCTCTTGCCGTTGATCTTGATCTTGATCTTCGCGACTTCAGGAGGCCGAACGCAGGCCTTGCGGAGGGAGGTGACGGGCATGGATGC
>NZ_PUQD01000086.1 GCF_003331055.1 Pseudomonas sp. AFG_SD02_1510_Pfu_092 | reverse complement strand
AAACCCCCCGCCCGGGCCGGGGCTTTTTGGCCCCCCCCCCCCCCCCGGGGGCGCCCCCCCCCCCCCCCCGCGGCCCCCCCCCCCCCCCCCACCCCCCCCCCCCCCGGGGGGGCGGGGGGGGCCCCGCGAATGGGCCGCAAAGCGGCACCATCTATCACGCAACCTCAGCCGTGGTCTCGAAATCGAACACCAGTTCGTCGTCGCGCAAGTCGACATGCACCACCCCACCGTGCTCGGCCAGCTCGCCAAACAGGATCTCCTCGGCCAGCGGCCGCTTGATCTTGTCCTGGATCAGCCGCGCCATCGGCCGCGCGCCCATCTGCACATCGTAGCCCGAGGCCGCCAGCCAGCCGCGAGCGTCATCACTGACTTCCAGCAGCACACGTTTGTCTTCCAGCTGCGCCTGCAGTTCGATGAGGAACTTGTCGACGATACTCTTGATCGTCTCGTGGCTCAGGCGGCCAAACTGGATGATGGTGTCCAGACGGTTGCGGAACTCCGGCGTGAAGCTCTTGCGGATGACTTCCATGGCATCGGACGCATGGTCCTGATGGGTAAAGCCGATCGACGCCCGCGCGGCAGTTTCGGCGCCGGCGTTGGTGGTCATGATCAAAATCACGTTACGGAAGTCGGCCTTGCGCCCGTTGTTGTCGGTCAGGGTGCCGTGGTCCATCACCTGCAGCAGCAGGTTGAAGACTTCCGGGTGGGCCTTCTCGATTTCGTCGAGCAGCAATACGCAGTGCGGTTGCTTGGTGATCGCCTCGGTCAGCAAACCACCCTGGTCGAAGCCAACATAACCAGGAGGCGCACCGATCAGGCGCGACACGGTGTGGCGCTCCATGTACTCGGACATGTCGAAGCGCACCAGCTCCACGCCCAGGGCCTTGGCCAGCTGGCGCGCCGCTTCGGTCTTGCCCACGCCAGTCGGGCCGGCGAACAGGAACGAACCGACCGGCTTGTCCGGCGACTTGAGCCCGGCACGTGACAGCTTGATGGCGGTAGCCAGCGAGTCGATCGCCTGATCCTGGCCGAACACGGTCAGCTTCAGGTCGCGCTCCAGGTTACGCAGCAGCTCCTTGTCGGAACTGGTGACGTGCTTCGGCGGAATCCGCGCGATCTTGGCGACGATGTCCTCGACCTGCGGCACGTCGATACGCTTGACCCGGTTGGCCTCTGGCTGCAGGCGCTGGTAGGCACCGGCTTCGTCGATCACATCGATGGCCTTGTCCGGCATGTGCCGGTCATTGATGTAGCGCGAGGCCAGTTCGGCGGCGGCGCGCAAGGCTTCGTCGCTATATTCGATGTTGTGGTGGCTTTCGAAGCGCCCTTTCAGGCCGCGCAGGATGCCCACGGTGTCTTCCACCGAAGGCTCGCTGACATCCACCTTCTGGAAGCGCCGTGCCAGGGCACGGTCCTTCTCGAAGATGCCGCGGAACTCCTGGAAGGTGGTCGAGCCGATGCAACGAATCTCACCGGACGACAGCAGTGGCTTGAGCAGGTTGGACGCATCCATTACCCCGCCCGACGCCGCACCGGCACCGATGATGGTGTGGATTTCGTCGATGAACAGGATTGCCTGCGGGCGCTTGCGCAGCTCACCCAGCAGCGCCTTGAAGCGCTTCTCGAAGTCACCGCGGTATTTGGTCCCGGCCAGCAGCGCGCCGAGGTCGAGGGAGTACACCACGCTCTGCGCCAGCAGGTCGGGCACCTGGCCGTCGACGATGCGCTTGGCCAGGCCTTCGGCGATGGCGGTTTTGCCTACGCCAGCCTCACCCACCAGCAGCGGGTTGTTCTTGCGCCGGCGGGCCAGGATTTGCGCCACGCGCTCCACTTCCTGTTCGCGACCTACCAGCGGGTCGATACGGCCGGCACGGGCCAGCTCGTTGAGGTTGCTGGCATAGGCGTCCAGCGGGTTGCTGGAAGAAGCGGTATCGCCGCCCTCTTCGTCCTGCATTTCCTGGTCGCTTTCGGCATTCGAACCATGGCCCGGCACCTTGGAGATGCCATGGGCGATATAGTTGACCACGTCGATGCGGGCCACGCTCTGCTGCTTGAGCAGGAACACGGCCTGGCTTTCCTGTTCGCTGAAGATCGCCACCAGCACATTGGCGCCGGTGACTTCACGCTTGCCGGAGCTTTGCACGTGGAACACGGCACGCTGCAACACACGCTGGAAGCCCAAGGTCGGCTGGGTTTCGCGATCTTCATCGTTGACCGGAATCAGAGGCGTGGTGGAATCGATGAACTCTTGCAGGTCGTGCTTGAGTTTGTCGAGATTGGCGCCACAGGCGCGCAGAACGGTCGCGGCAGCCTCATTGTCAAGGAGTGCCAGCAGCAGATGTTCGACGGTCATGAACTCATGACGCTTCGAACGGGCCTCCTTGAAGGCAAGATTGAGGGTGACTTCGAGCTCGCGGTTTAACATAGCTTCACCTCATACCCAAGTGGTCGGCGATTAACCGTCCTTCTCGATTTCACAGAGTAGCGGATGCTGGCTTTCCCTGGCGTATTGGTTGACCTGCATAGCCTTTGTTTCGGCGATGTCACGGGTAAACAATCCGCACACTGCCCGCCCTTCGGTATGGACGGTCAGCATGATCTTGGTCGCCAGCTCGCGGTTCAGACTGAAGAACGTCTCGAGCACTTCGACGACGAAATCCATCGGCGTGTAGTCATCGTTGAACAAAACCACCTTGTACATCGGTGGCGCCTGCAGGATCGGCTTGGCTTCCTGAACTGCAAGACCTGAGCCGTCGTCCTCATTCGATTGCGGGCGATCCTGATTGAATGTTAGTCGAATCTCACTAGGTGCATGCATGGAAAGAATTTCATCATGATCGACAGGTTAAGGTTGTGGGTTGACTGCAAAGGCCGCCGCCGGAGCAGGCGCCGCGTGACCTTGACTATCGGCAAAACGGTGTTACAACCAATAAGAACCCACCGTGGTCGATAAAGATCCGCGCAGTCAACCAGATTTTTCGCAAGGTTCGTATGCGGATGACGTGGATGATACTCCAGTGATGGAGTCCTTTGCAGAGGGACATAGGGATGGCAAGCGGTAAAGTCAAGTGGTTCAACAATGCCAAGGGCTACGGATTCATCAATGAAGAGGGCAAGGACGAAGACTTGTTCGCTCATTATTCAGCCATCCAGATGGACGGTTACAAGACGCTCAAGGCCGGCCAGGCCGTGAGCTTCGAGATCATCCAGGGCCCCAAAGGCCTGCACGCGGTGAACATCAGCAGCGCCAGCGCTGCCACTGCCGTGAGCCCACAGCAGACCAGCAGCACTGCCGACGCCTGATCGGCCGCCTCGCCTGCCGGCAAACGAAAAACCGGCCGCTTCCCTGACAGAAGCGGCCGGTTTTGCGTTGCCTCACATGTGTTTGATCATTGCATCGCCAAAGCCTGAACTGCTCACCAGTGTGGCGCCGTCCATCAACCGTTCGAAGTCATAGGTAACGGTCTTGGCGGCAATCGCGCCGTTGGTGCCCTTGATGATCAGGTCGGCGGCCTCGGTCCAGCCCATGTGGCGCAGCATCATTTCTGCCGACAGGATGACCGAGCCGGGGTTGACCTTGTCCTGCCCGGCATACTTGGGCGCGGTGCCGTGGGTGGCCTCGAACATGGCCACGGTGTCGGACAGGTTGGCGCCCGGGGCGATGCCGATACCGCCCACTTCTGCGGCCAGCGCGTCGGACAGGTAGTCACCGTTGAGGTTGAGGGTGGCGATCACATCGTACTCGGCCGGGCGCAGCAGGATCTGCTGCAGCATGGCGTCGGCGATGGCGTCCTTGACGATGACCTCGCGCCCGCTTTTCGGGTTCCTGAACTTCATCCACGGCCCGCCGTCGAGCAGTTCGGCGCCGAATTCGTCACGTGCCACCTCGTAGCCCCAGTCCTTGAAGGCGCCTTCGGTGAACTTCATGATGTTGCCCTTGTGCACCAGGGTCAGCGATTCGCGGTCGTTGTCCACCACGTATTGCAGGGCCTTGCGCACCAGGCGCTTGGTGCCCTCGCGCGACACTGGCTTGACGCCGATGCCGCAGTCCTGGTCGAAACGGATCTTGGTGACGCCCATTTCCTCCTTGAGGAACTTGATCACCTTGTTCGCCTCGGGCGAACCGGCCTTCCACTCGATGCCGGCATAGATGTCCTCGGAGTTCTCGCGGAAGATCACCATGTCGACGTCACCCGGCTTTTTCACCGGGCTCGGCACGCCCTGGAACCACAGCACCGGGCGCAGGCACACGTACAGGTCCAGTTGCTGGCGCAGGGCTACGTTGAGCGAACGGATGCCACCGCCGACCGGGGTGGTCAGCGGCCCCTTGATCGACACCACGTAATCACGTACGGCATCCAGGGTTTCCTGGGGCAGCCAGGTGTCCTGGTCGTAAACCTGGGTGGCCTTCTCGCCGGCGTACACCTCCATCCAGGCGACCTTGCGCTTGCCGCCATAAGCCTTCTGCACAGCGGCGTCGACCACCTTGATCATCACGGGCGAGACATCGACGCCAATCCCGTCGCCCTCGATATAGGGAATGATCGGGTTGTCAGGCACGTTGAGCGAATGGTCGGCATTGACGGTGATCTTGGCGCCGTCGGTCGGAACCTTGATTTTCTGGTATCCCATGCTTGCACTACTCCGCTTTCGGGTGTGATTGGTCATCGTTCGATCCAATGAGACTAAACCACATCTGCCGAGGTGCAAGGCATGCGACAACCGACCACATTGCGGGTACGTCTTTGGTCTTATAAATGGGCCGATATCACTTGGCCTTGCTGATTAGCCCGAATGGTTTGGTATACTGCGCCGCGACCGAAGGGTCATCGGGGCGAATCCCAGGAAAATGCGGACCGCCCTCGGCCGGGAATGGACACCAAACCTGGCCACGAAGCCTGGCCACGAAGCCTGGGTTGTTACCGCAGCTCAGCACTTGACGCTCGACTGATGCATCCACCATCACCGCTCGCAGCCTCTCGACTTTCCGCTCATGGCGTTGCCAGGGCGATGCGCCTACCCTGCGCACCACGAGACTCGAGCACGCTCAGCACACAGAGAGTTAACCCGCATGCCCACCCGTTCCAAGATCATCTATACCTTCACCGACGAAGCCCCCGCCCTCGCCACCTACTCGCTGCTGCCGATCGTCGAAGCCTTCACCGCTTCGGCTGACATCGCCGTCGAAACCCGCGACATCTCCCTGGCCGGCCGCATCCTCGCCGCCTTCCCGGAGCAACTGGGCGCAGAGAAGCAAGTAGGCGATCACCTGGCGGAACTGGGCCAGCTGGCTACCACCCCTGAAGCCAACATCATCAAGCTGCCGAACATCAGCGCCTCGGTACCGCAGCTCAAGGCCGCGATCAAGGAACTGCAAACCAAGGGCTTCAACATCCCTGACTACGCCGACGAGCCGGCCACCGCGGAAGAAAAAGAATCGCGCGCCCGCTACGACCGCATCAAGGGCTCTGCCGTGAACCCGGTACTGCGTGAAGGCAACTCCGACCGCCGCGCACCGCTGTCGGTCAAGAACTACGCCCGCAAGCATCCGCACAAGATGGGTGCCTGGGCTGCCGACTCCAAGTCGCACGTTGCCCACATGACCCAGGGCGACTTCTACGGCAGCGAAAAAGCTGCCCTGATCGAAGCTGACGACAGCCTGCGCATCGAGCTGGTCGGCAAAGACGGCAGCACCACCGTGCTGAAAGAAAAGACCGCGGTCAAAGCCGCCGAAATCATCGACTGCGCCACCATGAGCCGCAAGGCCCTGAAAGCCTTCATCGCCGAGCAGATCGCCGATGCCAAGGCCGCCGGCGTGCTGCTGTCGGTGCACCTGAAAGCCACCATGATGAAGGTCTCCGACCCGATCATGTTCGGCGTCATCGTCGAAGAGTTCTACAACAACGTGCTGGCCAAGCACGCCGCTGCGCTGGCCGAAGTCGGCTTCAACGCCAACAACGGTATCGGCGACCTGTACGCCCGCATCAAGGACCTGCCAGCCGAGAAGCAGGCCGAGATCGAAGCCGACATCCAGGCCCTGTACACCCAGCGCCCGGCCCTGGCCATGGTCAACTCCGACAAGGGCATCACCAACCTGCACGTGCCGAGCGACGTCATCGTCGACGCCTCGATGCCGGCCATGATCCGCGACTCGGGCAAGATGTGGAACGCCGCCGGCGAACTGCAGGACGCCAAGGCGGTGATCCCGGACCGTTGCTACGCCGGCATCTACCAGGCCACCATCGAAGACTGCAAGGCCAACGGCGCCTTCGACCCGACCACCATGGGCAGCGTGCCGAACGTTGGCCTGATGGCGCAGAAGGCCGAAGAATACGGCTCCCACGACAAGACCTTCCAGATCAACGCCGACGGCGTCGTGCGCGTGGTCGATGGCAAGGGCAACGTGGTGCTGGAACAGCACGTCGAAGCCGGTGACATCTTCCGCATGTGCCAGACCAAGGACGCGCCGATCCAGGACTGGGTCAAGCTGGCCGTCAACCGCGCCCGCCTGAGCAACACCCCGGCGGTGTTCTGGCTGGACCCGGCCCGCGCCCACGACGGCGTGATGATCGAGAAGGTGCAGAAGTACCTGAAGGACCACGACACCGCTGGCCTGGACATCCGCATCCTGGCGCCGGTCGACGCCATCAAGTTCTCCCTGGCCCGCATCCGCGAAGGCAAGGACACCATCTCGGTGACCGGCAACGTACTGCGCGATTACCTGACCGACCTGTTCCCGATCATGGAGCTGGGCACCAGCGCCAAGATGCTGTCGATCGTGCCGCTGATGAATGGCGGCGGCCTGTTCGAGACCGGCGCCGGTGGTTCGGCACCGAAGCACGTGCAGCAGCTGGTGGAAGAGAATTTCCTGCGTTGGGACTCGCTGGGTGAATTCCTGGCCCTGGCCGCCTCCCTGGAGCACCTGGGCAACACCTACGACAACCCGCGCGCCAAAGTGCTGGCCAACACCCTGGACCAAGCCACCGGCAAGTTCCTCGACACCAACAAGTCGCCTTCGCGCAAAGTCGGTGGCATCGACAACCGCGGCAGCCACTTCTACCTGACCCTGTACTGGGCCCAGGCGCTGGCTGCACAGAACGACGATGCTGCCCTGCAGGCACGCTTCGCACCGCTGGCCAAGACCCTGACCGAGAACGAGGAGACCATCGTCGCCGAGCTCAACGCCGTCCAGGGCAAGCCGGCCGACATCGGTGGCTACTACGCCCCGGATGCCGAGCTGACCGCCAAGGTGATGCGCCCAAGCCAGACCCTGAACAGCGCCATTGCCGCCCTGTAAGGTTCGCTTGAGGTAACCGCACAAACCCCGGCCACGCACCGGGGTTTGTGCTTTCTGGATAAATGATTTCTAGCGGCCAACGCGAACCCTGTGGGAGCGGGTTTACCCGCGAATGCGTCAGTGGGCTCAGTATCGCATTCGCGGGTAAACCCGCTCCCACAGTATCCGTGCCAGCCCTTATGGAGCTGTTCATGACCTGGCAACCCCACATCACCGTCGCCACCCTCGTCGAACAAGACGGCAAGTTCCTCTTCGTCGAAGAATTCAAGGCAGGCCAGCATGTCTTCAACCAACCCGCCGGCCACCTCGAACCGAACGAAACCCTGCCCCAGGCCGCCCTGCGCGAAACCCTCGAAGAAACCGCCTGGGAAGTCGAGCTCACCGGCGTCGTCGGCATCTACCTGTACACCGCCCCGAGCAACGGCGTGACCTACCAGCGCATCTGCTTCGCCGCCCGCCCCGTGCGCCATCACGCCGAGCTGGCGCTGGACCGCGACATCGTCCGCGCCGTGTGGCTGACCCGCGACGAACTGCTGGCCGACCCCACCCGCTGGCGCAGCGAGCTGGTGCCACGCTGCCTCGACGACTACCTCAAAGGCCCGCTGCACAGCCTCGACCTGTTGCGCGACTGACGCGGCGCCACGGGTTTGATAGAATCGGCGCTTTTCCCCCTTGATACACACCGGTACCCATGACCAGCCCAGCACTCAAAGACCCCGCCAAGACCCGCGTCATCGTCGGCATGTCCGGCGGCGTGGACTCTTCCGTCTCCGCCCTTCTGCTCATCGAGCAGGGCTACCAGGTGGAAGGGCTGTTCATGAAGAACTGGGAAGAAGACGACGGCACCGAATACTGCACCGCCCGTGAAGACCTGGCCGACGCCCAGGCCGTGTGCGACCGCATCGGCATCAAGCTGCACACCGCCAACTTCGCCGCCGAATACTGGGACAACGTGTTCGAGCATTTCCTCGAAGAATACAAGGCCGGTCGCACGCCCAACCCGGACATCCTCTGCAACCGCGAAATCAAGTTCAAGGCGTTCCTCGACTATGCCCTGTCGCTGGGTGCCGACCTGATCGCCACCGGCCATTACGTGCGCCGCCGCGACACCGGCGAACTCACCGAACTGCTCAAGGGCCTGGACCCGAACAAGGACCAGAGCTACTTCCTGCACGCTGTCGGCGGCAAGGAAATCGCCCGCACCCTGTTCCCGGTCGGCGAGCTGGAAAAGCCCGAAGTGCGCGCCATCGCCGAAAAGCACGGCCTGGCCACCGCCAAGAAAAAGGACTCCACCGGCATCTGCTTCATCGGCGAGCGCCGCTTCAGTGATTTCCTCAAGCAATACCTGCCGGCCCAGCCGGGCGACATCGAAACCACCGAAGGCGATGTGATCGGCCGCCACCACGGCCTGATGTACCACACCATCGGCCAGCGTCAGGGCCTGGGCATTGGCGGCCTGAAGGACGCCGGCGACGAGCCGTGGTACGTGCTGCACAAGGACCTCAGCCGCAACGTGCTGGTGGTCGGCCAGGGTAACGAACACCCGTGGCTGTTCTCCCGCGCCCTGCTTGCCTCGGAAATCTTCTGGGTCAACCCGATTGACCTGAGCAGCCCGCGCAAGCTGACCGCCAAGGTTCGTTACCGCCAGAGCGACCAGCAATGCACCCTGGAGCGCACGGCAAACGGTTACCGCGCGGTGTTCGACGAACCGCAACGCGCCGTCACCCCGGGCCAGTCGGTGGTGTTCTATGACGGCGAGGTGTGCCTGGGCGGCGGCGTGATCGAAACCGCCGAGCCATGGAGCCCGCGCGCATGAGCAACCTGCAGGAGCAATTGATTGCCCTGGGCGGCGTGTTCCAGGCCGCCGTGCTGGTCGACCGCATCGCCCGCACCGGCCAGGCCAGCGAGGCCAACATCGGTTGCATGCTGGGCAGCCTGCTGGTGCGTGACCCCAAGGACACCCTGGAAGTGTTCGGCGGCGACGACCTGAACCTGCGCGACGGCTACCGGGCGCTGGTCGGCGCACTGGAGCGCGACCCCAGCAGCCTGCAGCGCGAGCCGCTGCGCTATGCCCTGTCGATGCTCGGCCTTGAGCGCCAGCTGAACAAGCGTGGCGACCTGCTCGACACCATCGGCAACCGCCTGCCGCAAATCCAGTCCCAGGCCGAGCATTTCGGCCTGGTTCATGAAAACGTCATCGCTTCCAGCGGAGCCTTGTACCAGGACACCCTGAGCACCTTGCGCCAGCGCATCCAGGTACACGGCGACATGCGCTTCCTGCAGCAGGCCAGCAACGCCTCGAAGATCCGCGCCCTGCTGCTGGCCGGCATCCGCGCCGCACGCCTGTGGCGCCAATTGGGCGGGCACCGCTGGCAGCTGGTGTTCAGCCGGCGCAAGCTGCTCAACGAACTGTACGACATGATGCGTAGCGCTAACTGAAAGGCTGTACCAGTCTCTGTGGGAGCGGGCGTGCCCGCGAAACAGGCAACTCGGTGGATGGCACCGGCTCCGCCGGTGTTCGCGGGCACGCCCGCTCCCACAGGGATCGCATCAAGCACATTTGTAGGCCCGACCTTTGGTCAGCCACCCGACTCGGGCGCATTTTTCATGTATGATATGCGCCCTTCCAAAAGCCTGACTGTCCGAGAACACCCCATGCAGCTTTCTTCGCTCACTGCGGTTTCCCCTGTAGACGGCCGTTACGCCGGCAAAACCCAGGCCTTGCGCCCCATTTTCAGCGAATTCGGCCTGATCCGTTTCCGCGCCCTGGTCGAAGTGCGCTGGCTGCAGCGCCTGGCCGCCCACCCGCAGATCGGCGAAGTGCCGGCGTTCTCCGCCGAAGCCAACGCCCTGCTGGACAGCCTGGCCAGCGACTTCAAGCTCGAGCACGCCGAACGCGTCAAGGAAATCGAGCGCACCACCAACCACGACGTCAAGGCGATCGAATACCTCCTCAAGGAGCAGGCCGCCAAGCTGCCTGAGCTGGCCAAGGTCAGCGAGTTCATCCACTTCGCCTGCACCAGCGAGGACATCAACAACCTGTCCCACGCCCTGATGCTGCGCGCCGGCCGTGACGAAGTGCTGCTGCCGCTGATGCGCCAGATCGCCGACGCCATCCGCGCCCTGGCCCACGCCCACGCCGATGTGCCGATGCTGTCGCGCACCCACGGTCAGCCGGCTTCGCCGACCACCCTGGGCAAGGAACTGGCCAACGTCGTGTATCGCCTGGAGCGCCAGATCGCCCAGGTTGCCGCCGTGCCACTGCTGGGCAAGATCAACGGCGCCGTGGGCAACTACAACGCCCACCTGTCGGCCTACTCGCAGATCGACTGGGAGCAGAACGCCCGCGCCTTCATCGAAGACGAGCTGGGCCTGCAGTTCAACCCGTACACCACCCAGATCGAGCCGCACGACTACATCGCCGAGCTGTTCGACGCCATCGCCCGCTTCAACACCATCCTGATCGACTTCGACCGTGATGTGTGGGGCTACATCTCGCTGGGCTACTTCAAGCAGAAGACCGTCGCCGGCGAAATCGGCTCGTCGACCATGCCGCACAAGGTCAACCCGATCGACTTCGAAAACTCCGAAGGCAACCTGGGTATCGCCAACGCGCTGTTCCAGCACCTGGCCAGCAAGCTGCCGATCTCGCGCTGGCAGCGTGACCTGACCGACTCCACCGTGCTGCGCAACCTGGGCGTGGGCTTTGCCCACAGCGTCATCGCCTACGAAGCCAGCCTGAAAGGCATCGGCAAGCTGGAAGTCAACGAAGCCCGCATCGCCGCCGACCTGGACGCCTGCTGGGAAGTGCTGGCCGAGCCGATCCAGACCGTGATGCGCCGCTTCAACATCGAAAACCCCTACGAGAAGCTCAAGGAGCTGACCCGTGGCAAGGGCATCACCCCCGAAGCGCTGCTGACCTTCATCGACGGCCTGGACATGCCAGCCGACGCCAAGGCCGAGCTCAAGCAGCTGACCCCTGCTACCTACATCGGCAACGCGGCAGCACAGGCCAAACGCATCTAAGCTGACCGTCGCGTTCAACGCCCGGCCTGGCCGGGCGTTTTTATTCCCGGACGAAAATTACGTTTTTTCAATAGGTTGAACATGAATCCTGATACTCCACTGCAGCTGCTCGGCGGCATCTCGGCCCGCGAATTCATGCGCGACTACTGGCAGAAGAAGCCGCTGCTGGTGCGCCAGGCATTCCCCGACTTCATCAGCCCGATCGACCCCGACGAGCTGGCCGGCCTGGCCCTGGAAGAGGAAGTAGAGTCGCGTATCGTGCTCGAGCACGGCGCGCATCCGTGGGAGCTGCGCCGCGGCCCGTTCAACGAAGACACCTTCGCCGAGCTGCCGGAAAAGGACTGGACCCTGCTGGTACAAGCGGTGGACCAGTTCGTCCCGGAAGTGGCCGAACTGCTGGAAAACTTCCGTTTCCTGCCCAGCTGGCGCATCGATGATGTGATGATCAGCTTCGCCGCCCCCGGTGGCAGCGTCGGCCCGCACTTCGACAACTACGATGTGTTCCTGCTGCAGGGCCACGGCCAGCGCAACTGGAAAGTCGGCCAGATGTGCAGCAGCGACAGCCCACTGCTGGAGCACGCCGACCTGCGTATCCTGGCCGAATTCGAGCAGAGCGATGAGTGGACCCTGGAGCCGGGCGACATGCTCTACCTGCCACCGCGCCTGGCCCACTACGGCGTGGCCGTGGACGACTGCCTGACCTACTCGGTCGGCTTCCGCGCGCCGAGCGCTGCCGAAGTGCTGACCCACTTCACCGACTTCCTCGGCCAGTTCCTGCCCGACGAAGAGCGCTACAGCGACGCCGACGCCCAGCCGGTCGCCGATCCGCACCAGATCCAGCACGACGCCCTCGATCGCCTCAAGGCCCTGCTCGACAAGCACATGGGCGACAAGGACCTGCTGCTGACCTGGTTCGGCCAGTTCATGACCGAGCCGCGCTACCCCGAGCAAATCGTCGGCGAAGAGCTGAGCGAAGACGAGTTGGTCGACGCCCTGGAGCAAGGCGCCATCCTCATCCGCAACCCGGCCGCACGCCTGGCCTGGTCGGAATTCGAAGACGACCTGCTGCTGTTCGCCAGCGGCCGCAGCTGCCCGCTGCCGGGCAAACTGCGCGAGCTGCTGAAGTTGGTTTGCGCGGCCGACGCCTTGCACATCGACAACCTGGGCGAATGGCTGCAGGATGAAGATGGCCTGATGCTGGTACAGCAGCTGGTCAAACAAGGAAGCCTGGGATTCGCCAATGAATAAGATTCGTGTGCGCCTCGCCGACTGGCACAAGGACAACGCCGACATCCGTCGTATCCGCGAAGCGGTGTTCATTGCCGAACAGCACGTGCCACCGGAGCTGGAGTGGGATTCCGACGACCCGACTGCCGCGCACTTCCTGGCCCTGGAGGGCGACTACCCGATCGGCACCGCCCGCCTGCTGCCGGACGGCACCATCGGCCGGGTCTCGGTGCTGAAAGACTGGCGCGGGCTGAAGGTGGGTGACGCGCTGATGAACGCGGTCATCGACGAAGCGCAGAACCGCGACCTGAAGCAGCAGATGCTCAGCGCCCAGGTGCACGCCACGCCGTTCTACGAACGGCTGGGCTTTCGCGTAGTCAGCGAAGAGTTCCTCGAAGCCGGCATCCCCCACGTGGACATGGTGCGCGACTCGCGCGCCTGATCCATGACCTCCCCTCAGGGGCCCTCACAAATTCTGAAAATTGTGGGGCCCCTGAGGGAGCGGGTTCACCCGCGAAGAGGCCGGCACAGCCAAGACATCACTCCTGACAAAAAACCTGTACATCCATCCAGATAAAACTTGCCTCCGCGCCCTCGCTTGCGCATCCTAGTGCCCATCACCCCCGATGAAGCGTCTGCGGCCATGCGCCTGTTCCTCTGCGAAAAACCCTCCCAGGCAAAAGACATCGCCAAAGTGCTCGGCGCCAACCGCAAAGGCGATGGCTGCTGGCAAGGTACCGACGTCTGCGTCACCTGGTGCATCGGCCACCTGCTGGAAACCGCCCCGCCCGACAGCTACGACGAACGCTACAAGCGCTGGAACCTGGCCGACCTGCCGATCATCCCGGAAAAGTGGAAGATGCTGGTCAAGCCCAAGACCGCCAGCCAGTTCAAGGCGGTCAAGCGCCTGCTCGGCGAAGCCCGCGAGCTGGTGATCGCCACCGACGCCGACCGCGAAGGCGAGATGATCGCCCGCGAACTGGTCGAGCATTGCCGCTACCGCGGCCCGGTGCAGCGCCTGTGGCTGTCGGCACTGGATGACGCGTCGATCCGCAAGGCGCTGGCGCGGCTGTTGCCCGGCCACGAAACCTTCAACCTGTACCACTCGGCACTGGGCCGCTCGCGTGCCGACTGGCTGATCGGCATGAACATGAGCCGGCTGTTCACCCTGCTGGGCCGCCAGTCCGGCTACCAGGGCGTGCTGCCGGTGGGCCGGGTACAAACGCCCACCCTGCGTCTGGTGGTGGACCGTGATCGCAGCATCGCCGACTTCGTGCCGGTACCGTTCTGGGCCATCGATGTGCAACTGCAGCACGCCGGCCAGTGCTTCAATGCCCAGTGGCGCGCGCCCGAGGACGCCTGTGACGACCAGGGCCGTTGCCTGAAGCATGAACTGGCCCGGCAAGCGGCCGCCGACATCGGCCAGGCCGGCACTGCCCGGGCCGTCAAGGTCGCCACCGAGCGTGTACGTGAAGCCGCGCCCCTGCCCTTCGACCTGGGCACCCTGCAGGAACTGTGCTCGAAAAAGTTCGGCCTCGGCGCCCAGGAAACCCTCGACATCGCCCAGGCGCTGTACGAAACCCACAAGCTGATCACCTACCCGCGCAGCGACTGCGGCTACCTGCCGCAAAGCCAGCACGCCGAGGCGCCGGCCATTCTCGCTGCCTTGCAGCGGGCCGATGCCAGCCTGGCGCCACTGCAGCCGTACCTGGAGCCGCAGCGCCGCTCACGGGCGTGGAACGACGCCAAGGTCGGCGCGCACCACGGCATCATCCCTACCGCCGCCGCCAGCGACCCGGCGCGCCTGCCAGCCAGGCACAAGGCGGTCTACACGCTGATCCGCGCCCGCTACCTGGCGCAGTTTCTGCCCAACCACGAGTACGACCGCACCCAGGCCGACTTCGACTGCGCCGGCCATGCCCTGCGTGCAGTCGGCAAGCAGATCGTCGAACCCGGCTGGCGCCGTGCCCTGCCCGAAGCACTGACCCCAGGCAAAGGCCGCGAGGCCCCACCGGCCCAGGTGCTGCCAGCGCTACGCGAGGGCCAGGACTGCGCCGTGCAGGGCCTGCAACTGAAAGACCTGTGGACCCAGCCGCCCAAGCCGTTCACCGAAGGTGACCTGATCAAGGCGATGAAGAACGTGGCCAAGCTGGTGGACGACCCACGGCTGAAGCAGAAGCTCAAGGAAACCACCGGCATCGGCACCGAAGCCACCCGCGCCAGCATCATCCAGGGCCTGCTCGACCGCGGTTACCTGGTAAAGAACGGCAAGGCGCTGGCGGCCACGCCGGCGGCTTTCAGCCTGATCGACGCCGTACCCCGGGCCATTGCCGACCCTGGGACCACGGCTATCTGGGAGCAGGCGCTGGACATGGTGCAAAGCGGCGAAATGACACTCGAAGCGTTCGTCACCCGGCAGTCGGCGTGGATGGGCAAGCTGGTCGAACGCTGCAGCGGCATGCGCATGACCATCAGCGGGCCGGCGGCCGGAGCCGCGCCGCCATGGAAGAAGAAACGCAGGGCTGGCGGGAAAGGCAAGGCGGCCACAGGCAAGCCAAGACAGCCCCGAAAAAGGCGACAAGCTGAAAATACCGTTTGAACCCGAAGCCAGCGCAGTACCTGTGGGAGATTCTATGGTTTTCAGCAAGCCAGTTTCCCGCCTTTGGTGACGTATTCGTCCTGATTTTTCATCAGGGC
>NZ_PUQD01000085.1 GCF_003331055.1 Pseudomonas sp. AFG_SD02_1510_Pfu_092 | reverse complement strand
CTGTGGGAGCGGCTTTAGCCGCGAACACCGGCGCAGCCGGTGCCATCCACCGCGTCGTCTGCTTCGCGGGCTTGCCCCACACAGTGCGCGTCGCGCTCACGAAACCAGCTAACTTTCAGCGGCAGCCAGGGGTGGAAGCAGGCAGCCTTGAAGCAATCCATGCCGTTCACCTTCTGCTGGAATAACAGCTCGTGTGTACGTGCGTTACCTCGTGTTGGTGGCCGGCAAATAACTGGTGTAACCATCCGCTCCCTGAGTAAACCAGGTAGCGGCATCGTCCTGCGCCAACGGCCAGCGGTTTTGCAGGCGTGCCGGGTAATCCGGGTTGGCGATAAAGGGACGTCCGAAGGCAATTGCATCCGCCGCGCCGGTGTCAAGCGTGGCCTGGGCCCGTCGGCTGTCGTAGTCGGAGTTCAGGATCAGTACGCCGTTGAACGCCTGCCGGATCGCGGCAGCGATAGGCGCGGTTTCCGATTTTCCGAAGGTGCCGTCCAGCGGGGGTTCTCGAAGTTCCAGATGAGCCACGCCAATCTCCGACAGCACCTGCGCAGCATGGACGAACAGCGCTTCGGGATGGCTGTCGCGCACGCCCAGATCGTAGCTGCTGGGCGATAGGCGTACGCCCGTGCGTTGCGCGCCAATGACCTCGACGACCGCCTCGGTGACCTCGCGCAACAGACGAACACGGTTGGCAATCGGGCCGCCGTAAGCGTCCTGACGGAAGTTGCTGCCGTCACGCAGAAACTGGTCGATCAGGTAGCCGTTGGCTGCGTGTATCTGCACGCCATCGAAACCCGCAGCGATGGCATTGCGGGTCGCGGTGCGGAAGGTTTCGAGCAGCTCGGCAATGTTCTCGACGGTCAAGGCCCGTGCCGGCGCATACGGCTGTTTGCCGGCGTAGGTATGAGCCAGGCCGGGGGCGGTGGTGACCGACGCCGAAACCGGTTGGCCGCTTTCGAGAAAACTCGGGTGCACCGAGCGGCCCATATGCCACAACTGCGCAATGATCCGCCCGCCAGCGGCGTGCACCGCATCGGTGACGCGGCGCCAGCCTTGCACTTGCGGTTCCGACCAGATGCCGGTGGCGTAGGCCCAGCCCAAGCCTTGCTGGCTGATGCCAATGGCCTCGGAAATGATCAGGCCGGCGCCGGCGCGCTGGGCGTAGTAGTCAGCCATGATCGCAGTGGGGATATGTTCGCGGGTGCCGCGGCCACGGGTCATCGGTGCCATCAGAATGCGGTTCGGCAATTCCAGTGCGCCGAAGCGCAAGGGTGAAAAGAGCGAAGTCATCAGTGTTCTCCTGGTTAATTGGGCAAGCTGGAAGTGGCATCAAGCCAGGCGTGCGCCGCCATCGACGTTGAGCACTGCGCCGTTCATGTAGGTGTTGTTCATGAGGAACACCACGGCGTTGCCGGCCTCTTCGGCCGAGCCGAGGCGATGCAGGGGCAAGGCTTGTTCGAGGGACGCGACAAAGGCGTCACGGCCTGCACCTAAGGCTTTGCCGAGAATCGGGGTGTCGATCGGGCCTGGCGACAGGGTGTTGACCCGTACCGGTGCCAGCTCCAGTGTCAGGCCGCGGGCCAGGGCTTCCATTGCGGCCGAGGCTGCGGCGAGTACAGCGGTGCCGTAGGCGTTGGGGCGATCAGCCAGGTTGCCGGAAATAAAAGTGATGGAGCCGCTTTTCGACAGCTTTTCACCTAGAGCGCGGATGGCGTGTACCGAGGCCCACATGCGCTCTTCGAAGGCTCTGCGCAAGTAGTCCACGTCGGCGTCCAGCACGCGCCCGGCAACAAAACTGCCAGCGAGCAACACCAGGTGATCGACATGGGCGATATCGGCCAGGGCGGCGTAGATCGTTTCGCTGCGGGTTACGTCGGCGGCACGCCAGCCGACAAAGCCGTGGGTGTCTGCGGTTTGCTGAGCGCGTTCGGCATTGGAACCGATCACGATCACCTTGGCCCCGGCGGCTTTGGCCTGGATAGCAGCAGCTAGGCCGATGCCGGAGGTACCACCGAAAATCACGACCGTCTGGTCATGCAGGTTGATGGGCAATGCAGCGTTGAATTGAGTGGTGTTCATGGCGATCTCTCCTATGAAATGCCCGGTTGGCATTCGATGGAGGAGAGATTACGGGCTAGATTCAGGATTGATAATCAGGGCGCAATTCGCTTTAATCATGCCATGAAGGAACAAATAGGCCTGGACCGCCTTACCGGTCTGATCGCATTTGCCCGCGCGGCATCCTTAGGCAGCTACACGGCAGCGGCTAGGGCCTTGTCCGTTTCGCCGTCGGCAGTCAGCAAGAGCGTGCAACGGCTGGAAGAGCACTTTGCGCTCAAGCTGTTTACCCGCACGACGCGCTCGCTGACGTTGACGCCAGAAGGGCGCGATCTGTACGAGCGCGCCTTGCGCATTCTGGAAGAGGTGGAGGGCATCGACCAGGCGGCGCTGGCATCACGGGCAGAGCCGGCGGGTACCTTAAAGGTCACGGCACCCTTGCCCATCGGCCTGAATATCCTCGCCCCGGCGTTACCGCTGTTCCGCCAGCGCTATCCCAAGCTGGCAGTGGACCTGCGCCTGGGCGACCAGCATGCGGACATCATCGAACAGGGTATCGATGTGGCGATTCGGGTCGGCAATCTCGCCGATTCGCGCCTGATTTCCCGCACCTTGGGGCCACACCGAACGGCGGCATTTGCCTCGCCGGGCTACCTGGCAGCGCGGGGTACGCCAACCCATCCACAAGAGTTGCTGGCGCATGAGTGCGTGAACTTCCGCTATCAGAGTTCGGGCCAGGCCTTGCGCTGGCCGTATCAGGAAGGCGAGCGAACGCTGGAGGTGACGCCGAAGGCAGGCATCACAATCGACCTCAGTGATGCAGTAGCGGCGGTGCTGGCCGCCGGAGGAGGAATTGGTATTTCGCCCTGCTATGTGGCCGCGCCTTACGTCAAGCGCGGCGAGTTGGTGCCGGTGTTGCCACAGTTCACCCTGGAGCGTTTTCCCATTACCGCGTTGTGGCCGGAAAGCCGGCGCGGCAGCCCCAATGTGAAGGCCTTTGTGCAGTTTCTCGGCGAGCTGTTTCCCTCACCCACCCCTTGGGATCAGGCGGTGGCTGAAGCAGCAAGCAACAGCGGCTAACTGCTCTCAGCCGCCGCCTTCGCCCTTGACGATGACCGCGGCGCGTTATGGGGGGCGAGCCTGTTGGCCGGCCTGTTCGCGCTGGTGTTCACCTCAGGCGGCGGCTACCACTTGGCCGCATGGATTCGCCGACGCCGGATGGCGCGGTCTGCATAAACCACCGTTCTGGGGCAGAAAGCGATTTGTGAAGATCAGTGAAAAACTTGCCCAGTGTAAGGCAGCCCCTGGTCAGCATTGAGCCAGGGCTGCCATTGACCGTCAGGCGACAAGGTCCATTGCGAGCTGGAACGCTACCCATAGCGCCAGGCCGGTGGCGAAGGCCAGCGCGATGTTTTCGAACCAGTTGTTGCGATACGCCTTGCCCAGCAGCGATTTCTGGTTGGACATGATCAGCAGGCCCAGCGAGATCACGGGCAGGCCGATGATGTTCAGCGCGCTGACGCCGATGGTGAGGGTGACGAAGTCGGGCATACCCGGGATCGACCAGACCAGGGGCGTCACCAGGATGAACAACATGAACCATTTGTGCATCGGGTCGTTGTGGAATTCCTTGCCGTAACGCGCGCGTCGCTCGGGCTGCACATGCTGGAACGCGTCGGTGATCAGCATGGGGAATGCCGTGGTCTTGCCGGAGATGCTGGCGAACAAGGTGGCGAATACGCCGACGAAGAAGATGTACCAGCCTATCGGGCCGAAGAACAGTTCCAGCGCCTTGCCCAGGTCGCCCAGGGTTTTCACCTCGATGCCGTTGGGCCGCAGGATTTCCGCGCCGACGATCCAGATCGCCAGGTTGATGACGATACCGACAAATACCGCGAACAGCAGGTCGTTGCGCTGAATGCGTTTGTGTTGCGGGCCGACCCAGCCTTTTTCCCGCATGACATAGGGGTGGACGAAGTTGGCCACCGAACCTGCCACGGCGCCGATCACCGATACCGCCACCAGCAGTGCGCCATGCACGCCTTCATCGGCCGGAATGCTGAAACCGATGGTGCCTTTGACGATACCCGCCACATCAGGCCCGGACATCACCGCCAATGCCAGAAAGGCCAGGGTCATCACTGCCAACAGCACTTTCATGACGCCTTCGATCATGGCGTAGATGTTGCGCCCCACCAGCATCCATACCGCCAGCACCACGGCCATCGAGCACAGTAGCGGGTAGTCGATTCGCAGCAGCATCGCCAGCGCTTCCCCGGCACCCTTGATCATGTAGGCGTTCATCAGGTGGCCCATCAACAAGGCATAGCCCAGCATGAACCAGGCGAACACCGGGTGCAGCTGCGCATAGCCCTGCAGAATGGTCATGCCCTGGTTATTGCACAGCTGGAAGCGGGCGATGATGTTGACGATCAGGTAGCGCAGCAGCAGCGAAACGGCCAGTACCCACATCATCGCGTAGCCGTAATTGGCCCCGGCGACTGACGAGGTTATCAGATCTCCTGCCCCCAGCCACGACAACACCGCAATGATGCCGGGGCCAAGCAGTCTGATCAGCTTTGTCAGGCGATTTTGCGGGGCTGTGGCTGCTTTCCCCTCGACGGAAGGTATGCTCGACATGGTGTCTCCATTGTTTTTTTTGTGAGAACGGGGCGTAGTCGATCATAGTAGGTAAGACATCGTACAACTAAAAATGCAACGAAGGTATTTCATAATGTTACAAGAGGTGGAGAGGCCGCGTCCCCAGGCGCAGGCGCGAAAGGGGCCGCAATGCGGCCCCGAGGTTCAGCAGTCATTTCGTTAGCGGTAGCAGGCCCGCCCACGCGAGCGCGACTGAATTCAGTCTGCTGGCTGTTCCACTGCGGTATCGGCGGCAGGGGCGGTGACCTGTGCCTTTGACTTCGCGCGATTGCGGCGGTCCTGGCTGCGTTGCCGCGCCGCTTGCTGCTTCGCATGCAGCGCCTGGGCGGCGGTCACGGTCCCGGCGGGCTGGCCGCTCAAGTCCAGGCGCGGCGCATTTTCCACCATGCTGGCCCAGTAGCGGCTACCACGGCACCAGGTGGAGATGCCCAGCTTGAGCTGCTCGCGGGTGATGCCGAGCAGTTCCAGGTGTTGCTCGGCATCCTTGAAGATGCCTTCCTTGAGCGGCACCTTGGGCGCGGGGTTGACAGGGAAGGCCAATGGAAAGTGCTTCTGCAATGGCCAGATCGCTTCCACCGCCGGGTCCTGTGCGCGAGGCTTGGCCTGCGCGGAGGGCTTGCGCTTGGTAGGTACCGCTTTTTCGGCCTTTGTCTGCACTTTTTCAGCCCGCAGGCGGTCACGCAGCTCAGCTAGTTGTTCAAAACCCATCGTTCAATTCACAGCTTCGAGGTTGTTTGTGTGGGGCAAGGATATAACGAGTGGCCACGCTCGGCCACGTTGAAGCACAATCAGGGTTGTTCTACCCCTAACCCTGGTCTCATGAAAAGGAAGTCAGACACATGGATATAACCTGCACCTCTCTGGAAGAAGTCCGCCAACGGATCGATGAAATCGACCGTAGTCTGGTCGCTCTTCTTGGCAAACGTGGAAAGCTGGTGACCCAGGCTGCGAGGTTCAAGAAAACCACCGATGACGTGCGCGCGCCTGCTCGCGTGGAGCAAGTGATCAGCAAGGTTCGTGAAATGGCTGACCAGACCGGCGCCTCGGCCGAGGTCGTGGAGCAGGTCTACCGGGCGATGATTTCGGCGTTCATCGCTGACGAACTCGCCACCCATGCCAAGCTGGGCAACCCGGCCTCGGCGTCTTGATGGCAACGCGGGGCCCCTCGGTGGCCCCGCAAGCGCTTGAGTGCAGGTTGCTCATCAGTTCTGGTTGGCGTAGGTGGCCGGGCGCAGGTAGCTGATCTTCTGCACCTTGCCGTCGCTGTCACGGTAGGTGAGGGTGGCGGTGCTGGCGTGGCCGGTGGCGTTGCCCGGGGCGTCCACCGCGATCACCTGGGCGATGTCCAGGTTCATGCCGTACTGGTACGGGGCGACGGTCTGGGCGAAGGCGCTGACGCTGGTGCCGAAGGTCAAGGTGGCGATGGCGATTGCTTTGCTGAAGGTCATGGTCATGCTCCGTTAACTGGGTAGTGGGATCAGCGCTGTGTGGCTGTCTGGAGCTAATGTTGCGCGATAATATTTAGTGCGCAAAGTATATTTAACCTATTGCCGTTATTGAGCGGCTGCATGAGCGCAAAGTCTGTTTGCACCGCCCCCGCGCACCGGCACGCGGCCTATCGACGCTGGCCCATCAAGGAAGACAAAAAACAATGAAAACAGTGCTCGGCTTGTTGCTCCTTGTCTGCCTGGACCTGCCTGCATTCGCGGCTTACCAGACCATCGGCTTCAAGGCCTCGAGATTGCCGGACGAGCAAAACCAACGCCCGCTGGAACTGGTCGTCTGGTACCCCAGTACGTCCACTGCCACCCCGCAGTTGATCGCTGATACCTCGGTTTTCATCGGTGATCTTGCTGTGCGCGATGCGCCTCCAGCTGCAGGCGTGTACCCGTTGGTGGTGCTTTCCCACGGCTTTCGCGGCAATTGGGAGAACCAGTCGTGGTTGGCCAGTGCGCTGGCTCACCAGGGCTACATCGTGGCGGCGGTCAATCACCCGGGTACGACCACCCGCGATCGCAGCCCTGAAGCGGCGGCACAGTTGTGGCAGCGTCCGCTCGACCTGCACCGGGCCATCGATGCGGTCCAGGCCCGGCCGGACCAGTTCGGGCAACTGGCGAAGGGGCAAATTGCAGTGGTTGGCCATTCACTGGGCGGCTGGACCGCCCTGGAAACAGCCGGCGCCCGGTTCGATCCCGAGCGTTTTGCCCAGGACTGTGCCATCCATCCGCAGCTGTCGAGTTGCAGCGTCTACCAACAGATCAACCCCGACAGCGACCCGGCGTCGCGGGCCCGGCTGAGTGGCGATCTGCGCGACAGCCGTGTTACCGCCATCGTTACCCTGGATCTTGGCCTGTCACGTGGCCTGACCGATGAAAGCCTGGCGGCACTGCCGGTGCCAACGCTGGTGATTGCGGCGGGCGCACCTTCGCAAGACCTCCCAGCACAGCTGGAGTCTGCCGACCTGGCCAAGCGTCTACCCTCGGCGACGCGTCGTTATGTCGAGATCGAGGATGCCAGCCATTTCAGCTTCTTGTCGATGTGCAAGCCAGGCGCCATGGCGTTGCTCGAAGACGATGCGCCAGGGGACGGCGTGATTTGCCGGGACGGCGACAACGCCCGGTCGCGGGCGTTGATCCAGATGCAGATCGCCTCGCTGGTGAGCGCGTTTTTGCAACAGCAGTTCGCCAAAGGCGGCCGCTGATGCCGGGACCTTGATCATGGCGCTGAACAGCTTGCCTTGCGGGAGCTTGCTGAAACGTTTCTCCCGGTCTATAAAAGGGCACAATTCCAAGAAAGGTTGCTGCCCATGTTCCCACTCAAACCCATCGTCGCCCTCAGCGCCCTGTCGGCAGCTTCCCACGCCATGGCCTGGGAGTACGTCCTGCTCGACACCGACAAAGCCGCGCAGAACTGGCAGATCACCAGCCAGCAACTGGGTGTGAAAACCGACAAGCCTTTCAGCGTTACCCTGCGCACCTTGCACGGCGGTCGGCAGGAGGGCGTCAGCATCGTCGACATCGACAACGGTACGATGAAGCTTTCGGTAGTGCCGACGCGCGGCATGAACGTTTTGCAGGCTTCGGTCGGCAAGGTGCGCATGGGCTGGGATTCGCCGGTCAAGGAGGTGGTCAACCCGGCCTTCATCGAGCTCAACGGGCGCAATGGTCTCGGCTGGCTGGAAGGCTTCAACGAGCTGGTCACCCGCTGCGGTTATGAATGGGTCGGCCACCCCGGTATCGACAACGGCGAGCTGCTGACCCTGCATGGCCGGGCCGCGAACATTCCTGCGAACAAGGTCACCTTGCACATCGATGAAAAACCGCCGTACGCCATCACCTTGCGTGGCGAACTGAAGGAGCAGGCGTTCAAGAAGGTCGACTTCTCCGTCGCCACCGAACTGGTCACCGAACCCGGCAGTGTAGCGTTCGCCCTCAACGACACCCTGACCAACAACGGCGACTATCCGAAGGAATACCAGGCGCTGTACCACAGCAACTTCAGCACCCCGTTCCTGGAACAGGGCGCCCGTTTCGCCGCGCCGGTGAAACAGGTATCGCCGTTCAACGACAAGGCCAGGGGCGATCTGCCCGACTGGCAAACTTACCGCGCACCTACCAGGGACTACGACGAAACGGTTTACAACGTGGTGCCGTATGCCGATGGCAATGGCGACACGCTGGCCGTGCTGCATGACAAGGCTGGCAGCCTGGGCGTAGCGGTCGGTTTCAATACCACGACGCTGCCGGTGTTTTCCCTGTGGAAGAATACCGATACCCAGGGGCAGGGCTATGTCACCGGGCTGGAGCCGGGAACGAGCTTTTCCTACAACCGACGTTACCAGCGGCCACTGGGCCTGGTGCCGACCATTGGCCCGAAGGAACAGCGGCAGTTCCGTATCAGCTACAGCTTGTTGGCGGACAAGGCCGCTGTTGACCACGCGCTGAAACAAGTGAGCGAGATTCAGGACGGGCGCGCAACCGAAGTGCGGCAAACGCCATTGGTTGATCTGAGCAAGGGGTAACCTGGCAGAGGTTCATGGGGCGCACGATTGCATTCCAGGCAGGAATGCCCCCATGAAAAACATGAATTTTATTTACAGTGGCGAATCTCCTAGCCTGTTTGCTCCCGCATATGGAGATGACGCGATGAGCCATTCCAGGCTGTGCTTGTACGTTGATGCCCAATTCACCAGCCCTTACGCGATGTCGTGCTTCGTGGCACTTCGCGAAAAGCAGATCGAGTTCGAATTGAGTCCCGTTGACCTGGACACACGAGAACATCAGGCGAAGGATTTTTCCCGTCTTTCGCTGACGCAGAGGGTGCCGACCCTGGTGCATGGCGATTTTGCGTTGTCCGAATCGTCGGCAATTACAGAGTACCTCGAGGAACTTTTCCCGCACACGCCGGTTTACCCGGCGCACTCAATGCAACGTGCCAGGGCGCGGCAAGTCCAGGCGTGGCTACGCAGCGACCTGCTGCCGATTCGTCAGGAGCGCTCCACACTAGGTATATTCTACGGCGTCAAATGCGGCCCATTGTCAGCGTCGGCCGAGTCGGCAAGACAAAAGTTGGTGGATACCGCGCAACTGTTGCTTGCCGATGATTCCGATTGCCTGTTTGGTGACTGGTCCATCGCTGATGTCGATCTCGCGTTGATGCTCAATCGATTGATATTCAACGGTGACAGGCTGCCAGCCAGGTTGGAGGATTATGCTCAGCGACAATGGCAGCGCCCGGCCGTACAGGAGTGGGTCGGGCTGACGCGGCCTTTGCGGTAGCGGCATTTGGATTAACCATTAGGGTATTTAGCGCCGGAGACCAGATGGTGTGGCCACATCGGGTACAAGAGACTGAATTCTGCGCCTTGTGGTAAGTCGGGAATCCGCAGTTCACGCAGCAGTAAAGGCCTGCAGTCGGGGGTGATGCAAACTCTGACCGATGTTCTTCAGGCAGTACTGATAGGCCAGGCCGAGTGTCTTCAGCGTCGTGGAAGTAAACGCTGAGATCGCGGGAGCCCTATCCATCGACGTTGATCCACCAATACTCAAATGATTGGGTTCGCAAATCGAACTGAACTGGCTGGCCAATCATGGGGGTCCAGAGGACGTAAGAGCGGCCTTCACTGGCAATAGCCAAGCGTTTGAACGGATCGTTCCAGTCATGGGAAGCGAGCGTAAAGCGGCCAACATGCGAAGGTGTAAGGGCGCGGGCCCCAAGGTCTTCGGCGGCCCGTGCCGCCTCTTCGGGGTTCATGTGCAGATGGGCCCAGCGGGGATCGTACTGCCCACTATCAAGCGTCACCCAGTCGAAGGGGCCGTAGCGCTTACCGATGTCCGCAAAGTGAGTGCCGTAGCCAGAGTCACCACTGAAAAACAGCCGTCGGTGCGTAGACTGCAGTACAAAGCCCACCCACAAAGACTGATTCCGAGTCAGCGTACGTCCAGAGTAGTGCCTGGCTGGAGTCACATGCACCCGCACATCCTTGCTCAGCAACAGGCTGTCATACCAGTCGAGTTCCTGAACGGTCTCAGGGTCGTAACCCCACAGCTCAAAGTGCGCACCCATGCCCAAACCGGCAGCGACCTTTTTGACGAGAGGCCTGAGTGCAACAATCGTCGAATAATCGAGATGGTCATAATGGTCGTGACTGATCAGAAGCAGGTCTATTGGCGGCATGTCTTGCAGTGAGTAAATGCTGGTACCGCTAAATGCAGGGATCAGACCCGGTAATGGGGCAGCATGGTCACTGAGAACCGGGTCTAGCAGGATGCGCTTCCCGCCTAACTGGATATACCAGGAGGAATGTCCGAGCCATACGGCTAGATCCTTGTTCCGATCAAGCGCACGTAGGTCAGTCTTTCGTGTGGGTATGTCAAGAAGGGGCCGCGGCATGCCTTTATCAGCAAGAAAGTTCTCCTTCCTGATCGACAATTGGGTGGCGCCATTGGTTAGAAACGGCGTGTCGGTGAGGTTTTGAAAAGCGTCGTTGCGGTAGTTTGGAGAGGCTTGAAGACGGGTCAATCGCTCCCCCTGTGGTAACTCACCAAAAATTGGCTGACGCAGGTAGATCACCACTGCAAAAAGGCACAGAGCGAGCAGTAATGCACAAACCACCAGCACGCGACGGCAGAGCGTTTTCATCCGATTTCCTGACACGTTTGATAATCACGCTGATGGTAGTCATTACCGATATTTGAAAATAGGTAGTTATTTCTCTATGAACCTATGAGATTTTCTCAGTAATAACAGTGAGACCAAGGCTTGAGATTGCTGAATAAATTTCACAAACCCATGAAAATTACCCCTACTAATCATCGTGCTCTGTCAGGCGCACCATGGAAGCACCTGGGTCCACCATGACGCCGATTTGAGGGCGCACTGAACCGACCTTTGCAATCCCCCACAAAGGTGCATCGAAAATGAGTACTCCGCCTGTGCTTCGCTCTGGCATGTCTGCCACCCAACCGAGAAGCTTCAAGCCCCCCGTGCGGCTTGCAGCGCTCGGTTGTTTTCTCGCCTCATTAGCTGTGGCCTCAATGCCTGCTGGCTCAGCCTTCGCCGCCGAATCGTCTAAGACATCGAGCATCCCGACAGGGGCTGACAATTTTTACAAAAGCGAGGGCGTGACCGTGCAAAAGGTGACATTCAAAAACCAGTACAACATGCAGGTAACGGGTAATCTCGTCACCCCCAAAAGACAGGATCGCAGTGGCAAGACACCCGCCATCATCGTCGGTCATCCGATGGGCGCAGTGAAAGAACAAAGCTCGATGCTGTACGCGCAAAAGTTGGCTGAACAAGGCTTTGTTACTTTGGCTATCGACCTGCCATTTTGGGGCGAAAGCGAAGGTAAGCCACGCAACCTGGTCGCGCCTGAGCTATACACCGAGGCCTTCAGCGCAGCAGTCGACTATCTGGGTACCAGCGACTTTATCGACCGCGACCGCATCGGCGTATTAGGCATTTGCGGCAGCGGCGGTTTCTCCATCAACGCAGCCAAGCTAGACCCACGCCTGAAAGCAGTCGCCACTGTAAGTATGTACGACATGGGCGCGGTCACCCGCAATGGTCTCAACCATTCGGTGACCGTGGAACAGCGTAAGGCGATGCTCGCCAAAGCTGCAGAGCAGCGCTACACCGAGTACACCACTGGAAAAGGCATTTTCCTCAACTACCTTCCCCCCACCCCGACTGCCCAAACCGATCCAGTCACGCGCGAGTTTTGGGAGTTTTACCGCACCCCACGTGGCATCGCGATTCCGGAGGGCATGACACTGGAGCAGACCCAGAACCGTATGCTGACCAGCGAAGTTCGCTTCATGAACTTCTATCCCTTCAACGATATTGAAACCATCTCCCCGCGCCCGCTGCTGTTTATTACTGGCGACCAGGCCCACTCCAAGGAATTCAGCGAAGACGCCTACCAACGTGCTGCCGAGCCAAAGGAGTTGTACTACGTGAAGGGCGCCGGGCATGTCGACTTGTATGACCGCGTCGACCTGATCCCGTGGACAAAGCTGACGGCCTTTTTCCAGACGAACCTCAAGTAAATTCTGTGGTGCCCATTTCGGGCACCACTTTCTTCTCTCGCGACAACACAGCAAGGTAAGGCGACGAGCACCGCCATTGCCTCTATCTGGCCGCTGCTCGCAGGGGCGGCCTAGGGCCTCATTCCTGAACTTTCGCTGCTGCACCCTCTCTCTGCTTTTCCCTCAATCCTGAGCACTCCGATCCAGCCTGTGCTCACCTCGTGCAATCACCCAGAAAGGTACGCGACTGATGAAAGCTATCCGTGTCCATCGTCCAGGTGCGCCTGAAGTACTCCTCTATGAGGAAACACCCGCACCCCCGCTCGGCTACAGCGAGGTATTGGTTCGCAACCACGCAATTGGGGTGAACTACACCGACCTCTACATCCGCAATGGCGCATTTTGCTGGAGAATCTCATCGGAGGCTGGAGGCTAGGGACACCCTGGGGGTGACGGTATTGATCCCATAAAAAAACGGCCCAGTCGGGCCGTTTCTGCTCAGGACGTTTTCGAGGCGGTCGTGACTGTTACTCAGCCTGAAAGCTGTCCGCCATGGTGGGTTATCAGCCGACCACCGCTTTTCTGGTCCGCGCTGTCAGCAACGACACGCCGGAAGATGCGATCAGCAGTATGGCTGCCGCTGCGAAAGTAGTCTGGTAGCCATGACTATCGAACAGCACGCCACCCAGGGTCGAACCCAGCGCGATGGAAAGCTGAATGACCGCCACCATCAACCCACCTCCAGCCTCAGCATCTTCTGGTACCGACAGCGCCAACCACGACCACCAGCCCACAGGTGCCGCTGTGGCGACAAGCCCCCACAGGGACAAGAGTACAAAAACCACTGCGACCGACCCACCAAATGTGACGAGGCCCATCCCCAATGCAGCCATCAGCAACGGAATGATGATTAAAGTGGGATACAGCCCCTTCTTCAGGAATGAACCTATAAACAGGGTGCCCAAGAAGCCCGCAACTCCCAGTGCCAGTAACATGCTCGACAAGGTAGGTACGTCTACATGCGTCACGGTTTCAAGGAACGGGCGAATGTAGGTAAACAGTTCGAACTGGCCCATGAAGAACAGGCCGACAGCAAGCATCCCGAGCGCAACCAGCGGGTTACCGAGGAGCGTGAAAACGCTGGCTGAGCCTGAAGCCCTTTTTTGAGCTTGCATTGAGGGGAGGCTGATCCACTGCCAAGCCAAGGCAATCAGGCCGATCGGCACCAGACAGAGGAAAGCACCTCGCCAGCCGATTACGCCGCCCAAGTAACTGCCTAATGGTGCGGCGACAACGGTTGCCAGAGCATTACCACCGTTAAAGATTGCCAAGGCCTTGGGAACACTCTCGGTGGGCACTAGCCGGATAGCAACCGCAGCGGACATCGACCAGAAGCCGCCGATCACCACCCCGATCAAAGCGCGTCCAATCATGTAAACAAAATAGTTACTGGCAAGGCCTACGACCAAACCCGACACGCACATCAATGCAGTCAAGAGCAGCAACAAGGTTTTGCGATTCATCCCGCCGGCAAGCCTGGAGACGGACAGGCTGGTCAGCACGGCGAAGGCGCCGGAGATAGCGATTCCATAGCCCGCCAGACCTTCGCTGACGCTCAGCGCATTGGCGATAGGGGTCAGCAGGCTCACAGGCATGAATTCCGATGCGATGAGCGCAAACACGCACAACGTCATGGCAAATACTCCGCTCCAATGCGGCTGGTCGTCAGCAGTGGATGCGCTCCGGTAGGCAGACTCTGTGGCAGGGCTAGTCATAGGTTTTACTCACTCAACATCGTTGAAGGGGCGTACCCGCCCCGCAAAAAGTGCTCAGCTGCTGGCTTTCGCCACAGCTGACCGAGTGAACATATGTTGACGGAATATCATTGGCGTGATTAGTAGGCATAGTTTTTAAGAGTTAGTGAGAAAATCTCAGCAATGGCGCAGCCTAAAATAAACGACCTGCAAGCCTTCGTAGCTGTAGCCCGCGATCAAAGCTTTACCAAGGCGGCGCTCAAGCTCGGGGTAACTCCATCGGCACTCAGCCACACGGTTCGAGGGCTTGAAGAACGTCTTGGCGTCAGGCTGCTATCCCGTACAACGCGAAATGTTTCGGCGACTGATGCAGGTGCCAGGCTCCTGCAATCCATTGCGCCTCTGTTCGATCAGATCGCTGCCGAAGTCGAGGCACTCAATGATCTGCGCGACAAGCCACGAGGTACGATTCGTATTACCTGTACTGACGATTCGATTGAGTTGTGCGTCAGGCCGAAGCTGAAGCATTTCATTGAGCAATATCCGGAAATCGTGCTGGAGTTCTTCGTTGATTACGGCTTTACCAATGTCGTTGAAGAGCGCTTTGACGCCGGTATTCGGCTAGGCGAGGCAATCAGCAAAGACATGATCGCGGTAAGAATCGGGCCGGACTGGCGGCTATCCCTGGTCGCCTCACCTGCCTATTTCGAACAGCATCCACCACCCGAAACGCCACACGACTTGATGAAGCACACTTGCATCAACATACGCCACCGGCCATCTGGCTCCATCTACGCCTGGGAGTTCGAGCACGACGGCAAGCCCTTTACCGTGAAGGGCGAAGGTCCGCTGGTTTTCAACAGCATTATCCATGTACTCAACGGCGCTCTGGATGGCATCGGCATTGGGTATATCCCGGAAGAGCTGGTAGCACCGTATCTGGCCGAGGGCAAGCTTCAAGAGGTGCTCCCAGAATGGTGCCCTACTTTCCAGGGCTATCACCTGTACTACGCCAACCGCCGGCAGACATCCCCAGCCTTTGCCGCCCTGATTGAAACGCTCCGTTACAAGCCATGAGAACCGAGAGCGGTCGCTTCTATAAGGTGGTGGCAGCTTTTTGACCGTTAGATGACCTGCATGATTGACCGCTTTGGGTCGAAAGCGGCCAGTCGTGAACGACTTCTTTCGATCCATTGCAGACGCTGGAAAATAACTGGTTTCGTGAGCGCGACGCGTACTCTGTGGGAGCGGGCGGGCCCCCCCCCCCCCCCGCCCCCCGCGGCGGGGGCGCCGGGGGGGAGATAGCGGGGCCGCCCCCGCGCGCCCCAACACCCCCT
>NZ_PUQD01000084.1 GCF_003331055.1 Pseudomonas sp. AFG_SD02_1510_Pfu_092 | reverse complement strand
GCCCTGATGAAAAATCAGGACGAATACGTCACCAAAGGCGGGAAACTGGCTTGCTGAAAACCATAGAATCTCCCACAGGGCCACCTCAAACCTGTGGGAGCGGGCACGCCCGCGAAAAGGCCAACACAGCACCACCTTCATTGCACCGCTGCAAAGACCCAACTGCATCGTTAAATATTATTGACCACCACCCCCGTCAAACCCTCGCCGCTACAGGCCCGCATCGGTTTAACCCTACAAAAACCGGCGCATTCCCGCCCTCAAAGCCCGCTCCAGTCGTTTGACATATCGAACGGCTCTGGCAAGCTATCTACAAGCCCCGACCGGCATCGTCGCCTCCGACGAGCCGGCAGTGCTCGGGGCTACAGGTTGCACCCATGGCCCCGCGCCGTGCGCCTGCACAACAACGACAGGTCGAACCTGTCCCAAGGTGACATATGTCCAACAGCAACATTGGCAACAAGCAACCCGCCCTGCGCAAACCCGTCGTCCTGATGACCATGGGCAGCCAAGAGCGCAAAGGCCATGACTATCAGGTCATGACCCACAAATACATCACCCCGCTGGTCGAGTTCGCCGATTGCGTCCCGGTGCTGGTGCCCACCTGCTGCGGCACCGAAGACCTCGAGACCTATCTGGACATGGCCGACGGCGTATACCTGACCGGCGCCGGCAGCAACATCGACCCGGCCCTGTACGGCCAGGAGAACCAGACCCCCGGCAAAGGCCAGGACCAAAACCGCGACCTGTTCGACATCCCGCTGGTCAAGGCGGCGATCAAGCGTGGCCTGCCTATTTTCGGCATCTGCCGCGGCATGCAGGAAATCAACGTGGCGCTGGGTGGCGACATCTACCAGAAGGTGTATGCCGAGCCTGGCTTCAACGACCACCGGGAAAACCCGGAAGACCCGGTCGAGGTGCAATACGCCCAGGTGCACGGGGTGAAGATCAAGCCAGGCAGCTGGCTGCGTGACACCCTGGGGACCGACGAAATTCGCGTCAACTCGCTGCACGGCCAGGGGCTGCACAAGCTTGGCGCCGGCATCGAGGCCATCGCCCACGCCGAAGACGGCCTGGTCGAGGCGATTCATGCGCCGAGCATTTCGCCGTTCCTGTTCGCCGTGCAGTGGCACCCGGAGTGGCAAGCAGCGCAGAACCCGGATTCGATCAGGATCTTCCAGGCGTTCGGTGATGCATGCCGGGCCCAGGTACGCAAGGCGCAGATCAACCGCCAGCACGCTGCCTGACCTTCAGTTTCCTCTGCTTTGATCGCGGGGCGGCGCAAGGCCGCCCCCGTTTCCTCCGGTCACCCTCTGCTGGTCCCAGAATCCTCCTGTGGAAACGGGCGGCGGGCTTGTGCCTGTCTCCGCGATCGTTTTTTCTTCCCCGCTAAGAGATACGATGACTGATTGCGGATTATCCGCCATCTGTCGTTGTCGCCTGTGCGGGCCTCTTCGCGGGCATGCCCGCTCCCACAGGATCTCCACGCACCATGTGGGAGCGGGCGCGCCCGCGAAGAGGCCAGAATAGGCAATACCACCTCACCCCTCCCCATCCCATCCCGAAAAAACTCATAAGGGACTAGTCATTACTCAAGTTGTACGATAACTTACTTCAAGCGCAGAACCACACCCTTCACCCAAGCGCCACAGGATGCTTACAACAATGACTCCACAAGAACTGAAATCCATCCTCTCCCACGGCCTGCTGTCTTTCCCGGTCACCGACTTCAACGCCCAGGGCGACTTCAACCCGGCTGGCTACCGCAAGCGCCTGGAATGGCTCGCCCCTTATGGCGCCAGCGCCCTGTTCGCCGCCGGTGGTACCGGTGAGTTCTTCTCGCTGGCCGCCAGCGAGTACAGCCAGGTAATCAAGACCGCCGTCGACACCTGCGCCACCTCGGTACCGATCCTCGCCGGCGTCGGCGGCGCCACCCGCCAGGCCATCGAGTACGCGCAGGAAGCCGAGCGCCTGGGTGCCAAGGGCCTGCTGCTGCTGCCGCACTACCTGACCGAAGCCAGCCAGGACGGCGTCGCCGCCCATGTCGAGGCCGTGTGCAAATCGGTGAACATTGGCGTGGTGGTCTACAACCGCAACGTCTGCCGCCTGAACGCCGACCTGCTGGAAAAACTGGCCGAGCGCTGCCCGAACCTGATCGGCTACAAGGATGGCCTGGGTGATATCGAGCTGATGGTGTCGATCCGTCGCCGCCTGGGCGAGCGTTTCAGCTACCTGGGCGGCCTGCCGACTGCCGAGGTGTATGCTGCTGCCTACAAGGCCCTGGGTGTGCCGGTGTACTCCTCGGCCGTGTTCAACTTCGTGCCGAAGACCGCCATGGACTTCTACAACGCCGTCGCCCGCGATGACCACGCCACTGTAGCCAGGCTGATCGACGATTTCTTCCTGCCGTACCTGGATATTCGCAACCGCAAGGCCGGCTACGCCGTGAGCATCGTCAAGGCCGGCGCCAAGATCGCCGGCCACGACGCCGGCCCGGTGCGTACCCCGCTGACCGACCTCAGCGCCGAAGAGTACGAAATGCTCGCCGCGCTGATGGACAAGATGGGCCCGCAGTAAGCGCTGCCCGCGGCCTGCCACGCGCCGCGCCCGGAGTGGGCCTGCCCCGCTCCGTTACACATTCCTGAGCCCGCACAAAAATAACTAGTGGGAGTACAACCAGCATGCAAGCGAGCAAGAAAACGCATGTGCGCTACCTGATCCTGTTCATGCTGTTTCTGGTGACCACGATCAACTATGCCGACCGCGCCACCATCGCCATCGCAGGCTCCAGCCTGCAGAAAGACCTCGGCATCGACGCCGTCACCCTCGGTTATATTTTTTCCGCCTTCGGCTGGGCGTACGTGGCTGGCCAGATTCCCGGTGGCTGGCTGCTCGACCGCTTCGGTTCCAAGAAGGTCTACGCCGTCAGCATCTTCACCTGGTCGCTGTTCACCCTGCTGCAGGGCTTTGTCGGTGGCCTGCCGGTCGCCTGGGCGGTGGTCACCCTGTTCACTTTGCGCTTTCTGGTCGGTTTCGCCGAAGCCCCGTCGTTCCCGGGTAACGCGCGTATCGTCGCGGCCTGGTTCCCGACCCAGGAACGCGGCACCGCGTCGGCCATCTTCAACTCGGCGCAGTACTTCGCCACCGCCCTGTTCGCCCCGATCATGGGCTGGATCGTGTTCAGCTTCGGCTGGGAGCACGTGTTCGTGGTCATGGGTGCGCTGGGCATCGTGTTCTCCATGGTCTGGCTGAAAACCATTTACAACCCCCGCCAACACCCGCGCATCAGCCCGGGCGAGCTCGCACACATCGAGCACAACGGTGGCCTGGTGGACATGGACCAGAAGCGCGGCAACGACGGCCCGAAATGGGCCTACGTCAAGCAGCTGCTGAGTAGCCGCATGCTGCTCGGTGTGTACCTGGGCCAGTACTGCATCAACGCCATCACCTACTTCTTCCTCACCTGGTTCCCGGTGTACCTGGTGCAGGAGCGCGGCATGACCATCCTCAAGGCCGGTTTCATCGCCTCGCTGCCGGCGGTGTGCGGCTTCATCGGTGGCGTGCTGGGCGGGGTGATCTCCGACTGGCTGCTGCGCCGCGGCAACTCGCTGACCTTCTCGCGCAAGCTGCCGATCGTCTGCGGCCTGCTGCTGTCGACCAGCATGGTGTTCTGCAACTACGTCGAGGCCGAGTGGATGGTGGTCGGCTTCATGACCCTGGCGTTCTTCGGCAAGGGCATCGGCGCGCTGGGCTGGGCGGTGGTCGCCGACACCTCGCCCAAGCAGATTGCCGGGCTGTCCGGCGGCCTGTTCAACACCTTCGGCAACATCGCCTCGATCACCACGCCGATCGTCATCGGCTACATCATCAGCGCCACCGGCTCTTTCAAGTGGGCCCTGGTGTATGTGGGCGCCAACGCCCTGGTGGCGGTGTTCAGCTACCTGGTGATCGTCGGCCCGATCAAGCGTATCGAGCTGCGTGAAAGCGCAAAGCCTGACGCCGAGCCGGCCGCCAGCGGCGAACTGGCCAGCGCGCGCCACTGAGAGCACGCCCGCGCCAGTTGACCCTGCGCGGGCGGATGTAGAAAAAGCCTGAGAACCTGACAGATAGGCCCGACCATGCAGTTGATCGAACATTCCGACTCGCCCCGCTACGTCCGCCTGCACCAAGACGACAACGTCGTGGTCGTGGTCAACGACGGTGGCCTGGGCGAAGGCGCCCGCTTCGCCGACGGCCTGACCCTGGTCGAAGGCGTGCCGCAAAGCCACAAGGTCGCCAGCGTGGCCATCGCCAAGGGCGAGCCGGTACGCCGCTACGGGCAAATCATCGGCTATGCGCTGGAAGACCTGCGCCAGGGCAGCTGGGTACAGGAAAGCCAACTGGCCATGCCTGCTGCCCCGGCGCTCGACAGCCTGCCGCGCTGCAATGCCGTGCCACAGCCACTGCCGCCACTGGCAGGCTTCACCTTCGAAGGCTACCGCAACGCCGACGGCACGGTCGGCACGCGCAATATCCTCGGCATCACCACCACCGTGCAGTGCGTGGCCGGCGTGCTGGAGCATGCGGTCAAGCGCATACGCGGCGAGCTGCTGCCCAAATACCCCAACGTCGATGATGTGGTAGCCATCACCCACAGCTATGGCTGCGGTGTGGCGATCAACGCCCGCGACGCCTATATCCCGATCCGCACCGTGCGCAACCTGGCGCGCAACCCCAACCTCGGCGGCGAGGCACTGGTGATCAGCCTGGGGTGCGAAAAACTCCAGGCCGGCCAGGTGATGCACGACAACGACCCCTCGGTGGACCTCAGCGAGCCGTGGCTGTACCGGCTGCAGGACGCCAGCCTGGGCTTTGCGGAAATGATCGGGCAGATCATGGCGCTGGCCGAAACCCGCCTGCACAAGCTTGACCAGCGCCGCCGCGAAAGCGTGCCGGCCAGCGAACTGATCCTGGGCATGCAGTGCGGTGGCAGCGATGCCTTTTCCGGCATCACCGCCAACCCGGCACTGGGCTATGCCGCCGACCTGCTGGTACGCGCCGGCGCCACCGTGCTGTTCTCGGAAGTGACCGAGGTGCGCGACGCCATCTACATGCTCACGTCGCGCGCAGAAAACCAGCAAGTCGCAGACGCCCTGGTGCGCGAAATGGACTGGTACGACCGCTACCTGCAGCAGGGTGCCGCCGACCGCAGCGCCAACACCACCCCGGGCAACAAGAAAGGCGGCCTGTCGAACATCGTCGAGAAGTCGCTGGGGTCGATCGTCAAGTCCGGCAGCGGCGCCATTCAGGGCGTGCTCGGCCCGGGCGAACGGGTCAACCGCAAAGGCCTGATCTTCTGCGCCACCCCGGCCAGCGACTTTGTCTGCGGCACCCTGCAACTGGCTGCCGGCATGAACCTGCACGTGTTCACCACCGGCCGCGGCACCCCGTACGGCCTGGCGATGGCGCCTGTGGTCAAGGTGTGCACCCGCAGCGAGCTGGCCCAGCGCTGGCCCGACCTGATCGACATCGACGCCGGGCGCATCGCCAGCGGCCGCGCGAGCATCGAGGAACTGGGCTGGGAGCTGTTCCACTATTACCTGGACGTGGCCAGCGGCCGCCGGCAGACCTGGGCCGAGCAGCACCGGCTGCACAACGACATCACCCTGTTCAACCCGGCGCCGATTACCTGATGCCCTGGGCTTGTCCGGTTTCCCGAGATGTCGCAATCCCTGTGGGAGCGGGTTCACCCGCGAACACCGGCGAAGCCGGTGCCAGGCACCGCGCTGGATTCTTCGCGGGTAAACCCGCTCCCACAGGGGCTGCGGTCCAGCTCGAATGAGTTTCACCCTTTCCTCCCTCAAGCCACCAGGAGCACCCCCATGCCTGAAATCCTCGGCCACAACTTCATCGCCGGCCAGCGCAGCGCCGCTGGCTCGCAGCGCCTGCAGAGCCTGGACGCCAGCACTGGCGAAGCCCTGCCCTACAGCTTCGCCCAGGCCACCGAAGGCGAAGTGGACCAGGCCGCCACAGCTGCCGCCGCCGCCTTCAGCGAATTCCGCCAGCTGGCCCCGGCACGGCGTGCCGAGTTCCTCGACGCCATTGCTGCCGAACTGGACGAACTGGACGACGCCTTCGTTGCCATCGTCTGCCGCGAAACCGCGCTGCCCAGCGCCCGCATCCAGGGCGAGCGCGGCCGCACCAGCGGCCAGATGCGCCTGTTCGCCGAGGTGTTGCGCCGTGGCGACTTCCTGGGTGCGCGCATCGACCTGGCGCTGCCGCAACGCCAACCCCTGCCGCGCACTGACCTGCGCCAGATGCGCATCGGCGTCGGCCCGGTCGCCGTGTTTGGTGCCAGCAACTTTCCGCTGGCCTTCTCCACCGCCGGCGGCGACACCGCAGCCGCCCTGGCCGCCGGTTGCCCGGTGGTGTTCAAGGCGCACAGCGGCCACATGGCCACTGCCGACCTGGTCGCCTGCGCCATCCAGCGCGCTGCCGAGCGCACCGGCATGCCCAAGGGCGTGTTCAACATGGTCTTCGGTGGCGGCGTCGGCGAGTGGCTGGTCAAGCACCCGGCCATCCAGGCCGTGGGCTTTACCGGTTCGCTGAAAGGCGGTGATGCCCTGTGCCGCATGGCGGCCGAGCGCCCCCAGCCGATCCCGGTGTTCGCCGAGATGTCGAGCATCAACCCGGTGATCATCCTGCCCGGCGCCCTGGCCAAGCGTGGCGAGGCCATCGCCCGTGAGCTGGCCGGCTCGGTGTGCCTGGGCGCCGGCCAGTTCTGCACCAACCCGGGGCTGGTGATCGGCCTGCAATCGCCGCAGTACAGCCAGCTGCTGGCCGCGCTTGGTCAGCACCTGCAGCAACAGGCCGGCCAGACCCTGCTCAACGCCGGCGGCCTGCGCAGCTATGTCGCGGGCCTGGAGCACCTGCATGCACATGCCGGTATCCAGCACCTGGCCGGCCAGACGCAGGCAGGCGGCCAGGCCCATGCCCAGTTGTTCAAGGCCGATGCCCGGCTGTTGCTGGCGGCCGAGCCGCTGCTGCAGGAAGAAGTGTTCGGCCCGACCACCGTTGCGGTGGAGGTACAGGACGACGACCAACTGCGCGCCGCCCTGCGCGGCCTGCGCGGCCAGTTGACCGCCACCCTGATCGGCGAGCCGGAAGACCTGCAGGCCTACGCCTGGCTGGTCCCGTTGCTGGAAGAGAAAGTCGGACGGATTCTGCTCAACGGCTACCCGACCGGTGTCGAAGTGTGTGATGCGATGGTGCACGGTGGGCCGTACCCGGCGACTTCGGACGCGCGCGGCACCTCGGTCGGCAGCCTGGCCATCGATCGCTTCCTGCGCCCGGTGTGTTACCAGAACTACCCGCAGGCGCTGTTGCCCGAGGCGTTGCGTGATGGCAACCCGCTGGGGCTGCGCCGCTTGGTGAATGGGCAGTGGCGTGGGGGGGCGATCTGATCGCCCCTTGCAAACAGCGTCCTCAGGCCCCCTGCGCCTCGGCCTCTTCATGGGCCTGGCGCAAGCGCTCGCGGCTGTTGCTCAGGTGCATGCGCATGGCCATCTTCGCCCCTTCGCTGTCGCACCGGGCAATGGCTTCGTAGATCGCTTCGTGCTCATGCCGCAGGCGGCCCATGTAGTGCGCCTGGTCATCATGGGCCAGGCGCGCGGAATTCAGCCGGGTACGCGGGATGATACTGGTGCCCAGGTGGTCGATGATGTCGGCGAAGTAATGGTTGCCGCTGGCCTGGGCGATGCGCAGGTGGAACTGGAAGTCCGCCGACACCGCATCGCTGGCATGGGCGGCGCCTTCGTTCAGTTCATCCAGCGCTGCACGCATGCCGGCAAGTTGCTCATCGCTGCGCCGCTGCGCCGCCAGGCCCGCCGACTCGATCTCCAGGGCAATGCGCAATTCCAGCACTGCCAGCACTTCACGCAGGGTGACCACGGTCGCCGGGTCGATGCGCAAGCCACCCGTGGCCGGCGCGTCCAGCACGAAGGTGCCGATGCCGTGGCGGGTCTCGACCTGCCCGGCAGCCTGCAGCCGCGAGATCGCTTCACGCACCACCGTGCGGCTGACGCCCTCTTCGGCCATGATCTGCGACTCGGTCGGCAGCTTGTCGCCGCGCTTGAGCTGGCCGCTGCGAATGCGCTCGGTCAGCACCGTGACCAGTTCCTGGGCCAGACTGCGCGGCTTGCGCCGGGTTCTGGCCTGTACCTGCTGCTCTGTCATCGCCCTGTATTTCACCTTGAAAGACAGCGCTCATCATAGCGCAAGCAGTTGTACGATCACATACACCGCGTGCGGTATTTCACAGGGCGGGAAAACGCCGCAAGTGCTGGCCCGAAGCCTGCGCCTGCCTGTACTGTGCGGCTTCACGCTATCCATGGAAGGACGCCAGAGCATGAAGACCCTCGACCGCCTGTTGCTCGCCAGCGGCTTGCTGATCCCCCTCTGGCTGTTGGCCGGCGTATGGGTCACCGCCCTGGCCTACCCAGGCTACGACCACCTGCAACAGGCCAGACTTTTGCGCGGGTGCCCCTGGTCTGCGTGATCCTGGCGATCGTCACTGTCGTGCTCACGGGCCAGGCGGCAAAGAGCGGCCAGCTGTTCGGCCTGTACCAACGCCTGAACTATGGCGTGGGTGTGCTGTGGATCGCCAGCCTGGCCTGGATCAGCCTGCGCACGCCAGCCGTCGGCACGTTGCGCACGGCCGCGATTTGACAGCAAATTGCTGGCCCCCAACATCCTCCAGCGAAGGCAAACTCTGTTTTCCTTCAGATGCTTAGGACAGCAACATGCGAGTACTTCTAGCAATGATGGCCGGCTGCCTGCTGGCCACGCTCGCTTTCGGCGCCCAGGCACGGGCGCTGAGCCAGAATGATCGCCACACATGCGGCTGGGGCGCACAGATCGCCGCCGAGGCCCAGCAAGCCAAGCTTTCCGGGGTCACCCTGTATGCCACACGCAAGAAGCTGCAGGTTCGCAAATTCCCCAAACCGTGGATGCGCATGACCGCCTTTGGCATTACCGAGCAGACCTATAACAGCCGCTCGCGGCTCAAGCCAGCGGCGATCAGGCAGACGTACTATGAGCAGTGTGTTCAGCATGCTGTCGCTAAGCGATAAATCGTTTTTAATCATGCGCTTATGATTAGAAGTTAAAGTGCTTAAGCCTATACGTTGTTCCGCTCAGCTATAGCGTGAGCCGGGCCTGAGCCGCCCCCTGTGGGCAAGCCCGCGAAGCAGGCGAACGCGGTGGATGGGCACGGGCTTCGCCCATATTCGCGGGCATGCCCGCTCCCACAGGGATCGCATCAGCGGCGCCAGGGGGCACCGCTTTCGAAGCGTGCTTCCAGCCAGGCTTTGAAGGCCCCCAAGGCAGCCGAGTTGAGGCGCGCGCTCGGCCGAACCAGGTAAATGCCCGCCGCCACGTCCAGCTGCCATGCCGGCAGCACCCGTGTCAGGCGGCCGCTGGCCAAGTCGTCGCCCATCAACCAGTCCCCTCCAGCCAGAATCCCCACGCCGCGCCGCGCCGCCTCCAGCAGGGCTTCGTTGTCATTGCTGCGCAGGCTGCCGGCCACCTTCACGCTCACGTGCTGCCCGCCACTCATCAGCCGCCATTCAGGAAAGCTTCGCAAACCACTGAATCCTAAACAATTATGTGCAGACAAATCCTCCGGTTGCACGGGTACACCGTGCCGGGCCAAGTACTCAGGCGAGGCACACAGGATGCGCAAGTGCTCGCACAGCTTGCTGGCCACCAGGCGGTTGTCGGCCAGCTCGCCAATGCGGATGGCGGCATCGAAACCTTCACCGATCAGGTCGACGAAACGATCGGCGTATTCGACGTCCACCACCACCTGCGGGTAGGCCAGCACGAACTCGGCGAGCATCCCGCTCAACCAGCGCCGCCCCATGGCTGCCGGCAACGCCAGGCGCAGGCGCCCACGAACCGTCGCCGCGCCTTCGGCCGCCTCCTGTTCCGCCTCGGCGATCAGCCGGTTGGCCGCACCGACCTTGTTCACCAGCCGCTCGCCTTCATCGGTGAAACGCAGTTGCCGGGTGCTGCGCTCCACCAGGCGAATGCCCAGTCGCGCTTCCAGTGCGCTCAGGCGCTTCGACAGCACCGTGGGGTGGCGTTCCAGTTGCCGCCCGGCAGCGGCAAACGAGCCCTGCTCGTGCAGGGCCAACAAGGTGGCAAGTTCATCGGCGCGGCGGCTGTCGAAGGCATCCATGGCAAGGCTCGGCTATGAGAAAAGGCATCAGGCAGTGAGGACCAACGCGCCCTCCGACCGGCCCTGCTCCAGGTCCAAATGGGCCCTGGCCGCTTCGGCCAGCGGGTAGCGACGCCAGACCCGAGGCTGGATGATACCTTCGGCGACCGCTGCCAGCACATCGGCCGCGCGCTGTTGATATTCCTCGACCGTGCGGGTGTGCGCTGCCAGCGACGGCCGGGTCAGGTACAGCGAACCCTTGGCGTTGAGCGTGGCCACCTCGATGGCCGCCGGTGCGCCGGAAGTGCCGGCGAACGACACCAGCAGGCCACGCACCCGCAAGCTGTCCAGCGAGGCTTCCAGCGACGCCTTGCCTACGCAGTCGTAGGCCACGTCCACGCCTTGCCCGTGGGTCAGTTCGCGTACCTGGTGGGCCAGGTTTGCCGCATCGAATACCAGCACATGATGGCAGCCAGCCGCCTGGGCCCTTGCCACGCTTTGCGGGCGCGACACCACGCCGATCACCGTCGCCCCCAGGTGCCGCGCCCAAGGCACCATCAGCTGGCCCAAGGCACCGGCCGCGCCGTACAACAGCACCTGGCTACCCGGCCCAACGGCAAAGGTGGTTTTCAACAGGTACTGCGCGGTGATGCCCTTGAACAGCACGGCTGCGGCCGCCTCGTCATCCAGCTGCGGCGGTAGCTTGACCAGGCGATCGGCCGGAAACAGCCGGCCGCTGGCATAGGCGCCAACCGGCCCCATTGCATAAGCAACCCGGTCGCCCACCTGCACGTTACACACGCCGTCACCGACCAGCGTCACCCGGCCGGCACCTTCCAGGCCCAGGCCGGACGGCAATGCCAGCGCCGCCCCGCCCTTGCGCTGCAGCACATCCAGTGGGTTCACGCCGATAGCCGTCTGCTCCAACCAGACCTGGCCCGGCCCTGGAGGCTGTGCCTGTAGCTGTTCGAGCTGCATGACGTCGGCGGTGCCGGTGCGAGTGAGAATGATGCGGGTAGCCATGATCGAATCCTCCTGGGTGAGTGTTCGAGTCAGGCTAATCAGCTAGGAAAAATTGAACAATCAGGCTGGATGCAGATGATTTCTGCATCCTGTGCAGCAATGGCAGGCGAGCGCTGCCAGCTGGGGTATTTGCTAAGCTGATGAGCCACTGCGGACTGGACCAAGGCCATTCACCCCATGGATGAACTGCGCAAGATCGACCTCAACCTGCTACTCGCCCTGCACGCCCTGCTGAGCGAAAAGCACGTGACCCGGGCCGCGCTGCGCCTGCACCGCAGCCAACCTGCGGTCAGCCACGCCCTGGCACAGCTGCGCAAGCATTTCGACGACCCCTTGCTGGTACGCCAGAACGGGCGCATGGCGCTGACCACCCGCGCGCAGTCGCTGGCCGGGCCGCTGCAGGACGCCCTGGGCAACCTCAACGGCCTGCTGGCCACGCCGCAGTTCGACCCGGCCAAGGCCCAGCGGCGCTTCAGGCTGTCGCTGTCCGACTACTCGTCGCGGATCATCCTGCCACCGCTGCTGCGCCATCTGCGCCAGGTCGCGCCCGGTGTGGACCTGGCCATCAGCCAGGCCAGCCGTGAAACCATGCTGGCGCAGTTGCTCGACGGTGAGCTGGACCTGGCCTTGGGCATCTTCCCGGAACTGCCCCAGGCGATAACCGCCCAGCCGCTGTTCGCCGACAACTTCGTCAGCGTGGCCGATAGCCAGGTGCTGCCGGCCAGCGGCGGCCTGGCCCTGGCCGATTGGCTGGATCGGCCGCATGTATTGATGGCCATGCGCCCGGATGCCTTCGATGAAATCGAGCGCGCCCTGGCCGCCCAGGGCCTGCGCCGGCGGATCGCCTTGGCCTTGCCGCACTGGAGCGCGGCGCTCGAGGTGCTGGCCGGCACCGACCTGATCCTGACCGTGGCCAGCCGCGCAGTAGGTTCGCTGCGCCAGCACCCGACTTTGCGCCAGTTCGAGCCGCCGCTGGCGATCCCTGCATTCGACTACCAGCAAGCCTGGCACCACCGCAAGGACGGCGACCCCGGGCATCGCTGGCTACGTGAAACCGTATGGGCCTGCAGCCAGCCGGCGGGCTGATCAGCCCTCGGGCTGCTTCACCACGGTTGCGGCAGTGGCTGGCGTGTCCGCTGCCCAAGTACCTTGCACCAGCAGCACGCCGCACAGGATCAGCACCACACCCGCCAGCCTGGCCAGGTTGAGTGGTTTGCCGCCCAGCCCCATCACCCCGAAATGGTCAGCGACCACCGCCGTGATGATCTGCCCCGCCACCACCAGCACCAGGAACCCCGCCGCCCCCAGCCTGGGCGTCAGCGCAGCGGCAGCGGCCACGTACAGCGCGCCCAGCACACCGCCCACCCACAACCACCATGGCCCTTGCAAGGCCTTGCCCATGTCCGGTGCCGGTACCCTGAGCACCAGCAGCGCCGCGATCACCACCAGCGAACTCACCGTCAACGAGGTGAATGCGCCCCACAACCAGTGCCCCAGCGCCCGGCCGACGGCGGCATTACCCGCGGCCTGGAACGGCAGCACCGCACCGGCCAGCAATGCCAGGACAAAGGGGAGCACCACAAGGCACAGGGTTTTGCTGAACATGACCGTCCTCCTTCGCGTCGGATATTCAGGCGATGATGGGCTAATTCTCGTTATCTATAGAAATTGAAAGTGTGCACTCGCGTCATTCGCCATATGGATAACCGTTAACGTCATTGGGGCTGCCAGGCAGCCCCTTCGGTTAATAGAGAGGAATCGACAGGGGTCAGCGCGAGGTTTCGACACGCAGTACTTCGGTGTAGATCGCGTCGACCGTCTGGCCGACCTTGAGGTTCTTCATGCGCGCCTGCAGGTCAGGGTTCTCGACCTTGACCACTTGCAGCTTGCCCTCCGGTGGCAGCAGGCTCACCTCGTGCGTCTTGAGATCGATCTTCTTGATCTGCGAGGTCACCTTGACCTGGCGGAACGCCTCGCCGCCCGGGTTGGGGTTGTCTGCCGTCGCGCGGATGCTCCCGGATTCATCCGTCGCCTTCGGCGCCCCGCCGACTTCGGGGTTCAGCACATAGGCCACCGCACGGGTCACATAGATGTCGACCTGGTCGCCCACCTTGAGGTTTGGCAGCGCCTTGGCCTTTTCCGTTAGCTGGAAGGTCACGTCTTTCGTTTCATCGGGGCCTTTCACCGTCACTTGGCGGCTGGCCAGGTCGATGGCCGTGACCTGCGTGGTGACATGGCTTTCCAAGGCCTCGCTGCCGATAGGAATACCGGCAGCCTGCACCGCGAAGGCAGCAGTGGACGCCAGTGTGGCAACGGCAACAGCACGAGCGAGAGAGCGAATTGCATTCATAGGCCTGCTTCCCTGTAATCAAGACCGAATAGGCGCGCGAAATGTTCACGCGCCAACAAGCATAGCCGGTACCCGCCACCTTGCTGGCCTGAGCCGCGCCCAGGCCAGCGATCACTCAGCGGTTACGTGTCACCCGCCACACCGTGTTCGCCAGGTCGTCGGCGATGATCAGCGCACCACGCGGATCGACCGTCACCCCCACTGGCCGCCCACGGGTCTTGCCATCTGCATCGCGAAAGCCGGTGGCGAAGTCGATCGGCTGGCCGGCCGGCTTGCCATTGCTGAACGGTACGAAGATCACCTTGTAGCCCACCGGGTTTGGCCGGTTCCAGCTCCCGTGCTGGCCCACGAACACGCCATCGGTAAAGCCCTCACCCATGGCCGGCAGCGAAAAGTCGACACCCAGTGCAGCGACGTGCGAACCCAGGCTGTAATCCGGCTTGATCGCCGCCGCCACCTTGTCCGGGTTCTGCGGCCGAACCCGCTCATCCACATGCTGGCCCCAGTAGCTGTAGGGCCAGCCATAGAAGCCGCCCTCACGCACCGATGTGAGGTAGTCCGGCACCAGGTCGGGCCCCAGCTCATCGCGTTCGTTGACCACCGCCCACAACTGGCCGGTCTGCGGCTGCACGGTCAATGCGGTCGGGTTGCGCAGGCCAGTGGCATAAGGCCGGTGCGCCCCTGTTTCAGCATCGACCTGCCAGACCATGGCGCGGTCGCTTTCCACCTCCAGCCCGCGCTCGGTGATGTTGCTGTTCGAGCCGATGCCGACATACAGATAACGTCCATCCGGGCTGATGGTCAGCGCCTTGGTCCAGTGGTGGTTGATCTGTGCCGGCAGGTCGGTAACCTTTTTCGGCGGGCCGTCGGCCTGGGTCTGGCCGTCCTTGTAGTCGAAGCGCACCAGCGCATCCTGGTTGGCCACATACAGTTTGCCGTCGGCAAAGGCCAGGCCATAGGGCGCATTGAGGTTTTCCGCAAACACCGTCTGCATCTCGTAACGGCCATCACCATCGGCATCGCGCAGCAATGTCAGGCGGTTACCGCCCTTGACCTGAGTGTTGCCCTTGGCCTTGATCTGACTGGCGATCACATCCTTGGGCTTGAGCTTGGGAGCGCTGCCGCCACGGCCTTCGGCCACCAGAATGTCGCCATTGGGCAGCACCAGGCTCTGCCGTGGAATTTTCAGGTCGGTGGCGATGGCGGTAACGCTGAAGCCTGCGGGCACGGTCGGTTTCTGCTCGCCCCAGGCAGCCGGCTGGGCAATCTTCATGCTCGGCAGCAGACCGCGTTGCGGCGCAGGCAGGTTTGGCTCCGGGCCAACGGCCTGGTTCGGTTCGCCGTCGCCCCCACAGGCGCTCAACAGCAGCGCCACGCTCAGCAGGCTCACCCCATGCAAAGGCCTCATGCCACACCTCCCGAACGCAGGTTGCTCAAACCGATCCAGGCAGCGACCAGCGCCAGCGCGCTCACCAGCACCGACAGCACCAGCCCCGAGGGCATGATCGCCCAGGCGTCCTTGGCGTGTTCGAAGGCATTGATCAGCCCAAGCCCCCAGGTCACCAGCAGCAGCACGAAGTACAACGCCGGGCGCCCGCCCTTGCGCTCGGCGCGAATCAGGTTGGCCAACGCGAACAACAGCGTCAGCCCACAGAACAGCAGCCCCCCGGCGATCAGCCAGGCGGCGAAGTTGCTCCACTGGACCTGGTAGCTGTTGTAGTAGGCGACGTCGCTCAGCAGCGCGCCCAGGAACAACGGCACGCTGCCCGCCAACAACAAGGCGTGTAACGGGCTGGGGGTGCAGCGATAGACAGTTTGATCAGATACGGTCACGGTGCCTCCTTTTCATTCAGTGACCCGGGGCTGATGGGCCTGTGCCATCAGCCGCGCGCAGGGTGCGCTTAGCAAAGGAGCCCCGTGACCAGGCGATAGTTCACCGCCTGGCTGGAATGAAATATCCTGCAAGGCATACATCGCCCCGAGCAGAAGGTGGTCACATGTGCAGCCTACCGATTCGCCCGAACGCCTCCTGGGCGCTGACCACTCTGCTCACCCTCTGCCTGGCGCTCACCGCGGGTTGCTCCAGCAAAACCGGCAAGGCCCGATACGCCACGCCGGTGACGGGTTCCAATTGCTTCGCCAAAGCCGTGCCCACGAGCGGCGAAGGCGGCCTGGCCTGGGGCAATACCTTGAGCGTTGCGCGGCAGAAATCCATGAATAACTGCATACGCTATGCGAGCCGCTCGGGAGGCACACCGCGAACTTGCCAGGTGGTGATGGCGAAGTGCAAGGACTGAAGTGCGTATTCCGAATTATAAGTAGGATATTCCCTACAACTTAATTGAAACTTTCAACATATAAATTAGCGCCGGCAGACATCAAGTAACCATAAATAATTTTTTACACTTTCCGCCTCGACTATGAAGTGGATTACGAGGCATCGTTTTTCACTCACCCCCATCAAACAAATGCTTTTCTTACTGTGCTACGCGCTTCGGATCCTCTCCAGATCAAGCGTGCAATCTGCAGCGCGAATTGCCTGACCAAACCGAAACACCAACACTTCCGGAAAGTGTCAGCCATCCGATATTTCAGTCTTTTCAGTACTGGAACAGGCCGCTTTACGCCTAGGGTCCGAAAAGGCTGCTCTCTGAGCAAGGAGCTCGCATGAGCAATGCCTCTGTCAGCAGCGCCACCTCAGGCCCTGCCTGTAGCGCCCGCATCCCCATCCTGCCGGTGCGCTACGCCATCGTCCCACGCACCGGCGACATGCCCGCGTGCCGTTATGCCGATGCAGGCTTCAACCTGGAACAGGGTTTCGGGCCGCTGCACCATTCCGCCTACACCCTGCGCGCGCTGCGCCCGGGCTATGTCTACGTGTTCATGCAAGGCCC
>NZ_PUQD01000083.1 GCF_003331055.1 Pseudomonas sp. AFG_SD02_1510_Pfu_092 | reverse complement strand
TATCAGTCCGTACTCACAAGCACCCACACGAATTGCTTGATTCGATTTGTTAAAGAGCGGTTGGTTAAGAGCTTTTCGTCTCAACCGAGGCGCGCATTCTACGCTTTCCTCATTTGCTGTCAAGCGTTTATTTTGAAGTTTTTTGCGAGAAACTCGTTTAGCTTCAAACACTTGACTCGCTGCGATCTCTCGTAGCGGGAGGCGAATCATACAGCGTTTAGAAGCGCTGTCAACCATCATCTCAACCGCTGGCGATCATTCGATCGTAGCCCTTCCAACTGCTTCTGAACTACTTAACTCTTTGAATTTCAAGGAGTTTGTCGTTCCGATGTCGCTGGAAGTGGGGCGCATTATAAGGCGATTCGAAAGCCCGTCAATCTTTAATTTCAATAAACCTTCATATCACTGAAAAACAAAGCGGGGAGGCCTGCCGGCCTCCCCGCTTCTATATAGCTACGCCAACGGCAATCACTCAGCCTTCAGGGTGACCCGCGCGAACGACTTCTTACCGGCCTGGCACACATGCGTCGCGCCCAGCGCAAACACGAAATCGCGATCGACCACCGCACCATCGACCTTGACCGCTCCGCCACTCAGCAGATCACGCGCCTGTGCCGAGTTCTTCACCAGACCAGCCCGATTCAATACAGCAGCGATAGGCAGGTCTTCCGCCGCAGCCACTTCAACTTCCGGCAGGTCTTCCGGCAGCTCACCTTCCTTCATGCGGTTACCCGCCGCACGGTGAGCATTGGCCGCAGCCTCTTCACCATGGAAGCGCGCAACGATCTCTTCCGCCAGCTTGATCTTGATGTCGCGCGGGTTGGCGCCCTTGGCCACATCGGCACGGAACTGTTCGATTTCGTCCATCGAACGGAAGCTCAGCAGCTCGAAGTAACGCCACATCAGGGTATCCGGAATCGACACCAGCTTGCTGTACATCACCCCCGGCGCCTCCTGGATCCCGACATAGTTACCCAGCGACTTGGACATCTTCTTCACGCCGTCGAGCCCTTCGAGCAGCGGCATGGTCACGATGTTCTGTGCCTCTTGACCGTAGGCACGTTGCAGTTCACGCCCCATCAGCAGGTTGAACTTCTGGTCGGTACCGCCCAGCTCGACATCCGCCTTCAACGCGACCGAGTCATAGCCCTGCACCAACGGGTACAGGAACTCGTGGATGGCGATCGGCTGATTGGTGGTGTAGCGCTTGTCGAAGTCGTCGCGCTCGAGCATGCGCGCCACGGTGTACTGCGACGCCAGGCGAATGAAGTCGGCCGGGGTCAGTTTGTCCATCCAGGTGGAGTTGAACGCGACCTCGGTCTTGGCCGGGTCGAGAATCTTGAACACCTGCTGCTTGTAGGTCTCGGCGTTGTCCAGCACCTGCTCGCGGGTCAGCGGCGGACGCGTGGCGCTCTTGCCGCTCGGGTCACCGATCATGCCGGTGAAGTCGCCGATCAGGAAAATGACCTGGTGCCCCAAGTCCTGGAACTGGCGCAGCTTGTTGATCAGCACCGTGTGCCCAAGGTGCAGGTCAGGGGCGGTCGGGTCGAAGCCGGCCTTGATGCGCAGAGGCTGGCCGCGCTTGAGCTTCTCCACCAGTTCCGACTCGACCAGTACTTCTTCCGCACCGCGCTTGATAAGCGCCAGCTGCTCTTCAACCGACTTCATAGACAAACCCGCAAGGCTCAGATTCAGGGGGAGCCAACCATACAAGATCGGCCGTCAATTACAAGTTTCGCAAAGGAATGTGACCCGAACGCCGGCTTGTGGCGTCTACGCGCCCTTGCGTGAAAATGGATTTGGTTATATTTTATACAGTTATTTCATCTTCATCATGTCATTCATCTTTTCCATTTCACTTTTTCAAAGTCACCGTGCCCATGACCAACGAACCGCCTAAAGCGCCCCCGCTTTATCCGAAGAGCCATCTGTTGGCCGCCAGCGGCATCGCCGCCCTGCTCAGCCTGGCCTTGCTGGTGTTCCCTTCCAGCGAAGTGGAAGCCAAGAAAACCACCCTCAACCTCGAACTGGAGAGCCCGGCCGAGCAGTTGAAGGACGAATCCCGCGCTGCGCCTCTGGTGCAGGCAGAAGGTGAGCAAGGCTCGCCGTTCGCCCAGATAGAAGACGCCGCGCCCGAGACCCAGAAGGCCGAGCAGCAAGCTCCTGCCGCCGAACCGGTCGTCGAAGCCGCCAAGGAGCCCGGCCACCGCGAAGTCACCGTGGCCCGTGGCGATACCCTGTCCACCCTGTTCGCCAAGGTCGGCCTGCCGAACAATGCGGTGCACGACCTGCTGGCCAGCAACAAGCAGGCCAAGCAGTTCAGCCAGCTCAAGCACGGCCAGGTGCTGCAGTTCGAGCTCGACAAGGACGGCCAGTTGGCCAGCCTGCACAGCAAGGTCAGCAACCTCGAGACCATTCGCCTGACCAAAACCGACAAGGGCTACACCTTCAACCGCGAAATCAGCAAGCCGGTAGTGCGTACTGCCTACGCCCACGGCGTGATCAAAAGTTCGCTGTCGGCCTCCGCCCAGCGCGCCGGCCTGTCCCACAGCATGACCATGGACATGGCGCGCGTGCTGGGCTACGACATCGATTTCGCCCAGGATATTCGCCCTGGCGATGAATTCGATGTGGTGTACGAGCAGAAGGTGATGGATGGCAAGGTCGTCGGCACCGGCAATATCCTGTCGGCGCGTTTCACCAACCGCGGCAAGACCTACACCGCCGTGCGCTATACCAACAAACAGGGCAACACCAGCTACTACACTGCCGACGGCAACAGCCTGCGCAAGGCCTTCATCCGTACTCCGGTTGACTTTGCCCGCATCAGCTCGCGCTTTTCGGCCGGTCGCAAGCACCCGATCCTGAACAAGATCCGCGCTCACAAAGGCGTCGACTACGCCGCCCCACGTGGCACGCCAATCAAGGCGGCCGGTGACGGCCGTATCGAACTGGCCGGGCGCCGTGGTGGCTACGGCAATACCGTGATCATCCAGCACGGCAATCGCTACAAAACCTTGTACGGGCACATGCAGGGCTTTGCCAAAGGCATCAAGACCGGCAGCTCGGTCAAGCAAGGCCAGATCATCGGTTACATCGGCACCACCGGCCTGTCCACCGGTCCGCACCTGCACTACGAGTTCCAGGTCAACGGGGTTCATGTCGATCCGCTGAGCCAGAAAGTCCCGATGGCCGACCCGATCGCTCGCAACGAACGCCAGCGTTTCCTGCAGCAGAGCCAACCCCTGGTCGCGCGTATGGATCAGGAAAAGGCCACCCTGCTCGCAGCGAACAAGCGCTAAGCCCATGGCCCTTTACCTGGGGGTGATGTCCGGCACCAGCCTCGATGGCCTGGACATCGCCTTGATCGAGCAAGGCGAGCAGCTCGAACTGCTCGCCACCCACTACCTGCCCATGCCCGGCGACCTGCGTCAGCAACTGCTGAGCCTGTGCAGCAGCGGCCCGGACGAGATCGCCCGCGCGGCACTGGCAGAAAACCGCTGGGCCAGCCTGGCAGCCGAAGGCATCCACCAACTGCTGGCCAGTCTAGGGCTGCAGGCCGACGCCATCCACGCCATCGGTAGCCACGGCCAAACCATCCGCCATGAACCGGCACGCGGTTTTACCGTGCAGATCGGCAACCCGGCGCTGCTGGCCGAGCTTACCGGTATCAGCGTGGTCGCCGACTTCCGCCGTCGGGATGTCGCGGCCGGAGGCCAAGGCGCGCCACTGGTACCGGCCTTCCACGAAACGCTGTTCAGCCACCTCGGCCAGCACCTGGCCATCCTCAACGTGGGCGGTTTCAGCAACCTCAGCCTGATCGAGCACGACAAACCGGTCCGCGGCTTCGACTGCGGCCCGGGCAACGTGCTGCTGGATGCCTGGATCGAGCGCAAGCGTGGCCAGGCCTATGATGCGAACGGTGCCTGGGCAGCTTCGGGCGCCGTACAGGCCGAGTTGCTGGACGCACTGCTGGCCGACCCGTTCTTCGCCAGCAGCGGCCCGAAAAGCACCGGTCGCGAGGTGTTCAACCTGCTCTGGCTGGAGGGTCACCTGGCCCGCCTGCCCGCTTACCGCGACGAGGATGTGCAGGCGACATTGCTGGAGCTGACCGCACGCAGCATCATCGATTCGCTAAGCAACGCCCAGCAAGGCACCGAAGCACTGCTGGTCTGCGGTGGTGGTGCGCGCAACGGCGCACTGATGGCGCGGCTCGGCCAGTTGCTGCCCGGCGCCCGCGTCGCCAGCACCGGCGCGCATGGCGTGGACCCGGACTGGGTTGAAGCCATGGCCTTCGCCTGGCTGGCCCACTGTTGCCTGGAAGGCATCGCCGCCAACCGCCCAAGCGTGACAGCGGCCAAGGGCCTGCGGATTCTCGGCGCGATCTACCCGGCCTGAGCACTACGCCGGAAAGCAAAACGCCGCGCAATTGCGCGGCGTTTGCGTAAGGCCAAACCTCAGATCGAGAACGAGGAACCGCAACCGCAGGTGGTCGCCGCGTTCGGGTTCTTGATCACGAAGCGCGAGCCCTCCAGGCCTTCCTGGTAGTCCACTTCGGCGCCGGCCAGGTACTGGAAGCTCATCGGGTCGACCACCAGCGAAACACCTTCGCGTTCGACGATGGTGTCGTCTTCGGCCACATCTTCATCGAAGGTAAAGCCATACTGGAAGCCCGAGCAGCCGCCGCCGGTGACGAACACACGCAGCTTCAGACGATCATTGCCTTCCTCGGAAACCAGGTTCTTCACCTTTTGCGCAGCGCCGTGGGTGAATTCCAAAGCCGTGGGGGTGAAGGTTTCGACGCTCATGTTGATTCTCCCGGCGCAGTAGCCGCCATAAAACTCGATGACGCGCATTATCCGCTTTCCCGAGAAAATCGGTCAAGAATTGTGCGGCTTTAGTCGCGACCTGCAAAAAGGCCCGCACGACGCGGGCCTCTTTCAACGCTGGCTGCTTACGGCAGCAAGCCGGCATGGGACAGGCCCATGCGCTCGTCCAGGCCGAACAGGATGTTGAGGTTCTGCACCGCCTGGCCGGACGCGCCCTTGACGAGGTTGTCGATCACCGACAGCACCACCACCAGGTCACCGCCCTGCGGCCGATGAACGGCAATGCGGCAGACGTTGGCGCCACGCACACTGCGGGTTTCCGGGTGGCTGCCGGCAGGCATCACATCGACGAACGGCTCATCGGCGTAACGCTTCTCGAACAGCGCCTGCAGGTCGACCGAGGTATCGGCGACGGTCGCGTACAGGGTGGCATGGATGCCACGGATCATCGGCGTCAGGTGCGGTACGAAGGTCAGGCCGACATCCTTGCCGGCGGCCAGGCGCAGACCCTGGCTGATTTCTGGCAGGTGGCGATGGCCCTTCACGGAGTAGGCCTTCATGCTTTCGCCGGCTTCGCAGAACAGCGAACCTACCGCCGCGCCACGGCCAGCGCCGCTGACACCCGACTTGCAGTCGGCGATCAGCCGCGCTGGGTCGGCCAGGCCGGCTTCCAGCAGCGGCAAGAAGCCCAGCTGGGTGGCGGTCGGGTAGCAACCCGGCACGGCGATCAGGCGCGCCTGGCGAATTTTCTCGCGGTTGACTTCAGGCAGGCCGTAGACCGCATCCTTGAGCAGTTCTGGCGCACCGTGCGGCTGACCGTACCATTTGCCCCACTCGGTGGCGTCCTGCAAGCGGAAGTCGGCCGACAGGTCGATCACCTTGGTACCGGCCGCCAGCAATTCGCCGGCCAGTGCGTGGGCAACCCCGTGCGGGGTGGCGAAGAACACCACATCGCAGGCCGCCAGGGTCTTGCTGTCTGGCACGCTGAATGCCAGCCCGTCATAGTGGCCGCGCAGGTTCGGGTACATGTCCGCCACCGCAACGCCCGCCTCGGAGCGCGAAGTGATGACCGCCACTTCGGCCTGTGGATGCTGTGCCAGCAGACGCAACAGTTCGACGCCGGTGTAACCCGTGCCGCCGACGATACCGACCTTGATCATAACGCTTGCCCCTTATCAACGAGCCGTCTGGAAAGCGCACGATAATAGGGGTGCAAGGCGCCTGTAACAACTCTTCGGGTGACCCTTCGGGCGCTTGACCACTACTATCTGACGACCGTGAATACCTGAAGGAACTTCCCCATGCTTTACCTATGGATCAAAGCGCTGCACATCGTCAGCGTGGTCTGCTGGTTCGCCGGCCTGTTCTACCTGCCACGGCTGTTCGTCTACCACGCCCAGAGCGAGGACAGCATCAGCCAGGAACGCTTCGTGACCATGGAGCGCAAGCTGTTCCGCGGCATCATGAACCCGGCGATGATCGCCACCTACGTGTTCGGTGGATGGATGCTCTACCTCACCCCGGGCTGGCTCAGCCAGGGCTGGCTGCATGCCAAGCTGACACTGGTCATCTTGCTGACCGTCTACCATCACATGTGCGGCGCCCAGCGCAAACGCTTCGCCAGCGGCAACAATACCCGCAGCCACGTCTACTATCGCTGGTTCAACGAAGTGCCCGTGCTGTTCCTGTTGGGTATCGTGATTCTTGTGGTGGTCAAACCGTTCTGACAACGCCACCCCGCGCGGTTGCTCGGCGCCGGCCTGGACAAGGAGTACCGGGAAGCCTTGGAACGCTGCCAGGCCCTGGGCACCGGCGCCTCTTAGCAAAACGCAACACCTGGCCCGGCCAAGCTGTACACTAGGCGCCCTCTTCAGCCCCCAGGAGCCTTGCATGACCCGTTACGCCATGATCACTGGTGCTTCCAGCGGCCTGGGCCTGGCCCTGGCGGAAGCGCTGGCGCGGCGCGGGCGCAATCTGATCCTGGTGGCACGCCAGCGCGAGACGCTGGAGCCGGTAGCCATCGAGCTGACCCAGCGCTTCGGTGTCGAGGTGCTGTTCCGTGCCTGCGACCTCAGCCAGCCGCTGCGCCTGTCAGGCTTCGTGCTGGAGCTGGAAGAAGGCGAACGGCGCATCGACCTGCTGGTCAATTGTGCCGGCCTGCGCACCTACGGCCCATTCCTGGCCCATGAGTGGGCCGACGAGCAGGACCTGCTGGAGGTCAACGTGCTGGCCCTGAGCCGCCTGTGCCACGCCATCGGCAACCTGATGGCGGTGCAGGGCGGCGGGCAGATCCTCAACGTCGCCGGCCTGGCCGGGGTGGCGCCTGGCCCGTGGATGGCCGCCTATGCAGCCAGCAAAGCCTATGTGCTGAGTTTTTCCCAAGCCCTGCGCGAAGAACTAAAGCGCACCGGCATCAAGGTTTCGGTGCTGTGCCCCGGCCCGGTGCGTTCCTCGCGCCGGCGCATTCCACGGCTGGATGGCAAGCCGCGCTGCCTCAGCCCTGAAGAAGTGGCGCTGTACACCGTGCGCGCGCTGGACAAGAACCGCGCGCTGATCCTGCCGGGCCGGCGCAACCGCTGGCTGGCGTTTGCCCCGCGTCTGCTGCCGCGCTGGTTGCTGCGCAAGCTGGCCGGGGTCATCCACCGCCGCTACTGCCCGGTCGGTATGGAATAGCCACTGGGCGAGCGGCGCCCGGCTGAGTACACTCGGCCCGACCCTCACCATGGAGCAAGTGTTGTGGACGATTTATTCATCAAGATCATCAACCGGGAGATCCCGGCGAAGATCATCTACGAAGACGACCAGGTTCTGGCGTTCCACGATATCGCCCCCCAGGCGCCGGTGCATTTTCTGGTCATCCCGAAAAAGCACATCCGCACCCTCAATGACCTGACCGAAGAAGACAAGGGCCTTGCGGGTCACATCCTGTTCACCGCCCAGCGCCTGGCCAAGGAACTTGGCTGCGAGGATGGCTTCCGCGTGGTCATGAACTGCAACGAGCAAGGCGGCCAGACCGTGTACCACATCCACATGCACGTGCTTGGCCAGCGCCAGATGCATTGGCCTCCGGGCTGATCCACGGCAAGCGACCCTGCCACTATTGCGGTAAACTGTCGGGCACATTCTTGCGGAGGTGCCCGATGGCTACCGAACGTCACTACTCGCCGCTCGACCGCTTGTTGCTGCAGGCCGATACCGCCATGCGCACCTTGCTCCCCTTCAGCGGTCAACCCGCCCGCCCCTCGCCGGCGATCGTCCAGCCGGACGTCGACCTGGACGAACAGCAGGCGCGCCATGTGGCCGGGCTGATGCGTATCAACCACACCGGTGAAGTCTGCGCCCAGGCGCTGTACCAAGGCCAGGCCCTGACCGCCAAGCTGCCGGAAGTACGCAAGGCCATGGAGCACGCCGCCGAGGAAGAAGTGGACCACCTGGCCTGGTGCGAGCAGCGTATCCGCCAGCTGAACAGCCACCCCAGCGTGCTCAACCCGTTGTTCTACGGCATGTCGTTCGGCATTGGCGCACTGGCCGGGCTGGTCAGCGACAAAGTCAGCCTGGGTTTCGTCGCCGCCACCGAGCACCAGGTGTGCAAGCACCTCGACGAGCACCTGGCGCAAATTCCGCAGGAAGACGAAAAGTCCCGGGCCATTCTCGAACAGATGCGTATCGACGAAGAGCAGCACGCCGATTCCGCCCTGGAAGCCGGTGGCTATCGCTTCCCCGCCCCGGTTCGCTTTGGCATGAGCCTGTTGGCCAAAGTCATGACCAAAAGCACCTACCGTATCTGAAGGCATGACCATGACGGACCGCTTCGACGCCAAGGACCTGGCGCGCGCCGTGCAAGCCGGCATTCTCCAACCGGGCCAGGACCAGGCGCTGCTGACCTTCCTGCGCCGCCAGCCGGCACAGCGCGGCAGCTTCCAGCTGGCCCATGTCGCGTTCTACTTCGGCGCCTTGCTGATCATGGCGGCCATGGGCTGGCTGCTCACCGAAGCCTGGATGCGCATTGGCGACTGGGCGCTGCTGACCATCGCCAGCCTCTATATCCTGTTGCTCACACTGTTTGCCATGAGCCTGCAACGGCGCGCCCAGCCCGTCCCGGCCGGGGTCCTGGCGGCGGTCGCGGTCAGCATCGTGCCACTGGCGGTGTTTGCCATCGAACGGCTGGCCGGCTGGTGGCCGCTGGATGATGTGCAGACTGACTATCACCAGTACTACACCTACATACAGGGCGGCTGGCTGGCAATGGAGGCGGCCACGGTAGTTGCCGGCTTGCTGATGCTGCGGCTGATCCACTACCCGTTCATCGTCATGCCGATTGCGGTGGCCTTGTGGTTCATGTCGATGGACCTGAGCGAATGGTTGTTCGGCTCACCGTTCAGCTGGGAACAACGCCGGGAGGTTTCGCTGTGGTTCGGGCTGGGGATGCTGTTGCTGTTCCTGGTGGTGGACGGACGCACCCGCGACGATTACGCCCGCTGGGGTTACCTGGCCGGGTTGGCGGCATTCTGGGGTGGGCTGACGCTGATGGACAGCGGCAGCGAGCTGGGCAAGGCCCTGTACTGCCTGATCAACATTGCCCTGATGGGCATGGCGGTGCTGCTGCGCCGGCCAGTGTTCATGGTGTTCGGCGGGTTGGGTGTGGCGGCTTACCTGGGGTACCTGTCGTACGAGGTGTTTGCCGAGTCGCTGTTGTTCCCGCTGGTGGTAACCTTGATCGGGCTCGGGGTCATTGGGCTGGGGCTGGTTTATCAGAAGCGGCGGGAGCGGTTGAGCCAGGTGATGCGTGGGTGCTTGCCACGGTGGTTGCAGGCTGCGCTGCCGGCGCTTCGCAGCTGAAATTGTCGGGGCCGCTCCGCGCCCCATCGCCGGCAAGCCAGCTCCCACAAGTCCAGCGTGAAACTCGGATCTGCGCCGTCCCTTTGGGAGCTGGCTCCCACAAGCCCAGCGTGAAACTCGGATCTGCGCCGTCCCTTTGGGAGCTGGCTCCCACAAGTCCAGCGTGAAACTCGGATCTGCGCCGTCCCTGTGGGAGCTGGCTCCCACAAGCCCAGCGTGAAACTCGGATCTGCGCCGTCCCTTTGGGAGCTGGCTCCCACAAGCCCAGCGTGAAACTCGGATCTGCCGTCCCTGTGGGAGCTGGCTCCCACAAGCCCAGCGTGAAGCTCGGATCTGCCGTCCCTGTGGGAGCTGGCTTGCCGGCGATGGGCTGCAAGGCAGCCCCAAAGTCTCAGGTTTAACCCAGCTCTACGATTTCATAGCCGTGGGTAATCTCGACCCCGGCACGCTCGAGCATGATCGAAGCCGAGCAGTACTTCTCCGCCGACAGTTCGACCGCACGCTTGACCTGAGCCTCTTTCAGCCCACGCCCCTTCACCACGAAGTTCATGTGGATCTTGGTGAATACCTTCGGGTCTTCGCTCGCACGTTCCGCCTCGAGAAACGCCTCGCAGCTTTCCACCGCCTGGCGCGACTTCTTCAGGATGCTGACCACATCGAAGCTGCTGCAGCCACCCAGGCCCAGCAACAGCATTTCCATCGGACGCACACCCAGGTTACGGCCGCCAGCTTCGGGCGGGCCGTCCATCACGACGACATGGCCGCTCCCGGATTCACCAAGGAACATCGCCTCACCGGCCCACTGGATACGTGCCTTCATCTACCCGGACTCCTGATTTTCGAAAAAGGGTGTCAGCTTAGACCTTGTACGGCTGTGGGAAAAGTACGCGTCATGTCGGTTTAGTACCGAAACATCCTGTAGTGTCTGATAAGCTGGCGCCAAATGACTGGCGCGCCCCGTCAGCCAAGCCCTATAAAAAGCCTCTGCGTCGTATCGAACAGGATTTCGTGATGGTTGCTTCCGCCCTACCCGCCAAGATCAAGAACATCGACAAGCTCCTGGTGCACTGCCAGCGCCGCCGCTATACCGCCAAAAGCAACATCATCTGCGCCGGCGACCGGGCCGAGACACTGTCGTTCATCATCAAGGGTTCGGTCACCATCCTGATCGAGGACGACGACGGCCATGAAATGATCATCGCCTACCTGAACAGTGGCGATTTCTTCGGCGAGCTGGGCCTGTTCGAACCGGCTGAGGGCGATCAACAGCGCAGTGCCTGGGTGCGCGCCAAGACCGAATGCGAAGTGGCAGAAATCAGTTACGAGAAGTTTCGCGAACTGTCGCGCCAGGACCCGGAAATCCTCTACGCCCTGGGCAGCCAGATGGCCCAGCGCCTGCGCAACACCACGCGCAAGGTCGGCGACCTGGCATTCTTCGACGTTACCGGGCGTGTCGCCCGCTGCCTGTTGGAGCTGTGCAAGCAACCCGACGCGATGACCCACCCCGACGGCATGCAGATCAAGATCACCCGCCAGGAAATCGGCCGCATCGTCGGCTGCTCCCGGGAAATGGTCGGCCGCGTCCTCAAGGACCTCGAGGAGCGCAGCCTGGTGCAGGTCAAAGGCAAGACCATGGTGGTCTACGGTACCCGCTAGTCCCTGGGCAGGTCGGCCAGGACCTTGGCATAGGCCTGCGACAGGCGCTCGAACCAGGGCGCCTCGGGCGCCACTTCGTGCAGGGCGATATGTGCTTGCGCGCGGCAGCGCTGCTCCAGTTCGCAGCACTCGTTGAAGCGGTTGACTGCCGCCACCATCGACTCACGTTCGTTGTCCAGCAATAGCGCCCCGTGCACCAGCACCACCGGGCGCTTGCCACCCAGCCCCTGGCGCCAGCGCTGGGCGGTGCCCACCAGTTTGCGACCATTGAGGTTGACGTTATAGCGGCCATCGCAGAAGGCCCCGTCGATTTCGCCGACCGACGCCACCCCGCCCCACTCGCGCAGCACCTCGCACAGCGGCAAGCACAAGCGCTCGTAGGCGTTTTCGATACGACCGTGGTCGCCTTCGCTGCGAGGGGCGACATAGACCAGCGCAACGTTCACCGTGGCATGCGACTGCGGCACCGGCTCGCCACCGGTTTCACGCAGCAGCACCGGCCAGCCGGCGATGGCCAGTTCGGAGCAGGCCGCTTCGAAGTTTTCCAGGCGGCTCATGCGCCGGGGCATGACCAGGGCATGGTCGGTGGGGCGCCAGAACAGCACGCCACTGTCGCGTTCGCCGCGGCAGACGGCGGCCAGCAGCTCCTGCTCGGCGTGCAGGCCTTGCTCGACGGTCAGGGCCAGGGGTTGATCGGTCATTGATCCACCTATGTTGTTGTTCTCACCGGCCTCTTCGCGGATGAACCCGCTCCCACAGGGATGTCACACATCCCAAAGGCAGCGACCATGCGAAAGGGCCATGGCAGGCATACAAAAAAGCCGGCAACAACGCCGGCTTCGCTTGATCAGTCCAATTGCTGAACAGTCTTCTTCACCTGTTCCGGGAAGAACAACCGCTGCAGCTCGAGCCCGGGCTGCTCGGCGCGCATGAACGCCTCACCCACCAGGAACGAGTAGACCTCGTTGATCGCCATCAGCTCGACATCGGCCCGGTTCAAGATGCCGCTCTCGGTAATTGCCAGGCGGTCTCGCGGAATACGCGGCAGCAGGTCGAGGGTGGTTTCCAGGCTGACCTCGAAGGTGTGCAGGTTGCGGTTGTTCACCCCGACCAGCGGCGTATCCAGGGTTTTCAACGCGCGTTCCAGCTCATCGCCGTCGTGCACTTCAACCAGTACATCGAGGCCGACATCCTTGGCGGTGGCCGCCAGTTCGGCCATCTTCACATCGTCCAGCGCTGACACGATCAGCAATACGCAGTCAGCACCCAAGGCCCGGGCTTCGATGATCTGGTACGGGTCGACCATGAAGTCCTTGCGGATCACCGGCAGCGAAACCGCCGCGCGGGCCTGCTGCAGGTACTCATCGGCGCCCTGGAAATAATCGACATCGGTCAGCACCGACAGGCAGGTCGCCCCACCCTTCTCGTAGCTGACGGCGATTTCTGCCGGGACGAAGTTTTCCCGGATCACACCCTTGCTCGGCGAAGCCTTCTTGATTTCGGCAATGACCGCCGGCTGCTTGCGCCCGGCCTGCTCGATCAGCGCATTGGCAAAGCCACGCGGGGCATCGGCCGCCTTGGCCAGGTGCTCCAGTTCGGCGAGGCTGACACGCGCGCTGCGCTCGGCCACTTCCTGGAACTTGCGGGCAATGATCCTTTCCAGCACCGTCGGCACACTCATGCTTCGTTCTCCACCTTGAATACTGCAGTAAAGGCACCCAGTTCCTGCAGCTTCTCCCAGGCCAGCCCGGTGTGCAGTACGTCATGGGCCAGTTCCACACCGGCCTTCAGGCTCATGGCATGGTCAGCGGCATACAGCGCCGCGCCCGCATTGAGCACGATCATTTCGGCAGCCTTCTGGCCGTTTTCGGTCTTGCGTCGGCCCAGCGCATCGCGGATCAGCTCCAGCGACGCCTGTGGGTTTTCGACGGCCAGGCCATGCAGGCTCTGGCTCTTCATACCGAGGTCTTCGGGCTCGACCCAGTACTCGGTGATTGCGTCGTTCTTCAGCTCGGCAACGAAGGTGGGGGCAGCCAGGCTGAACTCGTCCAGGCCGTCTTTCGAGTGCACCACCAGCACGTGCTTGCTGCCCAGGCGCTGCAGCACCTCGGCCAGCGGGCGGCACAAGGCCTGGGCGAACACACCGACCACCTGGTGCTTCACCCCGGCCGGATTCGTAAGCGGGCCGAGCATGTTGAACAGGGTACGCAGCCCCAGGTCGCGACGCGGGCCGGCGGCATGTTTCATCGCCGAATGGTGGCTTTGCGCGAACATGAAGCCGATACCCAGGCTGTCGATGCAGCGGGCCACTTGCGTTGGCGTCAGGTTCAGGTAGATGCCGGCGGCTTCCAGCAGGTCGGCACTGCCGCTCTTGCCCGAGACCGCGCGGTTACCATGCTTGGCCACCGGGCAGCCCGCCGCCGCCAGGACGAACGACGAAGCGGTGGAAACGTTGAAGATGTTCGCGCCATCACCGCCGGTACCGACGATATCGACCACACCCTCCAGGCTTTGCAACTCGACCTTGTCGGCCAGTTCGCGCATCACCGACACCGCACCGACGATCTCGTCGATGCTTTCACTCTTCATGCGCATGCCCATCAGGAAGGCGCCGATCTGCGCTTCGCTGCACTGGCCGGTCATGATCTGGCGCATGACGTCGCGCATTTCTTCGGTGGACAGGTCCAGCTGGCCGACGATCCGGCTCAACGCGCTCTTGATATCCATGTTCGATCCTTAGCGGCGGCCGCCGGTCTGCTTGAGGAAGTTGGCGAACAGCTCGTGGCCCTGCTCGGTGAGGATCGATTCGGGGTGGAACTGCACCCCTTCGATGTTCAGGGTCTTGTGGCGCAGGCCCATGATTTCGTCGACCGAGCCATCGGCATGGGCGGTCCAGGCGGTAACTTCCAGGCAGTCGGGCAGGGTTTCGCGCTTGACCACCAGGGAGTGGTAGCGGGTCACGGTCAGCGGGTTGTTGAGCCCGGCGAACACGCCCAGGTCACGGTGATGTACCGGGCTGGTCTTGCCATGCATCACCTGGCGCGCGCGTACCACGTCACCGCCAAAGGCCTGGCCGATGGACTGGTGACCCAGGCACACGCCAAGGATCGGCAGCTTGCCGGCAAAATGCAGGATGGCCTCGATGGACACGCCCGCTTCGCTCGGTGTGCACGGGCCGGGGGAAACGACGATGCGCTCAGGGTTGAGGGCTTCGATCTCGGCGATGGTCATTTCGTCATTGCGAATGACCTTGACCTCGGCACCCAGCTCACCCAGGTACTGAACGACGTTGTAAGTAAATGAGTCGTAATTGTCGATCATCAGTAACATCGGGTTAAACCTCTTGAATCTACTGACTTCAGAATTCGAACCTTTCTGCTCCAGCCGGCAGGCGCAGCTTGGCCACAAGGGGCGGTAGACAGGAAGGCAAACGGGGGCGGGCCGGACGGGCCGGCAGGAGATAAAGTCAGGCGCGCCAACGCCAACGGGCGTGGGCCTTGATTACGCGCATCAAGAGTTTGCTGACGATCAACACAGGATAGGTCTCGCTCATACGTTCCGGCACAGTAGCCTACCGGGGCGGCGGGCGCAATATGCCTGTAAACACGGGGAAACGAATGGACTTGGAAGGGATGCACAGCGATTTGCTAAGGTCGATCAGGCAATCCTTCATAACTACAAAGAAAAGGATGTTCACCGATGCGAAAAGCACCGTTACTGCGCTTTACCCTCGCCTCACTGGCGCTGGCCTGCAGCCAGGCGTTCGCGGCATCGTCGCCCTACTCCGGCATGATCGTGTTCGGCGACAGTCTCAGTGACTCGGGGCAGTTTGGCGGCATACGTTTCACCAACCGCGATGCCAATGGCAATTATGCCCCCGTGTCACCCATGATCCTGGGCGGGCGATTGGGCGTGGACCCGGCCGAGCTTGGCCCCTCCACTTCGCCGATCAACCCCATCCTTGGCGTGCCTGACGGCAACAACTGGGCAGTCGGCGGTTATACCACCCAGCAGATTCTGGATTCGATCACCACCACATCCGAAACCATCATCCCGCCAGGGCGCCCTGGGGCCGGGCTGGTTCTGCGTGACAAACCAGGCTACCTGGCCAACGGCCTGCGTGCCGACCCCAACGCGCTGTACTACCTGACTGGCGGCGGCAACGACTTCCTGCAAGGCCTGGTCAACAGCCCGGCCGACGCCGTGGCCGCCGGTTCGCGCCTGGCCGCCAGCGCGCAGGCCCTGCAGCAAGGCGGCGCCCGCTACATCATGGTCTGGCTGCTGCCCGACCTTGGCCAGACGCCAAACTTCAGCGGCACGCCGCAACAAAACCCGCTGTCGCAGCTGTCCGCTGCCTTCAACCAGGCGCTGCTCGGCCAACTGCAGCAAATCGATGCCGAGATCATTCCGCTGAACATCCCCGTGCTGCTGAGCGAGGCATTGGCCAGCCCCGAGCAGTTCGGCCTGGCCAGCGGCCAGAACCTGGTCGGCACCTGCTACAGCGGTGAAGGCTGCGTGGAAAACCCGCTGTATGGCGCCAACGGCAGCACGCCCGACCCGACCAAGCTGCTGTTCAACGACTCGGTGCACCCGACCATCGCCGGCCAGCAATTGATCGCCGATTACGCCTACTCGATCCTTTCCGCCCCGTGGGAACTGACCCTGCTGCCGGAGATGGCGCAGGCCAGCGTGCGCGCCCATCAGGACGAACTGCGCAACCAGTGGCAGACACCTTGGCAGGCGGTTGGCCAGTGGCAAGCCTTTGTCGCCAGCGGTGCCCAGGACCTGGATTACGACGGCCAACGCAGCGCGGCCAGCGGCGACGGCCGGGGCTACAACCTGACCTTGGGCGGCAGCTACCGCCTGAGTGACGCCTGGCGCCTGGGCCTGGCCGGCGGCGTATACCGGCAGAAGCTGGACGCCGGCGAACGGGACTCGGACTACAAGCTGGAGAGCTACCTGGCCAGCGCCTTCGCCCAATACCGCCAGGACCGCTGGTGGGCCGATGCGGCGCTGACCGCCGGGCACCTGGACTACAGCGACCTCAAGCGCACCTTTGCCCTGGGCGTGAACGACCGCAGCGAAAAGGGTGATACCAATGGCGAAGCCTGGGCGGTATCGGGGCGGCTGGGCTACAACCTGGCGGCCGAGAGCAGCGCCTGGCAGCTGGCGCCCTTCCTCAGCGCCGACTATGCGCGGGTGAAGGTCGATGGCTATGACGAGAAGAGCGGGCGCTCGACGGCGCTGGGCTTCGATGACCAGGAACGCACATCACGCCGCTTGGGCGTGGGCTTGCTGGGCAGTGTGCAGGTGCTGCCGAGTACCCGGCTGTTCGCCGAGGTGGCGCAAGAGCATGAGTTCGAGGATGACCAGCAGGATGTGACGATGCACCTGACCAGCCTGCCGGCGAACGACTTCACCCTGACCGGGTATACGCCGCACAGCGACCTGACCAGGGCAAGCCTGGGGGTGAGCCACGAAGTGGTGGCGGGGGTGCATTTGCGCGGCAACTACAACTGGCGCAAAAGTGACGAGTTGACGCAGCAGGGGGTCAGCCTGGGGGTCAGCCTGGATTTCTAAGCCAGCCTGTACCGGCCCTATCGCCGGGGGGGCCCCCCCCCCCCCCCCCCCCCCCCCCCGGCGCCCCCCGGGGGGGGGGGGGGGGGGGGGGGGGGGGGGGGGGGGGGGGGGG
>NZ_PUQD01000082.1 GCF_003331055.1 Pseudomonas sp. AFG_SD02_1510_Pfu_092 | reverse complement strand
CATTGATGGCTATGTGACGCTGAAAGTGTCACCTATGTGAGTGAACTTTTATGTAACCCATGTGGGTGACCCGTACATGCGCTCCCATCATCCGGCCCCTGCGCTGCGCTCCGGGGTTCCCTCACTCCGGCCTTGCTCCCGGGAGGACCGCGCCGAAGGCCCCATCCTGGGGCCTCAGCGCTTGACGGGCATCCATGCCCGTCACCTCCCTCCGCAAGGCCTGCGTTCGGCCTCCTGAAGTCGCGAAGATCAAGGTCAAGATCAAAAGCCAGATCAAGAGCCAGATCAAGAGCCAGATCAAAAGCCGGATCAAAAGCGGGGGTTGAGCTGAAAATTGCCACTGATGCTGGGCTGGATCCGGCGACAGCCGCCGCGCTATCAGCGCAATAGCGAACGGTGGTTGTTCTGAAACCTGCGAAAGAGGACAATTATCGGCTTCCCGTCACAACCAGCGACCTTGCATGGCCTTTCTTGCACTTGGTATCAACCATAAGACTGCCTCGGTAGACGTACGCGAGCGCGTGGCGTTTACCCCAGAGCAGCTGGTAGACGCCCTGCAGCAGCTCTGTCGGCTGACAGCCAGCCGCGAAGCGGCGATCCTGTCGACCTGCAACCGCAGCGAGCTCTATATAGAGCAAGACCACCTGTCCGCCGATGCCGTGCTGCAGTGGCTGGCCGACTATCATCGCCTCAGCCTCGACGAGCTGCGCGCCTGCGCCTACGTGCACGAAGAGCACGACGCGGTGAAGCACATGATGCGCGTAGCCTCGGGCCTCGACTCGCTGGTGCTCGGCGAGCCGCAGATCCTCGGCCAGATGAAGTCGGCCTACGCCGTGGCGCGCGAGGCCGGTACCGTCGGCCCGTTGCTCGGGCGCCTGTTCCAGGCCACCTTCAGCGCCGCCAAGCAGGTGCGCACCGACACCGCCATCGGCGAAAACCCGGTATCGGTCGCGTTCGCTGCAGTCAGCCTGGCCAAGCAGATCTTCAGCGACCTGGGCCGCAGCCAGGCCCTGCTGATCGGCGCCGGCGAAACCATCACCCTGGTCGCCCGCCACCTGCATGAGCAAGGCGTGCGCCGTATCGTCGTGGCCAACCGTACCCTGGAGCGGGCCAGCATCCTCGCCGAACAGTTCGGCGCCCATGCCGTGCTGCTGGCCGACATCCCCCAGGAACTGGCCAACAGCGACATCGTCATCAGCTCCACCGCCAGCCAACTGCCGATCCTTGGCAAGGGCGCCGTCGAGAGTGCGCTGAAACAGCGCCGGCACAAGCCGATCTTCATGGTCGATATCGCCGTGCCCCGCGACATCGAAACCGAAGTCGGCGAACTGGACGACGTCTACCTGTACACTGTCGATGACCTGCACGACGTGGTGGCGGAAAACCTCAAGAGCCGTCAGGGCGCAGCCCAGGCCGCCGAAGAACTGGTGTCGGTCGGGGCCGAAGACTTCATGCTGCGCCTGCGCGAGCTGGCAGCGGTGGACGTGCTCAAGGCCTATCGCCAGCAAAGCGAACGCCTGCGTGACGAAGAACTGCAAAAGGCCCAGCGCCTGCTGGCCAACGGCGGCAACCCCGAAGACGTACTGGCCCAACTGGCCCGGGGGCTGACCAACAAACTCCTGCATGCGCCCAGCGTGCAACTGAAAAGGCTCTCGGCCGAGGGCCGCCTCGATGCGCTGGCCATGGCCCAGGAACTCTTTGCCCTCAACGAGGGCTCGACGGACAAATCCCCGCAATGAAAGCGTCGCTGCTGAACAAACTGGAAATTCTCCAGGACCGCTTCGAAGAACTCACCGCACTGCTCGGTGACGCCGAGGTCATTTCCGACCAGACGCGCTTTCGCGCCTATTCCCGCGAATACGCCGAAGTCGAGCCGGTCTACGCTGCTTATAAAGAGTGGCGCAAAGTCCAGGACGACCTCGAAGGCGCCCAGGCGCTGCTCAAGGACAGCGACCCGGACCTGCGCGAAATGGCTGTGGAAGAAGTGCGTGAAGCCAAGGAACTACTGGTGACGCTCGAGGCACAGTTGCAACGCATGCTGCTGCCCAAAGACCCCAACGACGGCCGCAACGTGTTCCTCGAAATCCGCGCCGGCACCGGTGGCGACGAGGCGGCGATCTTCTCCGGCGACCTGTTCCGCATGTACTCGCGCTACGCGGAAAAACGCGGCTGGCGCCTGGAAATCCTCTCCGAGAACGAAGGCGAGCACGGCGGCTACAAGGAAATCATCGCCCGCGTCGAGGGTGACAGCGTGTACGGCAAGCTCAAATTCGAGTCCGGCGCGCACCGTGTGCAGCGCGTGCCCGAGACCGAATCCCAGGGCCGTATCCACACCTCCGCGTGCACCGTGGCGGTACTGCCCGAGCCGGACGAACAGGCGGCCATCGAGATCAACCCGGCCGACCTGCGCGTGGACACCTACCGTGCCTCCGGTGCCGGCGGCCAGCACGTCAACAAGACCGACTCGGCGATCCGTATCACCCACTTGCCCACCGGCATCGTCGTGGAGTGCCAGGAAGAGCGCTCGCAGCACAAGAACCGGGCCCGCGCCATGTCCTGGCTGTCGGCCAAGCTCAACGACATGCAGACCAGCGCCGCACAAAACGCCATTGCCAGCGAGCGCAAGCTGCTGGTCGGCTCGGGCGACCGTTCCGAGCGCATTCGCACCTACAACTACCCGCAGGGCCGGGTGACCGACCACCGCATCAACCTGACCCTGTACTCGCTGGACGACATTCTCGCTGGCGGTGTGGAGGCAGTGATCGAATCGCTGCTGGCCGAATACCAGGCCGATCAACTGGCCGCCCTGGGGGACTGATGACCATCATCGCCAGCCTGCTGCGTAACGCGCAGTTGCCCGAATCGCCCACCGAACGGCTGGATGCCGAGCTGCTGTTGGCTGCGGCCATCGGCAAGTCGCGCAGCTACCTGCACACCTGGCCCGAGCGGATCGTCAGCAGCGAAGACGCCGAAACCTTCGCCGGCTACCTGCAACGCCGTCGTGACGGCGAGCCGGTCGCCTATATCCTCGGGCAACAGGGGTTCTGGAAGATCGACCTGGAAGTGGCGCCGCATACCCTGATCCCGCGGCCGGACACCGAGTTGCTGGTCGAGGCCGCGCTCGAACTGCAGCCTGCCACGCCGGCCAAGGTGCTGGACCTGGGCACTGGCACCGGCGCGATTGCCCTGGCCCTGGCCAGCGAACGCCCGGCCTGGCAGGTGACTGCGGTGGACCGGGTGGCGGAGGCCGTTGCCCTGGCCGAGCGCAACCGCCAGCGCCTGGGGCTGAGCAACGCCCGGGTGCAGCTTGGCCACTGGTTCGACAGCCTGGCCGGCGAGCGTTTCGACCTGATTGTCAGCAACCCGCCCTACATCGCCGCGGCAGACCCGCATCTGGTGGCCGGTGATGTCCGTTTCGAGCCCAGCAGCGCGCTGGTGGCCGGTGCCGATGGCCTGGACGACTTGCGCATCATCAGTGCCCAGGCCCCCACGCACCTGTTGCCCGGTGGCTGGTTGCTGCTGGAGCATGGTTACGACCAGGCAGCGGCGGTCCGCGCCCTGCTGGCTGAACACGGTTTCATCGAGGTCGCCAGCCGTACCGACCTGGGCGGCCATCAACGCATTACCCTGGGGCGCCTGCCATGCTGAGTGATCAGGAACTGCTGCGTTACAGCCGGCAGGTTTTGCTGGCCCAGATCGACATCGACGGCCAGCTGCGGCTCAAGCAGAGCAAGGCGCTGATCGTCGGGCTCGGTGGCCTTGGCTCGCCGGTCGCCCTGTACCTGGCCGCTGCCGGGGTGGGCGAGCTGCACCTGGCCGACTTCGACACCGTCGACCTGACCAACCTGCAACGTCAGGTCATTCACGACAGCGCCAGCGTCGGCATGAGCAAGGTCGATTCGGCCTTGCAGCGCTTGCAGGCGATCAACCCGGAAATCAGCCTGGTCGCCCATCGCCAGGCACTGGACGAAGATTCGCTGGCCGCTGCGGTGGCAGCGGTCGACCTGGTGCTGGACTGCTCCGACAACTTTGGCACCCGCGAGGCGGTCAATGCCGCCTGTGTCGCAGCCGCCAAGCCGCTGGTCAGCGGTGCGGCAATCCGCCTCGAAGGGCAGCTGTCGGTGTTCGACCCACGGCGCGACTACAGCCCTTGTTACCATTGCCTGTACGGCCATGGCAGCGAAGCCGAACTGACATGCAGCGAAGCCGGCGTGATCGGCCCGCTGGTGGGCCTGGTGGGCAGTTTGCAGGCGCTGGAGGCCATGAAATTGCTGGCCGGGTTCGGCGAGCCTCTGGTCGGTCGGCTGCTGTTGATCGATGCCCTTGGCACCCGCATGCGCGAGTTGCGGGTCAAGCGCGACCCCGCCTGTGCAGTTTGCGGCAAGCGCGATGGCTGAGCGCTCGGCGCCGATCGGCGTGATGGACTCAGGGGTCGGCGGCTTGTCGGTGCTGGCCGAGATCAAGCGCCTGCTGCCGAACGAGACGCTGCTATATGTGGCCGATTGTGGCCACGTGCCCTATGGCGAGAAATCACCCGATTACATCCGCGAACGCCTGCGGCGCATTGCCGGGTTCTTCCATGAACAAGGCGCCAAGGCCATGGTGCTGGCGTGTAACACCGCCACCGTGGCGGCAGTTGCCGACCTGCGCGAGTTGTATTCGCTGTGGCCGCTGGTGGGCATGGAGCCAGCGGTGAAGCCCGCCGCCGCAGCCACGCGCTCGGGCGTGGTCGGCGTGCTGGCCACAACCGGTACCCTGCAAAGCGCCAAGTTCGCCGCCTTGCTCGACCGCTTCGCCAGCGACGTACAGGTCATCACCCAGCCTTGCCCGGGCCTGGTCGAGCGCATCGAGACGGGCGACCTGGTCAGCCCGGCGCTGCGCCAGTTGCTGTCGGGCTACGTGCAGCCGCTGCTGGCGGCGGGCTGCGACACGCTGATCCTCGGCTGCACCCATTACCCCTTCTTGCGCCCGTTGCTGGCCGAGATGGTGCCCGCCGATGTGGCCATCATCGACACCGGCGCCGCAGTGGCGCGTCAGCTGCAACGGCTGCTGGGGGCGCATGACCTGCTGGCCGACGGGCCGGCAGCCGATACCCGCTTCTGGACCAGTGCTGATCCGCAGTCTTTAAGAAAAATCCTACCGTTGCTGTGGCATAAGTCCGACAGTGTGCAAAGCTTTCCGCTGTGAAAAAAATGTGAAAAGCACCTGAACTATCGTACCAATGCCGCTTTCTACCGCTTTGCCTGACCTAAGGCGGACACTAATAACAGCAAAGAAGGATGTTGCTCATGAAGAAGCTGCTCGGCTTGGCGGCGGTTGCTGCCTTTACCCTGGGGCAAGCGCTGTCGGCGCAAGCTGCTGACGTTTCGTTTTCGGTGGGGCAGACCGGCGACTCGACCATGGTCTACCGGCTGGGGCTGCAATCGAACTGGGATGCGAGCTGGTGGCAGACCAGCGTGGGTCGCCTGACCGGTTACTGGGATGGGGCTTATACCTACTGGGATGGTGACGAGACGGCCAGCAACCACAGCCTGTCGTTCGCGCCGGTATTTGTCTATGAGTTTGCCGGGGAGTCGGTGAAGCCTTACATCGAGGCGGGGATCGGCGTCGCGGCGTTCTCCAGCACCGAGCTGGAAGACAACCAGCTGGGCTCGTCATTCCAGTTCGAAGACCGCATCGGCTTTGGTTTGCGCTTTGCCGGTGGGCATGAAATTGGCGTGCGGGCGATTCATTACTCCAACGCCGGTATCAAGCAACCCAACGACGGTGTGGAAAGCTACAGCCTGCATTACCGCATGGCACTCTGAGCGCTTCTGGGCCGGCCTCTTCGCGGGTGAACCCGCTCCCACAGGTACACACCGGGTTCAAGGTGCAGGGAGCTCTGTGGGAGCGGGTTCACCCGCGAAGAAGGCGGTGCCGATACCAGGCCCTATCGCATCAATGGCCACAGGCTACTGAGATCCCAAGCCTCCAGCACCAGCTCAGGTTCCCTCTGTGGCCACCGCCGCAGCAGCTCTTCTGCCGCGCTCTGGGGCGTCCACGCCTCCGGTGTTGCCTGCGCCGGTGTCACCGGTGCCTTCAACGATTGCGGCCCCACCACGGTCAGCTCAACCCCCTGCGCCTTTAGCGCCTGGCGCTGCTCACGCAGCCATTGCGGCATGTTGTTCCAGCTTGCAGCTGCCTGGGTCGGCGCGTACAGCTGCAACGCCGAATAACGGTTGAACAGCCCCATCACCTGCGCCGCCTTACCTTGCGCCAGCAGCGGCAGGGCATTGGCCAGGCAGTTCTCGCCGGCCAGCTGGTTGCTGGTGACGATCGCCTCGAACAGCTCGCTGTCCGCTACGTCGTCCGCCAGGTAATCGCTGGTTGCGGCGTTGAGGATCAGGCCATCCAGCGAGCACCAGGCATGGCAGATCTGCTGGCTGGCCAGGGCCGCCTGCTGTTCTTCATGCAGCTGCCAGGGCAAGCGCAGCAACTGGCTGCCAAAGCGTGCTGCCAGGGCATCCAGCGCCTCGCTGTCCCTGCCACTGGCGGCGACTTCATGTCCTTGCCCCAACAAGCCTTCCACCAGTGCCAGGCCTAGTCCGTTGCTCGCACCCGTTACCCAGATTCTGCGTGTAGTTTTCACGATAGTGCGCTCTGATTCTGCCGGCGCGGGAGGTTTTTGAATGCCTCCAGTGCACGCTGGCGACTGCTGCCGAGATCGACGATTGGACTGTAATAGGAATGTCTAGCAAAAAGATCGGCCGAATTCACGGGAAGATGAACGGCTTTTTCATCCAGCCCTTGCAGTTCCGGCAGCCAATGCCGAATGAAGTGCCCCTGCGGATCGAAACGCTGCGACTGCGAGACCGGGTTGAAGATGCGGAAATAGGGCACGGCATCGGTGCCGGTGGACGCGCTCCACTGCCAGCCGCCGTTGTTGGCGGCCAGATCGCCGTCGATCAGGTGGCGCATGAAATGCCGCTCGCCCTTGCGCCAGTCGATCATCAGGTTCTTGCTGAGAAACATCGCCACCACCATGCGCAGGCGGTTGTGCATCCAGCCGGTGTGCAGCAGCTGGCGCATGGCGGCGTCGATGATCGGGAAACCGGTACGGCCCTGCTCCCAGGCTGCAAGGTCGGCCGGGGCGTCGCGCCAGGGCAGCGCTTCGGTCTGGGCGCGGAAGGCGCGGTGGCGCGAGACCTGCGGGTAACCGGTAAGGATGTGTTTGTAGAATTCGCGCCAGAGCAGCTCGTTGATCCAGGTCTGCACGCCACGGCTGCCGCTGTCGAATTCGCCGCGGTTGCAGGCCAGGGCGCCATGCAGGCACTGGCGCGGCGAGATCACGCCAGCGGCCAGGTAGGCGGAGAGCTGGCTGGTGCCGGGCTTGGCGGGCAGGTCGCGCAACTGTTGGTAGTCGTCGATGGCTTCGTCGACAAAGCGCGCTAGCCGTGCTTGCGCTTCGGCTTCACCGGCCGGCCAGTAACCGCGCAAGGCGGCTGCGGGTTTTTCGAAACCGTGCACCTGCTCGGGGATCGGGTCGCTGCTGACCGCTAGCGGTGCCTGGGCCTTCACCCGCTGCGCCTGGGCAGGGAGGGCGCGGTGCAGGTGCTCCAGGCAGCTTTTCTTGAACTGGCTGAACACCTGGAAGTAGTCGCCGCTGCGGGTGAGGATGGTGCCGGGGCGGAACAGCAGCTGGTCGAGGTGGCTGTGGGCCTGGATGGCGGACTTTTCCAGCAGCGCGCGCGTGGCGTCGTCGCGGCGTTGCTCGTTGATGCCGTACTCCTCGTTCCAGTGCACGCTTTGCACCTGGTGCTGGCGGCACACATCGAGCACGGCCTGTGGTGCCTGGTCCCAGGTGTCGATGGTGCGGATCAGCAGCGGGATGTTCAGCCGCTGCAGTGCCTGGCCCAGCTCGCGCAGGTTGCGCAGCCAGAAGTCGACCTTGCAGGCGGCGTCGTCATGGGCCTGCCACTGCCCGGGGCTGAGCAGCCACAGGGCCAGGGTCGGGCCGCGCTCGCTGGCGGCGCTGAGGGCGGTGTTGTCATCGATGCGCAGGTCGCTGCGCAGCCAGGTCAATTGCATGATGGGTCCATTGCCGCAGCTGGCCGGTCGTTGCCCTGAAGCAACCGCAAGACCGCCTGCGGGGTATCGAAGAACGAGAGGTCGGGATGGTCGAGGTTGCGCAGCTGGGCTTCGTGCATCGCCAGTGTCGATCCGCCCAGCAGGACGGGCAGCGACACATTGCCCAAGGTGCGCTGCAGGGTCCTGGCATCGATGCGCGGGCCCAGGTGCAGGACCACCGCCCGCGCCTTGAAGGCAATGGCCGCATGGCTGACCTGGGCGCCGGCGATGGAATGTTCCAGCACTTCGACCGCGATGCCGTTGTTGGTCAACAGCCAGGCGCATAGCCATAGGTCCGGGTTGAAACCGCGCTCGTGGTCATCGGCCAGCAACACCGGCGGGCCTTGCAGCAACTGGTTGTCGTGATAGACCCGGGCGCCGAGCTTGCTCCGCAGCCAGGTATGGAAAAACGCCTGTTCCAGCCGGGCATTGAAGTAGTTGCGCCAGCGCAGTTCGAGGATGTCCAGCAGCGGCAACAGTAATTGCTCGCACAGGGTAACGGCCGGGTACAGCGCCATGGCCTGGTTGAGCTGCTGGTCGAGGGCGCGCTGCGACAGGTTGGCGATGGCATCGACCAGCTGGAACTGCCGGGTCTGCCAGTCGCCTCTGGGCGGCGTAGTGGCAGGTTTGTCCAGTAGCTCGCGGACCTGGCCGACCGAGGCGCCACGTTGCAGCCAGGCGAGGATCGCCTCGACACGCTCGACCTGGTCCAGTGGGTACAGGCGATGCCCCTTCGCCGTACGCTGTGGCTTGAGCAAGCCGTAGCGCCGCTCCCAGGCGCGCAAGGTGACCGGGTTGACGCCGGTGCGGCGGGCCAGTTCGCCAATCGGCAGCAGGATCTCAGACAGCATTGCGCAGCCCCAGGCTTTCCGGGTGTGGCTGCAGGTAGGCCTGCTGCTGCAGATACGGGTCGGGGTGCTTGCGCAGATGGTGCTTGAGCAGGGTCAGCGGCACCACCAGCGGCACCACACCCTGGCGATACTGGCTGATGATGGCCTGCAGTTCGGCTTTGTCCTGTTGGGTCAGGGCTTCTTTGAAGTAGCCACTCAGGTGCTGCAACACGTTGCCATGGGTGCCACGGCTGGCGCAGCGGCGCAGAGCCTGCATCAGCTGGCTGAAGTAGCGCGGGCCGATACTCTGCGGGTCGTCATCGCGCTTCATGCTGCCAAGCAGGCGCCCCAGGGTGCGGTAAGCCTGCGGGTTGTTGGCCATCAGCAGGTATTTGTAACGCGCGTGGAAACGCACCAGGGCACCGCGGCTCAGGCCCTCGGCCAGCAGGCGTTGCCAGTCTGCGTAGGCGTACACGCGGCTGATGAAATTCTCGCGCAGCACCGGGTCGTGCAGGCGGCCTTCTTCTTCCACCGGCAGGTCCGGGCGGCGTGCGCAGAATGCTTGGGCATAGGCACCACGCCCACCGTTGATGGCGGGGTGGCCATTGCTCTGGTAGACCTTGACCCGCTCCAGGCCGCAGGACGGCGACTTCTGCATGAAGATGTAGCCGCAGATGCCATCCAGCTCGCCGGCCATCTGCTCGCCGTAGTTGCGCAGAGGGCCGGTCAGGTCCATACCCGGGTTGCGCGTGCCGACCACTTCCGGTTGCTCGGGGTTGCCGACCAGGCGGATCGGGTCGCGCGGGACGCCCAGGCCGATGGCCACTTCCGGGCACACCGGCAACCAGTCGAAGTGTTCCTCCAGCTGCGTACGGCACAGGTCGGAGGCTTTGTGGCCGCCGTTGTAGCGCACGCTGTGCCCGGTCAGGCAGGCGCTGATGGCGATGCGCGGCTTGCTGTGGGCGGATGGGTCGTGCATGGCTGCCTCCATAAACTTGTACGCACGTCAAAAGTTGTACAGGTTTATTCCAGCACAGCCTGGAAGTTATGCAAACCAGTTTTTTTGTATAACCCTCATTCCAGGTGTTCGAGCAGCCGTCGTGCCGCTTCTTGGCCGCTGAGCCAGGCACCCTCGACCCGCCCCGACAGGCACCAGTCGCCGCAGGCGTACAAGCCTTGGTCGGCATCGGCCAGCGCGCCCCATTCATGGTTGCCGCTGGGGCGTGCGTACAGCCAGCGATGCGCCAGGGCAAAGGACGGCGCTGGCACCACGCAGCCGACCAGTTCGGCGAATTCGCCCCACAGCTGTTCGATCACCTCTTCCTTGGGCAGGTCGATGTGTTGCCGGCTCCAGTTCGAGGTGGCGTGCAGGACCCAGGTGTCGAGCTGTTCGTCGCGCCCGGGCTTGCTGCGGTTGCGCGCCAGCCAGTCGAGCGGGTTGTCCTGTACGAAGCAGCCTTGCATGGGCGTATCCAGCGGGGCCTGGAAGGCCAGGGCGACGGCCCAGGTGGGTTCCATCTGCACACCGGCGGCCACGGCGGCGAGCTTTGGTGTAGAAGCCAGCAGCGGCGTGGCCTGCGGGGCCGGCACGGCGATCACCACGCGGCTGTAGGGGCCGTGGCTGCAGCCTTCGGTATCCTGCAGGTGCCAATACTGCTTGCCACGGAATACCTCGGCGATGCGGCAGCCGAAGTTGACCGTGACATCCTTGAGCAGGCCGCGGGTGATGGCGCTCATACGCGGCACACCCACCCAGCGCGTCTGCTCGTCGGGGGAGGGGCTGAGTTCGCCATCGCGGTAGTTGTACAGCTGCGGCTTCCATTGCTCGGCCCAACCGGCAGCCACCCACTGTTGCACCTGCTCGACGAAGCGCCGGTCACGCGCGGTGAAGTACTGGGCACCGAGGTCCAGCGCCCCCGCTTCGCTGCGCTTGCTGGCCATGCGCCCGCCACTGCCGTGGCCCTTGTCGAACAGATGCACGGATTGCCCGGCCTTTTGCAAGGCCTGGGCGGCTGACAGGCCGGCGATGCCGGCCCCGATGATGGCGATAGGTACTGTCATGATGGCCTCTTCAAACCTTGCTGGAAGTAGACTACGCTGTCAGGCAAACCTGTACAATGCACAAAATCTGTATAAGGTTATTCCCGTTGGCGGGCAGGTTGGCCTATGTTTATCCGAGAGCGTCGGGTCAAAAAAGTGCCTTGTTGTTAAAAATAGACCACCGCCGCATTCTGCGAGGACACAGCCATGCATATATTGCTGACAGGCGGCACCGGTTTGATCGGCAGGCACCTGTGCCAGTACTGGCTCGGCCAGGGCCATCGCCTGACGGTATGGAGCCGGCGCCCAGAGCAGGTGGCGAAAATCTGTGGCGCCGGTGTGCGTGGCATTGCCCGGCTGGAACAGCTGGATGCGGATGACCAGCTGGATGCGGTGATCAACCTGGCCGGCGCGCCGATTGCCGACCGGCCCTGGACGGCCGCTCGGCGCAACCTGCTGTGGGCCAGCCGCATTACCCTGACCGAGCAGTTGCTGGCCTGGCTGGGCAGCCGTGAGCAGCGCCCGCAAGTGCTGATTTCCGGTTCCGCCGTGGGCTGGTACGGCGACGGTGGCGAGCGCGAGCTGACCGAGGCCTCACCGCCGGTGCGCGAGGATTTCGCCAGCCAGCTGTGCATTGCCTGGGAAGAAACCGCCCTGCGCTCGCAGGCCCAGGGCATCCGCGTGGTGCTGGTGCGTACCGGGTTGGTGCTGGCCAGTGATGGCGGCTTTTTGTCGCGCCTGCGCACGCCCTTCAAACTGGGGCTGGGCGGGCGTCTGGGGGATGGTCGGCAGTGGATGCCGTGGGTCCATATAGACGACCAGATCGCCCTGATTGATTTTCTCTTGCAGCACAAGGATGCCAGCGGTCCCTATAATGCCTGCGCCCCGGAGCCGGTGCGCAACAGCGAGTTCACCAGGCGCCTGGGCCGTGCCCTGCACCGGCCAACGCTGCTGCCGGTGCCGGCGCTGCTGCTCAAGGCCACCCTGGGTGAGCTGTCGACCCTGCTGCTCGGTGGCCAGCGCGCCCGGCCGGTACGCTTGCTGGCGGCAGGCTTCAGGTTCCGCTTCAACGATTTGCAATCGGCCCTGGACAACCTGTCCAGCCGCCTCTGACATAGGACGCTGCATGACCGATCACGCCCTGCTGCTGGTCAACCTGGGTTCCCCGGCTTCCACCTCGGTGGCCGATGTGCGCCGCTACCTCAACCAGTTTCTGATGGACCCCTATGTGGTCGACCTGCCGTGGCCGCTGCGGCGGCTGCTGGTGTCGCTGATCCTGATCAAGCGACCGGAGCAGTCGGCGCATGCCTATGCCTCGATCTGGTGGGAAGAAGGCTCGCCGCTGGTGGTGCTGACCCGCCGCCTGCAGGCTGCCATGATCGAACACTGGCCCCATGGCCCGGTAGAAATTGCCATGCGCTACGGCCAGCCGGCCTTGCCCGAAGTGCTCGAGCGCCTGGCGGCCCAGGGTGTGCGCAAGGTGACCTTGGCGCCGCTGTACCCACAGTTCGCCGACAGCACGGTGACCACGGTGGTGGAGCTGGCCAGGCAGACGATCAGCGAACGCCAGCTGCCGTTGCAGATGCGCGTGCTGCAGCCGTTCTACGAACACCCGGATTACATCGAGGCCCTGGCGGCCAGCGCCAGGCCTTATCTGGAGCAGGATTACGACCACCTGTTGCTGAGCTTCCATGGCTTGCCGGAGCGGCACCTGAAGAAACTCTACCCGACCGGCAAGCATGACCTGCGCGCGGCGGATTGTTGCGACGGCGCCAGTGCCGAGGTGCGTGCGGTGTGTTACCGCGGGCAGTGTCTGGCCACGGCCAAGGCTTTTGCGCAGCAGTTGGGTATACCGGACGGCAAGTGGTCGGTGTCGTTCCAGTCGCGGCTCGGGCGCGACAAGTGGATAGAACCCTATACCGAAACCCGGCTGGATGAGCTGGCGAAGGCTGGGGTGAAGCGCTTGCTGGTGATGTGCCCCGCGTTCGTTGCCGATTGCATCGAGACGCTGGAAGAGATCGGCATGCGTGGCAGCGAGCAGTTCGTCGAGGCCGGTGGGCAGGAGCTGGTGCTGGTGCCGTGCCTGAATGAACACCCGGAGTGGGTGAGGGTGTTGGCTGACATGTGCGAAAAGGCCTGATTGTCAGGTTGCCTTTGCCGGCCTCTTCGCGGGTAAACCCGCTCCCACAGATTTTGTACAATGTCTGCGGGCAGCGGGGTACCTGTGGGAGCGGGTTCACCCGCGAAGGGGCCAGATCAGGTCAAAGCTGATCATCCAGCTTCTTTTGCTTCCAGCCATCATTACCCGGCAGGATCAGGTTCAGGGCGATAGCCACGATGGCGCACAGGGCGATGCCCTTCAGGCCCCAGTCGTCCGGGCCGTCACCGCTGCCGATCAATACACCGCCGATACCGAACACCAGGGTGACCGACACGATCACCAGGTTGCGTGCTTCGGCCAGGTCGATCTTGTGGCGGATCATGGTGTTCATGCCCACCGCCGCGATCGAGCCGAACAGCAGGCACAGAATACCGCCCATCACCGGGACCGGAATGCTCTGCAGCAGCGCACCGAACTTGCCGATGAAGGCCAGGGTGATGGCGAACACCGCCGCCCAGGTCATGATCTTCGGGTTGTAGTTCTTGGTCAGCATCACCGCGCCGGTCACTTCGGCGTAGGTGGTGTTGGGTGGGCCGCCGAACAGGCCGGCTGCGGTGGTGGCCAGGCCGTCACCGAGCAGGGTGCGATGCAGGCCGGGGGTTTTCAGGTAGTCACGGCCGGTTACGCTGCCGACGGCGATCACCCCGCCGATGTGCTCGATCGCCGGCGCCAGGGCAACCGGGACGATGAACAGGATGGCCTGCCAGTTGAACGCTGGCGCGGTGAAGTTGGGCAGCTCCAGCCACGGTGCGGCGGCAATCTTTGCCGTGTCGACCACGCCGAAGGCGAACGACAGGGCAAAGCCCACCAGCACGCCGGCAATGATGGGCACCAGGCGGAAGATACCCTTGCCGAACACGGCGACGATCAGCGTGGTCAGCAGCGCCGGCATCGAGATCATCATGGCGGTCTGGTACGGCAGCAGCACGCTGCCGTCACCGGCCTTGCCCATGGCCATGTTGGCGGCGATCGGAGCCATGGCGAGGCCGATGGAGATGATCACCGGGCCGATCACCACGGGTGGCAGCATGCGGTCGATGAAACCGGTGCCTTTGATTTTCACCATCAGGCCCATGAAGGTGTACACGAAGCCTGCGGCCATCACGCCGCCCATGGTCTCGGCCAGGCCGAACTGGCCCTTGGCGAGGATGATCGGGGTGATGAAGGCAAAGCTCGAAGCCAGGAACACCGGTACCTGACGGCCGGTGACCAGCTGGAACAGCAAGGTGCCGATGCCGGCAGTGAACAGCGCGACGTTCGGGTCGAGGCCGGTGATCAGTGGCATCAGCACCAGCGCGCCGAAGGCCACGAAGAGCATCTGCGCGCCCGAAACGACCTGGCGCCAGAGCGGGTCGTTGTAGCCGTCCTGCATGGTCAGGCGTCCTTTTGCTTGGTGCCGAAGATCTTGTCACCGGCATCGCCCAGGCCCGGCACGATGTAGCCGTGCTCGTTCAGGCGCTGGTCGATCGAAGCGGTGTAGATCTGCACATCCGGGTGGGCTTTTTCCACCACTTCGATGCCTTCTGGTGCGGCGACCAGGACCATGGCGCGGATTTCCTTGCAGCCGGCCTTCTTCAGCAGGTCGATGGTGGCGACCATCGAACCGCCGGTGGCCAGCATCGGGTCGATGATCAGGGCCAGGCGCTGGTTGATGTCTGGCGCGAGCTTTTCCAGGTAGGTGTGCGCTTCGAGGGTTTCCTCGTTGCGGGCAACGCCGACGGCGCTGACCTTGGCGCCCGGGATCAGGCTGAGCACGCCGTCGAGCATGCCGATGCCGGCGCGCAGGATCGGCACCACGGTAATCTTCTTGCCGGCGATCTTTTCAACTTGCACCTTGCCACACCAGCCGTCGATCTCGTAGGTTTCCAGCGGCAGATCCTGGGTGGCTTCGTAGGTCAGGAGCGCGCCGACTTCCTGGGCGAGTTCGCGAAAATTCTTGGTGCTGATATCGGCACGGCGCATCAGGCCGAGCTTGTGGCGGATCAGCGGATGGCGGATCTCACGAGTGGGCATAGGGGGCTCCGAAAGGCGGGCAAAAAAACCGCGCTAGATTAATCTATTCAGCCTGTGCTGTCGTCTGGTCATTTTGGACGTTAGTCCATAAATGCTTGATCTGTGACGAGCGGATGCGTACCTTTGCCCGCTTTTCCAAAATGTCCCCGGAGAGCGCCATGTCCGCCGATCTCGAGCATATCCGTCAAGTCATGCGTGAAGCTGACTGCCTGTACACCGAAGCCGAAGTCGAAGCGGCCATCGCCCAAGTCGGCGAGCAGATCTGCAAGGACCTGCACGACAAGAACCCGGTGGTGTTCTGCGTGATGAACGGCGGCCTGATCTTCGCCGGCAAACTGCTGACCCATCTGCAGTTCCCGCTGGAAGCCAGCTACCTGCACGCCACCCGCTACCGCAACCAGACCAGCGGCGGCGAGTTGTTCTGGAAGGCCAAGCCGGAAGTGTCGTTCATCGACCGTGACGTGCTGATCGTCGACGACATCCTCGACGAAGGCCACACCCTCAGCGCCATCATCGAGTTCTGCAAGCATGCCGGCGCGCGCGCGGTACACACTGCGGTGCTGATCGACAAGGACCATGACCGCAAGGCCAGCCCGGACCTCAAGGCCAACTACGTGGGCCTGCCCTGCGTCGACCGCTACATCTTCGGCTACGGCATGGATTACAAAGGCTACTGGCGCAACGCCAACGGTATCTTCGCCGTCAAGGGGCTGTGACATGCGCCAGCCTGCGTTCATCGACCAATCGTTGTTCGCCGGGCTGGCCAAAAAAGCGGCCGGCAACCCGCGCGGCCGCCAGCACCATAACTTCCATGAGATGGAAGAGGCCTGCCACCGCATGGCGGTCGGCCTGCAGCCGAACACCTATATTCCGCCGCACCGCCACCTGAGCGCCGACAAGGCCGAGGCGCTGATCGTGCTCAAGGGGCGCTTGGGCCTGCTGATTTTCGATGAGCAGGGGGCGGTGACCGACAAGCGCGTCATGCAGGCAGGCGGCGATTGCCTGGGGGTGGATCTGCCACCTGGTGCCTACCATGGGCTGGTGGTGCTGGAGCCAGACAGCATTCTGTTCGAATGCAAGGCCGGGCCGTACCGGCCGGTGGGCGAGGGTGAGCATGCGCACTGGGCGCCGCGTGAAGGCGAAGCTGGCGTGGCCGAGTACCAGGCCTGGATGCGCGCGCAGTTCGATTGATGTTGCCCGTACCGGCCTCATCGCCGGCAAGCCAGCCCCCACAATGATAGCGCCGAACCTGTGGGAGCTGGCTTGCCGGCGATGAGGCCGGTACAGCCCAGACACACCGTGCTAGAGTGCCCCTTCATTCAAGGAGCCTCACATGCGTGCGTTTCTTCCCCTGCTGCTGGCCGTCAGCCTGCCACTCGCCGCCGCACCGTTGCACAGCCAGTTCCTGCCGCCTGACGACCAGTCCCTGCGCCAGGAAGCGCCGACCGGCCAGCAACTGCTGCAAGTGACCGATTACTCGGTGGTGGTCGGTGCGCAGCGCCAGTCCGATCAGCAGCCGATCCCGATCACTTCGTCATTGCAGGTGCGCCTCAAGGGCAAGCCGCTGAGCAAGGGCGCCACCATCGCCCAGGTGCTGCTGACCTTCGACGGCGAGGCGGCCAAGAGCCTGAAGAAGCCCGTGTATGACGACAAGACCCGCACCTTGAGCCTGAACTACCCCCTCAGTGACTACCGGGTGATCATGGATCTGCTGCGCAACGAAACGCTGTATGTGCAGTTTCTTACCTACGGCAACGGCCATATCTGGGCCGACCTGCATACCGGCACCGTACGTACGCGTTGAGGCGCGCCGCCTGCGGGGGGTACACTGCCGGCCTTCGAAATTCCGTGATGGTCCAGTTGGAGTCGGCAATGCGTAAAGACAAGAAACAGGTAATCGGTGACGAAATCAGCGACGACTACATCAAGTCGTTCCTTCAGTTCGAGCCGGCCGATGGCGTGACTTCGCCTTCGCTGCACAAGCTGGTCAAGGCCTACCGCGGCCTGCGCGTCGACGACTTCGAGCGATTTGTCGGTTTCTTCGTCGAAGCAGGCCTGGACCTGGATGGCAAGGACGAGCAGGGCAAGACCTTTGTCGAGCTGATTGCCGATCAGCGCAATGCGGCGGAGTACATCGAGATCATTGCCAAAGCCCGCGGCTGATTTGTAAGCCTGAACCGGCCACATAGCGGGGGCGGCCCCCCACCCCCCACAGAAACGAGAGGACGGGGGGGGGGGGGGGCCCCCACAAGACGGCGGGCCGGGGGGAGAAAAAAAAGCG
>NZ_PUQD01000081.1 GCF_003331055.1 Pseudomonas sp. AFG_SD02_1510_Pfu_092 | reverse complement strand
GTGCTGCCAACCCCGGCATTGCCCCAGACATTGACCACCCCGCTGTTGTCCAGGCTGATCAGGTTGCTGGCGTCCTCAACATTCGCCGCCGGGGTGAACGTCGCCGTCCAGGTGACGCCGCCGTCGCTGCTGCTCACGGTGCTGAGGCTGCCGTTGCTCACGCTCAGGTCGCTGTTGTCGAAGCCGCTGACCGCCTCGCTGAAGGTGATGGTCACCCGCGTGGTCTCGCCCACGCGCAGCGCCGTGTCGGCCACCACGACAGTGGCGGTCGGGGCCACGGTGTTGACGCTGTAGTTGGCTGACTGGGTGGTGCCGGTGCCGGCATTGCCGGCCAGGTCGGCGATGCCGCTGTTGTTCAGGCTGATGACGTTGCTGGCGTCCTGCACGGCAACGGCCGGGGTGAAGGTGGCCGTCCAGGTGATGCCACCGTCGCTGCTGGCGAGGTTGCCCAGGGTACCGTTCGGTGCGCTGAGGTCGGCCAGGTCGAGGCCGTTCACCGCTTCGCTGAAGGTGATGGTGACCTGGGTGGTCTCGCCGGCACTCAGCGCGTTGTCAGCCAGCACGATGGTGGCGGTCGGGCGCTGGCTGTCGATGGCGTAGTTGTTCGAATCGGTACTGCCGCTGCCGGCGTTGCCCGCCAGGTCGGCTACGCCGCCGTTGCTCAGGATGATCAGGTTACTGGTGTCGGTGACACCGCTGGCCGGGGTCAGCGTCGCGGTCCAGGTGGTGCCGCCGTCCGAACTGCTCAGCCCGCTGAGGCTACCGTTGGCCACTGTCAGGTCGGCAAGGGTGAAGCCGACCACCGCCTCGCTGAAGGTGACGGTCACCAGGCTGGTCTCGCCGATGCCCAGCTGGGTATCGGCCACCACCACCGTCGCCGTTGGCCGCCGGGTGTCGATGGCAAAGTTGTTGGAATCGGTGCTGCCCACCCCTGCATTGCCGGAGAAGGCGCCCAGCACCCCGCTGTTGTTCAGGCTGATCAGGTTGCTGGCATCCTCGACATTGCCGGTCGGGGTGAAGGTCGCCGTCCAGGTCATGCCACCATCGTTGCTGCTCACGGCACTCAACGCGCCGTTGCTCACGCTCAGGTCGCTGTTGTCGAACCCCACGACTGCCTCACTGAAGGTGATGGTCACCAGCGTGGTCTCGCCTGTGCGCAGCGCCGTGTCGGACACCACGACGGTGGCGGTCGGGGCCAGGGTGTTGACGCTGTAGTTGGCCGACTGGGTGATGCCGGCGCCGGCGTTGCCGGCCAGGTCGGCAACGCCGGTATTGTCGAGGATGACCAGGTTGCTGGTATCTCTCACGCCGGCGCTGGGTGTGAGGGTCGCCGTCCAGGTGATACCGCCGTCGACACTGCCGAGCCCGCTCAGCAAGCCATTGGCGACGTTCAGGTCGGCAAGGGTCAACCCGGTCACCGCCTCGCTGAAGGTGATGGTGACCGTGGTGCTCTCGCCGACCGTGAGGGCGGTGTCCGCAACCGTGATGGCTGCCGTCGGGCGCAGGGTGTCGATGGCGTAGTTGTTCGAGTCCGTGGTGCCGGTGCCGGCATTGCCGGCGGCATCGGTGACCCCGCTGTTGTCGAGGGTGATCAGGTTGCTGGCATCGCTGACGCTGCTGCTCGGGGTCAGAGTGGCGGTCCAGGTGATGCCGCCGTCGGCGCTGGAAAGCCCGCTCAGGCTGCCGTTGGCCACCGTCAGGTCGGCAGTGCTGAAACTGCTCACCGCCTCGCTGAAGGTAATGGTCACCGTGGTGGTCTCACCGATGCGCAGGGCGCTGTCGGCGACCACGATGGTCGCCGTCGGGCGTTGGGTGTCGATGGCATAGTTGTTCGAGTCGGTCGTGCCCGTGCCGCTGTTGCCCGCCGCATCGGTCACGCCGCTGTTGTCCAGGGTGATCAGGTTGCTGGTATCGCTGACGCTGCTGTCCGGGGTCAGGGTCGCGGTCCAGGTGGTGCCACCGTCGGCGCTGGCGAGAATGCTCAGGCTACCGTTGGCCACGCTCAGGTCGGCCAGGGTCAAGCCGGTAACCGCCTCGCTGAAGGTGATGGTCACCAGGGAGGTCTCGCCGGCGCGCAGGGCATTGTTCGCCACCACGATGGTCGCGCTCGGGCGCTGGGTGTCGATGACGTAGTTGTTCGAGTTGGTGGTGCCAGTGCCGGTGTTGCCGGCCAGGTCACTCACCCCGGTGTTGTTCAGGGTGATCAGGTTGCTGCTATCGCTGAGGTTGCTGTCCGGCGTCAGGGTCGCGGTCCAGGTGATGCCACCGTCGGCGCTGGAGAGCCCGTTCAGCACGCCATTGGCGACACTCAGGTCGGCATTGGTGAAACCGCTTACCGCCTCGCTGAAGGTAATCGTCACCAGCGACGTCTCGCCGACGCGCAAGACGCTGTCGGCGACCACGATGGTGGCGCTCGGGCGCAGGGTATCGACGGCATAGTTGCCGGAAACGCTGGTGCCGCTGCCGGCATTGCCCGCCAGGTCAGTAACCCCGCTGTTGTCCAGGGTGATCAGGTTGCTGGCAGCGCTGACGCTGCTGGCCGGCGTCAGGGTCGCGCTCCAGGTGATCCCGCCGTCGCTGCTGGCAAGGCTGCTCAGGCTGCCGTTGGCCACGCTCAGGTCGGCTGTGGTCAAGCCGATTACCGGCTCACTGAAGGTGATGGTGACGGTGGCCGTATCGCCAATTTTCAACGCTGTGTCGCTGAGCGTGATCGTGGCGGTCGGGGCCGTGGTTTCCTGGACGGCCACCTGCACCGATGCGGCGACGGAGGTGCCACCGTCACCGTCGTTGATAGTGATGTTCAGCGTGCGGCTGGCCTGGCCGATGGCGTTGCCGGCGTTGCTGTTTTCGTAGCTGAGGTTGCGCACCAGCGCCTGCACCGCCGCCGCCGTGGCATTGGCGTTGAAGGTGACCACCAGGTTGGCCCCGCCAGTGCCGCCAGCCACACTGCCGATGGCCACCCCGCCATAGCTCACGATACCGCCACTGACCCCGACCTGCCCGGCGCCGGTGCCCTGGTTGCGCAGCCCCAGCAGGTCTTCGCTGGCCACGCCATTGGCGCTGATCGCCACGGTCAGGTTGCCGCCGGCGAAGTTGGCGGAATCGCTGTCGCTGACCGTGGCATTGCCGCCGTTGTCGATCAGCACCGCGCCGCTGCCCTGGGTGAAGGTCACGCTATCGCCATTGAGGTTGCTGATGACCGGCACGCTGTTCAGCGGCTGCACCACCACCGAGGCGGTGCGGCTGGTGCTGCCCATGTCGTCGTTGACGCTGACCACCACGCTGCGGGTGCCGCTGGTGTAGGCCACAGCAGCGTTGCCGTAGGCCACCCCGGCGAGCACCGCACGGTACTGCGCCAGGGTGGCGACACCGCTCAGCGTCAGCACGGTGCTGCCCGAGCCGCTGACGCTGATGCCAAAGCTGGCGGCCGTGGCAATCTGCCCGGCGCTCAGAGACAGGGTCTCGTTGCCGGCATCCGCCACACCGCTCAGGGTCAGCGTGGCGCCGCTGACCTGGGTGTCGCCGTCGGTCTGCGTGAGGCTCAGGTTGGGCACGATCACCACTGGCGTGCCGGTGAAGTTCACCGTGCTGTCGTTGCCGCCGGTGCCGGTGTCCAGGTCGACCACGGGCGGCGCTGAATACAGCACCTCGTAGGCCCCGATGTCTACCCCTGCCCCGCGCGGCCGGTCGAAGCCGCGCAGGTCGCTGAGCGTGGCGCCCGCCGCAGTGCCCTGGTCGATGGCATTGCTGGCGGTGGACGCCAGGCGGTAATCGCCGCCTGCGGCATTGACGAAGTCGACCGAGGCACCGATCAGGTTGGTCACGCTGCTGTAGCCGCCCCCGCTGCCGTTGTCGGTGGCGGCATCCAGTGCAGCGCCATTGACGGTGTTGCCGATGAGGATGCTGTTCTGCAGCGTCACCGTGCCGGCACTGCCCGCTGACCAGCCAAGGCCGGCCGAACTGATGGTGCCGGTACTGGTACTGAAGCTGTTGTTGGCGATGGTGCTGTTGACGATGCGTACCGAGCCGCCGGTATTGCTCACCACGATCACCGCGCCGGCGGCGACGACGCCCGTGGCACCGTATTCGCCGATGTTGTCGTAGATCGCTACGTTTTCCAGCACATGATTGTTGGCCCCGCCCAGGCGTACCAGCGAAGACATGCCCGTGGCGTTGACGATGCTGCCATCGTTGTCATGAATGGTCGTGTTACGCAAGGTCACCGTGGAACCGGCGGTGGCCGCCGAGTTGATCACCGCACCGGCGTTGTCCTGGAAGTTCGAGTCCTCGACAGTGATCGAGCCGGAGTTGGCGCGGATCGCGCCCCCGGCCAGGTTGCCGGAGAAATGCCGGAAGTCCAGGTTGCGCACGGTCAGCACGCCATTGGTGTTGCTCTGCAGGCCCGACGACTCGACGGCATCGCGCTGGCTATTGTTGTTGACGTCGCCACTGAGGATGATATCGCCGCGGCCGTCACCATCGACGTCGCCGTTGACGGTGACGTTGCTGCTCACCAGCAACGCCGACGCCGTGGACCAGCGGATGGTATGGCCTTTCAGCGACTGGTGGAAAACAATGATGTCGCTGCCGCTACCGGCGCTGGAGCCATCCACCGAAACATCATTGTTGGCGGCCTGGATGGCCTCGGCCAGCGACACACTGCCGTTGACCGCCGTGGAGGAAGCATCGGTGTCGGTGACGGTGATGGTCGCCAGCGAAGTGGTGAACGCCGCCAGGTCGCCGCGCTGCACGCCGGTACCGGTCGCCACGCTGCCGGCGACGGTCTCCAGCTGCCAGTTCTCGCCAAGGCGATTGCCAGTGGCATCGGCAGAGGCACCGACATCGGCGCCGCTGAGCCGCGCCACTTCGTCCACGAACAGCTGGCCAGCGCTGCCGGCACCGGTGTTACAGGCGAAGAAACGGATATCGCCACCTTGCGCCAGGCTGGCGCCGATACGCGCCAGATCGGCGCCATGGCTGCCCAGCTGGTTGGTCCACAGCGCATTCCCGGCCAGGTAGACGTAGCCACTGTCGCCGTGGCTGATGATATCGACGGTGGTCACATCGCTACGGCCAGCCAGGTAATCGGCAATCTGCCCAAAGCCATCCTTGCCGTCCTCGAGCACCACCACCTCGACCCCGGCCGGCAGGCCGGCGATCAGCTTCTGGTAGTCGCTGACTGCGGAATCGACGAACACCACTTCATGGCTGCCCGCTGCCGTGGTCGCCGGCGCCGTGGCGGGCGCGGCCTCCTGTGCGGCTTGCTGGCTTGCCGTATCCTGCATGCTGGCGGCATCGCTGCCGGCCTTGGCACTGGCCGCGGCGGCCTCCGCCAGCTGGGCGCCCTGGTCGGCGACCACGGCCACCGAGGCGTCGAACATCATGCGCGGCTCCAGCGCCTGAATGAGGCTCGGGCGGTTCACGGAAACGGTGGAAGGTGCCTGCTGCCGGTTGCGCTTCCAGAATGCCATGTCGACCTCGTTCAGCCTTGCGGCTGGTTGTTCCTGCCCTGGCGCCGCTGCAGCGGCGCGCCGTTGTGCTCAGCCGTGAACGCATCGCGGGGCACTCGACGGCCCCCGCGATGCCGCCCGCGCTGGATCAGTCACGCGATGGGAAGATGCCTTCCAGAGCGATGATGAAATTCATGCCCAGGTAAGGCGACTGCACCGACACCGGCACCGCGCTGCCGCCGGCGACCACGGTGGTGGCGGCAATGCTGGCATCGAACGGCTTCAAGGTGGTGCTGGCGGCAGCGTCGGAGTAGATGCTCACTGCCGCCCCCGAACCGGTGGTGTCGAAGGGCGTGGCGAGCACGCTGGTGCTGGTCGGTTCACCAAGGTTGGCGTTGGTCACCACCGCCGGGATGGCGACACTGGCTTTGCTGGCCGGGATCGCCACCGGGATGGGCGGCAGGTTCTGCGTCAACAGGCTGACCTGGTTGGCCCCGGCCAGTTCGCCCTGGTTCACGTTGGGCAGCCCCGGCCCGGTGCCCACGCCCACGGCAGAGCGGCCACGCAGGTCCGGCAGGCCGAAGGTGGACTGGCCGTTGCCGCCGTAGGTGGTGCCGAGGATGGCGAACAGCGCGCTGTTCTGCGCGATGCTCAGAAGCTGCCCTTGGCACAGGGCCCAGCCACGCGGCGCGAAATTGCCGGCGAACATCCTGATCTCACCGAGGAATGGATCACTCATTTTCCGATCTCCTATGACTACGCTGCAGAGCGGGCCACACAGCCCCGCGGAATGTGACGCGCATCGTCAGGCAGGCCTGTCGATGTGAACGACTGCGAGCGCCGGGCGGCGCATTTTCAGGTACAGACCGTTGTCTTCTATCGTCTCGAAACCGTTGCGCTGGTACAGGCGCAGCGCCGGGTTGTGCGGGGTCACGTGCAGGCCGGCGCTGAGCCCATGTCGGTCGGCCCGCGCCAGCCACTGGCGGATCAGCCCGGTGCCGATGCCCCGGCCGCGCCAGGCGGGCATCAAGGCCGTGTCGATGATGTGCAGATGGCTGTCGGTCCACAGCAGGTAGGCGCGGCCAATCGCTTCGCCTGCGCTTTCGATGATCGAGAACGCGGCGCCGGCATAGTGGGCCTGGTAATGGCTGTGCTGGGCCTGGAACTGTTGCTCGAGAAACGTCTCGAGGGTGGCCTGGTCCCACGCCAGCATGGCCATTTCGCCAGCCCGGGTGGTGCCATAGAGGGTACGCAGGAACGCCAGGTCGGCGTCGGTCATGGGGCGCAGGTGCACTTCGGAGCTGGCCATCGGTGTCGCTTCCTTGCAATAGTCTGCCCCGTGCTGAGGGGCGCACATCCTGTGGATTGCCCTGCGTATCGGAACCAGCGTAGCCGAACACCACGGCAAATCGCCACCACTACGCCAGGGTCGCCCGGCTTTTTTATCAAACAGTTGTTCGACCGCCCACCACCCCTTCGCCTGCGCCTGGCTCAAGCGCAGGCTTTCCAGGGCCAGGGCCATGGCAGCGTTGGCGAATCGCGCCTGCAGCTGAACAGTGCTAGAAACCACTCTCACGTACGCCGAGCGCTGCCAGGCGGCGCCAGCCGGCCTCCAGCAACGACTCGCGGGCGCCGTCCAGCACCACCACGCCACGCAGCGGCTGGGCCACATCGGCTGTCGCTGCCAGCGGGCTCAGGCGCACGCCGTATTGCGCCTGTACCGGTTCTGCCCGCTGCTGGCCGTCGCGCCGCACGGCAATCGGGCCATGCCGATCGGAGGCCAGCGCTTCCAGTTCCAGGTAAGCCACCCCGGTGGCATCCACCTGCTCCAGGCGCACCGCCAGCGCCGCGCGCACCGGGTCATCGGCAATGAACCGGCCTTGGCTGCCCGGCGCCACCCGCCACAACTCGGCCTCGGCCAGGTAGCCACGCAAACGCACCCCCGGCGCGACAATGCGCCCCAGCGGCTGAGCGCTATTCAGCCACTGCCCGGGCGCCAGCCCGGCCGGCAGGTCGCGCAGGATGCCGCGGTGCGGCGCGCGCAGCAGCAGCCGTTCGCGCTGCGCGGCCAGCCCACGGAACTCGGCCACCGCCTCGGCCAGTTGCTGTTCGAGCACACCGGCATCGCTGGCGGTGGCGCTGCGCCCGGACTGGCGGCGCAGCAGCAACTGCAGCATTTCGATTTCCCGGCGCACGATGGCCTGGCGCGAGTCCAGGTCGGGCGACTCCAGTTCCAGCAGCACCTGGCCCTGCTCGACCGGCTGGCCATCCTGCGTCTGCAGGCGCTTCAAGCGCGCCGCCAGCGGCGCGTGCAAGGCACTCACGCGGGACGCTTCGAGCATGGCCGGCACCTCCACCGCGCCGCGCCACGGCACGCCCAGCAGCACCAGCACGGCCAGCAAGCCCAGGGCGCTGCGCACGGCCTTGTGCGGCCGCGCCTGGCCACGCCGCTGCCACCAGTGCTGCAACTCCTTGTACACCGGCAGGCCGATGAACCAGGCCAGTTCGACCAGCATCAGGACAATGCCCAGCACTTTGAAGAACAGGTGGTACACCGCCAGGGCGATACCGAAGAACAACACCGCGCGCCACAACCAGGCCCCATAGCCCCACACCAGCAGGCGCTTGCGCATGCCGTCGGGCCAGGGCTCGGGCTGCGCTTCGCCGTAGCCGAACAGGGCCTCGCGCAGGCGCCAGCGGCACAGGGCGAAGGCGCGCTGCTGCAGGTTCTCGACGCCCCACAGGTCACTGACCAGGAAGTAGCCGTCGAAACGCATGAACGGGTTGAGGTTGATCAGCAAGGTGGTGATCCAGGTGGCACTGGCGAGCATGAACGCGGCGGTGCGCAAAGGCCCGTCGGGCAGCAGCGACCAGGCCAGCAACGCCAGCACCGCCAGCAGCAGCTCGGCGAATACCCCGCCGGCGTCGATCAGCAGCCGCGAACGGCGGTCGTTCACGCGCCAGGCGTCGCTGACGTCGGTATAGAACATCGGCAGCATCACCATGAACGCCAAGCCCATGCTCTGCACCCGGCAGCCGGCGCGCTTGGCCATGTAGGCGTGGCCGAACTCGTGGCAAAGCTTGGCCAAGGCCAGGGCCAGGCCGAAGGCGAGCATGCCGCCGAGGCTGAACAGGTGCGGGAAGGTGGCGATGAAGCGCGACCAGTCGCGGGCCACCAGGAACACGCCGAGCACCAGCAAGGCCGGCAGGCCGAAGCGCAGCAGCCAGCCGCCATGGCGCTCAAGCAACGGCCAGCTGCGGTTGAGAAAGGCGTCCGGCCGCCACAGCGGAATCCGGAAGAACAGGTACTGATGCAGGGCCTTCTGCCACAGGCTCTGCCGGGTCGCTGCGGCCTTGCTGGCGTAGCTGCGGCGCTGCTCGGCATCCTGCGCCGTGAGCAGGTCATGCTGGCCGAGAAACGCTTGCAGGGTCTCCAGCTCGGCGGCTTGCAGCGCCACCCCGGGCTCGGCGTTGGCCGCCGCCAGCACCTGTTGCGCATCACCCAGGCTCCAGTGGCGCAACAAGCGCACCGCCGCTGCGCCCAGCTTGAAGTAACGGCCGCGCAACGGGTCGGCCAGGGTCCATTGCGGCGCACCGTCCAGCGCCGGCGCCGCGGGCGACAGTTGCAGGTCGGCACGCAGCCCGGGCAGCATCACCAGCCCAGCCCCTGGCGCAGCGCCGCCAGCGGCCGGCGCAGCAGGTAATAGACCAGCGGCGCGCGTTCGCCATACAGCTTGGCGGTACCGCGCAGGCCGATCCGTGGCGGCGCCTCGACGAACGCTGCATCAAGCCGGTAGGCCAACTGCCCGGCCGCGCTGACCTGGGCTTCGTAGGCGGCGCGTTCAAGCTGCGCGAGGTGCCGGTGCAGCGGGTCGCTGTCGAGGAACAGCGCCACTTGCGCCCCCGGTTGCAGGGCAATGGCGTCGCCCACCGGCAACTCGATGCGCAGCTCGGCCTTGGCCGGGTCGGCCAGCTGCAGCAGGCGCTCGCCGGTCTGCACCGGCTTGCCGGTCCAGCGCTGGGCATCGGCGAACACGGCGATGCCGTCGCGCTCGGCGCGGATCTCGCTGCGCGCCAGCAGCTGGCGGGCATAGTCGAGCTCTGCGCGCTTCTGCGCCACCCGGGCAGCCAGCAGGTCGAGGCGCGCGCTGGACTCGGCATCGGAAAACGCCCGCTGGGTACTGGCCTTGAGCTCGGCCTCGGCGACCCCCAGGGTGCGCTCGGCGACATCGGCCTGGGCCTTGAGCGTGGTGGCATCGAAGCGCAGCAGCAGTTCTCCGGCGGTTACCGTCTGGTTGGGTTTGACCAGGAACTCGGCAATCACCCCGTCCAGCGGCGCGGCTACCACGCGGCCACCGCGCGGCACCACCTCGGCGGGCGCCAGCACCGACTGACGCACCGGTATGCACAGCACCAACAAGGCCGCCAGCACCAGCGCCAGCAGGCGCCGCCGCGGCCAGCGCACGCGCCAGGGGCGCGCCGGGCGCAGCGCCTGCCAGGCATGCGCGTAGGTTTCTGCCAGTTGCACCAGCAGGGCCTGCTCGGCGGGGTTGAAGGCGTGATCGCGGGCCAGCCACAGGCCGCCGAAGGTCTGCCCCTGGCGGTTGTGCAGCGGCAACCAGAACGCCTGCGCGGCAGACAACGCCTGCCAGTCGTCGCGCACCTGGGCGTCCAGGGTTGCCGGGTCGACCGCTGCGGCGCGGTCAGCCGCACCGGCGGCCTGCAACTGCCGGGCGGCGCGCTCGACGAACGCCACGAACGGGGCATTGGCTTCCACCACGCTGATACCGGTCAGGGCGCGGACCTTGCCTTCGATCAACAGCGCGGCGTGGCGAAAGCCGAACAGCGCCTGGCCATCGTTGACCATGGCATAGGCCAACTGCTCGCTGCTGGCAGCCTGGCGCGCCTGGCGCTCCAGCCCCAGGAACACGGCGAAGGCATGCTCCGCCACGCCATTGGCAGCGGCGGTCATGGTTGTGCCGCGAAGCTGGCCGTACCGCTCATGCCCGCCAGCAGCCCTTGGGCATTCTGCGGCAATTCACCGATCAGCAGCAGGGTCTGGCTGCCTTCATCGATGCGCGCGCCCACGCGCTTGACCTGGGCCTGCAGCGGCTGGCCGGTTTCATCCGGGGTGAACTGGAAGGTCTGGCCAGGTTTGAGGCGCGCCAGCCAGTTCGACGGCACCAGCAGCTGGATCTCCAGCGAGCGATTGTCCACCACCTCCAGCAGCGGCGCGCCGCTGGGCACGCTTTCGTGTGGCTGGGCCCGGCGCTGCACCACCCGGCCATCGAACGGCGCGCTGATCACGCAGCGCCTGACCTGCACCTGGTACACCTGCGCCTCGGCCTGGGCCTGGGCCTGCCGGGCCTCGGCCAGCGACACCTCGTAGCGGCCGACCGACTTGAGCGCGGCCAGCTGGCGATTGTGTTCGAGTTCCTCGCGCGCGGCACGTACCGCCGCCTGCGCGGCGTTGAGCTGGGCCTGGTAGGCGGCGCAATCGAAACGCGCCAGGGTGCTCCCCTTCTTGAAGTCTTCGCCGTCGGCGTAGGGCATTTCGACGATGCGCCCGGCCAGCTCGCTGGCCAGCACCGCCTGATCACGCGCGCGCAGCACGCCACGGGCGTTGTGCCCGCTGCCGGCATCGGCGCGTGCCGGGCTGTCCAGCAAGGGGTCGGCGGGTGCTTCACTGGCCACGGCAAGCGGCAACTGCAACACGGTCAAGGCCAGGGCCAGGCAGACAGCAGGACGCATGATGCACACTCCTTGTGGTCTCAGTGGCCGGAGTGTACGACAAAGGTGATGGCACGGATATATCACAGCGATCGTGACCGAGCGGCCTCCTCGCCCGCCATTATCCGCATCAGCACCTGGTTTTCCACCGGCCGGCTAAGCAGGTAACCCTGCACCTCATGGCACTGGTCGTCGCTGAGCAAGGCCAGCTGTTCCGCGGTTTCCACGCCCTCGGCGGTGACCGTCATGCCCATCGCGTTGCCCAGGTTGATGATCGCCTGCACCACGCTGCGGTCACTGCTGCTGGTGCCCAGCGACTGGACGAAACGCTTGTCGATCTTGATGCTGTCGAACGGGTAGGTGCGCAGATAGCCCAACGACGAATAGCCGGTACCGAAGTCATCCATGTTCAGCCGCACACCCAGCTCTTTCAGGGCGTTCATGGTCTGCAGGGCACCCTCCACATCGTTGAGCATGACGTTCTCGGTAATCTCCAGCTCCAGGCGGTGCGCTGGCAGGCCGGTGTGGCGAAGCGCTTCGGCGACATCGCGGACCACATCACTGCGGCTGAACTGCGCCGGCGACATGTTGACCGAGACCAGGATGTCGAGCGGCCAGCCACGCGCCAGGCTGCAGGCCTGCTCGAGCACCCAGTTGCCCAGCTGGACGATCAGGTCGGACTCCTCCGCCAGGGCGATGAAGTGGTCTGGCCGCAGCAGGCCGAGCCGTGGGTGTTGCCAGCGTACCAGCGCCTCGGCCGACGCCACCGTCACGCCATCGACCTTGTAGCGCGGCTGGAAGTGCAGGCGCAGTTCGCCGCGCCCGATGCCCGCGCGCAACTCGCGTTCCAGCGCGCGCTTTTCCAGCAAGGTGGTGTTCAACTCGGCCGAGAAGTAGCGCCAGGTATGCTTGCCGGCCTGCTTGGCGCTGTACAGGGCGACATCGGCGTAGCGAATGAGGTCGCTGGCGATGCCCGGGTACTCGGCAGACAGCACCACTCCCAGGCTCACCCCGATCTGCACCTTGTGCTGCTCGAACTGGATCGGCTGCTGCAACGTCTCGATGACCCGCGCGCAGAAGCGGTCCACTTCATCATGCTTGCCGGGCCTGGCGAGCACGATGACGAACTCGTCGCCACCCAGGCGGGCCACCAGGTCGGACTCGCGGGTCACTTGCCCCAGCCGGTGCGCCACTTCGATCAGTACGGCATCGCCGGCCGGGTGGCCGAGGCTGTCGTTGATCGGCTTGAAGTTGTCCAGGTCGAGCATCAGCAGGCCCAGCTCTGCCTGCCCGGCATCCTCCAGGAAGCGGAACAGCTTGTTGCGGTTGGGCAGGCCGGTGAGCGCGTCGTGCAGCGACAGGTGCTGGATTTGCGCGTGCGCGGCCACTTCGTCGGTGATATCCGTGCAGGTACCCCGGTAACCCTTGCAGGTCTTGTGTTCGACGATGGCCCTGGCGGCGACCCGGCACTCTCGCCGTTGCTCATGCCGATCCTGGTACTGGCAGCGCAAGGTGCCGGTCGCCTCGCTGCTGGCGAGGCCATGCAGCCAGTCATCGACCTGACGGGTATCGCAGGTGAACAACTCGCCGATCGGGCGTTGCAGCCAGCGCTCCAGGGGGTGCCCGGTGAGTTCGGCAAAACGCGGTGACAGGTAGGTCAGGTGCTGCTGCGCATCGGTTTCCCAGATCCAGTCCGACGCCGCCTCGGCCACGGCCTTGAAGCGCGCTTCACTGGACTCCAGCGCGGCCTTGGATGCCGCCAGGTCACGGTAGCTGCGGTCGATCCCGGCACTGGCGCGCATGGCATGGCGGGCAAACAGGGCCATCAGCACCGCGATGATCAGCACCGCCAAGGCCAGCGGAATGACGACGGTGCGCAGCAGGTCGGTGCCGGGTTGCTCGACATGCCAGGTCAGCGTGTAGCCACTGTCCTCCAGCGGCAACCGCCCCATGTCCGCCGGGCCTTGCGAGGCTGTGGTGACGGCAAAACCGGACAGCCCGGCGGAACGCCCCAGCTCGCCGAGCTTTTCCGTGTCGAGCAGCCGCACGAACACCAGCACCGCGCCGGTGGGTGAAGGGGGAGGTTCACTGTTGGCGGCCGGGCGGATGACTGCAGCGGCGTACAGCGCCGGCTGGCCGTCGAACTGCAGATAGCCGGAGGTTGCCTCTTGCTGCTGCGCGGCCTTGCGCGCCCGCTGCAGCAACTGCGCCCGGCTATTGCTGTGGCGGTCAAACGGCTGTTCGCTGATGCGCCCCTCGAGCGTCGCGTAGTGGGTGCCGTCGTCGTTGAGCACGAACACCCCCTGGTAGCCGTCGTCGCTGTACAGCGTGACGCCCAGGTTGTCTTCCTCGTAGGCCCAACGCCGGTCGACCGTGCCGGTCAGGTGCTCGTACGCGGCCTGCCAGAAGGCATAGGCCACCATGTAGCTGCGTTCGTTCTTGTGCAGCTGGGCCATCACCGACTCGGCATGGAAGCGGCTCTGGCCCCGCTCACGTTCGTCCAGCGTCTGGGCGATGCGGTACAGCGAGACCAGGCCGAGTAGCAATGTCAACAACAACAAGCCGGAAAACACCAGCGTCAACTGCCGAACCACATTTCTGCGTGGCGATGAATTGCCGAAGGTTGCTTCCATTCAGTGGGTGCCTTTTGCCGGATTCCACAAGGTTGACTGGCGCTGGCTGGCGATGATCGGTCCAGCCGACGACTGGCCATGCGTTAACCAGCGCCGGCTCTGAGCAAGCAACCGCCCTCAGAGCACCCGCTTGATCAATGGCTCCAACCGACTATAGCGCAGCCTGCGCAGGAACTTGCGCACCTCCTTGGGGTGCTCGGCCTTGACCCCCAGCGCCTCGGCCGAGGCAATCGCCGGCGCATGCCGGCGCAACGCGGTCAACTCCGCTTCCCGCGGCAGCAGCCATTGCCCTTGCGGGTCATCGATCAGCAGGCCGTTCTCCAGGTCCAGGTTGAAGCCACGCGGGTTGAGGTTGTTACCGGTCAGCAGCGAATAGCGCTGGTCGATCCACACGCCCTTGGCATGGAAGGTATGCCCGGGATCGTTCCAGATGCGCACCTGCAGCTGGCCGCTGGCAAGCGCGGCCTGGCGCCGCCGGGCGAAGGCGCGCAGGTTGTCTTCGTACAGGTAGGGCAAGGCGCCGCTGGCACTGAACGGCTCGCCCGGGGCAATGTAGAAGTCGTTGGCCGTACGGTCACCGACGATCAGCTCCACCCGCACGCCGCGCGCCAGGGCCTGGTCGAGTTCGCGCATCAGCACCCGTGGCGGGTTGAAGTACGGCGTGCTGATGATGACCTGCGTGCGCGCCGCGGCCAGCAATGCACACAGCGCCCGGTTCAGCGGGTTGCCACGGCCCACGCCCAGCAGCGGGATCACCCGCAGGCCCTGCCCCGCCGCGCTGGCCGGCGCTTCATAGGCCATGCGCCGCAGCCGCGCGCGCAGGCGCCGGATGTCCCCGCGCAGGCTGCGGGTGGACGGTGGCGCCGGCAGGTCGAGGCGCGGTGTGGCGGTGTGATGCAACAGCCGGCGCACCAGCCCGACCATGGCGTCGGCCAGCGCTGGCGAATGGAACAGGTGGTAGCGGTCCAGGCGGTAGCGGTCGAAACGGTGCAGATAGACGTTGTTCAGGCTGGCGCCGGTGTAGATCACACTGTCGTCGATGATGCTGCCTTTCAGGTGCAACACGCCGAACAGTTCGCGGGTCTGCACCGGCACGCCATGGATGACGATATCCAGCCCGGTCTGCTGGCGCTGGGCCTGGTACCAGGCCGCGTTACCGGGTTGGCGCCCGGCCCCCAGCAAGCCGCGCCGGGCGCGGAACCAGTCGACCACGATGGTGATTTCCAGCCCCGGCCGGGCGGCCTTGGCCTGGTACAGGGCATCCAGCACCTCCTGGCCGGCCTCGTCTTCCTGCAGGTACAGCGCGACGATGACGATACGCCGGGTGGCGCTGCGGATGCGTTCGAGCAGGCAGGCGCGGTAGGCCTTGGCGTCGGGCAGCACCTGGATCGCCTCGGCCGACAGGGCATAGCCTGGCAATGCCGCGAGCATGGATTCGGGGTTCAAACGATCACCTTCTGTGTGCAATCACTGTCGTACCACAGCTTGCACAGGAAGCGCGAAATGGTCCAGCCCTGCGCTGGGCCGGCCCGCTCCCACAGGCCGTTGCGGCACCTGTGGGAGCGGGCAAGCCCGCGAATGGGGCGCACGCGTCTACTTCAGGTCAAAGCGGTCCAGCTCCATGACCTTCTCCCACGCCGCGACAAAGTCGCGAACGAACTTTTCGGCGCCATCACTGCTGCCATACACCTCGCTCAACGCGCGCAACTGGGCATGCGAACCAAACACCAGGTCAACCCGGCTGGCAGTCCATTTCAGCTGCCCGGTCTTGCGCTCGCGGCCCTCGAAGGTTTCGTTGTCCGCCGAGGTCGGCTTCCATTCCACGCCCATGTCCGGCAGGTTGCGGAAGAAATCGTTGCTGAGGGTCCCGACCCTGTCGCTGAACACGCCCTGCTGGCTGCCGCCGTGGTTGGCGCCGAGCACGCGCAGGCCGCCGATCAGCACGGTCATTTCCGGCGCGCTGAGGGTGAGCAGCTGGGCCTTGTCCAGCAGCAGCTTCTCGGCCTTGACGCTGTAGCGCGCCTTGCTGAAGTTGCGAAAGCCATCGGCCAGCGGTTCCAGCACGGCGAACGACTCGACATCGGTCTGCGCCTGCGAAGCATCGGTCCGCCCCGGGCGGAATGCCACGCTGACGTCGTGCCCGGCGTCGCGGGCGGCCTTTTCCACCGCAGCCGTGCCGGCGAGGACGATCAGGTCGGCCAGCGAGACCTGCTTGCCCGCGCCAGCGAATTCGGCCTGGATCTGCTCCAGCACCGCCAGCACCTTGCCAGTGCCCTGGTTGGCTGGCCAGTCCTTCTGCGGTGCCAGGCGCAGGCGGCCACCGTTGGCCCCGCCGCGCTTGTCCGAACCGCGGAAGGTCGATGCCGCCGCCCAGGCGGTCGCCACCAGTTCGCCAACGCTCAGCCCCGCCGCCAGCACCCTGGCCTTGAGCGCGGCAATGTCCTGCTCGCCCACCAGCGGGTGCTCGACCTTGGGCAGCGGGTCTTGCCACAGCAGCTCTTCGCTGGGCAGTTCCGGGCCCAGGTAACGTGCCAGCGGGCCCATGTCGCGGTGGATCAGTTTGTACCAGGCGCGGGCGAAGGCGTCGGCCAGCTGCTCGGGGTTGTCCTTGAAGCGCCGGGCGATCGGCGCGTAGACCGGGTCGAAGCGCAGCGCCAGGTCAGAGGTGAGCATCGACGGCGCATGGCGCCTGGCCGGGTCGTGGGCATCCGGCACGCTGCCAGCCCCTTTGCCGTCTTTCGGCCGCCACTGGTGGGCACCGGCCGGGCTCTTGGTCAGTTCCCAGTCGAAGTTAAACAGGTTCTCGAGGTACTCGTTGCTCCAGCGGGTGGGGGTCGAGGTCCAGGTCACTTCCAGGCCGCTGGTGATGGTATCGCCACCCTTGCCGCTGCCGAAGCTGTTGGCCCAGCCCAGCCCTTGCAGCTCGAGGCCGGCGGCTTCCGGCTCGGCGCCGACATTGTCGGCAGGGCCGGCACCGTGGGTCTTGCCGAAGGCATGGCCACCGGCGATCAGCGCCACGGTTTCTTCATCGTTCATCGCCATGCGGCCGAAGGTGTCACGGATGTCCCGGCCCGAAGCCACCGGGTCGGGGTTGCCCTCGGGGCCTTCCGGGTTCACGTAGATCAGGCCCATCTGCACGGCAGCCAGCGGGTTTTCCAGGTTGCGCTCGCCTTGCAGGGTGCGGCTCTGTTCCTCGGGGTGCTTGGCCGGCTCGGCCACCAGGTCGCCCTTGCCAGGTGGCTGGGCCTTGCCGTAGCGGCTATCGCCGCCCAGCCAGACCTTTTCCGAGCCCCAGTAGACATCTTCGTCCGGCTCCCACACATCGGCGCGGCCGCCAGAAAAACCAAAGGTCTTGAAGCCCATCGACTCCAGGGCGACGTTACCGGTGAGCACGATCAGGTCGGCCCAGGAAATCTTCTTGCCGTACTTCTGCTTGATCGGCCACAGCAGGCGCCGGGCCTTGTCCAGGCTGACGTTGTCCGGCCAGCTGTTGAGCGGGGCGAAGCGCTGCTGGCCCGAGCCGGCACCGCCGCGGCCATCGCCGATGCGGTAGGTACCGGCGCTGTGCCAGGCCATGCGGACGAACAGCGGGCCGTAATGGCCGAAGTCGGCGGGCCACCAGTCCTGGGAGTCGGTCATCAGGGCGTGCAGGTCTTGCTTCAGGGCCTGGAAGTCGAGGCTTTTGAACGCCTTGGCATAATCGAAATCGGCGTCCATCGGGTCGGACTTGGAGGAATGTTGGTGAAGGATTCTCAGGTTGAGCTGGTCAGGCCACCAGTCACGGTTGCTGGTGCCGCCACCTGCGGTTTGATGGAACGGGCATTTCGATTCGTTCGACATCTGCGGGTACCTTTGGGTCGGTTATGCCTGCGAAGCTGACACGGCGGGTCGAGACGGTCTTGCACGCACGTGCTGACACCCCGCTCGCTCGCGCAATTCGCGGGGCCCGGGGAAAGACTAGCCGAGCCAAGGCAGGTTTCTAATAGAGTGGCTATTGGCCGGTGATAGGCTCGCTCTGTCAGCTGCTGTGCCGGGCGCGGGGGCGGGGGGGGCCCCCCCCCCCCCCGCGGGGCCCCGGCGGGGGGGGGGGGGGGGGCCCCCGCGGGGGGGGGGGCGCCCGCCGCACAACGCGCCCCCCCCCGGGGCGCGGGGGGG
>NZ_PUQD01000080.1 GCF_003331055.1 Pseudomonas sp. AFG_SD02_1510_Pfu_092 | reverse complement strand
CTATCCCTGTGGGAGCGGGTTCACCCGCGAAGCAGACGACGCGGTGCATGGCACCGGCTGCGCCGGTGTTCGCGGCTAAAGCCGCTCCCACAGTTCAGCGTAAACCCGAAGCTTGCGCTATCCCTTGTGGGAGCGGGCGCGCCCGCGAAGCGGAGGACGCGGTGGATGGCACCGGCTGCGCCGGTGTTCGCGGCCACGGCCGCTCCCACAGGTGCCGCGTAAACCGGAAGCTTGCGCCGACCCTGTGGGAGCGGGTTCACCCGCGAAGCAGACGACGCGGTGGATGGCACCGGCTACGCCGGTGTTCGCGGCCATCGACCGCGCAGCCGTCAGTTCGGCCGGTTGCCATTCCGCCCTTGGCCATTGTCGGCCGTCTCCTGCAACCGCTCGACCTTGTCCAGCGGCAGCTGGTCGAACTCGCGCAAGCCATCCTTGCGGTACGGGTTGCCGATCCAGCGCGGTGCCACCACGAACTGCGGGCTCACCAGGCTCTTGGCTGGTTCGTAACGGTCATAACTCAAGCCGGCCAGGTCGGACAGGGTATGGATCAGGTGCGAGCTGCTGTACGGCCGGTCGGCCATCGCCTGCAAGTCGCGCGGGTGCTCTGCCTGCCAGCTGGGCGAGGTCCAGAGCAGGAACGGGATGGTGTACATCGGCCGGGTCGGCGCCCCTTCGTTGCGCCCCAGGCGGTCGTGGTCGCCAGAGCTGTACACGTCTTCGCCATGGTCGGACAGGTACAGCAGAAAGCCATTCGGGGTAGTGGCCGAGTAGCGCTTGATCAGGCTCGCGACAACGTGGTCGTTGTAACGCACCGCGTTGTCGTAGAAGTTGTAAGTCTGCACCTGGTCATCCGTCAGCTTGCCGGGCACCCCTTGGCGATCGGTGAAGTGCGCATAGTCGTTCGGGTAGCGGTAGCGATAGTCCATGTGCGTGCCCAGCAGGTGCACGATGATGAACTTTTTCGGCGCCGGGTCTTGCAGGGCCTTGTCGAACGGCGCCAGTACCACTTCGTCGTACTGGCTGGCATTCTGGTTGCGCTGGTTGTTCAGGTAGACCGGCGCGTCCGTCTGCTGCGAGAAGGTGGTCAGCATGGTGTTGCGCTTGGTCATGGTCTGCTGGTTGGTGATCCAGAAGGTCTTGTAACCGGCCTGTTTCATCAGGTTGATCAGCGACGGGTCGGTAAGGAAGCGGTCCGGGTTCTGCTGGTCGCCGAAGGTGAGAATCTGCTGCATCACTTCGATGGTGTACGGGCGTGGCGACACCACGTTGCGGAACACCGTGAGGCTGTTGTCGCTGGCCGCCAGCGCGTCGAGGTTGGGCGTGGTGTCGCGGTCGTAACCATACAGGTGCATGTGCTCGCGGGTGGTGGACTCGCCCAGCACCAGCACCAACGTGCGCGGCGCCGCACCGCTGCCGTCCTGCAGGTGCTGCAGCGGCGGCAGCGCGGCGTTCTGCGCCAGCAGTTCCTGCATGTTGTCCAGTTGCTGGCGGTACTGGCGGTAGCCGACCAGCAGTTGCCAGGGTACGGCGGGCTCCATGCGCTGCTGCACCTTTTCGGCGGCATCGGCAAAGCTGCGCTGCTGGGTGACCAGCTGCTTGTAGAACGGGTACACCAGGTTGGCCAGCAGCAACAGCGCCACCACCGGCAACCGGCTGCGCAACGGCAGGCTGACCGGGCGCACGCGCGTCCACAGCAGCACGGCCAGCAGCGAGTACACCAGCAATGCCAGGCCCAGCCACACACTGAAGTACTGGCTGAAATACTCACCGGCCTCGGCGGTGTTGGATTCGAACATCACGAAGATGACGCTTTGCGAGAACTCCTGGCGATAGATGCCGAAGTAGCTCAGGCCTACCAGCGAAGCGGCCCACAGCACCAGGCCGATGACCGCCGCCGTGGCGCGGGTAAAGCGCGGCAGCAGCAGTGCCGGGGCCAGCCACAGGCTGCTGAGGAAGAATGCGTCACGAAAGCCGGCGAACCCGGTGGTACCGCTGAACAGCAGCAACGCCTGGGTCACACCCGAGAAATACCAGAAGAACAGCAGCAGCCAGCCCAGGCCGGCCCAGTCCACGCGCTTGGGCGAGGAGGGGGATGTAGTGTGTGACACGTATGCCTCGTCGTAGCCTTTTTGTACTTAAGCGCGACCAGCGGATTCGCCCACCTGGCCGCAAAGGCCGTGACGCTAATCTGCCGCGTGTGAAAATAACGTCAACGAGGTGCAGGTGCGGGCAAGGTATGATGTGTCGGCCAAACCAGATTGACAGGTCGAACGAGCATGAACCGTCGCAAGAAGATCAAGCAGCTACTGCAGGCGCACGCCAAGAAGGCCAGCGCCAAACTGGCGCCGCGCAAGCCCAGGTACATTTGCAAGGCCGACCGGTTGAAGATGGAGGCCGAGGCGGCGGGGGATAACCCAGGCGTTACGGAGAACTGATGCCTGTCACGCGCCCCTGTGGGAGCGGCCTTGTGTCGCGATAGGGCCGCAGAGCGGCCCCAGGTTCCAGCATTACGGCAACCAATGCTGGGGCTGCTGCGCAGCCCTTTCGCGACACAAGGCCGCTCCCACATCGAGCGCGCCAACCGCGGATCAACGATCAACGGCGGTAGTAACGGTGGTCATCGTTGTAGCGGTTGTGCATGGCCCGCTCATGGCGGTGCTCCCAGTCGCGGCGGCGTTCCCACTCGCGGCGCCGTTCCCAGTCCCGGCGGCGCTCCCAGTCACGCCGGGCCTGCTCGCGACGCCACTGTTCGCGGCGCCAGTCGCTGCGGTGGTCATGCCAGCGGTCGTCATCATCGTGGGCCAGCAACGTGGTCGGCCGTTCATCGGCCTGGCTGGCGAGGCTCGACCAGGGGTTACCGGCAGGCTGCAACGGTGCTTGCACGGCCGGGGCAGCCACCGCGGGTGCTTGCCTTTGTGTGGCCGACGCCGTGCCCATCGCCGCGAACGAGAACAGGCCGAGCAGCATCAACCTTGCGACATGTATTTTCATGAGCGAAGCCAACCTCTGAGAACAATTGAGCTTACCTTTTTGTGCCTTCCACATAGACAGGCAATCGGGAAAAAGTTCGCAGCGGCAACAACTTGTAGAACTTCCCGGCCTGGCGCTTTACCCGCCGTTGACCAACTGGCACGCCAGCTGGTTGTGGCGCTCCAGCACCCGTGGCAGGTCGATGGTCACCAGTCGGCCGTCCTTGACCACCACACGGCCGTTGATGACGCTGGTGTGCACCTGGGTAGGGGTACAGAACACCAGCGCCGCCAGCGGGTCATGATGGCCGCCGGCATAGGCCACGTGGCCCAGGTCGAAGGCGACGAAATCGGCGACCATGCCCGGGGCGAGCGCGCCGATGTCATTGCGGTTGAGCACCTTGGCACCGCCGAGGGTGGCAATTTCCAGCGCCTCGCGGGCGGTCATCGCGTCGGGGCCAAAGCCGACTCGTTGCAGCAACAGCGCCTGGCGCACTTCACCGATCATGCTGGCGCCATCGTTGGACGCCGAACCGTCGACCCCCAGCCCCACGGGCACGCCGTGGTCGCGCATCTTGCGCACCGGGGCGATGCCCGAGGCCAGGCGCATGTTCGAACAGGGGCAGTGGGCCACGCCGGTGCCGGTGCGGGCGAACAGTTCGATACCGTGCTGGTCGAGCTGCACGCAGTGGGCGTGCCACACATCGTGGCCGACCCAGCCGAGGTCTTCGGCATATTCGGCGGGGGTCATGCCGAACTTTTCGCGGCTGTAGGCGATGTCGTTGACGTTCTCGGCCAGGTGGGTATGCAGCGACACCCCGTACTGGCGCGCCAGCACGGCGGCTTCGCGCATCAGGTCGCGGCTGACCGAGAACGGCGAGCAAGGCGCCACCACGATGCGGCGCATGGCGCCATGGCTGGCGTCGTGGTAGTCCTCGATCAGGCGCTGGGATTCCTTGAGGATGTCGGCTTCCTTTTCCACCACCGAATCCGGCGGCAGGCCGCCCTGGCTGCGGCCGACGCTCATGCTGCCGCGCGCGGCGTGGAAGCGCATGCCGATCTCGTCGGCGGCATGGATGCTGTCGTCGAGCTTGCAGCCATTGGGGTAGATGTACAAGTGGTCGCTGGAGGTGGTACAGCCGGACAGGATCAGTTCGGCCATGGCGGTCTGGGTCGACACCGCGATCATCTCGGGGGTCAGGCGGGCCCAGATCGGGTACAGGTGGGTCAGCCAGTTGAACAGCTCGCCGTCCTGGGCTGCCGGCACCACGCGGGTGAGGCTCTGGTACATGTGGTGGTGGGTGTTGACCAGGCCAGGGATGACCACTTTGCCGGCCATGTCCAGCACCACATCGGCGTGCTGTGGCAGGCTATCGCCAGGGCCGACCTGACGGATCAGGTTGTCTTCGATGAACATGCCGCCGTTCTTGATCTCGCGGCGTTCGCCGTCCATGGTGACCAACAGGGCGGCGTTTTTTACCAACAGTGTCTTGGGCATAGCAGGTGCCTGCGCAATACCCAGCGGCGATTGTCGCTGTCGTAGGCGCCGCGTCATGTAAACAGAGTTTGGCTAGATTGTATACATGCTCCAGGTCCGTCGCCTGCGCGGCGCTTGCGGGGCCGCGCAAGCGCACCACTCACTCGGCCATCTGCAACTCCGGCAACTTCAGCCGAAACGCCCGGGTCAGCCCCAGCAACACCAGCAGGCCCATGCCCATCCAGCACAGGCCGATGGTGAACGACAGGCTGGTCAGGCTGCTCCACAGCCACAGCGTGCTGAGAAAGCCCAGGCCCGGAATCGCACCATACAGCAGATAGTTGCGCCGACCGCGCAGCTTGTGGTCGACCAGGTAGTGCTTGACCACCGCCAGGTTCACCGCCGAGAAGGCGAACAGCGCGCCAAAGCTGATCATGTTGGCCACCGTGTCGAGGGAGATGACCAGGGCAATCAGCGACAGCAGGCTGACCAGCAGGATGGCCACGGCCGGCACGCGCTTTTTCGTCACCAGCTGGCCGAACGCGCGTGGCAGCGCACCGTCGCGACCCATGGCGAACAACACCCGCGACACACTGGCCTGGGAGACCATCGCCGAGGCGAAGCAGCCGGCCACGTAGGTGGCAGTGAAGGCGCTGACCAGCAGCTCGCCACCGACCCGGCGCATGACATCCACCGAGGCGGAATCCGGGTCGGCGAAACTGCCCCAGTCGGGGAACACCATCTGCGCACAGTACGACACCACCAGGAACAACAAGCCGCCGATCAGCGACACGGCAAGGATCGCCACGGGAATCCGGTAGGTCGGGTTGCTGGTTTCCTCGGCCATGGTCGAGACCGCATCGAAGCCCAGGAACGACAGGCACAGCACGGCGGCGCCGGTCATGATCAACGGCACGCTGAAGCCCTCGTGGTGGAAGGGCGCCAGCAATGACACCGGCTGCGCCTGGGCGCTGAAGTTGTGGATGGACAGGGCGACGAACACGACGATGAACACCAGCTGCACCACCACCAGGATCCAGTTGACCCGGGTGATCGACTCGATGCCGATCAGGTTGAGGAAGGTGACCAGGGCAATGGAGCCTGCGACCCACACCCAGGCAGGCACCGCCGGGAAGTATTCCGACATGTAGATGCCGATCAGCAGGTAGCTGAGCAGCGGCAGGAAGATGTAGTCGAGCAGCAGGGTCCAGCCGGTAATGAAGCCGATGTGGCTGCCGAAGGCCTTGCGCGTGTAGGTGTAGACCGAGCCGGAGTAGGGGTGGGCCTGGACCATGCGGCCATAGCTGTAGGCGGTCAGCAGCATGGCGGCGAGGGTCAGCAGGTAGGCGCTGGGCAGGTGCCCCTTGGTCATCTGGGTGACCAGCCCGTAGGTGGTGAATACCGCCAGGGGGACCATGTAGGCCAGGCCGAACAGGACCAGGGCGGTCAAGCCCATGGACTTGCGGAAGCGGCCGGTGGTCGCGCTGGCGGGTGATAGGGCATGCGGGGCAGGCGTATGGGCTGTACTTGTTGTTGTATGCATGGCTGGCTCCTGAAAAGGGATGCAGGACACCGCGGCAGGCGAGCAGGCTCGCAACCGTTGGGCGTTGTGCAAGGAGATCGAGCGCAAGGCTCGCAGTGCTGGGGCGGGTTGATGCTCCCACACCCTGCAGGTGCCCGGAATCACCCTTTGGGGTGAGCCGCGAACAGGCCGGTGGCGCTCACCCCAACGGGTGATTTCGCTGGCGCTAGCGCCGTGGGAGTATCTGGCCAACAACGCACTGCGCTGGCGGCGGTGCCACTCAATCGATACGGCAGGTCGACAATGACGACTCAATTGCTTTCAGCGCAGTGGTTCGAGCTCCAGGCCAAGGTCACCGAGGCGATCGGCCGGCCGGGCTTTGCCGCCAACCTGTTCGCGGCACTGGGCGTGGTGCGGCCGATCCAGGCCACCACGGTGTACCTGTACCCGCACGACGGCATGCCTTGCGCGCTGTTCGAGCAGGACGACAAGGCGCCCTGGCAGCCCGAGGGCAACGTCAGCCGCTACCTGTCCGGCTTCTACCTGCTCGACCCGTTCTACGGGGCCTGCGTGGAGCAGGTCGAGTCCGGTTGCTACGGCCTGTTCGACGTGGCGCCCGACCATTTCGAGGTCAGCGAGTACTACCAGTCGTTCTACCGCCACTCGCACCTGGAGGACGAGCTCAACTACATCCTGCAAGTAGCGCCCGGGCAGAGCCTGGCGGTGTCGCTGGCCTTCACCGACAAGCTCGACCGGCACTGCCGCGCGCTGTTCGGGCGCATCACGCCGTGGGTGCTGGCGGTGCTCGGCAGGCACTTCGCCGGGCTGGACAGCCGCGCCGGGCGTTTCGAGAACATCCTCGAGCAGCGCATCCACGCGGCCCTGAACAACTTCGGCAGTTCGCTGCTGACCGAGCGTGAGTGCCGCATCGCCCAGTTGATCCTGCGTGGCCATTCGACCAGGTCGCTGGCCGAGCGCCTGGGGGTATCGGAAGACACCATCAAGTCACACCGCAAGAACGTCTACGCCAAGCTCGACATCGGCACCCAGTCCGAGCTGTTCTCCCTGTTCATCGACGCGCTGGCCAATGCCCAGGGCGTGCTGGGCAAGGACCCGCTGGAAAGCTACATGGGCAAGCTGCGCTGAGCGCCGGCAGCCCTGCAACCCCACCGCAAAGGAAAAACCACAATGAATGCGCCTTTCGCCCCGCAACGCCAGACCCGCGACTACCAGGCAGCCGATGCCGCGCACCACATCCATGCCTTCCTCGACCAGAAGGCGCTGAACGCCGAAGGGCCGCGGGTGATCGTCGGTGGCGAGCGCCTGCACCTGTGGGACAGCGAGGGCAAACGTTACCTGGACGGCATGTCCGGCCTGTGGTGCACCCAGCTCGGCTACGGCCGTCGCGACCTGACTGCGGCCGCCGCCGCGCAGATGGACCAGCTGGCCTACTACAACATGTTCTTTCACACCACCCACCCGGCGGTGATCGAACTGTCCGAGCTGCTGTTCAGCCTGCTGCCCGCGCACTACAGCCACGCGATCTACACCAACTCCGGCTCCGAAGCCAACGAAGTGCTGATCCGCACCGTACGCCGCTACTGGCAGGTGGCCGGCCAGCCGGACAAGAAGATCATGATCGGCCGCTGGAACGGCTACCACGGTTCGACCCTGGCGGCCACGGCGCTGGGCGGCATGAAATTCATGCACGAAATGGGCGGGCTGATCCCGGATGTGGCGCACATCGACGAGCCGTACTGGTACGCCGAGGGTGGCGAGCTGACCCCCGCGGAATTCGGCCGCCGCTGCGCCCTGCAGCTGGAAGAAAAGATCCTCGAACTGGGCGCCGAGAACGTCGCCGGCTTCATCGCCGAGCCGTTCCAGGGCGCGGGCGGCATGATTTTCCCGCCGGAAAGCTACTGGCCGGAGATTCAGCGCATCTGCCGCCAGTACGATGTGCTGCTGTGCGCCGATGAAGTGATTGGCGGGTTTGGCCGCACCGGCGAGTGGTTCGCCCACGAGTACTTCGGCTTCGAGCCCGACACCCTGTCGATTGCCAAGGGCCTGACCAGCGGCTACGTGCCCATGGGCGGCCTGGTGCTGAGCAAGCGCATTGCCGAAGCGCTGGTGGAGCGCGGCGGGGTGTTCGCCCATGGCCTGACCTATTCCGGCCACCCGGTAGCGGCGGCGGTGGCCATCGCCAACCTCAAGGCGCTGCGTGACGAAGGCATCGTGCGGCAGGTCAAGGACGACACCGGGCCGTACCTGCAGCGCATTCTGCGCGAGGTGTTCGCCGACCATCCGTTGATCGGCCAGGTGCAGGGCGCCGGGCTGGTGGCGGCGCTGCAGTTCGCCGAGCACAAACCGACGCGCAAGCGCTTTGCCAACGAGAACGACCTGGCCTGGCAGTGCCGTACCTTTGGTTTCGAGGAAGGGCTGATCATTCGCTCCACGCTGGGCCGGATGATCATGGCCCCGGCCTTGATCGCCAACCACAGCGAGCTGGATGAACTGGTCGAGAAGACCCGGATCGCCGTGGACCGCACGGCGCGGCTGGTCGGCAAGCTCTAACGATCCTCGGACGCGCCTCAGCCCCTGTGGGAGCGGGTTTACCCGCGAAAATCCAACGCGGTGCATGGCACCGGCTTCGCCGGTATTCGCGGGTAAACCCGCTCCCACAAGGGGGCGGCTGGCGAGGCGATGTCCTAAAAACTGCTCCAAACGATTATCAGGAGTACAAATGTACACCCTCGAATTCTGGCAACAACGCGCCTCGGACCTGTACCTGCCGGCCAGCGCTGTGATCGACGGCAAACCCGTCAATGCACGGGACGGCGCCACCTTCGCCGCCATCAACCCCGCTAGCAACACGCTGCTGGCCGAGGTCGCCGCCTGTGGCCAGGCCGAGGTCGACCTGGCCGTCGCCAGCGCCCGCCGCGCTTTCGAGCAAGGCCCGTGGCCGCGCATGGCCCCGGGCGAGCGCAAAAAAGTGCTGCTGCGCCTGGCCGAGCTGATCATGGCTCACCGCGAGGAACTGGCCCTGCTGGACTCGCTGAACATGGGCAAGCCGGTCATGGACGCCTACAACATCGACGTACCAGGCTCGGCGCAGGTGTTCGCCTGGTACGGCGAGGCACTCGACAAACTGTACGACCAGGTGGCGCCCACCGCGCCCAACGTGCTGGCCACCATCACCCGCGAAGCCCTGGGCGTGGTCGCCGCCGTGGTGCCGTGGAACTTCCCCCTCGACATGGCTGCCTGGAAGCTCGCCCCGGCGCTGGCCGCGGGCAACAGCGTAGTGCTGAAACCCGCCGAGCAAACACCGTTCTCCGCCCTGCGCCTGGCCCAGTTGGCGTTGCAGGCCGGTTTGCCGGAGGGCGTGCTGAACGTGGTACCGGGCCTGGGCGAGCAGGCCGGGCAGGCGCTGGGCCTGCACCCGGACGTGGACTGCCTGGTGTTCACCGGCTCCACCCAGGTGGGCAAGTACTTCATGCAGTATTCGGCGCAGTCCAACCTCAAGCAGGTGTGGCTGGAGTGCGGCGGCAAGAGCCCCAACCTGGTGTTCGACAACTGCCAGGACCTGGACTTGGCAGCGGAGAAGGCGGCATTCGCGATCTTCTTCAACCAGGGCGAGGTGTGCTCGGCCAACTCGCGGTTGTACGTGCAACGCTCCATTCATGACGCATTCCTCGAGCGCCTGCAGGCCAAGGCGCGCCAATGGCTGCCGGGCAACCCACTGGACCCGGCCAGCCGGGCCGGGGCGATCGTCGATGCCGGGCAAACTGGCCGTATCGAGGCCGCCATCGCCCGCGCCGGGCAGGAGGGCGCGCGGTTGGTCTGTGGCGGGCGGCGGCTGACCATCGACGGCTCGGACAATTACATCGAGCCGACCATTTTCGCCGGCGTCGAGAGCCGCATGGCCCTGGCCCGGGAAGAGGTGTTCGGGCCGGTCCTGGCCGTCACTGCATTCGACACTGAAGAGCAGGCCGTACGCCTGGCCAACGACAGCATCTATGGCCTGGCGGCGTCGGTGTGGAGCGACGACTTCAACCAGGTGCACCGGGTGGCGCGGGCGTTGAAGGCCGGTACGGTGTCGGTGAACACGGTCGATGCGCTGGATGTCTCGGTGCCGTTCGGCGGCGGCAAGCAGTCCGGGTTTGGCCGCGACCTGTCGCTGCACGCGTTCGACAAGTATTCGCAGCTCAAGACCACCTGGTACCAGTTACGCGCCTGATTCGCGGTTGCCCGCGCCCAACGCCGGGCCCGCACAACCCCTGTGGGAGCGGGCGAGCCCGCGAAGCAAGCGACGCGGTAACGGGCTTTTGCCCAGGCGCCCAGTAAAATTTCTTCCCCAACCCGGCAAAATAACCGCACGCGCTCTACACTGCTGCCAAGATGGGTCAAGGCCATGTGCCAGCATGGGTCCCGTCTCGCTGCCTGCGAAGGGCTTCGGCCTGCATGATCGTCCTGGCTGCTCCCGTGAAACCGCCACACATGGAGTACCTGGAATGGGCTGCGTGTCGACTGGTCGTGCTGATGGCAACTTCGGGCGAGGGATTTCCTTGCAGTGGCTGGTGGCGCTGGCCATCGTGCTGGGTATGCTGCTGCTCGGCAGTGCGCTGGCCTGGCAGGGCTATCAGGGTATTCGCCAGACCCTGGTTGCCGCAGCGGGCGATTCCGCCGTGCAAATTGGCAAGACCATCGATGAACGGGCGCGCCGCCTGATCGAGCCGGCGCACAGCAGCATCCGCCTGCTCGCCCACAACCCGACCGCGCAGACCGCGGCGCAGCGCCTGCAACGGCTGCCGCAACTGGTCGAGATGCTGGACGCCAATCGCATGCTCAGCGCGGCCTACATGGGCTACCCCAACGGTGAGTTCCTGCTGCTGCGGCGCTTGCGCGACCCGCGCTTGCTGCAGCGCTTCGCCGCGCCGGCAGGTACGGCATTCCTGGTGCAGAGCGTAAGCCGCGAGGGCGCAGCGGTGCACGGTGAGTGGCGCTTCTATGACCGCGCGCTGAACCTGCTGCAAGCCCAGGCCAAGCCCGAGTACCGCTACGACCCGCGCACCCGCCCGTGGTTCGTCGAAGCCAGCGGCCAGGCCGCTACCGTGCTGACCCGCCCCTATGTGTTCTTCACCACGCGCGAGATCGGCCTGACCATGGCTCAGCGCAGCGTCGATGGCGCAACGGTGATCGGCATGGACGTTTCGGTCGACGACCTGGCCAGCGAGGCCCAGGACTTGCGCACCACCCCCGGCACCGAGATCGTCGTGGTCGACGATCAGGGCAACGTGGTGGCCTACCCGGAACTGCAGCGGGTAGTGGTCCATGAAGGCCAGGCGGTGCGCCTGTCGCGCATCAGCGAACTGGGCATTGCCAGCCTGCAGCACCTTTACAGCGATGTGCCGGATGGCCCCAGGCCGCAGCCTTATCAGGTCGACGGCCAGACCTGGTATGGCATGCGGGTGCACCTGGCCAACCTGGCCGGGCAGGACCTGCAGGTGCTGATTGCCGTGCCAGGCCACGAACTGCTGGCGGGCGCGCGCAAGGCATTGTTCGAGCAGTTGTTGTGGACGGTGGCGCTGACCGCTGTTCTGCTGGCGCTCGGCGGTGTGCTTGGCCGGCGCATCGGCCGCCCGCTGCGTTTGTTGGCCGAACAGGTGCAAGGCCTGGCCGGCTTCGATTTCAGCCGCGCAGTCGGGGTGCGCTCGCGGGTTTCTGAAGTGCGCGAGTTGAGCCGTGTGTTGAGCCGAATGTCCGGGACCATCCGCAGCTTTCAGGCGATCACCCTCACGCTCAGCCGCGAGCGCGACCTGGAGCGCATGCTCGACGGTGTGCTGACCCACCTGGTGGAGGCCGCCGGGGTGAACGCCGGCGTGGTCTACCTGTTCGATGCCGAGCACGCCGTGTTGCGCCTGGCCGCGGCCTGCCGAGGCGAGCAGTACCCGGGCGAACTGGCGGTGGATGAAACTGCCCGGCAGCACCTGGCCGCCGCTGTGACCCAGGCCCTCGGCCTGCACGATCACAGCCTGGCCCTGGTGCTGAATGACCGTGGCCAGGCGCTGCTGGGGATCCTGGTGTTGCAGCTGGATGAAGAACAGGTACACGAGCAGGTCGGCCTGCCGTTCCGGCGCTTTGTCGAGGAATTGTCCGGGGTGGCGGCGGTGGCCATCGAGACGCGTCAGCTGGCGGAAGCCCAGCAGCGCCTGCTGGACGCCATGATCAAGCTGCTGGCCGACGCCATCGATGCCAAGAGCCCCTATACCGGCGGCCACTGCGAGCGTGTGCCACACCTGGCGCAGATGCTGCTGGACCAGGCAGTGGCGGCCGACAGCGGCCCGTATGCCTGCTTCAGCATGAGCGCAGCCGAACGCTACGAATTCCGTGTGGCGGCCTGGCTGCACGATTGCGGCAAGATCACCAGCCCCGAATACGTGGTAGACAAGGCGACCAAGCTGGAGACCCTGTACAACCGCATCCACGAGGTACGCATGCGCTTCGAGGTGCTCTGGCGCGACGCCGAGCTGGCCTATTGGCAAGGCTTGGCCAGTGGCGGCGATCAGCAGACGCTGCAGGCTACCTTGGTGCGCAGCCAAGCCCGGTTGCAGGACGATTTCGCCTTCGTTGCCCAGACCAACATCGGCGGCGAGTTCATGCAGGACGTCGATATCCAGCGCCTGCAGCAGCTCGGCCAGTGTCGCTGGCAGCGCCATTTCGACAACCGCCTGGGCATCTCCCGTGATGAGGCGGAGCGCTTTGTTGGCATACCGGCCCCCGCGTTGCCGGTCGACGAGCCATTGCTCGCCGACCGCCCCGAGCACCTTGTGCCCTGGGGCAGCCGCAAGCCGCCGGTGGCCAGGGACGACCCGAACAACCGCTGGGGCTTCGACATGCGCCTGCCGGCCAACGCCGGTAATCATGGCGAGCTGTATAACCTGGCGATCCGCCGCGGCACACTGAATGACGAGGAACGCTTCAAGATCAACGAACACATCGTGCAGACCATCATCATGCTCAACGCGCTACCGTTTCCGCGTCAGCTCAAGCGGGTGCCGGACATCGCCGGCAATCACCATGAGAAAATGGACGGCAGCGGCTACCCACGGCGGCTCGCTGAGCAGGACCTGAGCATTGCCGAGCGGGTGATGGCGATCGCCGACATCTTCGAGGCGCTGACCGCGGCCGACCGCCCTTACAAGGCGCCGAAGACGTTGTCCGAGTCGGTGAAGATCCTCGTGGGCATGGCCCGCGACCGGCATATCGACGGGCAACTGCTGGAACTGTTTCTCAGCAGCGGGGTTTACCGCCAGTATGCTGAGCGCTTCCTGCGGGCCGAGCAGCTCGACCAGGTGGATGTCGCGTACTGGCTGGAGCAGATGCGCTGCACGGCGTGAAAAATCGCCGCTTGTGCACCAGTCATTTGCCAATGCCCACCGCGCTTCAGGCGCGTTCGATCTGGCGTGGCGCCATGAAATACATCCATACCAGTGCCAGGAAGTACATCGCCGGAATCAGGGTGAACAACACGGCGTAGTTGTCGTGGGTGGCCGTCAGCACGCTACCGACGATCTGCGTCATGAACATCCCGCCGATTGCCGCACACATGCTGCCGAAGCCGAACACGGTGCTCACCAGGTGCCTGGGTGTGTAGTCCATCACCAGGCTCCAGATGTTCGCGGTCCATGCCTGATGCGCGCCCACCGCCAGCGAGATGGCCGCTACCGCGACCCACAGGCCACTGGCGTTGGCGGCAAAGGTGACGCTGAGCATGGTGCAGGCGAAAATCAGCATCGACACCAGCCGTGCAGTGGTGGCGCGTACGCCACGGCCGATCAGCCAGGAAGAGAGGATGCCACCGCCGATGCTGCCGAAATCGGCGGTCAGCCAGATGATGATCAGCGGGATACCCATCTGGGTCACGTTGATGCCCAGGCTGTACTGCTGATTGAGGAACGGTGGCAGCCAGTACAGGTAGAACCAGAACACCGGCGCGGTGATCGCATAGGCGACCGCGAAGGCCCAGGTGCCCCGCAGGCGCAGAATGCGGCTGAACGGTACGCGGGTCGGCGCCGGTTCTTCGTCCTGCTGGATATACGCCAGCTCGCTTGGGCGCACGCGGGGGTGATCTTCAGGGTTGTAGTACTTCAGCAGCCACAGCACCACCCACACCAGGCCCAGGCTGCCCATGGCGATGAACGCGGCCTGCCAGCCCCACACCGCCAGAATCAGCGGCAGCAGGGCCGGCGTGACCATGGCGCCGACATTGGTGCCGGCGTTGAACAGGCCGGTGGCGATGGCGCGCTCGCCAGCCGGGAACCACAGGCGCACGGTCTTCACGCAGGCCGGGTAGTTGGCGGCCTCGGTCAGGCCGAGGATGAAGCGGCAGACCATGAAGCCCGCCGCCGATGTGGCCAGGCCGTGAGCGCCGGTGGCCAGGCTCCACAGCAGCACGGCGAAGAAAAAGGCGCGCTTCACCCCGACCTTGTCGATCAGCCGGCCCTGCAGCAGAAAGCCGATCGCGTAGCCGACCTGGAACCAGAAGTTGATGTTGGCGTAGTCCATCGCCGTCCAGCTCATTTCCTTGGCCAGGACGGGCTGCATGATGCCGAGCGCGGCACGGTCGATGTAGTTCAGGGTCGTGGCGAAGAACACCAGGGCGAGCATGCCCCAACGGGTCTTGCCGACGCCGAAGGCGCCGCGGAGCTTGTCGCCGATCGAACCCTTGGGCAGGCGTGGGGCCACGGGGGCGGAATTGGAGTGATTCATCAACTGCTCGTTTCTTGAAATTGTAATTAGCTGTGCCGCTTCGCAAAGGTGAGCGATTTCCAGGCAGGGAGCACGCAAGGCCGGTGCATGGTGAGCAGTGAAGGCGGCAGCGTCAATTCAAGGGCAGGGCTAGTGTTCGGTTACCGAACGGTTGTGTTGCCTGAGCGTGAGCGAGGGCAACGGGCTATCAGAACCACTCCGTTGCCCAACTTTCGACTTTCGTCCGGCCGTATTGCTCGATCCATGACTGCAGCGTCTTGTGTGACGCACTCTTCGCTTCCACCACTTCGCCGGTGTACGGGTTTCGATAATGTTTGCCTTGGCGCGATCTGAACCGTGGGAGTGGAGCAGTGGAGGCCCCGAGGTATTGAGTAGGGTTCTCTTCACTTTCACGGATTGCCAGTATATGCGACAGGTCGAACTGATATTCGGCAAGCAGGTCGTGGAGTTTTCTTTCGAACTCAAGTTCGCGTTGCAGGCGTGGGTTGATTTTTATGAAGGAGAGTTCCGACTTCTTGGCGGTGAGCAGGCGTTCGAGGGCGCGAAATTCAGCGAGGCGGGACATGGCGTTTCTCCATCGATTGATGGAAGTAGTGTTAGTGGCTATTGAATGGCAATGCAAGCGTAGAAACAATTGTGAACAGTTTTCACTCGGGCATCGCCGTATTGTTTGCCATGAGTTTTGTTTGTTTCCGGATTGCGCCTGTAAGTGTATTCCTACAGTTGAGTTTTTCAAACTACAGCAAGTTTTCATGGGTGGACGTATTTGTGACAAGCCGTTCGCCGTCTATGGGCCGCAGTCGGCCCAGCACGCTTAGGCTTTGCCTGGCTTGACAGCCGCTTCTTCGAACGCCTGCGCGGGTGGCGGCGCTGCACGAACATTGAACAGCTTGCAGACGAAGTACCAACAGATGGCGACCGCGAGGTTGTACGGGAACAGCACGGCCCAGAATGGTAATTGCCAGTTCTTCTTGCCCTGCATTTCGCCGGGTTCGCCGGTTCGCCAGGGGGCATAGTGGCGCCAGGCTTCTGCCGGGGTCAGGCAGATGGCGTGCAGAGGCTTGTGCCACCAGTTGGGTTCGCCGGGCGGCGGCAGCTTGTCCGGGCCGCGGTCCATGAAATGGCGGAGGTATTCCCAGACTTCGGCGACATGCTTGACGCCGGGTTCGGTGGGTTCGTTGCTGTCGACCCAGAGGCAGTCCTTCTGGTGGAGGCTGCCGTCCGCCCGGCGCGGGGCGAAGGCCAGGGCGTAGCTGGTGCTGAAGGAGGAGCCGCCGAATTCGGTGCGTTTGAATAGGCCACCGCCGGTATTGCTCCATTCAAAAACAAATAATTTGCTTAGCCGTTGGTAGTAAATTTTTTTTGAGGTTCGGTTGAGGCAGATGCTGGACAGTCTTTTTATAAAATATATTCGATAAGCCAGGAATGGAAGGAAGATGAAAGGTCCAAGCACTGTTTCAGCAATCAAGATTGGGCTAAAAGTATACGGCCCCCAAGCTTCATTGGATAAGAGGTCAGGGTAGAAGACAATCATCGATATGATAATCAGTGCGCAGTACAGTTTTGCCATGAAAACTGAGTCTGTTACCCAGGGGTTTCGAAGGTGCAAAGTATTTTTGGATATATTTAGTATCTGTCCGCCAATAGCAGGTTTATAGCCAGAACTGGATGTTGTGTCGAATAGCCAGATGGTTGTCATGATCAGCGCTCAAGTCGGAAGGTCGCATGGATCTCATTGTCTTCGGCTAGGCCCTGATTGGCGCTGTAGACGAGGTGTAGTGAGATTTGGTTTTGGTTGGATAAGGTGTGCTCGAATTTGTGACAGGCCGTTCGCCGTCGATGGGCCGCAGTCGGCCCAGCACGCTTAGGCTTTGCCTGGCTTGACAGCCGCTTCTTCGAACGCCTCCGCAGGTGGCGGCGCTGCACGTACATTGAACAGCTTGCAGACGAAGTACCAACAGATGGCGACCGTGAGGTTGTACGGGAACAGCACGGCCCAGAATGGCAATTGCCAGTTTTTCTTGCCCTGCATTTCACCGGGTTCGCCGGTTCGCCAGGGGGCGTAGTGGCGCCAGGCTTCTGCCGGGGTCAGGCAGATGGCGTGCAGAGGCTTGTGCCACCAGTTGGGGTCGCCGGGCGGCGGCAGCTTGTCCGGGCCGTGGTCCATGAAATGGCGGAGGTATTCCCAGACTTCGGCGACATGCTTGACGCCGGGTTCGGTGGGTTCGTTGCTGTCGACCCAGAGGCAGTCCTTCTGGTGGAGGCTGCCATCCGCCCGGCGCGGGGCGAAGGCCAGGGCATAGCTGGTGCTGAAGGAAGAACCGCCGAATTCGGTGCGTTTGAATAGGCCACCTCCCGTATTGCTCCATTCAAAAACAAATAATTTGCTTAACCGTTGGTAGTAAATTTTTTTTGAGGTTCGGTTGAGACAGATGCTAGATAAGCCTTTGATGAAATATATTCGATACATGAGAAAGGGGGAAAAGGTGAAGGGCGCAAGGAAGAATCCGATTGCCAATAACGGATCGGATGCGTACATGCGCGAAATGTCGCTAGAAAGCAGGAAGGGGTAAAGCCCGATCATTAACCCAATCGTCATTGCGCAATATAGTTTTCCCATGAAAACTGAGTCGGTTACCCAAGGATTTCGAAGGCATAAAATGTTTTTGGATATGTTTAGTAGCTGCCCGCCAATGGCAGGTTTGCAGCCAGAGCTGGATTTTGTGTTGAATAGCCAAGTGGTTGCCATGATCAGCGCTCAAGTCGGAAGGTAGCATGGATCTCATTGTCTTCGGCTAGGCCCTGATTGGCGCTGTAGACGAGATGCAGTGAGACATGGTTTTGGTTGGATGAGGTGTGCTCGAAATGCAGAACCAAACCGGCGCCTGCAATTTGGGCGGTTGGAGTTACTGGGAATACCTCCAGGCCATTCTCATCACGAACGGTGCTCAAATTTCCCGACCACTGACTGGTCCCGATCACGAAGCCTGGGAGAAGCACTGCGAACTCAACGGTCGGTTGTGATGAGGCTACTTCGTTATGTGTGATTGCCGTCCAGTTTGGCGGTGCCCAGTGATCGTTATGGTGCCATCGGGTGTCGACTTTGGTTACGCCGAGCGATATTGCCTGATCGGCTGACAGTAGTTTTGGTCCGTAATGCTCATTGTGCCAAGCTTTGATTTCTGCATGCAGCGATCTGAAGACAGGTAGTTTGTTTTCATGGTCCAAAGTGATTTCAGCGCGGGCCTCGCCATCGTTAAGGCGATTGCCGAAGATACTGCGTGCTGCCCAAAGTTCAATGGGGCTGTGAAGGTGCTCATGTGCCTTTGCGTGAAGGTAAAGACCGCCTGCCGTAATGGCGACGCCTACGAGTACGAGCGCAGCCGCGGCCCATCCGGCAAAAGGTACCAGTGTGGTGACGCCCGCAACTGCAAGTCCACCTTCTAGGACCACGGCAGAACCAAGTGCCAATGTGAGTCCGCCCCCGAATGTGTAACTTGCAGCCGTTGAGCCACCATTGGCGTACTGCCGCAGCGCCTTCACGCTGTCCGCAAAGAAACCGAATGCTATTGCCGGATATCCCGTCAAACGTACATAAAGATTACTGCTTAAAAATTTGACTACCCCATTACCAAACGCCATCCCCGGCGCTGTTGCACTCAACCTCAAC
>NZ_PUQD01000079.1 GCF_003331055.1 Pseudomonas sp. AFG_SD02_1510_Pfu_092 | reverse complement strand
GGGCGGGGGTTGTGGGGGGGGGGGGCCCCCCCCCCCCCCGGGCCCCCCCCGGCGGGCCCCCCCCCCCCCCCCCGGGCCCCCCCCCCCCCCCCGGGGGGGGGGGGCGCCCCCCCGCGAAGAAGTCGACTCGGTCGCTCAGGAAAACTCGAACGGCGCCAGCTGAAACCCTTGCTCGTCGACCTGCAAGGCCCAGCCCCGGCGGTCCCAGTCGCCCAGCACGATGCGCCGCGCCGGTTGCCCGTCGACCACCAGCTTGTGTATCGCCGGCCGGTGGGTATGGCCATGCACCAAGGTGCGCACACCATGCGCCGCCATCACCTTCGGCACTTCTTCCGGGGTCACATCGACGATCTCGGTGGACTTCATCCGGGTTTGCGTGCGGCTCTCGCTGCGCAGCTTGCGCGCCAGCCGGTAGCGGGCCGACAGCGGCAGGTGCCGCAAAAGCCACAGGCTCAGCGGATTGCGCAGCAATCGGCGCATCTTCATGTAGCCGAGGTCGCGGGTGCACAGGGTGTCGCCGTGCATCAGCAGCACCTGTTCACCGCCCAGTTCGATCACGCTGGGGTCGCCCAGCAAGGTGCAGCCAGCGGCCTTGCAGAAGGCCTGGCCAATCAGGAAATCACGGTTGCCATGCATCAGGTAGACGGCCGTACCGCTGTCGCTGAGCCGGCGCATGGCCTGGCAGACCGACTGCTGGAACGGCGTCATGGCATCGTCGCCGATCCAGGCTTCGAAGAAGTCGCCCAGTATGTACAACGCCTTGGCGTGACGGGCGCGGCCATCGAGCAGATCAAGAAACGCCCGGGTAATGTCCGGGCGTTCTTCTTGCAGGTGCAGATCGGAGATCAGCAGGATCACTCAATGATCTCGGCTTTCTCGATGACCACGTCGTCTTTCGGCACGTCCTGGTGGCCGGCTTTGGAGCCGGTGGCGACTTTTTCGATGGCGTCGACGATTTCACGGCCTTCGATCACTTCGCCGAACACCGCGTAGCCCCAGCCCTGCACGTTCTTGCCGCTGTGGTTGAGGAAGTCGTTGTCGGAGGCGTTGATGAAGAACTGCGCCGAGGCGGAGTGCGGCTCCATGGTGCGGGCCATGGCGATGCTGTACTTCTTGTTCTTCAGGCCGTTGTCAGCTTCGTTCTGGATGCTGGCGCGGGTTTTTTTCTGGTTCATGCCCGCCTCGAAGCCACCGCCCTGGATCATGAAGCCCTTGATCACTCGGTGGAACACGGTGCCATCGTAGTGGCCTTCCTTGACGTACTGAACGAAGTTTTCGGTAGTCAGTGGCGCTTTCTCGGCGTCCAGTTGCAGGACGATATCGCCGTGGTTGGTGCTCAGTTTGACTTTGGACATGCTGAAACTCGCTCTTTCAAGGCAATCAGAAATTGGGGTGCGCAGGGCGCGGGTTATCACCTGACGCAGGATCAGGCGCTCACGACACATGGCGCGCAGCGGCCATTTTGCCAGGCTGCGGCAAAAAGCCGTGATAAATCACGCCAGTTTGTCCGGGCCCGACTGTCAGCAGCTTGACTGCTTCGGCTATGATAGGCCCTTTGATTCAATCGGCCTACCCAGGCCGGACACGTGCATTCAAGGATCCTATGAGCAAGCCCACTGCCGACAACGCGCCCAACGCCGCTGCCAAAGGCGCCCCCGCTGTCCCTGCGAATTTCCTGCGGCCGATCATCCAGGCCGACCTGGACTCGGGCAAGCACAGCCGCATCGTCACCCGTTTCCCGCCGGAGCCCAATGGTTACCTGCACATCGGCCACGCCAAGTCGATCTGCGTCAACTTCGGCCTGGCCAAGGAATTCGGCGGCGTCTGCCACCTGCGTTTCGACGATACCAACCCGGCCAAGGAAGACCAGGAGTACATCGACGCCATCCAGAGCGATGTCAAGTGGCTGGGCTTCGATTGGGCCGGCGAGGTGCGTTACGCCTCCGACTACTTCGACCAGTTGCACGACTGGGCGGTCGAGCTGATCAAGCAAGGCAAGGCCTATGTCTGCGACCTCACCCCGGAGCAGGCCAAGGAATACCGTGGCAACCTCAAGGAGCCAGGCAAGAACAGCCCGTTCCGCGAGCGCAGCGTGGCAGACAACCTCGACCTGTTCGCCCGCATGAAGGCCGGTGAGTTCAAGGACGGTGAGCGCGTGCTGCGGGCCAAGATCGACATGGCCTCGCCGAACATGAACCTGCGCGACCCGATCCTGTACCGCATTCGCCATGCGCACCACCACCAGACCGGTGACACGTGGTGCATCTACCCCAACTACGACTTCACCCACGGCCAGTCGGACGCCATCGAGGGCATCACCCACTCGATCTGCACCCTGGAGTTCGAAGGGCATCGTCCGCTGTACGACTGGTTCCTCGACAACCTGCCGGTGCCGGCACACCCGCGCCAGTACGAGTTCAGCCGCCTGAACCTGAACTACACCATCACCTCCAAGCGCAAGCTCAAACAGCTGGTCGACGAAAAGCACGTCGATGCCTGGGACGACCCACGCATGTCGACCCTGTCCGGCTTCCGCCGCCGTGGCTACACCCCGGCGTCGATCCGCAACTTCTGCGAAATGATCGGCACCAACCGTTCTGACGGCGTGGTCGACATGTCGATGCTCGAATTCAGCATCCGTGACGACCTGGACCGCACCGCACCGCGCGCCATGTGCGTGCTGCGCCCGTTGAAAGTGGTCATCACCAACTACCCGGAAGGCCAGGTCGAGCAGCTCGAACTGCCGCGCCACCCGAAGGAAGACATGGGCGTGCGCGTGCTGCCGTTCTCGCGTGAGCTGTACATCGATCGCGATGACTTCATGGAAGAGCCGCCGAAAGGCTACAAGCGCCTGGAGCCGGCCGGCGAAGTGCGCCTGCGCGGCAGCTATGTGATCCGCGCCGACGAGGCGGTCAAGGATGCCGACGGCAACATCGTCGAGCTGCGCTGCTCGTACGACCCGGACACCCTGGGCAAGAACCCCGAAGGCCGCAAGGTCAAGGGTGTGATCCACTGGGTGCCGGCCGCTGGCAGCGTCGAGTGCGAAGTGCGCCTGTACGATCGCCTGTTCCGCTCGCCGAACCCGGAAAAGACCGAGGAGGGCGGCAGCTTCCTCGACAACATCAACCCGGATTCGCTGCAAGTGCTGAGCGGCTGCCGTGCCGAGCCGTCGCTGGCCCAGGCGCAGCCCGAGGACCGCTTCCAGTTCGAGCGCGAAGGCTACTTCTGCGCCGACCTCAAAGACAGCCAGCCGGGCCGCCCGGTGTTCAACCGCACCGTCACCCTGCGTGACTCCTGGGGCAGCTGAGGAACCGTCGTGCTTACCATCTACAACACCCTGAGCAAAGCGAAGGAAGTCTTCAAGCCGCTGGATGGCAACAAGGTGCGCATGTACGTCTGCGGCATGACCGTGTACGACTACTGCCACCTCGGCCATGGCCGCAGCATGGTGGCCTTCGACCTGGTCACCCGCTGGCTGCGCAAGAGCGGCTACGAACTGACCTACGTGCGCAACATCACCGACATCGATGACAAGATCATCAACCGGGCCAACGAGAACGGTGAAAGTTTCGACGCCCTGACCGCCCGCATGATCGACGCGATGCACGAAGACGAGCGCCGCCTGAACATCCTGCCGCCGGACCAGGAGCCGCGTGCCACCGACCACATCGCCGGCATGCACGCGATGATCCAGACCCTGATCGACAAGGGTTACGCCTACGCCCCGGGCAATGGCGACGTGTACTACCGCGTCGGCAAGTTCGTCGGCTACGGCAAGCTGTCGCGCAAGAAGATCGAAGACCTGCGCATCGGCGCCCGTATCGAGGTCGATGAAGCCAAGCAGGACCCGCTCGACTTCGTGCTGTGGAAAGGCGTCAAGCCGGGCGAGCCAAGCTGGGAATCGCCCTGGGGCCCGGGGCGTCCGGGCTGGCACATCGAGTGCTCGGTGATGTCCACCTGCTGCCTGGGCGAGAGCTTCGACATCCACGGCGGTGGCAGCGACCTGGAATTCCCGCACCACGAGAACGAAATTGCCCAGAGCGAGGCGGCCACCGGCAAGCAGTACGCCAACGCCTGGATGCACTGCGGCATGATCCGCATCAACGGCGAGAAGATGTCCAAGTCGTTGAACAACTTCTTCACCATTCGCGACGTGCTCGAGAAGTACCACCCGGAGGTGGTGCGCTACCTGCTGGTGGCCAGCCACTACCGCAGCGCGATCAACTACTCCGAAGACAGCCTGCGCGATGCCAAGGGCGCGCTGGAGCGCTTCTACCACGCCCTGCGCGGCCTGCCACGGGTGGCAGCCAAGGGCGGCGAAGCGTTCGTCGAGCGTTTCAGCGTGGCCATGAACGACGACTTCGGCACCCCCGAAGCCTGCGCTGTGCTGTTTGACCTGGTGCGCGAGATCAACCGCCTGCGTGACAGCGACCTTGAGGCAGCTGCCGGCCTGGCGGGCCGCTTGCGCGAGCTGGGCGATGTGCTGGGTGTGCTGCAGCTGGAGGCCGACGACTTCCTGCGCGCCGGTGCCGAAGGCAAGGTGGATGCCGCCGAGGTCGAAGGCTTGATCCAGGCGCGCCTGCAGGCGCGTGCGGACAAGAACTGGGCCGAGTCCGACCGCATTCGCGAGCAGTTGACTGCCATGGGTGTGGTGCTGGAAGACAGCAAGGGCAGTACGACCTGGCGTCTGGCTGACTAAGCCAGTAAGAAGGGGCCGCGTTGCGGCCCAATCGCCGGCAAGCCAGCTCCCACAGGTATATCGCCAGGCTCGAAAGCAGTGGTAACCCTGTGGGAGCCGGCTTGCCGGCGATTGGGCTGCAAAGCAGCCCCGATGGTTACTTGGCCGGCCCCGCAAGCGGGCAATGCAGCACCAGCCTGGCCCCGCCCAACTCGCTTTCCCCCACCTCCAGCCCGAACCCATGCAGGTCGACGATCGCTGCCACGATCGACAACCCCAGCCCGAACCCCGCATGGCGGTGGCCTTCCTCGCTGCGATAGAAGCGTTTCAGCACCGCGGCTCGCTCTTCTTCGGGAATACCCGGCCCGCTGTCTTCTATGGCCAGGTGCAGGCCCTGCTCATCCTGGGTCGCGGCAATCCGCACCTGCCCACCCTCCGGGGTGAACTTGATCCCGTTACCCACCAGGTTGGCCAAGGCCTCGAACAGCAGTTCGCGGTCACCGTGCAATGCCGCCAGCTCGGCGGGCTGCTGCAGTTCCAGGCGGATGCCGCCATCTTCGGCCAACGGCAGGTAGAAGTCGTGCAGCTCCACCAGCAACTCGTGCGGGTCGAGCTGGACAAAGCCGGCGCGTCGCTGGCGGTCCTCCAGCTCGCTGATGCGCAACAAGCCGCGAAAACGCGCCATCAGCGTGTCGGTTTCGCCGATGGCCTGGTCCAGCGCTTCGGCCTGGGTGGAATCGACGTCGCTCTGCTGGCGAATGCGGTACAGCTGGGCGCGCAGGCGCGTCAACGGGGTGCGCAGGTCATGGGCGATGTTGTCGCACACGCCCTTGACCTCGTGCATCAGCCGCTCGATGCGGTCGAGCATGGCGTTGACGATGGCCGCCAGCATGTCCAGTTCGTCGCGCCGGGCCGAGAGGGGCAGGCGATGGGTAAGGTCGCCGGCGACGATCAGTTCGGCCTGGGCCTGGATTGCGCGGATGCGCTTGAGTGGCCGGCGCCTCAGCAGGTACCAGCCGGCAAAGCCCGGGATCAGGGTCAGCGAGATCCCCCACAGCAGGGCATGCAGGATGATCCGGGTGACCACGAACAACGAGCCGTTGTCGCGTACCAGTATCAGCCAGCGCCCGTCCTGCACCTTGATGGCCACCGCATCGCAGCTGTCGCGTGGCATGTGCGGGTCGTCGGCGTCCAGGCAGCGCTTCAGTTCGTGGACCTTGCCGTCCAGTCGCAGCTCTGGCGGGATGCTGCGAATGCGCCCGCCGATCGGGTTGAGCTGGCTGTCGAACAGGCCATAGGCGTCGAAGCTGCGGTCTTCGAAGGCCTGGCTGGCGACCAGGGCGTCGTCCAGCTGCTTGCCGCTCATGTGGGCGAACAGGTGCTGGCGTTGCAGCATGGAATGGCGGGTGAGTTTGTTCAGATAGCTGGACACCTCGAAGTACAGCACCCCCATGAGGATGCTGCTCCAGGCCACGAACAGAAAGCTGTACAGCGCCAGCAGGCGGCTGGTCGAGGAGCTCCAGCCCTTAGACGGGTTCAGCAATGGCATAGCCCGAGCCCCGCACCGTACGGATCAGTGGCGACTGGCCGGGGGCGTCGATCTTCTTGCGCAGGCGGCCGATATGCACGTCGATCAGGTTGGTGCCTGGGTCGAAGTGGTAGCCCCAGACCTCCTCGAAAATCATCATCCGCGTGATCACCTGGCCGCTGTGGCGCATCAGGTACTCCAGCAGCTTGTACTCGGTCGGCAGCAGGTTGAGGGTCTGCTCGCCGCGACGGGCTTCGTGGCTGATCAGGTCCAGTTGCAGGTCGGCGACCTGCAGGCGGGTCTGGGTCATCGGCACGCTGTTGCGCCGCAGCAGCACCTCGACCCGGGCCGCCATCTCGTCGGAGGCAAACGGTTTGGTCAGGTAGTCGTCACCGCCGGCGCGCAGGCCGCGTACCCGCTCGTCGACGTCGGAAAGGGCGCTGATCATCAGGATCGGCGTGGCGATCTTGAGGCTGCGCAGGGTGGTGACGATGGTCAGCCCATCGACCTCGGGCAGCATGCGGTCCAGGGTGATCAGGTCGTAGCCACCGGCGATCGCCTTGGCCAGGCCTTCACGGCCGTTGTCGGCCCAATCCACCTCCAGGCCGTGGCTGGTAAGTTCGGCGACGATTTCCTGGCCGGTGACGGCGTCGTCTTCGATGGTGAGTACGCGAGGCATGCTGGTTCCCGGGCATTTAATGGAGACTTGATTGTGCCAAAGAATAGCCAACCGGCGATTTAAGAAAAATTCATCTAGTCGCACCCGGCTGTGAGAGGATGTCCGCCATTACAGCCAGGACCCTGAACGCAGCCTGATGAAGACACCGAAAAGAATCGAACCCCTGATCGAAGACGGCCTGGTCGACGAAGTACTGCGGCCGTTGATGAGTGGCAAGGAAGCTGCCGTGTATGTGGTGCGCTGCGGCGGCCAGGTGCGCTGCGCCAAGGTCTATAAAGAAGCCAACAAGCGCAGTTTCCGCCAGGCCGCCGAGTACCAGGAGGGCCGCAAGGTGCGCAACAGCCGCCAGGCCAGGGCCATGGCCAAGGGCAGCAAGTACGGGCGCAAGGAAGCCGAAGATGCCTGGCAGAACGCCGAAGTGGCGGCGCTGTTCCGCCTGGCCGCTGCCGGCGTGAGGGTGCCCAAGCCCTACGACTTCCAGGACGGCGTGCTGCTGATGGAGCTGGTGACCGATGCCGACGGTGATGCCGCCCCGCGCTTGAACGATGTGCACCTCGAGGCGGAGGAGGCGCGGCTGTTCCATGCCTTCGTCATTCGCCAGATCGTGCTGATGCTGTGCGCCGGGCTGGTGCACGGCGACCTGTCCGAGTTCAATGTGCTGCTCGGCCCGGACGGGCCGGTGATCATCGACCTGCCGCAGGCGGTGGATGCCGCGGCCAACAACCATGCGTTCAGCATGCTGCAGCGCGACGTGGACAACATGGCCCACTATTTCGGGCGCTTTGCGCCGGAGTTGAAAGGCACCCGCTATGCGCAGGAAATGTGGGCGTTGTACGAAGCCGGCGAGCTGCGCCCGGACAGCCCGCTGACCGGGCAGTTCGCAGACGACGAACATGACGCCGATGTGGCCGGGGTGATGCGCGAAATCGATGCGGCCCGGCTGGACGAGGCACGCCGGCGCACGGCGCGGGCCGAAGCTGAGCACGGCCCGGCCACGGCCGAGGAGCCGACGCCGCCCTGGCTGCAGTGAGGTGTCGGCCGCTCCCACAGGTATGAAGCGATCCCTGTGGGAGCGGGCGAGCCCGCGAAGAGGCCGGCAGAGGAAAACCGCCGTTGCCTTTGACGCAAGACAATATCTCGTCATCTGGCCTTTTCACTGACGCGCGACAGGCATAAGGTATACGCCGTTCAAATTCCCTGGAGCTGTCATGTCCAACCAATTCCCGTCCGTTCGTCCACGCCGCCTGCGCCAGAACGAGTCCCTGCGCACGATCTTCCAGGAAACCGAGTTCCGCCTTGAAGACCTGATCCTGCCGATCTTCGTCGAAGAGGGTATCGATGACTTCGTGCCGATCACCAGCATGCCCGGCGTCAACCGCATCCCCGAGAAGCTGCTGGCCCAGGAGATCGAGCGCTATGCCCGTGCCGGCATCAAGTCGGTCATGACCTTTGGTGTTTCGCACAACCTGGACGCCGTCGGCAGCGACACCTGGAACGAAAACGGCCTGGTCGCCCGCATGTCGCGCATCTGCAAGGACAGCGTGCCGGAAATGGTGGTGATGTCCGACACCTGCTTCTGCGAATACACCAGCCACGGCCATTGCGGTGTGCTGCATGACCATGGCGTGGACAACGATGCCACCCTGGCCAACCTGGGCAGGCAGGCAGTGATCGCCGCCGCCGCTGGCGCCGACTTCATCGCCCCGTCGGCGGCGATGGACGGCCAGGTCCAGGCCATCCGTGGCGCGCTGGACGCTGCCGGCTTCCACGACACCGCGATCATGGCCTATTCCACCAAGTTCGCCTCGTCGCTGTATGGCCCGTTCCGCGAAGCCGGTGGTACGGCGCTGAAGGGCGACCGCAAGAGCTACCAGATGAACCCGATGAACCGCCGCGAAGCGGTGCGCGAGTCGCTGCTCGACGAGCAGGAAGGGGCCGATGTGCTGATGGTCAAGCCGGCTGGCGCCTACCTCGATGTGATTGCCGATATTCGCGCGGCATCGCGCCTGCCGTTGGCGGCGTACCAGGTGAGCGGCGAATACGCCATGATCAAGTTCGGCGGCCTGGCCGGTGCCATCGACGAAGGCCGGGTCGTGCGCGAAAGCATTGGCGCGATCAAGCGTGCCGGTGCCGACCTGATCCTCACTTACTTCGCCATGGACCTCGCCCGCGAAGGCATCTGACCCGCAGGGGCGCCGCGTTCGCGGCGCCTGCCGCGCGCGCCGAACCGCGCAGCAGGCGCTCTGGGGCAGCCTTGCGCTGAACAAAAATTCCCTGAGCGCTGAATTATTTAGCGCCCTGTCGTATCTGATCCCTTAGAGCATTCATCGACAGGGACAAGGGTATGAAATCTCGCAAGAACAAGGTCCAGCCAATCGGCCTGCAGGACATCACCATCGTCGACGACGCCAAGATGCGCAAGGCGATCACCGCCGCAGCACTGGGCAATGCGATGGAATGGTTCGACTTCGGGGTCTACGGCTTCGTCGCCTATGCCTTGGGCAAGGTGTTTTTCCCCAATGCCGACCCCAGCGTGCAGATGATCGCGGCGCTCGCCACGTTTTCCGTGCCATTCCTGATCCGGCCCCTGGGCGGGCTGTTCTTCGGCGCCCTCGGCGACCGCTTCGGGCGGCAGAAAATTCTTGCCGCGACCATCATCATCATGTCGCTCAGCACCTTTGCCATCGGCCTGATACCGTCCTACGCCAGTATCGGCATCTGGGCGCCGATCCTGTTGCTGCTGGCCAAGATGGCCCAAGGCTTCTCGGTGGGGGGCGAATACACCGGCGCTTCGATCTTCGTCGCCGAATATGCCCCCGACCGCAAACGCGGGTTCCTCGGCAGCTGGCTGGACTTCGGCTCGATCGCCGGTTTCGTGCTTGGCGCCGGGGTGGTAGTGCTGATCTCCACCGTGCTTGGCGAAGAAAAGTTTCTTGAGTGGGGCTGGCGCCTGCCGTTCTTCCTCGCCTTGCCGCTGGGCATCATCGGCCTTTATCTGCGCCACGCGCTGGAGGAGACGCCAGCCTTCCAGCAACATGTCGAAAAGCTGGAGCAGGGCGACCGCGAAGGGCTGGCCTCCGGGCCCAAGGTCTCGTTCAAGGAAGTCGCCACCCAGCACTGGCGTAGCCTGGTGACCTGCATCGGTGTGGTGATCGCCACCAACGTCACCTACTACATGCTGCTCACCTACATGCCCAGCTACCTGTCGCACAACCTGCACTACAGCGAAGACCGTGGCGTGCTGATCATCATCGCGATCATGGTCGGCATGTTGTTCGTGCAGCCGATGATCGGGCTGCTCAGCGACAAGTTCGGGCGCAGGCCGTTCATCATCGTCGGCAGCGTCGGCCTGTTGGTCCTGGCCATTCCTGCCTTCAAGCTGATTAACAGCGGCGTGCTGGGGGTGATCTTCGCCGGCCTGCTGATCATCGCCGTGCTGCTGAACTTCTTCATCGGCGTGATGGCCTCGACGCTGCCGGCCATGTTCCCCACGCACATCCGCTACAGTGCGCTGGCCAGCGCCTTCAATATTTCCGTGCTGATTGCCGGGCTGACCCCGACCATTGCCGCCTGGCTGGTGGAGAGCACCGGCAACCTGTACATGCCGGCGTATTACCTGATGGTGATCGCCGCCGTGGGCCTGGTCACTGGCCTGACCATGAAGGAAACCGCCAACAAGCCGCTGCGCGGCGCGGCACCGGCAGCCTCGGATATCGAGGAAGCGCGCGAGCTGCTGCAGGAGCACCACGACAATATCGAGCAGAAGATCGAGGACATCGATGCGCAGATTGCCGAGCTGGAGGCCAAGCGCGAGGTGCTGGTGCAGCAGCACCCGCGCATCGAGTGATCAGCGTGGCATGTAGCCGCGCTGCCACGAACGTGGAATGAAGCGCGACACCATGGCCAGCACGCAGGCCAGCGCGCAGCTGCCGGCCAGTGCCCGCAAGCCCAGGTGCTGCTGCAACCAGGCACCCAGCGCGGCGCCCAGCAGCATGCCGGCCCAGGGCACCAGCTGCACGCGCCAGCCGTTGCGCCGCTCACCCAGCAGCCAACGGCCCAGGCCGCGGCCGAAGCGCGACAGGGCGCCGGTCACGTAGGTCAGGCCGATGGGCAGGCCATTGACCTGTTCGACCACCGCGTTGATCATGCCCATGGCCAGCGTGGTGGCGAGCAACGCCGGGAAGGTGACCGCCAGCGGCCACAGGCTGGCGAACACCAACAGTGCGGCGACCACCAACAGCAACGGCCAGGCCCGGCGGCGGAAGCCGCGCGCGAGCAGCACACCCAGCGCATTGCCGATCACGAAGCCCAGTACCGCGCCGCTCAGGCGCAGTACCAGGGCCAGGTCGGCCTCGCTGATGGCCACGGCCAGGCGCGTGGTGTTACCACTCATGAACGACACGAAGTCGCCCAGCGCCAGCAGGCCGATGGCATCGGTCATGCCAGCCAGCACCGACAGGCCGGCGACCAGGCCAAGGCCGACCCGACCCCGCAGAACTTGCAGGCGCAGCCGCTTGGCCGAACGCGCCGGGAGGGTATTGGGCAGCATGCGCGAGCCTCAGCGGGCCATTTCGCGGGCGAGCGTGCTTTTGATGGTGCGTTCTACCACATCGACCAGCACCATGGTCTGGTGGTCCACTTCGATGTTGAGCAATTCGCCGGCCTTGTAGCTGGCAAAGGTGGTCTGGCGCAGGGTTTCCGGGATCAGGTTGATGGTAACGACGTTGTCCTCGACATCGGCGACGGTCAGGCTGCAGCCGTTGACCCCGATGAAGCCGCGCGCAAACACGTACTTGCCCCATTCCGGCGGCATGCGGAACCGGATGAAGGCACCGGTTTCGCTGATCGACAGCGCGACGATTTCGGCGGTGGTGGCAATGTGGCCGGCCATCAGGTGGCCACCGACTTCGGCGTTCATCTTCGCCGAGCGTTCAATGTTGACGCGCTGGCCGGCCTTGAAGAAGCGCAGGTTGGTGCGCTCGAGGGTGGCGGTCATGGCGTCGAACCGGACCTGGGTGCCGGCGATTTCGGTCACCGACAGGCAGGTGCCTTCGACACTGACGCTGGCGCCGATCTTCAGCTCGTCGAGCAGTTCCGGGGTGAGGTCGATGGTGAACTGGTTGTGGCCTGGGTAGATGGCCACATCGAGCAGCGGGCGGACGGCCTGGACGATGCCGGTGTACATGGGGTTGCTCCTGGGCACGGAAGAAAACTACCGAACGCTATGCCCGTGGAGCGGTAAAAGCAAGCTGGCCATATGTCCGGGCACTTGACCCCCCCCGGCCCCCCCCCCCGCCGGGGGGTGGCCCCGGGGGGGGGGGGGCCCCCCCGCTATGCCGGCTTGGGGGGGGATGGCACCGGCTGCGCCGGTGTTCGCGGGTGAACCCGCTCCCACAGGCATCGCGTGGCTGCCATTCAGACATGGCCGCTGCTGTTGACGATCCGCAGGCACAGCGCTTCGTACGGGTCCAGGTTCACCATCAGCCGGCCATCCTCGGTCAAATCGCCTTCGACCGTTTCGTTGATCATGTCCACCACCGGCCCCGGGGTGAAGCCGGTCAGGTGCAGCTCTTCGGCGATCACATCCTGACCAAAGTTCAGCGCACTGATCTGGATACCGCGCCCGGCCGGCAGCTCGTGCACCATCACCAGCAACCCCGGGCTGCTGACGTCTGGCACCAGCACCTGGCGGCTGGTGGCGATGCCGTAAGCCTGGCGCACTGCCAACAGCTTTTTCACCTTGCAGGCAAACGAATCGCCGTTTTCCAGCTGGCTGTCGAGGCTGCCATACAGCGCCCGGGCCCGCGGCATTCCGCGCAGCGACAGTTGAGCCTGTGGGTCCAGCCCGGCCAGGTCATAACCGCCCCGGTGAATCCAGCGGGTATCGCCATCGAGCATCCGCTCGGCCACCGCTTCCGCGGGCAAGGGCAGGGCGCCCACCAGGTCCCAGCCGGACAGCGCGACGACCCCCGGTTGCATGGCGTTGTACATCACCAGCAGCAGGTGCACTTTCTGAATCAGCTCGACCTCGGCGGCACCGATCTGTTGCAGATCGCGTATGCCGAGGGCCGCAGCGATCAGGCTGGCGGTGGTGCAGGCGATGCCGTTGGTGACGAAACGCAGGTTGTACGGCGCATGTTCGCCCGACAGGCGTTCGTAGATCTCTTCGCGGATGTGTTCGCGCAGGATGCCGCCGGGCAGGGTCTGGCCCTTGTACAGGTACATGTCATGGGCATGCAGGGTCCAGAAATGCACCAGTTCCACGGTCAGCTCGTCATGGTTCTGCAAGGCATGGATCAACGAGGCCGGGTCGATGCCAAAGGCGTGCATCTCCTTGAGCATCAGGCGCAGGAACTCGGTGTCGCCGGTCAGCAGCGCGTGCTGGTAGGCCGGCCGGGTAATGAAGTCGTAGGACAGGTCGGCACCGCCCTTGGACATCTGCGCGATATCGTCGAGGGTCAGGTTCAGTTCCTGGAAGCTGAAGCCACCGGCCTTGCGGATCATGCCACCGATCAGCTGGTTACCGACGATCGACAGCGGGTGGCTTTCCGACCAGGCGGTGCCACTGGCGCGGGTCTCTACGCCGAGAAAGCCGTTGGCATCCAGGCGCAGGCCGCGAGCGCCGAGGCAGTCCAGCGCATGCAGGGCATCGCCGATGATCATCTGCTGGGCGGCGAACGTGGGGTCCAGCCAGTTCAGTGACGGCTGGCCTTCCTTGAAATAGTGCAGGTACACCCAGCGCCGGGTCTTGCCGTCGACACCCGTGATGGGCGGTGTCGCGCTCCAGTCGGTTTCCTTCACGCCCGGCTCGAAGAAGATCACCCGCTGCAGTTGGCCGACGATGTAATGCCGCGCCTTGAGTTCGTCGCACTGGGCGGGCAGCAGGTTGACCGCATCACGCCCGTCGGGTACTTCCGGCAGCAGCGGCCAGTCTTCCTCGCGAATCTCGACCATGTGGTACAGGCCGGGGTAAGGCCCGTAGGCCAGTTCGGCCAGGCGGAAGTCGGCGCCCTTGCCGGTGTGCGAGGGGATCAGGTCGTCGATGATCACCGCGTTGTGCGCGGCGGCCATGCGGCTCATCTGGACCAGTTCCTGTTCGCTGCCATACAGCGGGTCGATGTCGAAACTGATGCGGTCGAAGTTGCCGTCCACGCTGGGCGTCAGCTCACGGCCGCGGATGCCGCCGGAGCGCTTGACCGGCCCGGTGTGCAGGCCCTGGATGCCGACCTCCGACAGGCGCTTCCACAGCGCCTCGTGCGCCAGGGCGCCGAGTACCGAACTGCCTTCGGGGGCGATGATGGCGTCGGGGTAGACGGTCAGCCACACCGAGGCGATTTCGGTGGCGCGGCGCGGCTGGGCCTCGGCGTAGGGCTGCTGCCACAGGCGCGACTGGCCCGAGTACAGCGCGGTGCGTTGCTGGGAGGCCTTGAGCATGGCGCGGTCTTCGAGCCATTTGACGTATGACGGGTCGGGCTGGGTCATTGCGCATCCTCTCTGCGTGTCGGCACCGGCTGAGGTTATGACGGCAACCGCGGCGGAACGTTCGGCTGGAGAACGGTTCTGGCTGCTTCGACGGCACATCGCAGCACAGGCGCCGCATGCCTGCGAGGCCCGGTATGTGAGTCATTGTTTGCAGAAGAAATGCCAGTCGAAAAATCCTACAGCGGCTTAGGAAGGTCCCGACTCCCCGCAGAATTCGTTCCCCGATAGGGTTCATGCCCTCGATTTGCTGGAAGACAAGGACCTCTCCATGCGCCCCCCATCCGCTGCTGCCTTCGAGAAAACCGGAGCCGGCACTGACCATGACGTCATGGAAAACAGCCTGCAGGCCATGCTGGAAGACCCGGGAGGAGGCGACTCGCCTTATCCCCCCGATCAGGCTGGGCGTGCAGACGAGGCAGGCTACCCGGCCGACCCCGAATTCCGCCTGCGCGGCGGTTACGCCAACCTGATGATCGACGCGGCAGCCCAGCTGTTCGGCCTGGTCATCCGTCTGCGTACCCTGGATGAGCTGCCCAACATCGCCTTCGTTCACCAGTCCCTGCAAACGCGGATCAACGCCATCCGCGAAGAAATGCAGCAGCACGGGTACGGCGCCACGCACCTGGAAGCCTATTCCTACGCCCTGTGCCTGTACTTGGACGAGGCCGTGATGAGCCGCCCCTGGGGCAAAAACAGCTGCTGGAGCCAGGAACCCTTGCTGAGCATCTTCCATGACGAGACCCACGGCGGCGAGAAGATCTTCGTGCTTATCGAGCGCATGCTGCTGTCGCCCAAGGAGTTCCAGGATGTGCTGGAGTTCCTGTACTTGTGCATCTGCCTGGGCCTGCGGGGCAAGTACGCCCTCGACCCCAAGGGTGAAGCCACCATCAAGGCCCTGATCGGGCGGATGCACCAGGTCATCCGGGAACTGCGCGGGCCCACGCCGGAGCAGGTCTGCGACCCCTTTACCAATGTCGCCGATCGCCCTTGGCACAGGCCACGGCGGATATGGCCCTGGTGGAGCCCGTTGCTGATCTCGGCCATCGCCATGGTCTGCGCCTACTGCTTCTACAGCTACCGGCTGAGCCTGATCACTGCCGAAGTCCTCGAGTCGCTCGACAGCATCATGTCAACGTACTGACTGGAGCCCCCATGCCTAGCCAATCCGATCTGCGTTTTACCTTTCAACCGCTGGCTGGCCGGCTTGCCTTCGAAGTGGTGTCGTTCGAACTCGACGAAGCGATCAGCACACCGTTCCAGCTGAAACTGGAGCTGATCAGTTTCGAAGACGAGGTCGATTTCGGCCAACTGCTCGACAAGCCGGTGCTGTTCACCCTTTTGCGCGGCGAGCGGCCACTGCGATACGTGCACGGCCTGGTCAGCAGCTTCAGCCAAGGCGAGACGGGCTTCCACCGGACCCGCTACCGCGCCCTGGTCGAGCCCGTTCTGGCCCGTGCCAGCCTGCGTTCGAACTGGCGCATCTTTCAGCACAAGACCGTGCCACAGATACTCGAATTGATGCTGCAGCGCCAGGGCATCACCCGTTTCAAGATCAACAGCAGCAGTGAGCACCATGTCCGCGAGTTCTGTGTGCAGGCTGGCGAAACCGACCTTGATTTCATTGCCCGCCTGGCCGCGGAAGAAGGGTTCATCTACCGCTTCGAGCATTCGCCGAAACAACACCTGCTGGTTCTCACTGACCGCCTGCTGGCGCTGGGGCAAATCAGCCGGGGCGCGATCGACACGGGTGACGACGGTGACGTGTTCCACGACGACCAAGAGGTCGGCCCCGACCAGATTCTGTACCGCGCCAACAGCGGCGGCGATCAGGTCAGGCCGTGCCTGCGCTATCTGCGCTACAGCGAACAGGTGCGCAGCGCCCGGCAGGTACAGCGCGATTACACCTTCACCCTGCCGCAGTACCGCCAGGAACACCGTGCGGATGACAGCAGCATCACGCACCAGTCGCTGAACTATGAGCGCTTCGACTATCCCGGGCGCTACAAGCGGGACGCGGTCGGCGTGCCGTTCACCGCTACCCGGCTTACCGCCTTGCGTCACGATGCGCGCATTGCCGAGGTGGAGGGCGACGATGCACGGCTGCAACCCGGGCTGAGCTTCACCCTCATCGAACACCCGCGTGCCGACCTCAACGTGCATTGGCGCCCGGTCAGCGTGCACCACGAAGGCGTCCAGTTCACCAGCCTGCAGGAAGAAGCCGCTGGCGTCGGGCAAAGCACCCGCTACACCCAGCAGGCGCTGCTGGTGCCCGGTAGGGCTGAATGGCGCCCGGCGCCGTTGGCCAAGCCGCGCATCGACGGGCCGCACATGGCCACGGTCGTCGGCCCGCCCGGGGAGGAGATTTATTGCGACCAGTGGGGCCGGGTCAAGGTCAGCTTTCCCTGGGACAGGGAAAGCAAGCACGACGAGTTCAGTTCCTGCTGGGTGCGGGTCTCGCAAGGCTGGGCTGGCGGTAGCTGGGGTTCGATGGCGATCCCCAGGGTCGGCCAGGAGGTGATCATCCACTACGTCAACGCCGATCCCGACCAGCCGATGATCACCGGGCGGACCTACTGTGGCGATCAGCTACCGCCTTACGACCTGCCCGAACACAAGACGCGCATGACCATCAAGAGCCAGACCCACAAGGGTGATGGCTTCAACGAGCTGCGCTTCGAGGACGAGCTAGGCAAGGAGGAAGTGTTCATCCACGCCCAACGGGACCAGAACAACGTGGTGGGCAACGACGAAACGACGCGGGTCGGGCGCAACCGCGTCGAGCAGGTGGGTAACGACGAGCAGCTGAGTATCGGCAACGACTTCGTTCAGCAGACGGGGCGCAACAACAGCCAGTTCGTCGGGCAGAACCGTGAGGTAGAGATCGGGCACGACCTGACCGAGAAAGTCGGCAACAACCGTAGCGAAGCCACCGGCGGCAACCAACACGTGTTGGTGGGCAACGACAGCGAGCTGATCGTCAAAGGGGCTTGGAAGGTCAACGTCGGGCAGGGCATGGCACAACACACCACGGCCTACCAGTTGTTGGCCAGTGAGCGCATCGAGCTGCGGACCCCGGGTGGCAGCATCGTCCTGGATGAGCGGGGCATCACCATCAATGGGCTGTCACTCGATCTGCTGGGGCAAACCACAGCGGTCGCCAAAGGAGAAGGCAATGCCCAGTCACTGTTGCTGACACCGAACGCCAGCAAGAAGTGCGAGGGCCAACTCTGATGGGCAGCGAAGTATTGGTCAGCCTCGTTGAAAAACGGCATGCGCCACACTTGCACTGCCAGGTACTGATCGATCCGCTGGCGAGCGCAGGCCATGGCGAGCATGCCTTGCTCGCCCGGCTTCGCGACGCTTTGGGTGAGGGGGCTTTGACCCGTGTGCAGCGGGCGGACCTCGCCGAAGCACCCCATCTGCACCCCGTGTTGGTGTGTCTGGCGCGACCTGGCGCGACGCCCAGTCGTTCTTTACTGGAGCTTACTGCCAGGGCTGCGCAGAACGGGCTGTATCAGCGACGGCGCTACTTGTGTGGCTGGCTGTTCAGTGAGGCGCCGCCAGCCACCATCGCTGCCCATATCGCGGCTTTGTGCCGAGTACCCGATGCACAACGGGCCTTCAGTTTCTATCCGGTCTACGAGCCGGTGCGCCTGGAGCTGCTTGCAGCGACCTTCAAGCAGGCCGAACAAGGCCCATGGTGGCCGATCGACAACTGGCTGTTCCTGAGCAGCGGCGGACGGCTGGTGAACCTGAGAGGGCAGGGCGGGCCACGCCATGCGTTGCCGGGGCCTGCCCTGCGTATTCAGGCTGACGGGGTACTGGTCGAACGGGTGCTGGCCGGTTGGCGAGTTTTGCGGGCGAGCACGACCGATGCCAGCCAGTGTCAGATTCCAGCGTTTGCCGCCGTGCGCGCATCGAATCATATCGATGACGCGCGGGGCCTGGGGTTGAGCAATGCGGAAGACATCGTGGTGCTCGCCCTGCATCAGTTGTGCATCCATCCCCGCCTGCACACCCTCAGTGAAGTGCGCAGCTTGATCGATGGTGCTTGCAGCGGGCAGCAGGCACTTGCGCCATTGCTGGCCCGATACTCCGAGGCGCATTGGCGCCGCCTCACCGAATCCCTGTCGAAATCGGAGCGCCGCCTGTGACCATCAGCCAACGTATCGCCATTGCAGCGGCCGAAGCCGGGCTGCCGCATGACCAGTGCATGTACTGTGAACGT
>NZ_PUQD01000078.1 GCF_003331055.1 Pseudomonas sp. AFG_SD02_1510_Pfu_092 | reverse complement strand
CCCCCGCCTACCCCCCCCACCCCCCCCTGGGGGGGCCCCCCGCCCCCCCCCCCCCCCCCCCCCCCCTGGGTTCCCCCCCCCCCGTGGGGGGGGGGGGGCCCCCGGCGAAGAAGGCAACGCGGTCAGTCAGCTGTGACCAGCTTGGCCTGCCCGAGGTTCGCCAGGCGGATGCTGTCCTGGGCTTGCTGGATCTCGCCCTGGCTGTTGATCGGCCCCAGGCGAACACGGTGCAGGGTCTGCTGGTTACGCACGATCGAGCTGATGAACACCGGCGCGCTGACCATGGCGCTGAGCTTGGAGCGCAGCAGTTCGGCGGCGTCCGGGTTGGCGAAGGCGCCCACCTGCAGGAAGCTGCCACCGCTGCCGCCCGGCACGTTGTTGCCCCCCACCTGCACCGGCACGACCGGCGCGGCATGCTGCTGGGGCGGCGGGGTCCACTGCTCGACGCGCCCGGTACTGGCCGGGAGCGCCTGGGTCTGCGCCACTTGCGGCTCCTTCAGCACCATCGGCGGGGTCTGCCCGCGCTGCGCCCACCACTGCTGCGGGTCGATACCCTCGACGCGCACGTGCGCGGTGCCGATCTCGGCATAACCGAGCTTTTTCGCCGCCGCGTAGGACAGGTCGATGATGCGGTCGGAATAGAACGGGCCACGGTCATTCACCCGCAGGATCACGCTGCGGCCGTTGGCCAGGTTGGTCACCCGCACATAGGCCGGCAGCGGCAGGGTCTTGTGCGCCGCGCTCATGCCGTACAGGTCGTACAGCTCACCGTTGGCGGTGTTCTGCCCGTGGAACTTGGTGCCATACCACGATGCGGTGCCCTCGGCGCGATAGCTGCGCGAGTCCTGCATCGGGTAGTAGGTCTTGCCCAGCACCGTGTATGGGTTGGCCTTGTAGTTGCCGGTATGCACGGTCGGCGTGGCGTCGGGGATCTTGTTCACATCCACGTCCCACCACGGCGCGCCGTCCTTGTGCGCCCGGTTGATGTCCAGGCCCGGCTGGGTGCGCACCACGTTGCCGCTGCTTTGCGGGGCCGGGCGGCTGGAAGAGCAGCTGGCCAGCACCACGCCGACGGCGAGGCAGGTGAGCAGCTTGAAAGAATTGGCAGAGATGATTGCGCGCATTACTTGACGCCCCGTGCTTGAACCAGCTGTTCCGAAAGCTGATGCACCGCCATGGCATACATCACGCTGCGGTTGTAGCGAGTGATCGCGTAGAAGTTCTTCAGGCCCATCCAGTACTCGGGGCCACTGTCGCCCTCGAGACGGAAGGCGGTAACCGGCAGATCATCGCGAAGCGAATCATGGACCGACCAGCCGAGCGTACGCAACTCCCCCACCGTCTTCACCGGCTCGATGCCGGTGGTCAGGCCCTGGTCGGCGCGCTCACCGTCCACCCAGGCGCGGCTGACCACGCCTTCGCCGGCCACCCAGCCATGGCGCTTGAAGTAGCTGGCCACGCTGCCGATGGCATCGTCCGGGTTGTTCCAGATATTGATATGGCCGTCACCGTCGAAGTCCACCGCAAAGTTGCGAAAGCTGCTCGGCATGAACTGCGGCAGGCCCATGGCCCCGGCGTAGGAGCCTTTGAGCGTCAGCGGGTCAAGCTGCTCGTCGCGGGCCAGCAGCAGGAACTCGCGCAGTTCCTTGCGGAAGAATTCGGCCCGTGGCGGGTAGTCGAAGCCCAGGGTCGACAAGGCATCGATCACCCGGTAGTTGCCGGTGTTGCGGCCAAAGAAGGTTTCCACGCCGATGATCGCGACGATGTACTGCGCCGGCACCCCGTATTCCTGCTCGGCACGGGCCAGCACCGCCTCGTGCTGGCGCCAGAAGTCGACGCCGCGGGCGATGCGCGCGTCGGTGATGAACATCGGCCGGTAGTCCTTCCACGGTTTTACCCGTTCGGCCGGGCGCGAGATGGCGTCGAGGATCGACTGCTTGCGCTCGACCTCACGGAACACCCCCATCAGCTGCTCCGGGGCAAAGCCGTAGTCGCGGCTCATTTCAGCCACGAACCGGGCCACCTGCGGCGAGCCCTGGTAATCGCCGGCCTGGGCCAGCTGTACAGCGCCGAACAGGCCCACCGCGCCGACCCACGGCGCACAACGGGCAGCCCAGTTACGCACTGCTTGCATGAAATTCTTCACCTTATTCAAACCTGCGCGATCCATTTGCGGTGCGTGTGGATCGACATCAAAACGCCAAACGCTGACAGCAGCGTCACCAACGAAGTTCCGCCATAGCTGATGAAGGGCAGCGGCACGCCCACCACGGGCAAAAGGCCGCTGACCATCCCGATATTGACGAACACGTATACAAAGAAGGTCATGGTCAGGCTGCCCGCCAGCAGCTTGCCGAACAGGGTCTGCGCCTGCGCGGTGATCATCAGGCCACGGCCGATCAGCAGCAGGTAGACGATCAGCAGCAGGCAGATGCCGACCAGACCGAACTCCTCGCCAAGCACGGCGATGATGAAGTCGGTATGGCTTTCTGGCAGAAAGTCCAGGTGCGACTGGGTGCCCAGCAGCCAGCCCTTGCCGAACACCCCGCCCGAGCCGATCGCCGCCTTCGACTGGATGATGTTCCAGCCGGTGCCCAGCGGGTCGCTTTCCGGGTCGAGGAAGGTCAGCACCCGCTGCTTCTGGTAGTCGTGCATGACGAAGAACCACATCGCCACCGCCACCGGCACCGCAGCCGCCAGCACACTGAGGATCCAGCGCCAGCGCAGGCCGCCCATGAACAGCACGAAGGCGCCGGAGGCGAGGATCAGCAGCGCCGTGCCCAGGTCGGGCTGGCGCACGATCAGGATGAACGGCACGCCGATCAGCACCAGGCTGATCGCCACATGCTTGAGATGCGGCGGCAAGGTGCGCTTGGACAGGTACCAGGCGATGGTCGCCGGCATGATGATCTTCATGAATTCCGAAGGCTGGAAGCGGATCACCCCGGGGATGTTGATCCAGCGCGTGGCACCCATGGCGTTGTGGCCCATCACGTCTACCACCACCAGCAACAGCACCCCGGCCAGGTACGCCAGCGGCACCCAACGGGCCATGAAGCGCGGTTCCAGCTGGGCGATGATGAACATCGACACCAGGCCGATACCGAACGAGGTGGCCTGCTTGAGCAGCAGGTCCCAGTTCTTGCCACTGGCCGAATACAGCACGAACAGGCTGCCGGCCGCGAGGGTCAGCAGAATGATCAGCAAAGGGCCGTCGACATGGATGCGCTGCAGAAAGCTGGCGCGCCGACGCATCACATCCTCGCTGGAGAGCATGCGATCGAAATTGTTCATCACAGGGCTGATTCCTGGGTAACGGTGGCAGGCGCGAACTCGGGCTTGAGCCGGCCGTTTTCGTCGAGCAGCCAGGCGTCCATCACCTGGCGCACCACCGGGGCGGCGACGCCCGAGCCGGACTCGCCGTTCTCGACCATCACCGAAACCACGATCTTCGGGTCTTCGGCCGGTGCGAAGGCGACGAACAGGGCGTGGTCACGGTGGCGTTCCTGCAACTTGTTGCGGTCGTACTTCTCGCCCTGCTTGATCGCCACCACCTGGGCGGTACCGCTCTTGCCGGCAATGCGGTATTGGGAACCGATGGCGGCCTTGCGCGCGGTACCCCGGGCGTTGTGCATCACCTGCTCCATGCCATGGGTGACCTTGGCCCAGTCGGACTTGTCACGCAGCACGATGTTTGCCATCGGGTTGTCGTCCACCGGCGGCTCGCCTTCGATGGTCTTGGCCAGGTGCGGGCGGTTCCACACGCCCTTGTTGGCGATCAGCGCGGTGGCCTGGGCCAGCTGCAAAGGCGTGGTCTGCATGTAGCCCTGGCCGATGCCGAGGATCAGCGTTTCGCCGGGGAACCAGGCCTGGCGGCGGGTAGCGCGCTTCCACTCGCGCGACGGCATGAGCCCGGCGGACTCCTCGAACATGTCGAGGGAAACCCGCTGGCCGATGCCGAACTTGTTCATGTAGCTGGACAGCCGGTCGATGCCCATCTTGTGCGCAAGGTCGTAGAAGTAGGTGTCGTTGGAGCGCATGATCGCGGTGTCCAGGTCGACCCAGCCATCGCCGGAGCGGTTCCAGTTGCGGTACTTGTGATCGTAGTTGGGCAGCTGGTAGTAGCCCGGGTCGAACACCCGGCTGCCGGCATTGACCACGCCGCTGTCCAGGCCGGCAATGGCGACCGCCGGCTTGATCGTCGAGCCCGGCGGGTACAGCCCGCGCAGCACGCGGTTGAACAGCGGCCGGTCGATCGAGTCGCGCAGCTCGGCATAGGCCTTGAAGCCAATGCCGGTGACGAACAGGTTGGGGTCGAAGCTCGGCTGGCTGACCATCGCCAGTACCTCGCCAGTACGCGGGTCGAGCGCCACCACCGCACCGCGACGGCCACCCAGGGCGGCCTCGGCCGCTTCCTGCAGCTTGATGTCCAGGCTCAGCACGATGTCCTTGCCCGGTTTCGGATCGGTGCGCTTGAGTACCCGCAACACGCGGCCACGGGCGTTGGTCTCGACTTCCTCGTAACCCACCTGGCCGTGCAAGGCGTCTTCGTAGAAGCGTTCGATGCCGGTCTTGCCGATGTGGTGGGTACCGCTGTAGTTCACCGGGTCGAGGGTTTTCAGCTCTTTCTCGTTGATCCGCCCCACATAGCCCACCGAGTGGGCGAAATGCGCACCCTGCGGGTAATGGCGCACCAGCTGGGCGACCACTTCCACACCGGGCAGGCGGAACTGGTTCACGGCCACCCGGGCGATCTGCTCTTCGTTGAGCTCGAACAGGATCGGCACCGGCTCGAATGGCCGGCGCCCCTGGCGCATGCGCTTCTCGAACAGGGCGCGGTCGTCGGCGGTCAGTTCCAGCACTTCGACGATGGTGTCCAGCACTTCCTGCCAGTTGCCGGCACGTTCGCGGGTCATCGACAGGCTGAAGCTGGGCCGGTTGTCGGCGACGATCACCCCGTTGCGGTCGAAGATCAGCCCGCGGGTCGGCGGGATCGGCTGCACATGCACCCGGTTGTTCTCCGACAGCGTCGAGTGATAGTCGTGCTGGATGACCTGCAGGTAGTACAGCCGCGCGATCAGCACACAAATGAGCAGCATGATCGCCACTGCGCCGACCACGACGCGGTTGCGCACCAGACGGGCGTCTTTCTCGTGGTCCTTGAGGCGGATCGGCTGCGACATCGGGCTGCTTACAGGCTCATTTATGGTACGGATGCCCGGACAACACGGTCCAGGCGCGATAGATCTGCTCGCCGATGAGTATCCTTACCAATGGGTGCGGCAAGGTCAGCGGCGACAGCGACCAGCGTTGCTCGGCGCGCGCACAGACCTCAGGCGCCAGGCCTTCCGGGCCGCCCACCATCAAATTCACCGTGCGCGCATCCAGCCGCCAGCGGTCCAGCTCGGTCGCCAGCTGCTCGGTACTCCAGGGCTTGCCATGGACCTCGAGGGTAACCACCCGCTCCCCCGGCTGCACCTTGCTCAGCATGGCCTCGCCCTCCTGACGGATCAGGCGGGCGACGTCGGCATTCTTGCCTCGGGTGTTCAGCGGGATTTCCACCAGCTCCAGCGACAGCTCGGCGGGCAGGCGCTTGGCATATTCATGCCAGCCTTCCTCGACCCACTTCGGCATACGCGAGCCGACCGCGATCAGGCGCAGACGCACAGCGGTGTCCTTATTCGCGGTCTTTGAGCTTGTCGGAGTACTCGTGAGCATGGTCCGGGCTGTGGTGCTTGCCATCGGCAGCACGGCTCTGCTCGGCACCCTGCCACAGGCGCTCCAGGTCGTAGAACTGGCGGGCTGCGGCGGTCATCATGTGCACGATGACGTCGTTCAGGTCCAGCAGCACCCAGTCGCTGTCGCCCTTGCCTTCTTCACCCAGTGGCTGGGCGCCCTTGGCCTTGACTGCTTCGCGAACCTTCTCGGCCATCGCGTTGATCTGGCGGTTGGAGGTACCGGTGGCAATGATCATGTAGTCGGTCAGGCTGTGTTTGTCACGCACGTCGATGACCTGGATATCCTGGGCCTTGACGTCTTCCAGCGCGGCCTTGGTCACTGCGACCAGTTCTTCGCCGTAAATTTTCTGCTTGGTCATATAAAACTCGTTCAACTCGTTGGATGAGGCGCCAGAGGCACAGTCAGTTGGGCGCACGATACAGTTCGTGCGCCTCGATATAGGCCAGTACGGCGTCCGGCACCAGGAACCTCACCGATTTGCCGCTGGCCAGCAGCTGTCGGATCTGTGTAGCCGACACCGCAAGCGGCGTCTGCCAGACGAACGAAATATTTCCCGCCGGGCCGGACATGGCGGTGGGATCGCTCTCCGAGCGCGCAGCCAGCAGGTTGCGCAGCTCGTCAGGGGGTTCAACGTCGGCATCCGGGCGTTGCAGCACCAGGATGTGACAGTGTTGCAGCAATTCTTCCCAACGGTGCCAGCCGGGCAAGCCACAGAAGGCATCCCAGCCCAGCACCAGGAACAGCTGGTCGTCGGCACCCAGTTCGGCGCGGATCGATTCCAGCGTATCGATGGTGTAGGACGGCTTGTCGCGCGCCAGCTCGCGGGCATCGACGCTCAGGCAACTCACGCCCTGCACCGCCTCGCGGACCATGGCCAGACGATCCTGCGCGGCCACCTGCGGGGTATCGCGGTGCGGCGGCCGGGCATTGGGCAGCAGGCGCAGTTCGTCCAGCCCCATGAACTCGGCCACTTCCAGCGCGCTGCGCAGGTGGCCGATGTGCACGGGGTCGAAGGTGCCGCCTAGAATGCCGATGCGCCGGACTGCCTGGGCCTTGCTCAACTCAGCAGGACTCCTGGCCGCGCAGCTGGCCGTCACCGATCACCACGTACTTCTCGCAGGTCAGGCCTTCGAGGCCGACCGGGCCGCGGGCGTGCAGCTTGTCGGTGGAAATACCGATTTCCGCGCCCAGGCCGTATTCGAAGCCGTCGGCGAAACAGGTGGGCGTGTTCAGCATGACCGACGCCGAATCGACCTCGGCCATGAACTGGCGGGCCTCGCCCTGGTGTTCGCTGATGATCGAGTCGGTGTGGTGCGAGCCATAGTGGTTGATGTGTTCGATGGCCTGGTCCAGGCCGTCGACCACACGGATCGACAGGATCGCGTCCAGGTACTCGGTGTGCCAGTCGGCCTCGGTGGCCGGCTTGGCGTCGATGATTGCCCGGGTCCGCTCGCAGCCACGCAACTCGACGCCCTTGTCGTGGAAGCGGCGGGCCATCTGCGGCAGGAAGCGCTCGGCGACCTGCTGGTCGACCAGCAGGGTTTCCATGGCGCCACAGATGCCGTAGCGGTAGGTCTTGGCGTTGAAGGCGACGTTCCAGGCCTTGTCCAGGTCGGCGTGCTGGCTGACATAGATGTGGCAGATACCGTCAAGGTGCTTGATCACCGGTACGCGGGCATCGCGGCTGATGCGCTCGATCAGGCCACGGCCGCCGCGCGGCACGATGACATCGACGAATTCCGGCATGCTGATCAGCGCGCCCACGGCCTCGCGGTCGGTGGTCTCGACCACCTGCACCACGGCGGCTGGCAGGCCGGCGGCGGCCAGGCCGCGCTGGATGCAGGTGGCGATGGCGCGGTTGGAGTGGATGGCTTCGGAGCCGCCACGCAGGATGGTCGCGTTACCCGACTTCAGGCACAGGCTGGCGGCATCGATGGTCACGTTCGGGCGCGACTCGTAGATGATCCCGATCACCCCCAGCGGCGTGCGCATCTTGCCGACCTGGATACCGGACGGGCGGTAGCTCATGTCGCGGATGGCGCCGATCGGGTCCGGCAGGCTGGCCACCTGGCGCAGGCCGGTGATCATGCCGTCGATGCGCGCCGGGGTCAGCGCCAGGCGGTCGAGCAGCGCCGGCTCCAGGCCGTTGGCGCGGCCAGCGGCGAGGTCCAGCTCGTTGGCAGCTGTCAGCTCGGCACGGGCTGCGTCCAGCGCGTCGGCGGCAGCTTGCAGCGCGCGGTTCTTCTGCGCAGTGCTGGCACGGCCGATCACCCGGGAAGCCTCGCGGGCGGCGCGACCCAAGCGGGTCATATAGTCAAGAACGGACTCAGTCATGGGTTCGGTGTCTTGGCGAAGGGGAAATCGGCTGATTATAACTGCCGCGCAGGTATACGCCCAGCGGCGGGTGGCGGATGGTCGAAAATGGCTGGGGCATTGTGTAGGAAAGATGTAACTGCACTTAACGAAACTTCTTTCTCCTACTGCGGCCTCTTCGCGGGTAAACCCGCTCCCACAGGGGCTGCATGACTCGAGCCTTGTAAATTCACTGTGGGAGCGGGTTTACCCGCGAAGAGTCCGCCCCTGCCAACATCACGCTTGATTCAGCCTCGATTAAGCCATTCGTTGCTATCATCCCCGCCTTCACAGCCGCGAACCAACCCGCATGCCAGCCTTGCCCGACAGCTTTTTCGACCGCGACGCCCAGACCCTGGCCAAAGCCCTGCTGGGCAAGGTCATTCGCCATCGCCACGGCGAGCTGTGGCTGGCCGCGCGCATCATCGAGACCGAGGCCTACTACCTCACCGACAAAGGCAGCCACGCCTCGCTCGGTTATACCGAGAAGCGCAAGGCGCTGTTTCTCGATGGCGGGCACATCTACATGTATTACGCGCGCGGCGGCGACTCGCTGAACTTCAGCGCCCACGGGCCGGGCAACGCGGTGCTGATCAAGTCTGCCTATCCTTGGCAGGACGCCCTGTCGGGGCCGAACAGCCTGGCGCAGATGCAGCTGAACAACCCCGATGCCAGCGGCAACCTGCGCCCGGAAGAGCGCCTGTGCGCCGGCCAGACCTTGCTGTGCCGGGCCCTGGGCCTGAAGGTGCCGCACTGGGACGCGCAACGTTTCGACCCCGAGCGCTTCTATGTGGAGGACTGCGGCAACCTCGTGCCACGGGTGATCCAGGCCGCCCGCCTGGGTATTCCGCAGGGGCGCGACGAGCATTTGCCGTACCGTTTCGTCGATGCCGAATTCGCCCGTTTCTGCACGCGGAACCCGTTACGCCGTGGCCAAGTCGAAGGCCGCGACTTCTTCATTCTCGAACAAGGAAGCTGAACCATGGGCCAATGGCTCGACAGCCTGACCGGCTGGCTCAGCGCCAACCCGCAGTGGCTTGGCCTGGCGATTTTCCTGGTGGCCTGCATCGAGTGCCTGGCCATCGCCGGCATCATCGTGCCGGGCACCGTGCTGCTGTTCGCGGTCGCGGTACTGGCTGGCAGCGGCGCCTTCAGCCTGGGCGAGACACTGCTGCTGGGCTTTCTCGGCGGCCTGCTGGGCGACGCCGTGTCGTATACGGTGGGCAAGTACTTCCACCAGAACATTCGCCGCCTGCCGCTGCTGCGCCACCACCCGGAATGGATCGGCAGCGCCGAAACCTATTTTCAGCGCTACGGCATCGCCAGCCTGCTGGTAGGGCGGTTCATCGGGCCGCTGCGGCCGATGCTGCCGATGGTCGCCGGCATGTTCGACATGCCGCTGCCGCGCTTCATCGCCGTCAGCCTGGTGGCCGGCGCCGGCTGGGCAGTGGCCTATCTGCTACCCGGCTGGGCCACCGGCGCCGCCATGCGCCTGCCGTTGCCGGAAGGCTTCTGGCTGGACGCCGGGGTCATCGCCGGCACCTTGGCCGTGATCATCGGGCTGAGCCTGAACACCAGCATTCGCGATCAACGCCACGGCACCCGGCTGATCGCCGGCATGAGCTTCGCCGCGCTGGCCGGGGTCTTCCTCGGCTGGCCGTACCTGCACGAGTTCGATCAGGGTGTGATGACGCTGGTGCAAGAGCATCGCAGCCAGGCCATCGATGGCACCGTGGTGCTGGTGACCCGCCTGGGCGATTTCCGCACGCAACTGTTCCTCGGCGCCCTGCTGACCGGCCTGCTGCTGCTTGCCAGGCAGTGGCGGCATGCCCTGTTCGCGGCGGCAGCGCTGATGGGCACGGCGCTTGCCAACGGCACGCTGAAATGGCTGTTCGCCCGGGCCAGGCCGGAGGTGCTGAGCGACCCGTTGACCAGCTACAGCATGCCCAGCGGGCACAGCTCGGCGTCGTTTGCGTTCTTTTTGGTCATGGCGGTGCTGGCCGGGCGCGGGCAGCCGCCGAGAATGCGCCTGACCTGGGTGATGCTGGGCTGCATTCCGGCGCTGTCGATTGCCCTGTCACGGGTGTATCTGGGCGCGCACTGGCCGACGGATATCCTGGCCGGCGCGCTGCTGGCGTGCTGCGTGTGTGCGCTGAGCCTGGCGCTGGTGCAGCGCCAGCAGACCCTGCCGGCATTGCCGTTGCGGGTGTGGTGGCTGGTGCTGCCGGCGTGCGTCGCGTTGCTGGCGTTCTTTGCCATGCATGCGTTGCCGCAGGCTTTGCTCAGATACCAGTATTGATGCCGCCTGAACCGGCCTCTTCGCGGGTGAACCCGCTCCCACAGGTACTGCATCAAGCCTGAGAATGGCGCTATTTCTGTGGGAGCGGGTTTACCCGCGAAGTGGCCGGTACTGGCAACACATCACTGTCAGGCAAACAATTCGCCCTGAATCCGCTCCAGCAGCTTCTGGATCTCGCCCAACCGTTCCTGTGGCGAGTCGAGGCTGAGCAGGTCCAGCTTGTCCTCTTCCATGAATGGCAGCAGGTACGCCAACTGGTTGGCCAGCGCCTGGCGCCCGTCCACCGCGCGCGGCATGTCCAGTGCTTCGACCATCGGGTGCTCGCCCAAGGCCTTGAGCAAGGCCAACAGATCGTCATCCGCCTCGAGCAACGGGCTGTCGGCCTGCTCCGGCAGCCAATGCACCTGCCCCAGCAACAACTGGTCCTTTTGCACCTCGGTGCTTGCCAAGGTGAAACGCCGCACCCCTTCGACGCGGATACCCAGCAAGCCGTTGTCCTGCTGCACGAAGTCGCGAATCAGCGCCTCGCAGCCGATCGAAGCGACCACCGGCGGCGCCTTGCCGACCTGCTCGCCTTCGACGATGCACACCACGCCAAAACCTTCGCCTTGTTTCATGCAGCGCCCGATCATGTCCAGGTAGCGCGCCTCGAAAATCTGCAAATCAAGAAAGCAGCCCGGAAACAGCACGGTATTGAGCGGAAACAGCGGTAGCGTCATTACAACTCCTCAAGCCACCAGGCTGACCGCCAGCGGCAGGAACACCGCCGTGGCCACCCCCATCAGGCTCATCGCCAGCGCGGCAAAGGCGCCGCATTCGTCACTTTCCTGCAGGGCCACCGAGGTGCCCACCGCGTGCGCCGTCACGCCCAGCGACATGCCGCGCGCTTCGGGGCTATGCACGCCAAAGCGGCTCAGCAGCGCCGGGCCGAAGATCGCCCCGATTACCCCGGTAATCAGCACGAACACTGCGGCCAGTGCCGCCACGCCGCCAATCTGCTCGGCCACCAGCATGGCAATCGGCGACGTCACCGACTTCGGCGCCATGGTCATCAGGATCATGTGCTCGGCGCCGAACCACCGGCCCAGCAACAGGCAGCAGAGCGTGGCGAACAGGCCCCCGACTACCAGCGTAGTAAATGTCGGCCAGAACAGCTGACGGATACGCCGCAGGTTGAGGTACAGCGGCACGGCCAGGGCCACGGTGGCCGGCCCCAGCAGGATGTTCATGATCTCGGTGCTTTTGCGGTATTCGCCGTAGTCGATGCCGCACAGCAGCAGCACGCCGATCACCAGCAGCATCGATACCAGTACCGGCTGCAGGAAGATCCAGCGGGTCTTCTCGTACGCCGCCAGCACCACCTGGTAGGCACCGAGCGTGATGCCGATACCGAACAACGGATGATGGACGACCGCATCCAGCGCGCCCTGCCAGTCGAGCATCATGGCTGCTCCTCGCGTCGGCCCTGGCGCTGGATGAGCTTCTGCATCAGCACGCCGACGAACACCAGGGTCAGCAGGCAGGAGAGCAGCAGGGCACCGGCAATGGCCCAGAAGTCGGCGGCGATGGCCTTGGCGTAGACCATCACCCCCACCGCTGGCGGCACCAGCAACAGCGGCAGGTAACGCAACAGGCTGCTGGCGGCCTCGTTCAGCGGCTTGCCCACCTCACCACGGGCCATGAGAAAGCCCAGCAGCAGCAACAGGCCGATGATCGGCCCCGGCAGAATCGGCACCAACAAGTGATTGATCGCCGTCCCCAGTAGCTGGAACAGCACCAGCCAGGTCAAACCACGCAACAGCATAAGCATCTCCCTCGGGCATGGCGGCCATTATAAGCATGTGCCGCCATCGACCGATATTCGCCGAAAAGCGGGTGAACTTGACTGAAACGGTTCGCCGTGCTGATCTTGCACTTTCGTACCAACTGACAACCTGGAGAGTCGGCGATGCCCCATGTACCGGTTACAGAGCTTTCGCAGTACGTTGGTAAGGAACTCGGCCGCTCGGCCTGGCTGAAAATCGATCAACAGCGCATCAACCTGTTCGCCGAAGCGACCGGCGATTTTCAGTTCATCCATGTCGACCCGGAAAAGGCCGCGAAAACCCCGTTCGGCAGCACCATCGCCCACGGTTTCCTGACCTTGTCGCTGATTCCCAAGCTGATCGAGGACATCCTGGTCCTGCCGCAAGGGTTGAAGATGGTGGTGAACTACGGGCTGGACAGCGTGCGCTTCATCCAGCCGGTCAAGGTCGACAGCCAGGTGCGGCTGAAGGTGGAACTGGCCGAGGTCACCGAGAAGAAGCCCGGGCAATGGCTGCTCAAGGCAATTGCCACGCTGGAGATCGAAGGCGAAGACAAGCCTGCCTATATAGCCGAGTCGCTGTCCCTCTGCTTTGTCTGATCAACCCGCGAAGAAGCCGGCACGGTATGCCGGCCTCCTCTACAAACCCACCGCACTCGCGTAAACTGCCTGCCTTCGCGCAGCCTCGGGCTGCCCCTGTCGATTTACCAAAGGTGCCCGCCATGCCCTGGCTGCAAGTACGCCTGGCCATCAGCCCGGAACAAGCCGAAACCTACGAAGACGCCCTGCTCGAAGTGGGTGCCGTCTCGGTCACGTTCATGGACGCCGAAGATCAACCGATCTTCGAGCCAGACCTCAACACCACCCCGTTGTGGTCGCACACCCACCTGCTGGCGCTGTTCGAAGCCGATGCCGAGCCCGAGCAGGTGTTCTCCCATCTGCGCCTGCTGACCGGCGCCGAGCTGCCCGAGCATCAGGCCGAAGTGATCGAGGACCAGGACTGGGAACGCAGCTGGATGGACAACTTCCAGCCGATGCGCTTCGGCCGTCGCCTGTGGATCGTGCCCAGCTGGCACGAGGCCCCGGAACCGGGCGCTGTGAACCTGCTGCTCGACCCGGGCCTGGCGTTCGGCACCGGCACCCACCCCACCACCGCCCTGTGCCTGGAATGGCTCGATGGCCAGCAGCTCGAAGGCACCCAGGTACTGGACTTCGGCTGTGGCTCGGGCATCCTGGCCATCGCCGCACTGCTGCTGGGCGCCCGCGAGGCGGTCGGTACCGACATCGATGTGCAGGCGATCGAGGCGTCGCGCGACAATGCCCAGCGCAACGGCATCGCCGACGACAAGCTGGCCCTGTACCTGCCCGAGCACATGCCGGCCATGCAGGCCGATGTGCTGGTCGCCAACATCCTCGCCGGCCCGCTGGTGTCGCTGGCACCGCAACTGTCCGGGCTGGTCCGCCCAGGCGGCTTGTTGGCGCTGTCGGGCATCCTCGCCGAGCAGGGTGAAGAAGTGGCCGCAGCCTACGCCGCCGACTTCGAGCTGGACCCGATCGTCGTGCGCGACGGCTGGGTACGCATCAGTGGTCGCCGCCGTTAAGCGGGCCTAGAATATTTCTCTGCACAGCTTCCGGATTGCCGCATGACCGACAGTTTCGTCACCCAGTGCCCGCATTGCCAGACCAGCTTTCGCGTCACCTACCACCAGTTGAGCGTGGCCCGCGGCGTAGTGCGCTGCGGCAACTGCCTGCAGGTGTTCAATGCCGCCAAACAGCTGCTGGAGCAGAACCGGCCTGACACGGCCGGCCCCCCCGTGGTGCCCGCGCCAGTGCCGGCGGCGCCTGACGAGCCGGCGGTCGAACCGACGGTCGAGCCGGCCGCCGGGCCAGCGCCTGCCGCCAGCGAGCGCAGCGTTACCGCTGACGAGGAATGGGCGCTCACGGCCCAGGCGCTGGACGCCATGGACCTCGACCAGGAACTGGCGCGCCTGGAGCGTCGCGGCCAGGCGGCCCCGGCACGCCCGGCCAACCAGGATGACGGGCTGCAGGCACGGCGCGACGAAGTGCAAGCGGACGAGCATGCCGACGACCTGTTCGGCACCGCCACCGATGAGCCCTTCGAGCCGCCAAAGGCAGCCGAGCCCGCGCCCGTGCTGCTGCAAGCCGAGCCACTGGAGCCGGAGCCCGACCTGCAGCCCGCCCCCGGCGAGCGCACCGAGCCGACCCTGGGCAGCAACCTGGACCTGGACATCGACGACGAGCCGCCGGTACGCGGTAACGCCGAGGTCGATGACCACCACGAATTCGACGAACCGCTGCACGCCAGCGATGACGAAATCGCCGAACCGGGCCTGAGCGCCCGTGACGACGAGCCGCTGGCGCTGCAGCTGTCGGCCCGCGACGACGAGCCGCTCGAGCCGCTGCCCGGCGAACGCCTGGAACCGGGCCTTGCCGGCAAAGCTGAACGCCCGTCGCGCAAGGAACCGCTGGTCGATGTGGTCGACGACCCGCTGCAACTGGGCTGGGAAAAGCCCGCAGTCAACTGGGGCAAGCGCCTGCTGTGGGGTTTGCTGACCTTGCTCGCCGCTGGTTTGCTGGCATTCCAGTACGTGTGGTTCCATTTCGACGAAATGGCTCGCCAGGACCAATACCGGCCGCTGTTCCAGCAAATCTGCCCGCTGGTCGGCTGCGAGGTGCCAACCCGCGTCGATATCGCCCGGATCAAGAGCAGCAACCTGGTGGTCCGCAGCCACCCGGACTTCAAGGGTGCGCTGATCGTCGACGCGATCATCTACAACCGCGCGCCGTTCGCCCAGCCGTTCCCGCTGCTGGAGCTGCGCTTCGCCGACCTCAATGGCCAGCTGATCGCCAGCCGGCGCTTCAAGCCCAGCGAATACCTGTCGGGTGAACTGGCCGGGCGTGGCGAAATGCCCAGCCAGACGCCGATCCATATCGCCCTGGACATCCTCGACCCGGGGCCGAAAGCGGTGAACTACAGCCTGAGCTTCCGCTCGCCGGAATAACCAGCAGCCCCGCGCCCTCTGTGGGAGCGGGCAAGCCCGCGAACCAGGCGCCGCGGTGGATGGCACGGGCTCGCCCGCTCCCACAGGGTACCGCGCAAGCCCCTCCCCATACCAAATGTCATAAGCCGACAACTGTTCAGATTTTATCCAAATCCATCTTTATCCGGTCACCGAGAGCGGGTATCATGCCAACCCTTTTTCGAACTCCAAGATTCGGCCCCACAACAGGGATCACCTATGTCGGCGGTACGCATCGGCCCATACACACTACGCAACAACCTGATCCTCGCACCCATGGCCGGGGTCACGGACCAGCCTTTCCGTACACTTTGCCAGCGCCTGGGCGCCGGCATGGTGGTGTCGGAAATGGTCTCCAGCGACATGAGCCTGTGGAACAGCCGCAAGTCGAGCCTGCGCCGCATCCATGAAGGTGATCCCGAGCCGCGCTCGGTGCAGATCGCCGGCGGTGATGCGCAGATGATGGCAGCGGCGGCAAAGGCCAACGTCGAAGCGGGCGCCCAGATCATCGATATCAACATGGGCTGCCCGGCAAAAAAAGTCTGCAACAAAGCTGCAGGCTCTGCTTTATTGAGAGATGAAGCCTTGGTCAGCGAAATCCTCCACGCCGTGGTCGGCGCCGTGGACGTTCCGGTGACTCTGAAGATCCGCACCGGTTGGGACCGGGCGAACAAGAACGGCCTGAACGTGGCGAGGATCGCCGAGCAGGCCGGCATCCAGGCGCTGGCGGTGCATGGCCGCACACGCGCCGATCTGTACACCGGCGAAGCCGAATACGACACCATCGCTGCCATCAAGCAGGCGGTGTCGATCCCGGTTTTTGCCAACGGCGATATCACTTCGCCAGAGAAGGCCCGGGCGGTGCTGGACGCCACCGGGGTCGACGGGCTGTTGATCGGCCGGGCCGCCCAGGGGCGGCCATGGATCTTTCGCGAGATCGAGCATTACCTGCGCACTGGCCAACACCTGCCAGCGCCGCAGCTGGACGAAGTGGAACGCATCCTGCTGGAGCACCTGGCCGCGCTGCATGCCTTCTATGGCGATGTGATGGGCGTACGTATCGCCCGCAAGCACGTTGGCTGGTACCTGGCGACACGACCCGGCGGCAAGGAGTTTCGCTCCCGGTTCAACGCTTTGGAAGACACACAAGCGCAGTGCGCCAACGTTCGCGGGTTTTTCAGCGAACGTCGACAGAGCCTTGAGACAGAGGACGGACAAGGGGTGGCCGCATGACGATGATGACCGAGACATTTGTGAGTGGAACAACGCCCGTGAGCGACAACGCCAACCTGAAACAGCACCTCAACACGCCGAGCGAAGAGGGCCAGACCCTTCGCGACAGCGTCGAGAAGGCGCTGCACAACTACTTCGCCCACCTGGAAGGCGCGACCGTGACGGACGTGTACAACCTGGTGCTCTCCGAAGTCGAGGCGCCCCTGCTCGAAAGCGTGATGAACTACGTGAAGGGCAACCAGACCAAGGCCAGCGAGATGCTCGGGCTGAACCGAGGCACCCTGCGCAAGAAGCTCAAGCAGTACGACTTGTTGTAAGCCAGAATCCCAATCAGAAAAGGCGGCTCCCTGAACAGAGGCGCCTTTTTTGCTGACTCCACCGCGTTATTGGAACCCGAAATGACCGACCAGACTACCCGCCTGCCAGTCCGCCGCGCCCTGATCAGCGTCTCCGACAAGACCGGTATCCTCGAATTCGCCCGTGAGCTGCAGCAGCTCGGTGTCGAGATCCTGTCCACCGGCGGCACCTACAAGCTGCTCAAGGACAACGGCGTGAACGCGGTGGAAGTGGCCGACTACACTGGCTTCGCCGAAATGATGGATGGCCGGGTCAAGACCCTGCACCCGAAAATCCACGGCGGCATCCTCGGCCGTCGCGGCACCGACGACGCCATCATGAACGAGCACGGCATCAAGCCGATCGACCTGGTAGCGGTCAACCTGTACCCGTTCGAAGCGACCATTTCCAAGCCTGGCTGTGACCTGCCGACCGCGATCGAGAACATCGACATCGGCGGCCCGACCATGGTCCGTTCGGCTGCCAAGAACCACAAGGACGTGGCCATCGTGGTCAATGCCAGCGACTACAGCGCTGTCATCGCAGGCCTCAAGGCCGGCGGCCTGACCTACGCCCAGCGCTTCGACCTGATGCTCAAGGCGTTCGAACACACCGCTGCCTACGACGGCATGATCGCCAACTACATGGGCACCATCGACCAGGCCAAAGACACCCTGTCGACCGCCGATCGCAGCGAGTTCCCGCGCACTTTCAACAGCCAGTTCGTCAAGGCCCAGGAAATGCGCTACGGCGAGAACCCGCACCAGAGTGCGGCGTTCTACGTGGAAGCGAAAAAAGGCGAAGCCAGCGTCTCCACCGCCATACAACTGCAAGGCAAGGAGCTGTCGTTCAACAACGTGGCCGACACCGACGCCGCGCTGGAGTGCGTGAAGAGCTTCGTCAAACCGGCCTGCGTCATCGTCAAGCACGCCAACCCGTGCGGCGTGGCCGTGGTGCCTGAAGACGAAGGCGGCATCCGCAAGGCCTACGACCTGGCCTACGCCACCGACAGCGAGTCGGCGTTCGGCGGCATCATCGCCTTCAACCGCGAGCTGGACGGCGAAACCGCCAAGGCCATCGTCGATCGCCAGTTCGTCGAAGTGATCATCGCGCCGAAAATCTCCCAGGCCGCCCGCGAGGTGGTTGCTGCCAAGCAGAACGTGCGCCTGCTGGAATGCGGCGAATGGCCAGCCGAGCGCGCAGCCGGTTGGGACTTCAAGCGCGTCAACGGTGGCCTGCTGGTGCAGAGCCGCGATAACGGCATGATCACTGCCGATGACCTGAAGATCGTCACCAAGCGCGCGCCGACCGAGCAAGAGATCCACGACCTGGTGTTCGCCTGGAAAGTGGCCAAGTTCGTCAAGTCCAACGCCATCGTCTACGCCAAGCAGCGCCAGACCATCGGCGTCGGCGCCGGCCAGATGAGCCGCGTCAACTCCGCGCGCATCGCCGCAATCAAGGCCGAGCATGCCGGCCTGCAGGTGCAGGGTGCAGTGATGGCGTCGGATGCGTTCTTCCCGTTCCGTGACGGCATCGACAATGCGGCTAAAGTGGGTATCAGCGCCGTGATCCAGCCGGGTGGTTCGATGCGTGATGCCGAGGTGATTGCTGCCGCTGACGAAGCCGGCATCGCCATGGTCTTCACCGGTATGCGCCACTTCCGCCACTAATCAAGATGGCCGGCCGACCCTCGGCCCCGGGGGGGGGGGGGGGGGGCCGCCCCCGGGGGGGGGGGGGGGGCCCCCGGGGGGGGGGGGGGGCCCCCGCCCCCCCGGGGGGGGGGGCGGCCCCCCGCCGCCCGGGGCCCTCCTCGGGGGGGGGGGGGGGGTGTCGGGGGGGGGGGGGGGGGCCCCCCG
>NZ_PUQD01000077.1 GCF_003331055.1 Pseudomonas sp. AFG_SD02_1510_Pfu_092 | reverse complement strand
AAAAAATCCCCGCCCGGGCACCCGGGCCTGGGCGGGCGTCTCCGGGGGCGCGCCCGCCCCCCCCCCGCCCCCCCCCCCCCCCTTGGGGGGGGGGTCCCCCCCCCCCCGGGCCCGGCACAGGTAACAAAAAGGCCGGCAACTTGCGCTGCCGGCCTCGAGCCTTACTTGGCCTGGTAGATGATCCCCGGGCTGCACTGGACCATCTGGTAATGGTCCGGCAACCCGTTCAGCGCCTCGGAGGCGCCGAGGAACAGATAGCCACCCGGCTTCAAGGTGCTGTGAATGCGCAACAGGATGTCCTTCTTCACCTGCGCCGAGAAGTAGATCAGCACGTTACGGCAGAACACCACATCGAACTTGCCCAGGCTGGCATAGCTGTCGAGCAGGTTGAAGGCGCGAAACTCGACGCGGCTGCGAATCGCCGGCTTGACTGCCCAGCGCCCCGGCCCCTTGGTGTCGAAATAGCGCTGCAGGCGCTCCTGGGACAGGCCGCGGGCAATCGCCAGGCTGTCGTACTCACCGGTCTTGCAGTTGGTCAACATGGTGCCGGAAAGGTCGGTGGCAACGATCTGCGCACCCATCTTCAGCTGGCCGAGGTTGCCACGCTCGAACTCGTCGATGGCCATCGAGATGGAGTACGGCTCCTGCCCCGAGGAACAGGCCGCCGACCACATGCGCAGGCGCTGGCCAGGGTTGCCGCGGATGAACTCCGGGATCACCTTGTTCTTCAGCACCTCGAATGGGTAGGTATCGCGAAACCACAGGGTCTCGTTGGTGGTCATGGCATCCACCACCTGCTCGCGCAGGCCGCCACGCGGCTGGGCCTGGATACGCTGCACCAGCTCGCCCAGGCTCTTGATGCCCTGTTGCTCCATCAGCTTGTTGAGACGGCTGGAGACCAGGTACTGCTTATTCTCGCCCAGCAGGATGCCACAGGCTTTCTCCAGGAACACCCGGAACTGTTCGAAATCCAAATTACCCGTAGACACTACTGCCGCCTCTTTTCAATCACTGGTGCCGGGGGCCAGCCCCCGGCGGCTTCAATGCGTTGCCTTGATCCGGTCGACCACGCGCTGGGCGAGGTCATCCGGTTTGAACTTGGCCAGGAAGTCATCGGCACCGACCTTCTTGACCATTGCCTGGTTGAATACCCCGGACAGCGAAGTATGCAGGCAGATATGCAGCTTTTGCATGCGCGGATCACTGCGGATCTCTGCTGTAAGCGTATAGCCGTCCATCTCCGGCATTTCAATATCCGAGATCATCATCAGGAATTCTTCTTCCGGCTTCTTGCCCTCGTCCACCAGCTTGCGCAGGTATTCCAGGGCCTGACGGCCGTCATTGAGCGCCAGCACTTCGACACCCACGGTCTGCAGGCAACGGCTGACCTGCTTGCGTGCCACCGACGAGTCGTCGACGGTGAGCACCCGCAGCAGCACGGCCTTGTCCTGCACCTCGGCATCGACCACCCCGGCCGACACCGACTCGGAGGACGGCGCCACTTCGGCCAGCACCTTCTCGACATCGATGATCTCGACCATGCGGTTGTCCACCCGGGTGACCGCCGTCAGGTAATGGTCGCGGCCGGTCCCCTTGGGTGGCGGATGGATCTCTTCCCAGTTCATGTTGACGATGCGCTCCACCGAATGCACCAGGAAGCCCTGGGTCTTGGTGTTGTACTCGGTGATGATCACGAAGCTGTTGCGCGTGTCTTCCTGCAGCGGTCGCAACCCGGTGGCCATCGACAGGTCGAGGATCGGGATGGTTGCCCCACGGATATTGGCAACGCCACGCACCACCGGGTGCGCCCTGGGCAGCAAGGTCAGCGCAGGGCACTGCAGCACTTCCCTCACCTTGAATACGTTGATGCCGTAGAGCTGTTCGCCATTGAGGCGAAACAGCAGCAATTCCAGGCGATTCTGCCCCACCAGCTGCGTGCGCTGGTTGACCGAATCCATCACACCTGCCATGCGAGACTCCTTTATGTTTCAGCCTTTCGCTGCCACTCAACCAGCAAGTCGGCACGGGCTTTGCTTTTTTGAGCGTCATGTACACGAAAACGACATTTTCCCGACGATTGACGCGCCTGCTGACTGGCTCGCTGGCCATGCTCTGCCTGCTGCTGCCAGGCGTTCGCACGTTGGCGGACGCTTTTACCTTGCCTGAACAGCTTATCGGTGTCACCCAAGGGTTTCTTGAATTCAGCGTCGAAGATTATCTGGCCACCACGCAGACCCCTGGCCGCTACGAAATCCAGGTCAACCCGCTGGACCCGCGGCTGCGCATGCCATTGTGCAGCCAGCAACTGGACGCCTCGCTGGAAAGCCCGGCGCAACCGCTGGGCCGGGTCACGGTCAAGGTGCGCTGCGACAGCAGTGCGCCGTGGACGGTGTTCGTGCCGGCCACCGTGCGGCTGTTCCGCGAGGTGGTGGTGATGACCCGCCCGCTCAAGCGCGACAACGTGGTCGGCGAAGGCGACGTGGCCCTGCGCGAACGCGATGTCGGCACCCTGGGCCAGGGCTTTCTGACCGAACTGGAGCAGGCGGTGGGCATGAAGATGCTGCGCCCCACGGTGATCGACCAGGTGCTGACCCCGCAACATCTGGAGCAGGCCGAAGTGGTACGCAAGGGCGACCACGTGGTGATCATCGCCCGCAGCGGCAGCCTGAGCGTGCGCATGCCCGGCGAAGCCCTGAGCAAGGGCGGCCTGAGCGAGCAGATTCGGGTGCGCAACCTCAATTCCAAACGGGTGGTCAAGGCCAGGGTGACCGGCCCCGGCCAGGTCGAGGTCAGCATGTAGCGGGCCTGGGGATTTAAACTGGCGGTGGGGAACCGCTTTTCCTAAACTGTGTCAGAAAACGGGTTCGCGAGCTTGCTGACAGGCGGCTATGCATTTGTGCCTAAAGTTTCTTTCGGGTTGGCCGAAAACAAGGCAAGCGTCCAAATACCCAGAGGTTTCTGATCATGGTCATCGACTTCAGTCGTTTGAATAACTCTCCGTCCGTCACGGGCGGCGTACGCGGCAACAGCGCGTCCGGCAGCGCCGAAAAACCGGCAGCTGGCCAGGAAGCGGCTGCCGCCACCAGCGCCAGCGGAGAAGCGGTACACCTCAGCCCAGAGGCACAGCAGTTGCAGAAGATCAGCGACAAGCTGCGCGACGAGCCAGTGGTCAACAGTGCCCGTGTGGCCCAGTTGAAACAGGCGATCGCCGACGGCAGCTACCAGGTCGATGCCGGCCGGGTCGCGAGCAAACTGCTCGATTTCGAAGCCCAGCGCTGACCGTTCGGCGCGCTGACTTCATGGACGCCAGACAAGCCAAGAGTTAGCCATGCACGACACCACCTTGCTGCAACTGATCGAAGATGACATTGCCCCGCTGCAGGAGCTGCTCGACCTTCTACAGAAGGAAGCCGTCGCCCTGCATGGCCGGGATATGGCGCCACTGGAGAACATCCTGGCGCGCAAGCAATCCTTGATCGTGCTGCTCGAGCAGCAAGGCCTGCGGCGCAACAACCTGCTCCTCAGCCTTGGCCTGAGCGCCAATCGCGCCGGGGTGGAGGCCGTGGCGGCACAATCGCCGAACGGCGCACTGCTGCTGCAGCAACTCGAAGTGATCAGCCAGTTGATGCAGGCCTGCCAGCAACTCAACGAGACCAATGGCCGGATCATCCAGGTGCAGCACCACGTCACCAACAACCAGATCCGCATCCTCATGGGCGGCGACTCTCCGTCGCTCTACGACAGCCGTGGCAGCACCTCGCCGCTGGCCAAGCCACGGGCGCTCAGCCAAGTGTGATTTTTTCTGTCAAGGCACGGCACATACTGGCAAAATGCCGTTAATTGCGTGTGTCGCTTTTGCCTGGAGAACGATAAGCCGTGTTCAATGAATCCGATGCCCCGCAGCCGCCAAAGGTGCTGAACACCCCTTTGGAGATTGCGGCCAACCTGCGGCAGCTACAGGAAAGCCACGACCCCCTGATCATCACCTTCCATGACCGCAGCCAGCGCTTCCAGAGCTACGTGGTGCACGTGGACCGTGAAAGCAACACCCTGGCGCTGGACGAGATGATCCCCCGTGACGGTGAGAAATTCATCGAGAACGGTGAACACTTCCGTGTCGAAGGCTTCCACGATGGCGTGCGCATCGCCTGGGACTGCAACCACGGGTTGCGCATCAGTGAAGTCGACGGCCACCGCTGCTACCGCGGCGCCATGCCCGAAGAGATGACCTACCACCAGCGCCGCAACGCCTTCCGCGCCGCGCTGAAGCTGTCGCAGCTGGTCGACGTCATCCTCGATGGCACCCACCTCAAGGGCAACGGCGCGCTGCGTGGCAAGTTGCTGGATATCTCCGCCACCGGTTGCAAGCTGCGTTTCGAGGGCAATGTCGAGGACCGCCTGCAACTGGGCCAGGTGTACGAACGCTTCAAGGCGGGCAACCCGCTGGGCCTGGTCGATACCATGGTCGAGCTGCGCCACCTGCACTTCGAAGAACGCATCAACACCACCTTTGCCGGTGTGCGCTTCCATAACCTCAACGGGCAGGCCCAACGCAAGATCGAGAGCTTTGTGTACCAGCTGCAGCGTGAGGCGCGGCGGTTCGACAAAGACGATTATTGAGCGTCGGCTGAATGCACAAACGCCACCTTTCGAGGTGGCGTTTTCGTTTGTGATCTTCCTGTACCGGCCCCTTCGCGGGCGCGCCCGCTCCCACAGGCAATACGCTATCGCTGTGGGAGCGGGCATGCCCGCGAAGAGGCCGGCACAGGCTTACACCGACTTGCTGGCTTCCTCAGCTTCAGTTGCCCGGCGCTCGGCGTCCTTGTCCTCCGCCTCGGTATCCTCGGCCGCCACCGGCGCCTGCATCATGTCCTGCACGGTCTGCTCATCCACCCGTGGGTCCAGCGCCGCCGACAATGGCGAACCGGCTGCCGGCATCGCCACATGGCCCAACGGCGCGTCCTGCACCTGGTGCAGCCCGGTAACCGCCTTCGGCCGGATACGCCACACCAGCACCAGCGCGAAGAACACGAAGAAGGCATACAGCATCTGTGCCCCCAGCACCTTCATCAGCACGCCCGCCGCCAACGGCCCGATGCACGCGCCAACGCCATAGGTCACCAGCAACATCGCGGTCAGCGACACCCGCCGCTCGCTTTCCACATGGTCGTTGGAAAACGCCACCGCCAACGGGTACAGGCAGAACTGCAGCAAGGAAATCACGAAGCCCATACCGAACAGCAATTCCAGCGGCACGCTGGGCAGCAGCGCCAACGGCGCCGAGGCCAACGCCAGGCCGACCGCCACGCTGCGGATCAGCACCGCCCGGTCGTAGCGGTCAGACAGCCACCCCAGCGGCCATTGCACCAGCAGGCCGGCAAAGATGCAGCTACCCATGAACAGACCGATCTGCTCGGTGCTCATCCCCTGGCTGGACGCATACAACGGCGCCAGGCCGTAGAACGAACCGACGATCAACCCCGAGCCCAGCACCGTACTGAGCGATTGCGGCACGCGCTTGATGAAGAATTTCGGCTCCATCGGCGCCGGGCGCAAGGGCGCCGGGTGAATGCGCCGGGTCATCGCCACCGGCACCAGGCACAAGGCAAAGCACATGGCCACCAGCATCAGCAGCTCAGGGCCGAGTTGCGGGTGCACCACCAGAATCAGCTGGCCGAGCACCAGGCCCAGGTACGAGGCGATCATGTAGCCGCTGAACACCGCGCCGCGGTGCTTCACATCGGCCTGTTCGTTGAGCCAGCTCTCGATGACCATGTATTGGCACATCATCCCCAGGCCGACGATCATCCGCAGCCCGACCCAAGCGGGCAACCAGTTGGTCAGGCCGTGGCCGAGCACCGCCGCGCCGACGATACCGGCGCAGGTAGCGTAGGCGCGTATGTGCCCGACCCGGCCAATCAAGCGGTGGCCGACCTTGCCGCCAACCGCCAGGCCGAAGTAGTTGGCAGCCATCAAGGCACCGACCCACAGGCTGTCGACATGGTCGGCCGCCAGGCGCAGGGCCAGGTAGGTACTGAGCAGGCCCGAGCCGATCAACATCATCAGCGCGGCGAAATACAACGACTGAAACGGCTTCCATATATTTCGCATACGTCCCGTGAAGCTCCCTGGTCAGGTGGCGGGGTGCTAGAAGCATAAGGGCAAAAACCGCGCGGCGCAGGCCCCCTTGAAGGATTTGCCGCTAGCGCGGCGTGTCCGGTGCAGGTCGTGTCGCGATCAGGCTTGCGCCGGCAACCACTATTCCCGCAGGTTCATGCCATTGGCCGGCAACGGCAGCGCGGTCTTGTAGCGCACCTGTTTCAAGGCAAAGCTGGAACGGATGTTGGCCACACCGGGCAACCGCGTCAGGTAATCGAGAAACCGCTCCAGCGCCTGAATGCTCGGCAACAGCACCCGCAGCAGGTAATCCGGGTCACCGGTCATCAGGTAGCATTCCATCACCTCGGGCCGTTCGGCGATTTCTTCTTCGAAGCGGTGCAATGCCTGCTCCACCTGCTTCTCCAGGCTGACATGGATGAACACATTCACATCCAGGCCCAGCACCTGGGGCGACAGCAAGGTCACCTGCTGGCGAATCACGCCCAGCTCTTCCATCGCCTTGACCCGGTTGAAGCACGGCGTCGGCGACAGGTTCACCGAACGCGCCAACTCGGCGTTGGTGATGCGAGCGTTTTCCTGCAGGCTGTTGAGAATGCCGATATCGGTACGATCGAGTTTGCGCATGAGACAAAATCACCGGTTTCTTGTGGTTATAAGGAATATTTATCTGGCCTGCGCGACAAAGGCAATCAACTTGAGAGAAAAATTCTCCTGCCGGGCCACTAAGATGTAGGGGACGCTGACTTACCAGTCACAAGCCGGTACTCAGCGGCGACCGCTTCAGAGCTCACAAAAACAAATACCCGAGCGAGCGTAAAAAGCATGAACGAGTACGCCCCCCTGCGTTTGCATGTGCCCGAGCCCACCGGCCGGCCAGGCTGCCAGACCGATTTTTCCTACCTGCGCCTGAACGATGCAGGCCAGGTTCGCAAGCCCCCTGTGGATGTCGACGCTGCCGACACCGCCGACCTTTCCTACAGCCTGGTGCGGGTGCTCGACGAGCACGGCAACGCCCAAGGCCCGTGGGCCGAAGACATCGACCCGGAAATCCTCCGCCAGGGCATGCGCGCCATGCTCAAGACGCGGATCTTCGACAGCCGCATGGTGGTAGCCCAGCGCCAGAAGAAAATGTCCTTCTACATGCAGAGCCTGGGTGAGGAAGCCATCGGCAGCGCCCAGGCCCTGGCGCTCAACCGCAGCGACATGTGCTTCCCGACCTACCGCCAGCAAAGCATTCTGATGGCCCGCGACGTATCGCTGGTCGAGATGATCTGCCAACTGCTGTCCAACGAGCGCGACCCGCTCAAGGGCCGCCAGCTGCCGATCATGTACTCGGTGCGCGAAGCCGGCTTCTTCACCATCAGCGGCAACCTGGCGACCCAGTTCGTGCAGGCGGTCGGCTGGGCCATGGCCTCGGCGATCAAGGGCGATACCAAGATCGCTTCGGCCTGGATCGGCGACGGCGCCACCGCCGAATCGGACTTCCACACTGCCCTCACCTTCGCCCACGTGTACCGCGCGCCGGTGATCCTCAACGTGGTCAACAACCAGTGGGCGATCTCCACGTTCCAGGCCATCGCCGGTGGCGAGCAGACCACCTTCGCCGGCCGTGGCGTCGGTTGCGGCATCGCCTCGCTGCGGGTTGATGGCAACGACTTCGTCGCCGTGTACGCCGCCTCGCGCTGGGCCGCCGAACGCGCCCGCCGTGGCCTCGGCCCTTCGCTGATCGAGTGGGTCACCTACCGCGCGGGCCCGCACTCGACTTCGGACGACCCGTCCAAGTACCGCCCTGCCGATGACTGGAGCCACTTCCCGCTGGGCGACCCGATCGCCCGCCTGAAACAGCACCTGATCAAGATCGGCCACTGGTCCGAGGAAGAACACCAGGCCACCACTGCCGAATTCGAAGCCGCAGTCATCGCCGCGCAGAAGGAAGCCGAGCAGTACGGCACCTTGGCCAACGGTCACATCCCGAGTGCCGCCTCGATGTTCGAGGACGTGTACAAGGAAATGCCCGACCACCTGCGCCGTCAACGCCAGGAACTGGGGGTTTGAGATGAACGACCACAACAACAGCATCAACCCGGAAACCGCCATGGCCACCACTACCATGACCATGATCCAGGCTCTGCGCTCAGCCATGGATGTCATGCTCGAGCGCGACGACAACGTGGTGATCTACGGCCAGGACGTCGGTTACTTCGGCGGCGTGTTCCGCTGCACCGAAGGCCTGCAGAACAAGTACGGCAAATCGCGCGTGTTCGACGCGCCGATCTCGGAAAGCGGCATCGTCGGTACCGCCGTGGGCATGGGGGCCTACGGCCTGCGCCCGGTAGTGGAAATCCAGTTCGCCGACTACTTCTACCCGGCCTCCGACCAGATCGTTTCGGAAATGGCGCGCCTGCGTTACCGTTCGGCCGGCGAATTCATCGCCCCGCTGACCCTGCGCATGCCTTGCGGTGGCGGCATCTATGGCGGCCAGACCCACAGCCAGAGCCCGGAAGCGATGTTCACCCAGGTCTGCGGCCTGCGCACCGTCATGCCGTCCAACCCGTATGACGCCAAGGGTTTGCTGATCGCCTCGATCGAATGCGATGACCCGGTGATCTTCCTCGAACCCAAGCGCCTGTACAACGGCCCGTTCGACGGCCACCACGACCGCCCGGTAACCCCGTGGTCGAAGCACCCGCACAGCGCCGTACCGGACGGCTACTACACCGTGCCGCTGGACAAGGCGGCGATTACCCGCCCGGGCAATGACGTGACCGTGCTGACCTACGGCACCACCGTGTACGTGGCCCAGGTGGCCGCCGAAGAAAGCGGTGTCGATGCCGAAGTCATCGACCTGCGCAGCCTGTGGCCGCTGGACCTGGACACCATCGTCGAGTCGGTGAAAAAGACCGGCCGCTGCGTGGTGGTGCACGAGGCCACCCGTACCTGCGGCTTCGGTGCCGAACTGGTGTCGCTGGTGCAGGAGCACTGCTTCCACCACCTGGAGGCGCCGATTGAGCGCGTCACCGGCTGGGACACCCCCTACCCCCATGCACAGGAATGGGCTTACTTCCCAGGGCCTTCGCGGGTAGGTGCGGCATTGAAAAAGGTCATGGAGGTCTGAATGGGCACGCACGTCATCAAGATGCCGGACATCGGCGAAGGCATCGCGCAGGTCGAGTTGGTCGAGTGGTTCGTCAAGGTCGGCGACATGATCACCGAAGACCAGGTAGTGGCCGACGTCATGACCGACAAGGCCACGGTCGAAATCCCGTCGCCGGTCAGCGGCAAGGTGCTGGCCCTGGGTGGCCAGCCGGGTGAAGTGATGGCGGTCGGCAGCGAGCTGATCCGCATCGAAGTGGAAGGCAGCGGCAACCATGTCGATGCGCCGCAGACCAAGGCCGCCGAAACGCCGGCTGCCGCTGTGGTGGCCAAGCCAGAAGCGCAGCAGGAAGTGAAGCCCGCTGCATGCCAGGCCCCCGCCAATCATGAGCCGGCCGCCATCGTGCCGCGCCAGCCGGGCGACAAGCCGCTGGCCTCGCCGGCGGTGCGCAAGCGCGCCCTGGATGCCGGGATCGAACTGCGTTACGTGCACGGCAGCGGCCCGGCCGGGCGCATCCTGCACGAAGACCTCGACGCCTTCATGAGCAAGCCGCAGAGCAGCGCCGGGCAAGCAGCGAGCGGCTATGCCAAGCGCACCGACAGCGAGCAGGTGCCAGTGATCGGCCTGCGCCGCAAGATCGCCCAGCGCATGCAGGACGCCAAGCGCCGGGTCGCGCACTTCAGCTACGTGGAAGAAATCGACGTCACCGCCCTGGAAGCCCTGCGCCAGCAACTCAACAGCAAGCACGGCGACAGCCGCGGCAAACTGACCCTGCTGCCGTTCCTGGTTCGTGCGCTGGTCGTGGCGCTGCGCGACTTCCCGCAGATCAACGCCACCTATGACGACGAAGCCCAGGTCATCACCCGCCACGGTGCGGTGCATGTGGGCATCGCCACCCAAGGTGACAACGGCCTGATGGTGCCGGTGCTGCGCCATGCCGAAGCGGGCAGCCTGTGGGCCAATGCCGGCGAGATTTCGCGCCTGGCCAACGCCGCGCGCAACAACAAGGCCAGCCGCGACGAGTTGTCAGGTTCGACCATCACCCTGACCAGCCTGGGCGCACTGGGCGGTATCGTCAGCACGCCAGTGGTCAACACCCCGGAAGTGGCGATCGTCGGCGTCAACCGCATGGTCGAGCGGCCGGTGGTGATCGACGGCCAGATCGTCGTGCGCAAGATGATGAACCTGTCCAGCTCGTTCGACCACCGGGTGGTCGATGGCATGGACGCCGCGCTGTTCATCCAGGCCGTGCGCGGCCTGCTCGAACAACCCGCCTGCCTGTTCGTGGAGTGAGCATGCAACAGACTATCCAGACTACCCTGTTGATCATCGGCGGCGGCCCTGGCGGCTATGTCGCGGCCATCCGCGCCGGGCAACTGGGCATCCCTACCGTGCTGGTGGAAGGCCAGGCGCTGGGCGGGACCTGCCTGAACATCGGCTGCATCCCGTCCAAAGCGCTGATCCACGTGGCCGAACAGTTCCACCAGACAGCGCGCTTTACCGAACCCTCGCCGCTGGGTATCAGCGTCGCCTCGCCGCGCCTGGACATCAGCCAGAGCGTGGCCTGGAAGGACGGTATCGTCGACCGCCTGACCACCGGCGTGGCCGCCCTGCTGAAAAAGCACGGGGTCAAGGTGATCCATGGCTGGGCCAAGGTGCTCGACGGCAAGCAGGTCGAGGTCGATGGCCAGCGCATCCAGTGCGAGCACCTGTTGCTGGCCACCGGTTCCAGCAGCGTCGAACTGCCGATGCTGCCGCTGGGCGGGCCGATCATTTCCTCGACCGAAGCCCTGGCGCCGAAAGCCTTGCCGCAGCACCTGGTGGTGGTGGGCGGCGGCTATATCGGCCTGGAACTGGGCATCGCCTACCGCAAGCTGGGCGCCCGGGTCAGCGTGGTGGAAGCGCGCGAGCGCATCCTGCCGACCTACGACAGCGAGCTGACCGCGCCGGTGGCCGAATCGCTGAAGAAGCTGGGCATCGCCCTGCACCTGGGCCACAGCGTCGAAGGCTACGAGGGCGGCTGCCTGCTGGCCGCCGATGGCCAGGGCGGGCAACTGCGCCTGGAAGCCGACCAGGTGCTGGTGGCCGTGGGCCGTCGGCCGCGCACCCAAGGTTTCAACCTGGAATGCCTGGACCTGAAGATGAACGGCGCCGCCATCGCCATCGACGAGCGCTGCCAAACCAGCATGCGCAACGTCTGGGCCATCGGCGACGTGGCTGGCGAGCCGATGCTGGCGCACCGGGCCATGGCCCAGGGTGAAATGGTTGCCGAGATCATCGCCGGCAAGGCACGCCGTTTCGAGCCCGGCGCGATTGCTGCGGTGTGCTTCACCGACCCGGAAGTGGTGGTGGTCGGCAAGACCCCGGAGCAAGCCAGCCAGCAAGGGCTGGACTGCATCGTCGCGCAGTTCCCGTTTGCCGCCAACGGCCGGGCCATGAGCCTGGAAGCGAAAAGCGGCTTCGTGCGGGTGGTAGCGCGCCGCGACAACCACCTGATCCTGGGCTGGCAGGCGGTTGGCGTAGCGGTTTCCGAGCTTTCGACAGCGTTTGCCCAGTCGCTGGAGATGGGCGCGTGCCTGGAAGACGTGGCCGGTACCATCCACGCCCACCCGACCCTGGGTGAAGCGGTACAGGAAGCGGCACTGCGCGCCCTGGGCCACGCCCTGCATATCTGACACTGAAGCGGCCGAGGCCGATTTGGCCCGCTGCGCCCCAGGCGCCGCGGGTCTTTTTTCATGCCTGAATCGGTGCCGGCCTCTTCGCGGGTAAACCCGCTCCCACAGGATTTGTGCTGCCTTTGAGCCTTGTGCCATACCTGTGGGAGCGGGTTCACCCGCGAAGAGGCCCGCTCGGTCTACTCGGCTATGGCGTTCTTGCCAGCATCCTTGGCCCGGTACAGCGCCTGGTCGGCACGCGCCAGCAGCGCATGCGGGTCATCCTCTTCCTGCCATTGCACCACGCCGTAACTCATGGTCAGCCGGCAATCGCCCACCGGCTCCAGCTGCTCGAGCACCTGGCGCAAGCGCCCCGCCACCTCCAGCGCCTCACCCAGCGAGGTTTGCGGCAGCACGATGACGAACTCGTCGCCGCCCCAACGGGCCAGCAGGTCCGGCTCGCGCAGGCAGGTTCGCAGGTTATCGACCACCCGCACCAGCGCCGCGTCACCCTGGGCATGGCCATAACGGTCATTGATCGGCTTGAAGTCATCCAGGTCCATGGCAATCAGCGATAACGGCTGGCGAAAGCGCTGGGCGCGCTGGCATTCCCGCTGCAGCACGTTTTCCAGCCGGTAGCGGTTGGCGACCCGGGTCAAGGCATCGCGCTCGGCCAGCTCGCGGTTCTCATCCAGTTGCCGCTGCAACTGCTGGTTCACCCACGACAGCTCGCGGGTGCGTTCGGCCACCTGGCTTTCCAGCGACTGGTTCTTCTGCTGCAGCTGCGCCACCAGGCGTTTGCCGGCATCGATGTTGCGGTGGGCGCCGAGCATGCGCGCCACCGAGCCGTCCGGGTTACGGTCGATGATGTAGCCGCTGTCCTCGATCCACAGGTAGCTACCGTCCTGGCAGCGGCAGCGGTATTCGATCAGGTAACGTTCGTTGCGCTGGTTGATGTACGCCTCGAAATGCGCCATCACCCGCGGGTAGTCCTCGGGGTGAATCACGTTCTCCCAGGTGAGCACCGAATTGGCCAGGGAATGGCAGGGGTAGCCGAGCATGGCGAACCAGCCCGGGTTGCGATAGACGTAGCCGGTGTTGGCATTCCAGTCCCAGATGCCATCGCTGATCAGCTCGAACAAGGTACGCAGCTGCTGCTCACTGAAGCCGGCAGGTACCGGCCGGGTTTCCTGACTCATGGACGCTCTTCCTGATTGTCCAGCAAAGAGGGAGAAAACGAGAAATGGCGTCCCAGGCAGGAATTGAACCTGCAACCTTCCCCTTAGGAGGGGGATGCTCTATCCAATTGAGCTACTGAGACGCAAGCGCGGCAGCGAACGCTGCACAGCGGGACGGCCAGCATGTTAACCAGCATGCCGCCATTTGTCATGCCTGAACCGGGCTTTTTCGCGTAATCCTTTTCTGCCCATGCTACACCTGCGGCAGCACGCCTTCATCCCGTAGCAGCGCGAACAATGCCGCGACCGCTGTTTCCAGATGGGTGGAATTGTCCAGCACACGCACCGACGGGTCAGTCACCGCCTGCAGCTGCGCACTGCGCGCCAGGCGCTGCTCGACCTGCTCTGCGCTTTCCCGCCCGCGGGCCAGCAAGCGCTGGCGCAGCACCTCGGGCCTGACCTCGACCAACACCGCCAACAGGCCTGGGTAGCGCTGGCGTGCCTCGGCCAGATAAGCCCGCGAGCCGTTCACCAGCACCGCCCTGCCCGCTGCCAGCCACTGGTCCACTTGCACCGGAATGCCGTAATCCAGGCCATTGGCCCGCCAGTGCATGGCAAAGGCGCCCTGCACACGCAGTGTTTCGAACTGCTCGGGCGTGACCCCATGGGCGGCTTCACCCTTGGCTTCGGCCGAGCGCGTGATGACCCGCCGGGCGATTTCCACCCCGGCCGCTGCCAACTGCTCGCGACAAGCGTCGATCAGGGAATCTTTCCCGGAGCCCGACGGTCCTATCAGAAATATCAGCCGTCCCGTCCTGGATCGGTGGTCGCTTGCGTCATGTTGCATAGCCACTATGCTCTATGGAAGGAAACCGGCGCATTTTAGGGTTTTTACCGATGCTTTACTGCCTTTTACCCGTTTTTGGCGGCAAAAGACTGACGGCGTGCACAGCTGGGCCATGTAAAACTTTTCAAACCAGTACTCATTTCTGATAATTGGTACTGGCACAAAGCCTTTATCCAGCCCACTATTTGTCACAGAATTGACGCCAAGGAAACGGCGACCATGAGGCACTATGAGCATCCATTTTTCCCAGACGGTTGAACATTTTGTCGTCGCCACGGTCGTACTTCCACCCCGTGCGGCCAATTTGAGAACCGCTTCCCCTGAACCAAAATCCGGTCAATTTATATGCGCCCAATGAAACAGGCTATTTATTCGAGCCGCACTGCTGACAAGTTCGTCGTCCGCCTGCCAGACGGGATGCGTGAGCGCATTGCCGAGGTAGCGCGCAACCATCACCGCAGCATGAACTCCGAAATCATCGCACGCCTGGAACAGAGCCTTATCCAGGAAGGCGCGCTGGGTGACGAGCTGAGCATGCGCCTGGACAGCCCTGAACTGTCCCTGCATGAACGCGAATTGCTGCAACGCTTCCGCCAACTGTCCCACCGCCAGCAGAACGCGCTGGTGGCCCTCATCGCTCACGATGTGGAAATGGCCGCCGACGCCTCCTGAGGCTTGCAGCGAACACGAAAAAGCCAGCGAAAGCTGGCTTTTTTGTGGGCGCTGCACACACCCGGGAGATCGGGTTACAGCAGGAACAGCGTGGCCAGGCCGAGGAAGATGAAGAAGCCGCCACTGTCGGTCACGGCCGTGATCATCACACTGGCCCCCATCGCCGGGTCGCGGCCCAACCGAGCCAGGGTCATCGGGATCAGCACGCCCATCAGCGCCGCCAGCAACAGGTTCAGGGTCATCGCCCCGGTCATCACCACCCCCAGCGACCAGCTGCCATACAGCCAGAACGCCACCGCACCAATCACGCCACCCCAGACCAGGCCGTTGATCAGCGACACCGCCAGTTCCTTGCGCATCAGGCGGCTGGTGTTGCCCGGCGAAACCTGGTCCAGTGCCATGGCACGGACAATCATGGTGATGGTCTGGTTACCCGAGTTACCACCAATCCCCGCCACGATCGGCATCAACGCAGCCAACGCCACCAGCTTCTCGATCGAGCCTTCGAACACCCCGATTACCCGCGAAGCGAGGAAGGCCGTGATCAGGTTGATCGCCAGCCAGGCCCAACGGTTACGGAACGAACGCCAGACCGAGGCGAAGATGTCTTCTTCTTCGCGCAGACCGGCCATGCTCAGCACTTCGCTTTCGCTTTCTTCACGAATCAGGTCGACCATCTCGTCAATGGTCAGACGGCCGATCAGGCGACCGCCCTTGTCGACCACAGGCGCCGACACCAGGTCGTAACGTTCGAAGGCTTGCGCAGCGTCGTAGGCATCTTCCTCGGGCTGGAAGGACACAGGGTCGGTCGCCATGACCTCCGCCACCTTCTTCTCCGGGTCGTTGACCAACAGCCGCTTGATCGGCAACACGCCCTTGAGAATGCCGTCGTAATCGACCACGAACAGTTTGTCGGTGTGGTTCGGCAGCTCTTTCAGGCGGCGCAGGTAGCGCAACACGACTTCCAGGCTGACGTCTTCGCGGATGGTGACCATCTCGAAGTCCATCAGCGCACCGACCTGCTCCTCGTCGTAGCTCAGCGCCGAGCGCACGCGCTCGCGTTGCTGGGCATCGAGGGTTTCCATCAGCTCGTGAACAACGTCACGCGGCAGCTCGGGGGCCAGGTCGGCCAGTTCGTCGGCGTCCATCTCCTTGGCGGCGGCGAGCAGCTCGTGATCGTCCATGTCGGCGATCAGCGATTGCCGCACGGCGTCGGAAACTTCCAGCAGGATGTCGCCGTCGCGGTCCGAGCGTACCAGCTGCCAGACCGTCAGGCGGTCTTCCAGCGGCAAGGCTTCGAGGATATAGGCGATGTCGGCGGGGTGCAGGTCATCGAGCTTGCGTTGCAACTCGACGAGGTTCTGGCGATGGACCAGGTTTTCCACCAGGTCGTTGTGAGCGCCTTCCTGGCGGTGGGTCAGATCTTCCACCACACGTTGGCGCTGCAGCAGTTCGACCACCTGAGCCAGGCGATCCTGCAGGCTTTCTTGCGCTTTTTTTACTTCTACTTCAGTCATAGGCGAACTCCACTCCCAGCAGCGGAGCACGCCGGGAGAATCAATCGGTCAGATCTTTCTGTATGAATCTTGTTAGCGAGTAACTACTGGGTAAGTCCATGGTGGTTTTCCACAAGCCCCGGCGGGGCTGACGGGCGCAATCATACACTGCTGAAGCTGTCAGATCGCTTAAATTTTTGGCCAGAACAATCGTTTGCGTGATAAAGCTGGGACAACGCTCGAAGCTATCAGTGCGACGGTGGGCCTGGCGGTTGGAGCACATTGGATATGTGCCTGGATGTGTTTGCGGTGCCTGGACTGTTCGGGGGCCGCCCAGCGGTCCCAAGCTACTCCACAATCATTACAGGAGAGCTTAGATCGACATCAGCAACAATTCATTGACGCAGAAAAACAAAAAGCCCGCTCAATTGAGCGGGCTTCTTGTTTGGGTATGGCGGACTCAGCAGGATTCGAACCTGCGACCGCTCGGTTCGTAGCCGAGTACTCTATCCAGCTGAGCTATGAGTCCGTGGTGGTAGTTTTAGACCAGGTTACCACTGGTTTGTTGAAGCGCCTTTGCAAGCAGAGCCACTTCAAAAAGTGGCGGACTCAGCAGGATTCGAACCTGCGACCGCTCGGTTCGTAGCCGAGTACTCTATCCAGCTGAGCTATGAGTCCGCGATGGTAGTTTTAGACCAGGTTACCACTGGTTGTTTGAAGCAGCCTTGCAAACAAAGCCACTTCAAAAGTGGCGGACTCAGGAGGATTCGAACCTCCGACCGCTCGGTTCGTAGCCGAGTACTCTATCCAGCTGAGCTATGAGTCCGTGTCTTGCCGCGCATTATAGGTCGCTGAAACATTTTTGCAAGAACTTTTTCGTTTAAAATCAACTACTTAGCGTTCTTACCGTTTACAGCGCCCTAAGCGAATAATGGCGGTGAAGGGGGGATTCGAACCCCCGATACCCTTATGAGGTATACTCCCTTAGCAGGGGAGCGCCTTCGGCCACTCGGCCACCTCACCGCAACACGAGGCGAATATTAAACAGGCTCTTCCTCGTTTGCAACCCTTTTTTTGAAAAAAACTTCAAAAAAATTAAAGGCTTGGCTCCTCGTCCTTCTCTTTCTTGATCCGCAGGTAGATTTCCTCGCGGTGCACAGCCACTTCTTTCGGCGCGCTGACGCCAATACGCACCTGGTTGCCCTTGACGCCGAGCACCGTCACGGTGATCTCGCCGTCTCCAATGATCAGGCTCTCGGCGCACCGACGAGTCAGAATCAACATAGCTTTCTCCTTACACAAACATTCAGGGGTAACAGTCTTGGGTGTCGCGGCCTGGTCGTGGACGACGACTCGGCCCTGGGTGACTCGCCGCACAGGGCAGGACAGGGCCTGCGTGGCGAGCAGAAACGCGAAGGGCGCGGCAAGCCGCGCCCTTCCAGGCAGCGAATTACTCGCTCTGTCGTGCCGGAGCGTCAAGTTCGAACGCGGTGTGCAGCGCGCGTACGGCCAGCTCCAGGTACTTCTCCTCGATCACCACCGAAACCTTGATTTCCGATGTGGAGATCATCTGGATGTTGATGCTCTCCTTGGCCAGGGCTTCGAACATGCGGCTGGCAACGCCGGCGTGCGAACGCATGCCGACGCCGACGATCGAGACCTTGGCGATCTTGGTGTCGCCGATCACTTCACGGGCGCCAATTTCGCGGGCGGTGTTTTCCAGCACGCTCTGCGCCTTCTCGTACTCGTTGCGGTGTACGGTGAAGGTGAAGTCGGTGGTGTTATCGTGGGCGACGTTCTGCACGATCATGTCGACCTCGATGTTCGAGGCACTGATCGGGCCGAGGATCTTGAAGGCCACGCCCGGGGTGTCCGGCACGCCGCGAATGGTCAGCTTGGCTTCATCACGGTTGAAGGCGATACCGGAAATGATCGGCTGTTCCATGGATTCCTCTTCATCAATGGTAATGAGGGTACCCGGACCCTCCTTGAAGCTGTGCAGCACGCGCAGCGGAACGTTGTACTTGCCGGCGAACTCCACCGAACGGATCTGCAGCACCTTGGAACCGAGGCTGGCCATTTCCAGCATCTCTTCGAAGGTGATCTTCTCCAGGCGACGGGCCTGCGGCACAACGCGCGGGTCGGTGGTGTAGACGCCATCGACATCGGTGTAGATCTGGCACTCGTCAGCCTTCAGCGCCGCCGCCAGGGCCACGCCGGTGGTGTCGGAGCCGCCACGGCCCAGAGTGGTGATGTTGCCGTGCTCGTCGACACCCTGGAAGCCCGCTACCACGACCACGCGGCCTTCCTTGAGGTCGGCACGAATCTTCTGGTCGTCGATCTGCAGGATGCGCGCCTTGTTGTGCGCACTGTCGGTAAGGATGCGCACCTGGTTGCCGGTGTAGGACACCGCTGGCACACCGCGCTTGATCAGGGCCATGGCCAGCAGAGCGATGGTGACCTGCTCGCCGGTCGACACGATCACGTCCAGCTCGCGCGGAACCGGGTGATCGGTGATCTGCTTGGCCAGGTCGATCAGGCGATTGGTTTCACCGCTCATGGCCGACAACACAACCACCAGGTCGTCGCCCGCCTCACGGTGTTTCTTGACCTTTTCGGCTACCTGCTCGATCCGCTCGATGGAACCGACAGAGGTGCCGCCAAATTTCTGTACGATCAACGCCATTTCAATGGTGCCTCAGCCCATACAGGGCCCCAAAAAACAATCCAACCTGGGTCGGGGGGGGGGGGGGCCCCCCCCCCCCCCCCGCGCGGGGGGGGGGGGGGGGGGGGGGGGGGGGCCCCCCCCGGGGGGGGGGGGGGGGGGGGGGGGGGGGCGCCCCCGGGGGGGGGGGGGGGCCCGGGGGGGGGGGGGGGGCCCCCCCCCGCGAAGAAGGGGGGGCGCC
>NZ_PUQD01000076.1 GCF_003331055.1 Pseudomonas sp. AFG_SD02_1510_Pfu_092 | reverse complement strand
GGGCGGTGGGGCGCCCCCGGCCGGGCCCGCGGCCCCCCACCGGTACCCCCGGGGCCTCAAGCCTTGTGCAGTACTTGTGGGAGCTGGCTTGCCGGCGATGGGCTGCGAAGCAGCCCCAGACACCCGATCAGAGCGTTACTTCTCTTCCTTGGCCACTGCCGGCGCCGGTGGCGGCCGCAGCCCGACTTCGGCGATCAGCTTCAACTGCTGCCCGTTGCGCATCACCTCGATGGTGATCTTCTCGTTGGGCTTGATCCGCGCCACCTGGTTCATCGACTTGCGCCCGTCACCGGCAGGCTCGCCGTTGATGCTCAGGATCACGTCACCCAGCTGCAGCCCGGCCTTCGCCGCCGGCCCTTCGCGGAAGATACCCGCTACCACGATGCCCGGGCGGTCCTTCATGCCGAACGATTCGGCCAGTTCCTGGCTCAGCGGCTGCACTTCGATGCCCAGCCAGCCACGGATCACCTGGCCGTGCTCGATGATCGACTTCATCACCTCCAGCGCCAGTTTCACCGGGATGGCGAAGCCGATGCCCTGCGAACCGCCCGATTTGGAGAAGATCGCCGTGTTGATGCCGATCAGGTTGCCGTTGGCATCGACCAGCGCTCCGCCGGAGTTGCCCGGGTTGATCGCCGCGTCGGTCTGGATGAAGTCTTCGTAGTTGTTCAGGCCCAGCTGGTTGCGGCCGGTGGCGCTGATGATGCCCATGGTAACGGTCTGGCCGACCCCGAACGGGTTGCCGATGGCCAGCGACACATCGCCGATGTGAATGGTGTCGGAGCGGCCGATGGTGATCGCCGGCAGGCTCTTGAGGTCGATCTTCAGCACCGCCAGGTCGGTTTCCGGATCGCTGCCGATGACCCGGGCGAGGGTCTCGCGGCCATCCTTCAGGGCCACGACGATCTGGTCGGCGCCGCTGGTGACATGGTTGTTGGTCAGCAGGTAGCCCTCGGGGCTCATGATCACCGCCGAGCCCAGGCTCGACTCCCAACGGCGCTGCTTGGGCAGGTTGTCGCCGAAGAAGCGGCGGAACTGCGGGTCCTCGAACAGCGGGTGGGCGCTCTTGTTCACCACCTTGGTGGTGTACAGGTTGACCACCGCCGGGGCGGCCAGGGTCACGGCATCGGCGTAGGACACCGGGCCCTGCATGATCCGCGAGGTCTGCGGCGCTTGTTGCAGGTTGACGTCCTGGCTGGGCAGACCAACCCATTCCGGGAAGCGCTGGATGATCAGCATGGCGATCAGTACGCCGGTAAGCAGGGGCCAGCCAAAGTAACGCAACGCCTTGAACATGAACGGATCCTGGAAAGAGCGGGGCCGGTGGCCGCGCGGTAGGGCATGAGCGCGCGCGATCATACACCGGTTCCCCCGGTGCCGGCGACGGCCCATAATGGCCGGCATTATACGGGCGTTGCATGAGCGTTGTGCCCGAGAAAAACACAGATTTCGAGGAGATTTTCATGGCCGTCGCTCTGAACACCCTGGTCGAGGAAGCCGAGCGTTACCTGGGCAGCGCGAAGATCCAGGATTATTGCCCCAACGGGCTGCAGGTCGAAGGCCGGCCGCAGGTCAGCCGCATCGTCAGCGGCGTTACCGCCAGCCAGGCGTTGCTCGATGCAGCGGTCGAGGCCGAAGCCGACCTGGTGCTGGTGCACCATGGCTACTTCTGGAAGGGCGAGAACCCGTGCGTCACCGGCATCCGCCAGCGCCGGCTGAAGACCCTGCTGAACAACGACATCAGCCTGCTGGCGTTTCACCTGCCGCTGGACGTGCACCCGGACGTTGGCAACAACGTGCAGCTGGCGCGGCAACTGGACATCACCGTCGAAGGCCCGCTCGACCCGGAGAACCCCAAGGTGGTCGGCCTGGTCGGCTCGCTGGTCGAGCCGGTGACCGCGCGCGACTTCGCCCGGCGGGTGCGCGAGGTGCTGGGGCGTGAGCCGTTGCTGATCGAGGGTGAGCAGATGATCCGCCGGGTCGGTTGGTGCACCGGCGGCGGGCAGGGCTACATCGACACGGCGATCGCCGCCGGGGTCGACCTGTACCTGACCGGCGAGGCGTCGGAGCAGACTTATCACAGTGCTCGCGAGAATGGGGTCAGCTTCATTGCCGCCGGGCATCACGCGACCGAGCGCTATGGGGTGCAGGCGCTGGGCGATTACCTGGCGCGGCGGTTTGCCGTGGAGCACCTGTTCATCGATTGCCCGAATCCGATCTGAGATCAGTGTTGCTTCTTCGCGGGCGCGCCCGCTCCCACAAGGTCTGCGCTGCACCTGTGGGAGCGGGCGTGCCCGCGAAGAGGCCGGGGCTGGCAGCCCAAACCCCCAGTCATATCGTTAGACCTTTTCGATCTAGCCAGCCGCCTAAATAGAAGCGGGTGCTGTGATAAAGTGGCTCGCTCGAACACGGCCCGCAGGCCGTCCATAAGATCGTTTTTCGTGAGTAGCCATGGTCGACAAACTGACGCACTTGAAACAGCTGGAGGCGGAAAGCATCCACATCATCCGCGAGGTGGCCGCCGAGTTCGACAACCCGGTGATGCTGTACTCGATCGGCAAGGATTCCGCCGTGATGCTGCACCTGGCGCGCAAGGCCTTCTTCCCGGGCAAACTGCCGTTTCCGGTGATGCATGTCGACACCCAGTGGAAATTCCAGGAAATGTACAGCTTCCGCGACAAGATGGTCGAGGAAATGGGCCTGGAGCTGATCACCCACGTCAACCCCGAGGGTGTGGCGCAGGGCATCAACCCGTTCACCCATGGCAGCTCCAAGCACACCGACATCATGAAGACCCAGGGCCTCAAGCAGGCCCTGGACAAGCATGGTTTCGACGCCGCTTTCGGTGGCGCGCGCCGCGACGAAGAGAAGTCGCGGGCCAAGGAACGCGTGTACTCGTTCCGTGACAGCAAGCACCGCTGGGACCCGAAGAACCAGCGCCCCGAGCTATGGAACGTGTACAACGGCAAGGTCAACAAGGGCGAGTCGATCCGCGTCTTCCCGCTGTCGAACTGGACCGAGCTGGACATCTGGCAGTACATCTACCTCGAAGGCATCCCGATCGTGCCGCTGTACTTCGCCGCCGAGCGCGAAGTCATCGAGAAGAACGGCACCCTGATCATGATCGACGACGAGCGCATCCTCGAGCATCTCAGCGATGAAGAGAAGGCGCGCATCGTCAAGAAGAAGGTGCGTTTCCGTACCCTCGGCTGCTACCCGTTGACCGGTGCTGTCGAGTCGGAAGCCGAGACCCTGACGGACATCATTCAGGAAATGCTCCTGACCCGTACGTCCGAACGCCAGGGCCGTGTCATCGACCACGATGGCGCCGGTTCCATGGAAGACAAGAAACGCCAAGGCTACTTCTAATTTCAGGGTTACTCCATGTCGCACCAATCTGATCTGATCAGCGAGGACATCCTCGCTTACCTGGCCCAGCACGAGCGCAAGGAACTGCTGCGCTTCCTGACCTGCGGCAACGTTGACGACGGCAAGAGCACCCTGATCGGGCGCCTGCTGCACGACTCCAAGATGATCTACGAGGACCACCTCGAGGCCATCACCCGTGATTCGAAGAAAGTCGGCACCACTGGCGAAGAAGTCGACCTGGCGCTGCTGGTCGACGGCCTGCAGGCCGAGCGCGAGCAGGGCATCACCATCGATGTCGCCTACCGCTACTTCTCCACTGCCAAGCGCAAGTTCATCATCGCCGATACCCCGGGCCACGAGCAGTACACCCGCAACATGGCCACCGGCGCGTCCACCTGCGACCTGGCGATCATCCTGGTCGATGCCCGCTACGGCGTGCAGACCCAGACCCGCCGCCACAGCTACATCGCCTCGCTGCTGGGCATCAAGCATATCGTCGTCGCGGTCAACAAAATGGACCTCAAGGGCTTCGATCAGCAGGTGTTCGAGTCGATCAAGGCCGACTACCTGAAGTTCGCCGAAGCCATCAACCTGGTGCCGAGCAGCCTGCACTTCGTGCCGATGTCGGCGCTCAAGGGCGACAACGTGGTCAACCACAGCGAGCAGTCGCCGTGGTACGCCGGCCCGACGCTGATGGAAATCCTCGAAACCGTCGAAGTGTCGGCTGACCGTAACTTCACCGACCTGCGCTTCCCGGTGCAGTACGTCAACCGGCCGAACCTGAACTTCCGCGGTTTTGCCGGCACCATCGCCAGCGGCGTGGTGCACAAGGGCGATGAAGTCGTCGTGCTGCCATCGGGCAAGAGCAGCCGGGTCAAGTCCATCGTCACCTACGAAGGCGAGCTGGAAAACGCAGGCCCAGGCCAGGCCGTCACCCTGACCATGGAAGACGAGATCGATATCTCCCGTGGCGACCTGCTGGTGCATGCCGACAACGTGCCACCGGTCACTGACCAGTTCGACGCCATGCTGGTGTGGATGGCCGAGGAGCCGATGCTCCCGGGCAAGAAGTACGACATCAAGCGCGCCACCAGCTACGTGCCGGGCTCGATTGCCAGCATTACCCACAAGGTCGATGTGAACACCTTGGAGCAGGGCGCTGCCAGCGCGCTGCAACTGAACGAGATTGGTCGCGTCAAGGTAGCCCTGGATGCCTCGATCGCCCTGGACGGTTACGACAGCAACCGCACCACCGGTGCGTTCATCGTCATCGACCGCCTGACCAACGGCACCGTCGGCGCCGGCATGATCATCGCCCCGCCAGTGCTGCCGCACGGCAGCACCGGCCATCATGGCAAGCAGGCCCACGTGTCCACCGAAGAGCGCGCCCTGCGCTTCGGCCAGCAGCCGGCCACCGTGCTTTTCAGCGGCTTGTCCGGCGCTGGCAAGAGCACCCTGGCCTATGCCGTGGAACGCAAGCTGTTCGACATGGGCCGTGCGGTGTACGTGCTCGACGGCCAGAACCTGCGCCACGACCTGAACAAAGGCCTGCCACAGGACCGCGCCGGCCGCACCGAGAACTGGCGTCGCGCCGCCCATGTGGCGCGCCAGTTCAACGAAGCCGGCCTGCTGACCCTGGCGGCGTTCGTGGCCCCGGATGCCGAAGGCCGCGAACAGGCCAAGGCCTTGATCGGCAAGGAGCGCCTGCTGACCGTTTACGTCCAGGCCTCGCCGCTGGCCTGCCGTGAGCGCGACCCGCAAGGCCTGTACGCTGCCGGTGGCGACAACATCCCGGGCGAAAGCTTCCCGTACGATGTGCCGCTGGATGCAGACCTGGTGATCGATACCCAGTCCACCGGTGTCGACGAGGGCGTGAAACAGGTGCTGGACCTGCTGCGTCAGCGCGGCGCGATCTAAGCGCTGGCTTGCAAGAAAAACCCCGCCTCGGCGGGGTTTTTTGTTTCTAGGCTCGACATACATTCGCGGGCCTCTTGTGGGAGCTTTGGATTATGAGCAGGGCAGTTGTTCCTGCATGGACTGTGCATGTCGTTCAGATGTGTTTTTCCGACACCGGTATCACCCTCCGTTCCTTCACCGCCTTGTAGGAAAAACTCGAATAGATTTCCTTCACCCCCGGCAACCGTTGCAGCACCTCCCGGGTAAACTCGCCGAACGATTCCAGATCCCGCGCCAGGATCTCCAGCAAGAAGTCATACCTCCCCGAAATGTTGTGGCAAGCGACAATCTCGGGAATCTCAATCAGCCGCTGCTCGAACGCCAGCGCCATGTCTTTGGTGTGCGAGTCCATCATGATGCTGACGAACGCGGTCACGCCAAACCCCAGCGACTTGGGCGAGAGGATGGCCTGGTAGCCGGTGATGTAGCCGTTGTCTTCCAGCAACTTGACCCGTCGCCAGCAGGGCGAGGTGGTCAGCGCCACCTGGTCGGCAAGTTCGGCAACGGTAAGGCGGGCGTTGTCCTGCAGGGCGGCGAGCAGGGCGCGGTCGGTGCGGTCGAGGCTCGAAGGCATGTTTTGCCCTCCTGATCCGGTAATTGTTGTTTTTGTTCCAGCAGGCACGCGGATGCGTGGGCTATTTTGGAAAAAATCGGGCAGCTCGGTGGCATAAGCTTACAACAAACCACAAGAGGCTGTTGCCATGCGCGACTCCCACAACAAAACCGGTTTCTCCACACGGGCCATTCACCATGGCTACGACCCGCTTTCCCACGGTGGCGCGCTGGTGCCACCGGTCTACCAGACCGCTACCTATGCCTTCCCCACCGTCGAATATGGCGCGGCCTGCTTTGCCGGAGAGGAGCCGGGGCATTTCTACAGCCGCATCTCCAACCCGACCCTGGCCCTGCTGGAGCAGCGCATGGCCTCGCTGGAGGGTGGCGAGGCAGGGCTGGCCCTGGCCTCGGGCATGGGCGCTATCACCTCGACGATCTGGACCCTGCTGCGGCCCGGTGACGAACTGATCGTCGGGCGCACCTTGTATGGCTGCACCTTTGCCTTCATGCACCATGGCATTGGCGAATTCGGGGTGAAAATCCGCCATGTCGACCTGAACGATGCCAAGGCCCTCAAGGCGGCGATCAACGGCAAAACACGGATGATCTACTTCGAAACCCCGGCCAACCCCAACATGCAACTGGTGGATATCGCTGCCGTGGTCGAGGCCGTACGCGGGCATGATGTGCATGTGTTGGTCGACAACACCTACTGCACGCCCTACCTGCAGCGTCCGCTGGAACTGGGGGCCGACTTGGTGGTGCATTCGGCAACCAAGTACCTCAGTGGCCATGGCGATATCACGGCCGGCCTGGTGGTCGGGCGCAAGGCGCTGATCGACCGCATTCGCCTGGAAGGGCTGAAGGACATGACCGGGGCGGTGCTGTCGCCGCATGACGCGGCGCTGCTGATGCGCGGGATCAAGACCCTGGCCCTGCGCATGGACCGCCATTGTGCCAACGCCGGGCAGGTGGCCGAGTTTCTCGCTCGGCAGCCGCAGGTGGAACTGATCCACTACCCGGGGTTGCCGTCGTTTGCCCAGTACGAACTGGCACAGCGGCAGATGCGCTTGCCGGGCGGGATGATTGCCTTCGAACTCAAGGGCGGTATCGAGGCTGGCCGGCGCTTCATGAACGCGCTACAGCTGTTCGCCCGCGCGGTGAGCCTGGGCGATGCCGAGTCGCTGGCGCAGCACCCGGCGAGCATGACCCATTCCAGCTACACACCGCAGGAGCGGGCGCACCACGGCATCTCGGAAGGGTTGGTGCGGTTGTCGGTGGGGCTGGAGGATGTGGAAGACCTGCTGGCGGATGTTGAGCAGGCGCTGCAGGCTTGCTTATAGGTTGCCTGGACCGGCCCCTTCGCGGGTTTACCCGCGAAGAGGCCAGTGAATCCAGCCCACGAAAAAGGCCTCTAGCGAGGCCTTTGTCATGTTCAGCAGATCAACGCTTGAGCCCGTAGCTCTCGTCGAGCATGCCCGGCGAGTTCGGTGCTTTCGGCGCGTAGTCGCGCGGCACCTCGGCGGTGTCCTTTGGTGGGGTCAGGCGGTCGCGCGGGCCCTGTGCAGCCTCGGAATGCAGGGCCGCCAGCAGGCGTTGGCGAGTAACGTCATCAAGGGCCAGGCTGTTGGCGCCTTCGGCCAGGTGATCCTGTACGTCCTGGTAGCTCTGGGTCAGTTTCTTGACCAGCACGGCGGTGCTGTTGAAGTGGGTGACCACTTCGTTCTGATAGCTGTCGAAGCGCTTCTGAATATCGTCCAGCTGACGCTGGGTGCTGCTCGGCGCGGCATTGGGCAGCAGGCGGGCGACGACGAAACCAACCACCACGCCGATGACCAGGGCCAGGGTCGGCAACAACCAAACAAGGAGCGAGAGTTCCACGAGTCCTTCCTCTATAAACGGCTTTGCTTTACGTTAACGGCTCAGACCTGCGCTGTATACCGCGAGCGATCGCAAATCAGAACAGAATTCCTCACCTAGACGAATCGACCCCTCCCGAGGTCACGGAGTAGTGCCTTGCTTGTCCGCGAAACCCCCTTGTTCATCGATGGCCCCAGCGGCCAGCTGGAAGCCTTGTATCTGGATGTGGCCGAGGCCCGCGGCGCGGTGCTGATCTGCCACCCCAACCCGGTCCAGGGTGGCACCATGCTCAACAAGGTGGTCTCGACCCTGCAACGCACCGCCCGCGACGCCGGCTACGTGACCCTGCGCTTCAACTACCGTGGCGTCGGCCAGAGCGCCGGCAGCCATGACATGGGCGCTGGCGAGGTGGCCGATGCCGAAGCCGCCGCCGCCTGGCTGCGCGAACGGCACCCGGGCCTGCCGCTGGTGCTGATGGGCTTCTCGTTCGGCGGTTTCGTCGCCACCAGCCTGGCCGGCCGCCTGGAGGCCAGTGGAGTAGCGCTGCAGCAGTTGTTCATGATCGCTCCGGCGGTCATGCGCCTGACCGCGGAGTTCCCGCTGCCGCAGCGCTGCCCGATCACCGTGGTGCAGCCGGACGCCGACGAAGTCGTTGCGCCGCAGCTGGTTTACGATTGGTCCGACAGCCTGTCGCGCCCCCACGAGCTGCTGAAAGTGGCAGAATGCGGACACTTCTTTCATGGCAAGCTGACCGATCTGAAAGATCTGCTGCTGCCGCGCCTTTCGAACTGAGCCAAGCCTGAATAAGCGAACACCCATGACCACGCGCATTCTCACCGGTATCACCACCACCGGCACACCGCACCTGGGCAACTACGCCGGCGCCATCCGCCCGGCGATCCGTGCCAGCCAGCAGCCCGGTGTCGACTCGTTCTACTTCCTGGCCGACTACCACGCCCTGATCAAGTGCGATGACCCGCTGCGCATCCAGCGTTCGCGCCTGGAAATCGCCGCCACCTGGCTGGCCGGTGGCCTCGACCCGGACAAGGTGACCTTCTACCGCCAGTCCGACATCCCGGAAATCCCCGAACTGACCTGGCTGCTGACCTGTGTCAGCGCCAAGGGCCTGCTCAACCGCGCGCACGCCTACAAGGCTTCGGTGGACAAGAACCTGGAAAACGGTGAAGACCCGGATGCCGGCGTGACCATGGGCCTGTACAGCTACCCGGTGCTGATGGCCGCGGACATCCTGATGTTCAACGCCAACAAGGTGCCGGTCGGCCGTGACCAGATCCAGCACGTGGAAATGGCCCGCGACATCGGCCAGCGTTTCAACCACCTGTTCGGCCAGGGCCGGGACTTCTTCGCCCTGCCGGAAGCGGTGATCGAAGAGAGCGTGGCGACCCTGCCGGGGCTGGACGGGCGCAAGATGTCCAAGAGCTATGACAACACCATTCCGTTGTTCAGCAGCGCCAAGGACATGAAAGACGCCATCTCGCGCATCGTCACCGACTCGCGCGCCCCAGGCGAAGCGAAAGACCCGGACAACGCGCACCTGTTCACCTTGTACCAGGCCTTCTCGACGCTGGCGCAGTGCGCCGAATTCCGCGAAGAGCTGCTGCAGGGCCTGGGCTGGGGCGAGGCCAAGCAGCGCCTGTTCCAGCTGCTGGACGGCCAGCTGGCCGAGAAGCGTGAGTACTACCACCAGCTGATCGCCCGCCCGGCGGACCTGGAAGACATTCTGCTGGCCGGCGCTGCCAAGGCCCGCAAGCTTGCCACGCCGTTCCTCGAGCAGCTGCGCGAGGCTGTTGGCCTGCGTTCGTTCCGCAGCAGCGTGCAAGCCAGTACCGAAGTGAAGAAGAAGGCCGCCAAGAGCGCGCGTTTCGTCAGCTTCCGTGACGAAGACGGCAGCTTCCGCTTCCGCCTGTTGGCTGCCGACGGTGAACAATTGCTGCTGTCGCGCCGCTTCGCCGACGGCAAGAGCGCCGGCGCCGTCAGCAAGCAGCTGCAGCAGGGTGGCGAGGCCGATGTGCGCATCGAAGGCCTGGGCTTCGGCCTGTGGTTGAATGGCGAGCAGGTTGCCGACGGGCCGCAGTTCGACAGCGCCGAGGCCCGTGATGCGGCCATCGAAAGCCTGCGTGCAGCGCTTGCGCCTCAACCGGACTGAAGATGTCGAAACCGTGGGAGCGGGCGAGCCCGCGAAACAGGCGCCGTGTTGCCTGGCACCGGCTTTGCCGGTGTTCGCGGGCACGCCCGCTCCCACAGACTGATTGCCATAAGGCGGGCCTGTCGCTACAGTGACGGCCCGTTTTTTGTTGCCTCGCTAACGAATCATGACGCCCCTAGAACGATATCAAGCAGATCTGAAACGTCCCGACTTCTTCCATGACGCGGCGCAGGAAACTGCTGTGCGTCACCTGCAGCGCCTGTACGACGACCTGGTACGTGCGCAGAACAACAAGCCGGGCGTATTCGGCAAGCTGTTCGGCAAGAAGGAACAGACCCCGGTCAAGGGCCTGTATTTCTGGGGTGGGGTAGGGCGTGGCAAGACCTACCTGGTCGATACCTTCTTCGAGGCGCTGCCGTTCAAGCAGAAGATGCGCACGCACTTCCACCGCTTCATGAAGCGTGTGCACGAGGAAATGAAAACCCTCAAGGGCGAGAAGAACCCGCTGACCATCATCGCCAAGCGCTTCAGCGAAGAAGCCAAGGTCATCTGCTTCGATGAATTCTTCGTGTCGGACATTACCGACGCGATGATCCTCGGCACCTTGATGGAAGAGCTGTTCAAGAACGGCGTCTCGCTGGTGGCCACCTCCAACATCGTGCCGGACGGCCTGTACAAGGACGGCCTGCAACGCGCGCGCTTCCTGCCGGCCATCGCCATGATCAAGCAGTACACCGAGGTGGTGAACGTCGACAGCGGGGTCGACTACCGCCTGCGTCACCTGGAACAGGCCGAGCTGTACCACTACCCGCTCGATGAAGCGGCGCACCAGAGCCTGCGCGCCAGTTTCAAGGCGCTGACCCCCGAGTGCACCCAGGCGGTCGAGAACGATGTGCTGATGATCGAGAATCGCCCGATCAACGCCCTGCTGACCTGTGACGACGTGGCCTGGTTCGACTTCCGTGCCCTGTGCGACGGCCCGCGCAGCCAGAACGACTACATCGAACTGGGCAAGATCTTCCACGCTGTGCTGTTGAGCAACGTGGAGCAGATGGGCGTCACCACCGACGACATCGCCCGCCGCTTCATCAACATGGTCGACGAGTTCTACGACCGCAACGTCAAGCTGATCATCTCGGCCGAGGTGGAGCTGAAGGACCTGTATACCGGTGGGCGTCTGGCCTTCGAGTTCCAGCGCACCCTGAGCCGGTTGCTGGAGATGCAGTCGCACGAGTTCCTGGCGCGCGCGCACAAGCCTTGAGAAGCCGGGGCCGCTTCGCGCCCCATCGCCGGCAAGCCAGCTCCCACAGGTTGGGGCTGGCCTTGAAACTTGCGCGCAAAGCAGCCCCAGAAGGCCTCAAGCCTCCTGCATGAACTGTTGCCGATACTGGTTCGGCGACAACTCGGTATGCTGGCGGAACAGCCGCGCAAAAAAACTGGCATCGTCATAGCCGACCTCATAGCTGATGGTCTTGATGCTCTTGCGCGTGCTCGACAGCAGCCCCTTGGCCGTCTCGATCCTTAGCCGTTGCAGGTAATGCAGCGGCTTGTCGCCCGTCGCGCCCTGGAAGCGGCGCATGAAGTTGCGAATGCTCATGCCGTGGTTGCGCGCCACATCCTCGAAGCGGAACTTGTCGGCAAAGTGCTCCTCCAGCCAGTGCTGGATCTGCAGGATGATCAGGTCCTGGTGCAGTTTCTGCCCGCCAAAGCCCATGCGCCCCGGGGTGTAGTTGCGCTGCACTTCGTAGAGGATGTCGCGCGACACGGCGCGGGCCACGTTGGCGCCACAGAAGCGTTCGATCAGGTAGATGTACAGGTCGCAGGCCGAGGTTGCGCCGCCGGCGCAGTAGATATTGTCGGCATCGGTCAGGTGCTTGTCCTGGTTCAGGCGGATCTTCGGGAAGCGTTCGGCAAAGCTGGTGAAGAAGCGCCAGTAGGTGGTCGCCTCCTTGCCGTCGAGCAGGCCGGACTCGGCCAGCCAGAATACGCCACTGGCTTCGGCGCACAGCACCGCGCCACGTGCGTGCTGTTCACGCAGCCATGGCAGCACCTGTGGATAACGTTGCAGCAGGTTGTCGAAGTCGTCCCAGAAGGCCGGGAGGATGATCACGTCGGCGTCGTCCAGGCCACCATCGACCGGCAGCTGCACATTGCTGAAGCTGTCCACGGGCTGGCCGTCCGGGCTCACCAGGCGGATCTCGAACATGGGTTGCAGGCCCAGGCCCAGCTGTTTGCTGTAGCGCAGGCTGGCGAGGTGGAAGAAGTCCTTGGCCTGCATCAGTGTCGAAGCGAACACCTTGTCAATGGCCAGGATGCTGACACGCCGCAGCGACGTCGAGGGTTGGGTAAACATCATTGTCATTGTTCTTATAGGGTAGAGTGGTCAATCACCGGCTGGATCGTCTTATTTTTTGGCGATTGTGTCTAGCCTGCTGCACCGCGCTGGTCTCTTCGCGGGCTCGCCCGCTCCCACAGGGACCGCGCAGGTGTCTAGAGCTGCGGGGATCCTATGGGAGCGGGTTTACCCGCGAAGAGGGCGGTACAGGATTGCGCTCAAGGCGCCGGGTTCGGCTGCTCCTGATGAAGCGCTTCGATCGCCGCCAGCAGTTCATCACTCAGGCTCAGCTCGAGGCTGGCCAGGTTGCTGTCCAGCTGTTCGAGGCTGGTTGCACCAATGATGTTGCTGGTTACGAACGGCTGCCGGGTCACGAACGCCAGGGCCATCTGCGCCGGGTCCAGGCCGTGTTCGCGGGCCAGTTGCACGTAACGGCTGCAGGCCGCCACGGTTTGCGGGTTGGAATAGCGGGCAAAGCGGCTGAATAAGGTCAGTCGCGCGTTTTCCGGGCGTGCGCCGTTCTCGTACTTGCCCGAAAGCATGCCGAACGCCAGCGGTGAGTAGGCCAGCAGGCCGCACTGTTCGCGGATGGCGACTTCCGCCAGGCCCACCTCGAAGCTGCGGTTGAGCAGGTTGTACGGGTTCTGGATCGACACCGCCCGCGGCCAGCCACGGCTTTCGGCCAGTTGCAGGAACTTCATGGTGCCCCACGGCGTTTCGTTGGACAGGCCGATATGGCGGATCTTGCCGGCGCGTACCTGCTCGTCGAGCGCTTCGAGGGTTTCTTCCAGCGGGGTGAAGTGGTCCTGCGGCAGGTGCTGGTAGCCCAGCTTGCCGAAGAAGTTGGTGTTGCGCTCCGGCCAGTGCAGCTGGTAGAGGTCGATGCGGTCGGTCTGCAGGCGCTTGAGGCTCTCGTCCAGCGCCGCGACGATGTGCTGGCGGTTATGCCTGAGCTGGCCGTCGCGAATGTGGCTGATGCCGTTGCCGGGGCCGGCTACCTTGCTCGCCAGTACCCAGTCGTCGCGATCGCCATTGGCCCTGAACCAGTTGCCGATGATGCGCTCGGTGGCGGCGTAGGTTTCGGGGCGGGGCGGCACCGGGTACATCTCGGCGGTGTCGATGAAGTTGACCCCTGCGGCCTTGGCCCGGGCAATCTGCGCGAAGGCCTCGGCCTGAAGGTTCTGCTCACCCCAGGTCATGGTGCCCAGGCACAGGGCGCTGACAGTGAGGTCGGTACGGCCGAGCTGGCGGTATTCCATCGGATAGACACTCCTTGGCAAATGAAACCCATCAAAGCAGGTTGAAATTTTTCGCGCAATCTGGATAATTCGGCAGCTCTCCGTGTGGCGGAAGTGATGCACCACCACGCAGGAAGAACCCCGTCGAACACTGGCGTGCCTGACCCGAGCCCCCAAAGCGTCAGCGTTCGGCTGCGCGCTTGCCCTTGGCAAGCTGTGCACTATCCAGTAAGATTCGCCGTCTATTTTTCGCTGGGCGGCCTCTGAGGCTTTAGAGAATGAAAACTTTTACTGCTAAACCGGAAACAGTAAAGCGCGAGTGGTTCGTAGTCGACGCCGCTGGCCAGACCCTGGGTCGTCTGGCTACCGAAATCGCTAGCCGTCTGCGTGGCAAACACAAACCAGAATACACCCCTCACGTTGACACCGGCGACTACATCGTCGTTATCAACGCTGAACAGGTTCGTGTGACTGGTGCCAAGTCTTCCGACAAAATGTACTACTCCCACTCCGGTTTCCCAGGCGGTATCAAGGAAATCAACTTCGAGAAGTTGATCGCCAAGGCCCCTGAGCGTGTTATCGAAACCGCGGTCAAAGGCATGCTGCCTAAGAACCCGCTGGGTCGCGACATGTACCGCAAGCTGAAAGTGTACGCGGGTGCTGCTCACCCACACACTGCTCAGCAGCCTCAAGAACTGAAGATCTAACGGGAAAGTTCATTATGTCGGCGACTCAAAACTACGGCACTGGCCGTCGCAAGACCGCAACCGCTCGCGTATTCCTGCGTCCGGGTACTGGTAACATTTCCATCAACAACCGTTCTCTGGACGTGTTCTTCGGTCGCGAAACCGCTCGCATGGTTGTTCGCCAGCCACTCGAGCTGACCGAAACCGTCGAGAAGTTCGACATCTACGTCACCGTTTCCGGTGGTGGTGTCAGCGGTCAGGCCGGTGCGATCCGTCACGGTATCACCCGCGCTCTGATGGAATACGACGAAACCCTGCGTGGCGCTCTGCGTCGTGCTGGCTACGTCACCCGCGACGCTCGTGAAGTCGAGCGTAAGAAAGTGGGTCTGCGTAAAGCGCGTAAGCGTCCTCAGTACTCCAAGCGTTAATACCGCTTCGGCAGTCGAAAAAAGCCCGGTTCCTTGGAACCGGGCTTTTTTTATGTCTTGGACTAACCTGTCAGCATGTCAGTGACCACTTGTCGCATAGACGCAGATCAAGCAAAGCGCGGGTAGTGCCCTCTGGCTGGGGTATTCACCTTGTCACTGTGTGGGTTTGTTTCTTACCATGGCGACCAATTTTTAGCGCCACTGACACAACCTAAGTACAGGGTCTGGTTCAACAGGCCAAGCAAGCTGATGGGAGAGGACTGAATGAGCAATGACGGCGTCAACGCAGGCCGGCGCCGCTTCCTCGTAGCCGCGACATCTGTAGTCGGGGCGGCGGGGGCAGTGGGGGCTGCGGTACCGTTCGTGGGGTCATGGTTTCCCAGTGCCAAGGCGAAAGCCGCGGGTGCACCGGTGAAGGTCAATATTGCCAAGGTCGAGGCCGGGCAGCAGATGGTGGCCGAGTGGCGTGGCCAGCCTGTGTTCATCGTGAGGCGAACGGATGAGATTCTCGGCAACCTGAAAAAAGTCGCCGGTGACCTGGCTGACCCTGAGTCCAAGGCTTCGGTGCAACCGACCTACGTCGACCCACAGGTTCGTTCGATCAAGCCGGAAATTCTGATCCTCGTCGGGTTGTGCACACACCTGGGCTGCTCGCCCACGTTCCGCCCGGAAGTCGCACCTGTCGACCTCGGTCCGAAATGGGTCGGTGGCTATTTCTGCCCGTGCCACGGCTCCCACTACGACCTGGCTGGGCGTGTCTACAAGTCGCAGCCAGCGCCTCTCAACCTGCCCGTGCCACCGCACTCTTACGAGTCGGACGAGATCGTCGTCATCGGCGTTGACCAGGAGAACGCATGATGAGCAAGTTCATGGACTGGATTGATGCTCGCTTCCCCGCTACCAAGATGTGGGAAGACCACCTGAGCAAGTATTACGCGCCCAGGAACTTCAACTTCCTGTACTTCTTTGGCTCCCTGGCGCTGCTGGTGCTGGTCAACCAGATCGTCACCGGGGTGTGGCTGACCATGAGCTTCACGCCTTCGGCGGAGGAGGCCTTCGCCTCGGTCGAGTACATCATGCGCGACGTGGAATACGGCTGGATCCTGCGCTACCTGCATTCCACCGGTGCGTCGGCGTTCTTCATCGTGGTCTACCTGCACATGTTCCGCGGCTTGCTCTACGGCTCGTATCAGAAGCCGCGCGAGCTGGTGTGGCTGTTCGGCATGCTGATCTACCTGGCGCTGATGGCCGAGGCCTTCATGGGCTACCTGCTGCCGTGGGGGCAGATGTCCTACTGGGGCGCCCAGGTGATCATTTCGCTGTTCGGTGCCATCCCGGTGATCGGTGACGACCTCACCCAGTGGATCCGTGGTGACTACCTGATCTCGGGCATCACCCTGAACCGCTTCTTCGCCCTGCACGTGGTCGCCCTGCCGATCGTCATCCTCGGCCTGGTGGTGCTGCACATTCTCGCCTTGCACGAAGTGGGTTCGAACAACCCTGACGGCGTCGACATCAAGAAGAAAAAGGACGAAAACGGCATCCCGCTGGACGGCATTCCGTTCCACCCTTACTACACCGTGAAAGACATTGTCGGTGTGGTGGTGTTCCTGTTCGTGTTCTGCGCCGTCGTGTTCTTCTTCCCGGAAATGGGCGGTTACTTCCTGGAGAAACCAAACTTCGAGCAAGCCAACGCCTTCAAGACCCCGGAGCATATTGCCCCCGTGTGGTACTTCACGCCGTTCTACGCGATCCTGCGTGCGGTGCCTGACAAGTTGATGGGCGTCATCGCCATGGGCGCGGCGATTGCGGTGCTGTTCGTGCTGCCCTGGCTCGACCGCAGCCCGGTGCGCTCCATGCGCTACAAGGGCTGGATCAGCAAGCTCTTCCTGCTGGTGTTCTGCGTGGCCTTCGTCATCCTCGGCGTGCTGGGCGTACTGGCACCGACACCTGGGCGTACCTTGCTGTCGCAGGTGTGTACGGTGTTGTACTTCGCCTACTTCCTGCTGATGCCGTTCTACACAAGGCTCGAGAAGACCAAACCGGTTCCGGAAAGGGTGACTGGCTGATGAAAAAGTTGATTGCAGTATTTTTGCTGGCCGTGATGCCTGCCTTTTCCTTCGCGGCCGAGCACGGCCTGGAGTTGGACAAGGTCGACATCGACCTGAGCGACAAAGCCGCCATGCAGGACGGTGCGCGTACCTTCGCCAACTATTGCATGGGTTGCCACAGTGCCAAGTTCCAGCGTTACGAGCGGGTCGCCGATGACCTGGGCATCCCCCACGAGCTGATGCTCGAGAAGCTGGTGTTCACCGGTGCCAAGATCGGTGACCACATGCAGATCGGCATGAAGCCCAGCGATGCCAAGACCTGGTTCGGCGCCGCACCGCCCGACCTGACCCTGGTAGCCCGGGTGCGTGGCACCGACTGGCTGTACACCTACCTGCGCAGCTTCTACGAGGACCCTTCGCGGCCTTATGGGGTGAACAACAAGGTGTTCCCGAACGTCGGCATGCCCAACGTGCTGGTCGGCCTGCAAGGTAACCAGGTGGTGGGCTGCAAACAGGTGCAGACCGTGACCGATGGCAAGAAGCAGTTCGACCCGTTGACCGGTAGCCCGATTACCCATGAAGCGTGCGACCAGCTGACCATCACGCCGAATTCCGGTACCCTGACGACCGAGCAGTTCGACGAGAAGGTCAAGAACCTGGTGACCTTCCTGGCCTATTCGGCCAACCCGGTCAAACTGGAAAGCCAGCGCATCGGTACCTACGTGTTGCTGTACCTGGCTTTCTTCTTCGTATTCGCCTACTTGCTCAAGCGTGAATACTGGAAGGACGTGCACTGATCACGCAGTAGTTTCTGGTTGTTGAACGCGCCCGGGGCGCCCCTGCAGAAATGCGGGGGCGCCCCGGGCGCGTTTTCATTTACAGTTGCACAAGCATCCCGTGCGAGGAGCCGCTACATGGGCGCAACCAACAGGTTAGCCTGCTATTCCGATCCCGCTGATCACTATTCCCATCGGGTACGCCTGGTGCTGGCCGAGAAGGGTGTCAGCGTGCAGGTCATCGATGTCGACCCTGCCCGCCTGCCGCCCAAGCTGGCCGAGGTCAACCCTTACGGCAGTCTGCCGACGCTGGTCGACCGTGACCTGGCGTTGTATGAATCGACCGTGGTGATGGAATACCTCGAAGAGCGTTACCCGCACCCGCCGCTGATGCCGGTGTACCCGGTTGCGCGTGGCAACAGCCGTCTGCTGATGCACCGCATTCAGCGCGACTGGTGCGCCCTGGCCGATACCGTGCTGGATTCGCGCAGCAGCGAGGCCGCCCGCGCCGAGGCGCGCAAGGCCCTGCGCGAGAGCCTGACCGGCGTTTCGCCATTGTTCAATGAATTCGCCTGTTTCATGAGCGATGAGCAAAGCCTGGTCGATTGTTGTCTACTGCCCATACTCTGGCGTTTGCCGGTGTTGGGCATCGAGTTGCCGCGGCAAGCCAAGCCGCTGCTGGATTACATGGAGCGGCAGTTCGCCCGCGAGCCTTTCCAGGCGAGCCTGTCCTCCGTAGAACGTGAAATGCGCAAGCTTTAAGGAGCCGTTGATGAACTCCAGTCGCCCCTATCTGGTTCGAGCACTGTACGAGTGGATCGTCGACAACGATTGCACGCCCCATATGCTGGTCAACGCCGAATTCCCCAAGGTCCAGGTGCCGGATGGTTTCGCCAGTGATGGCCAGATCGTCCTGAACATCTCGCCAAGCGCCGTGCGCAGTTTGCACATGGACAACGATGCGGTCAGCTTCGAAGGCCGTTTCAGTGGTGTGGCCCATTCGCTGTTCGTGCCGGTCGGCGCCATTCTGGGTATCTATGCCCGGGAAAACGGCCAGGGCATGGTCTTCGAGCTGGAGTCGCCACTGATGGAAGGTGACGACCTGGAAGACGATGATGTGCAGCCGGACGACGATGGCCCGCCTGAAGGTGGTGGCCAGCCGCCACGCCCAAGTGGCCGGCCAAGCCTGAAAGTGGTCAAGTAAGAAAAAAGGCGATCCCACCGGATCGCCTTTTTCTTTGGGGCCAGACTCGGTCTTACAGGTCGCTGATGGTGCGGACCTGGTCCTTGTTGACGCGGGTGCGCTTGCCGTCGAGTTGCTGGAACTCGTAGAAGCCGGAGTCGGCGTCGTACTCCGGGACGTCGACCGTCTGGATTTCACGGCCGTCGTTGAGGATGATCTGGCTAGGGGTGGAGCAGCCGGCCAGGGTGGCGAAGGTGCCGAACAGCAGGGCAGGCAGCAGAAGCTTTTTCATGCGGTGTTTCCTGGGTTTGCGAAAGGTGGGGCAATGTTGTTGCCTGTGCTGGCCTCTTCGCGGGGGGGGGCCCCCCCCCCCCCGGGGGTGGGGGGGGGGGGGGGGGGGGGGGGCGGGGGGGGGGGGGGGGGGGCCCGGGGGGGGGGGGGGGGGGGGGGGGTATAGAGCAGGAGATG
>NZ_PUQD01000075.1 GCF_003331055.1 Pseudomonas sp. AFG_SD02_1510_Pfu_092 | reverse complement strand
CCGCGCCCCCCCCCCCCCCCCCCGGGGGGCCCCCCCCCCCCCCCCCCCAACCCCCCCCCCCCCCCCCCCCCCCCCCCCCCCCCCCCTCCTTTTTCCCCCCCCCGGGGGGGGGGGGGGCGCCCCGGCGATGAGGCCAGTGAAGACAACCACGGTCCTACTGATACACTTCCCCTCACCTTCCCTGGCAGGGCTACCCCATGCTCCATGAGTTGTTCAGCGTCTACCTGAAAATGCTCGTGCTCTACAGCCCGTTCTTCGTGCTGTCGTGCTTCATCAGCCTGACCCGCGGGCATTCCAGCAAGGAGCGTAAACAACTGGCGTGGAAGGTCGCCTTCGCCGCGCTCATCGCCAGCGTGCTGCTGTACCTGTTCGGGCGGGCGATTTTCGGTATTTTCGGTATCACCGCCGATGCCTTCCGCATCGGCGCCGGCAGCGTGCTGTTCATCTCGGCGCTGGGCATGGCCCAAGGCAAATCCGCCGTTCAGGCCGACAATGTGCAGCAGGACGTCACCATCGTGCCGCTGACCATCCCGCTGACCGTCGGCCCCGGCACCATCGGCGCGCTGCTGGTGATGGGCGTCGGCCACCCGCATTGGGACGACAAACTGCTGGCCATCATCAGCATCGCCCTGGCCAGCTTCACCGTCGGCCTGGTGCTGTACCTCTCGCACCGTATCGAGCGCATCCTCGGCGACCAGGGTTTGCAGATCGTCAGCCGCCTGATGGGGCTGTTCGTCTGCGCCCTGGCCGCACAGATCATCTTCACCGGTATCAAGGGCTACCTGGTGCCCTAGAGGTCGAAATCCACGATACGCTTCAGGCAAACCTGCACCACGCGGTCCTGTACTCTGGGCAGGTAGCTGTGCTCGAACGCCAGAATATTGAAGCGTATCAACTCCGCCCGTACGTTCCGATGGCTGCGTTGATGGCTGATGAAGCCCGCGCGGAACGCCGAGCGCTGGTCGCTTTCGTGATACAGCACCATATCGACACGGTTGCCGCCCACCGGAGCACAGGGCAGTAACTGAAAATGCTGCCGTTCATAGGCATACCGCTCAAGCGACTGCAGGGCCGGTGCCTTGCCCAAGAGCGAACGCATGGAACGGCTGCTCGCCGTCGCGAAATGATCGCCGGCAGTGGCAGCGATGGTTTCCAGCACCTTGTCCGTTTGCCGCGCACGCCCCGCTTCCGGCCAGTGCACCTGCTCGGCAGAAACGGCGTCCCAGCCCATGTATTTGAGCTGATTGCGGTAATACGCCAACCAGTCTTCGATCAGACCTTCCTTGAACGCCGTCTCGGTGGCTCGCTCGGCCATCGCCAGGGCCAGCTTCACCTTGTTTTGCTGCGCAGCAGCAATACCCGGCAGGAACGAAACGATCCCCGCACCGATCACCGCAGATGAAACGTCACTCATGATCCACTCCTGTCACCGGCGCGTAGGGGTCGAAGCGATACTCGCCCTTGGCATCCTTGGTTTTCATCAGCGCCTGCAATTCATCGCGCTGGTGCTGGAAGCGCCTGTCGTCCAGCAGCAGAGACACCCCGTGGAACTCGGCTTCGCCCTTGAGCGACATGGCCTGCGAGAGGTCGGCAAGCGGCGTGTCGAGGTGCACGGTGATACTGCAAAGGTCCAGCGCCGGCCCAGGCTTGAGCAGGCCAAGTTCGACCACCAGCTTCGTGCCCTGGGCGTCATCCTGAGCGCTGAACCTGCGCAGGTGACGAAACCCTTCGACCGACCTGTTCAAGCCAGCCGTCACGCCAGCGAACACCGCCTCATGACAAATCGAGCGTATTTTCAGCCAGGCTTCGAGTGGCTGGATGTGCGCGTTTGGCGCAGGTTGCCCCAACTGCTTGAGGTCGTACGTGCTGGCCAGCTTGATCCAGCCCAGTTGGCGATAGGCCTCGCGATAGGCGGCGTGCCAGGCGTCGTAGTTGGTAAAGCGTGACCCAGCGTTCTTGTTGGCCACCAATTGCGCGTAGAGGATCGAGTCGAAGGCGGCCTGGCGCTGAGTGGCGCCCATCTCTGCGGGGTACAGCAATGCCGTTGCGCCAATCAACATCAGATGCTCAGCTGTTTTATCCATTGCCTTGCCTCTTTTACAAAAAGCCGAAAAAGGCGGCGTTGCGCCAACGCCGCCCAGCAATCAGATGTCGTACTGCAGAACGTTCTCGACGCTGCGCACGCCGAGCTTGTTTTCAACGGTTTCGCGCACTTTGTCGTAGACCAAGTTGTTGAGCGTAAGCACGGCGGTGCCGGCGTAGTAGCGGGTCTTGTCCAGTTTCCACTGGATGCCGAGGATGTCGTCATCCAGTTGCGGGGCAGACGCCTGAATGCAGCTCACGACCATGACCACATCGTTGTTGCCGGTTTCGATGCAAGCGGCCATGCCGACCATGCCGCGGGCTTTGTTCTTGCGCTTGTGATCAATGATTTTGGCGTCTTTTTCGACGGTAGTCAGGGTGTCGAAGGCCGTTTTCGCCAGCGCGCCCAGCTTGGTACCCCCGAGTACGGCACTGCCGACAGCACCGATGGCCCGCACGGCCACAGCGCCAACGGTCACCGTCAGCTCTGCCGAGGTTTCCAGCTCGAAGCTACGCCGTGGCACGGTGAAGCCGAGGTCACGCATGACATCGACGAACTTGTCATACCATTCGCGGCTCTGCTTTTCAGCATCGAAGGCTTTGTCAGCCACCAGGGTGGCAAAGTGGAAGGCGTTCTTGACGTCATGGCGGTTTTGCGCCGACATGCCTGCGCCACAGGCCAGCAGGTTGCCTTCGACCAGGATCGCGGCATCTCGGGTAGTTGCGGTTTGCATTGCTTCGGACATGTGAAACTCCAAGGTGGTTGCCCCTTGAGGCAGGGGCAGCCACCTTAGTCAGCACGCTCGAGGCGCAACGCTCTGAAGCGTTTCCGCAGTAACTAGCCGGGCGACGGATACCAACGCGGCGTGTAGGCCCACACCCCACCCGACAGGCGAGGAAACACGCAGGTTGTAGAGGAGCCGACCAATACCATGGTGCGCATGTCGACCATTTCTGGCAGCAACTCGGCCAAGGTGACTACCTTCAGCGTCTGCCCCGGCCTACCGATGTCGCGGCCAAGGACTACAGGCGTATTGCCGTCACGGTGCCGACGCACCACCTCCAGCGCGACGCCGAGCTGATGCGGCCTGGACCTGGAGATCGGGTTGTAGAACGCCAGCACCAGGTCGGCCTGGGCAGCCAGGTCCAGGCGCTTTTCAATGATCGACCAGGGCTTGAGGTTGTCCGACAGCGACATTACGCAGAAGTCATGCCCCAGCGGCGCGCCTGCCTGTGCGGCAGTCGCCAGCGACGCCGAGACCCCCGGCAGGATCTCGAGGTCGACACGATGCCAGGCGGGGTCGCTGGACGCGTGCAGCGCTTCGAGTACCGCAGCCGCCATGGCGAACACGCCCGGGTCGCCCGACGACACCACCACCACCGAGCGGCCCTGTGCGGCCAGCTCGAAGGCATGCCGGGCACGCTGCATCTCTTCACGGTTGTCGGTGCAGTGCAGCACCTGGTCGTCACGGAACGGGCCGGCCATGCGCACGTAGGTTTCGTAGCCGAGCACATCCTCGGCCCGCGCCAGCTCGGCCTTGACCGCAGGCACCATCAACTCGGCAGCGCCCGGGCCCAGCCCGATCACGGCCAGGCGACCGCGACGGCGACCGATCTGCGCCACTTCGACCGGGCCTGGCGCCACCGCGATGACCACATCGGCCTGCTCGATCAACTGCGCATCAGGCAGTGCTGCGGCGACCATGCCGGCCACATCGTGCGGCTTGCCCGCGAAGCGCAGGGCAACCCCCAAGGCCTGTGCCGCTTCGTGCAATGCTCCATCGGCCATGGCCTGTTCGTCGGCCAGCACGCAGGCCAGCGCAGGCTCGGCGATGCCGGCCTGCTGCAAGGCCTGGCGAATACCCTGCAGATTGCCGCCTGCCACCCCCACGACCACAGAGCGCGGGTGGATCAGCAGTTCGTCGCGGCTGGCCGGGCGCGCCTGGTGCCCGACATGGATGGTCCGCCGCGCCGCTTCGCTGGCAGGCAACTGCGCCTGCTGCAACCACGGCGCGTCGCCTTCGATGCGCACCGTCTCGCCCGCCAGCAGGTCGGAAACAAAGCGCTTGCCCTGCTCGATATCCGCCAAGGCGTAGCCCTGCGGCGGGTTCAGCAGGCAGGTGCCGAAACGCAGCTCGCCACTGGTGGTGATCGCCGCGGCCACGCCCAACGCCTCGGCGATCTCGCGCGCCATCAGGTTGACCCCCGCCAGGCCACCGAGCAACGGCACCACGGCGCTGCCGTCTTCGGCCACGGCCAGTACCGGTGGCTCGGCGCCTTTCTCGCAGAGCAGGCTGGCCAGGCTGCGGATGACGATACCGGCAGCGCACAGGGCGATGATCGGCGTGCCGTGCTGGTACAGCCCGCGCAGGGTATCGCCGAAAGCCGCGTAATGAACGTCGGCAGCCGCGACCCGGCCTTCCAGGCCATGGATCACTGCCTGTGGATAACGCTGCTGGATTCGCTGCGCCGTGGCCAGGCTGCCCTCGCCAAGGATGACGATCGCCGGTGCCTGCTGCATGTTCATCCCTGCCATTTTTCACCCGGCACGATGATCAGCGAGAAGTACGGCGACGACTGCGGATCAACCTGGTCCAGCGGCACGATCTTCTGGTTGGCCATGGTTGCCCGCTCCACATACAGCGCGCGCCCGTCCAGGCCCAGTTCGGCCAGCACATCGCGCACCTTGGGGAAGTTGCGGCCCAGTTTCATGATCACCGCCGCATCGGCATCGGCCAGGCGGCGCTTGAGCTCTTCGGCCGGCAGCACGCCGGACAGCACCGACAGGCTCTGGTTGCGGTACACCAGCGGCGCGCCCAGGACCGAGGCGCCACCGAGCATCGAACAGACGCCGGGAATTACCTCGGCCTCGTAGCGCTGCGCCAGGCGGTCGTGCAGGTACATGTAGGAGCCATAGAAGAACGGGTCGCCTTCGCAGATCACCGCGACATCGCGGCCGGCATCCAAGTGCTCGGCCACTTGCACGCTGGCTTCGTCGTAGAAATCGCTGATCACTTGTTCATAGGACAGCGGTGCCGGCAGCGCTTCGGTGGTTACCGGGTAGACCAGCGGCAGCAAGGTCTGCTCGGGCTGCAGGTGCGCCTCGATGATGCCGAAGGCATTGCCACGCTTGCCCTTGGCCACGAAGTAGCCGACCACGGGCGCCTCACGCAGCAGGCGCAGGGCCTTGAGGGTAATCAGTTCCGGGTCGCCAGGGCCCACGCCCAGGCCCAGCAGACGTCCACGCGGCGCCATCATTCCACCTCCGTGGCCAGGGCGTTGACTGCGGCAGCGGCCATCGCGCTACCGCCCAGGCGGCCCTGCATGATCACGAACGGCACGCCACGGCTGTCGGCGGCGAGCATGGCCTTGGACTCTGCGGCCCCGACAAAACCGACCGGGAAACCGAGGATCAGCGCCGGTTTCGGGGCACCGGCGTCGAGCATTTCCAGCAGATAGAACAACGCGGTAGGGGCGTTGCCGATCACCACCACGCTGCCTTCCAGGTGCGGCCGCCACAGCTCCAGGGCCACGGCGGAACGGGTATTGCCAAGCGCCTTGGCCAGGCCCGGCACGCTCGGGTCGCGCAGGGTGCAGATCACTTTGTTGTCAGCGGGCAGGCGCGCGCGGGTGATGCCTTCTGCCACCATGTGCGCGTCGCACAGGATCGGTGCACCGTTCAACAGCGCCTCGCGCCCGGCACGGCCGGCGCCTTCGGAGAACTGCAGGCCGTCGATGGCCTCGACCATGCCACAGGCGTGGATCACCCGCACGGCGAGCTTTTCGAGGTCTGCGGGGATCCGCTCGAGTCGGGCTTCCTCGCGGATGATCCGGAAGGAGTTGCGATAGATCTCCTGACCATCGCGGATGTAGTCAATCATCAAGGTGCTCCGTCGGCAGGTCGAGCATGGCGCCTGCTTCATTCAAGGTAAGGTCGGTGGCGCGCAGGGCGCCGAAGCCCGGCTGGCGCGCATCACGCAGGTACAGGTCGTAACGGCCCGGCGAGCGGGCCAGCAGGGTGGCCGGGGCAACATGGGCCACAGCGCAGGATCGGGGGCAGCCGGTCAGGTGCACGCTGCCCGGCACGCCAGGGCCGAGCAATGCGGCGAGGGTGACAGCGTCGGCCTTGGTTTCGGCCAGGGCCTTGGCGCAGCCGCTGGCGCCGGTGCAGGCACTGATGCGTGCCAGGGGTTCGTGGTCGTGGCACAGCAAACCCAGCGCGGCCAACTCGGCCTGGGCGTGGTCGATGTGTTGCGCATGCAGGTTGGTCAGCACCAGGCTTTGCCAAGGGCTCAGGCGCAGGCTGCCATCCCCTCGTTCACGGGCCACGCGCGCGACACCACGCAGCATGGCCGGGGTCAGGCGCCCTTGTGGCGGGGCTACGCCCAGGGCGAGCCCCTGCGCCTGCGGCAGAACGCCCAGCCACGAGACCTTGTGCGGTTCACGTCGCCATTCGAGCACGGCGGCATCGCGGCGGATCGCCAGGCCAAGCCCGTCGATGAAATCGCTTGGCGAGCATGCTTCGAGCAACTGGCGCATGCGTGACTGCGTCGGCGTGGCCAGGTCGAGGAAGCGCTCCAGGACCGCCCGCACCAGCGCCAGGCCCTGTTCCAGCGGCACCGCGCCGAGCACCTGGCCATCGCCCGGGCAACCCGCCAGGCCGAACGCCAGCCAAGTCTGCTGCTCCAGGCGCAGGGCCGACAGCCACAGGTCATGGGGGTGCTGGAGCATGGCGACGCTTTCGCCGGCATCCAGCTGCACGGCGAACTTGGCCGACAACTGGTGGAAACGCGGGGTGCCCTCCAGCAGGTCGAGGATCTGCCTGGCCAACGGCCGGGCGTCCAGCAGCATCGCCGGGTCATGCCCGGCCAGCGGGCTGAGCATCAGGTTGCGCACATCGTCGCCAGCGGCGTCACGCGGGCCCAGGCCGGCGTCGAGCAGTGTCTCGATCAGGCGCCGATGTTCGTTGCCGATGCCGCGAATCTGCAGGTTGCCGCGGTTGGTCGCCTCGATGACACCGCCGGCGAAGCGCTCTGCAGCCGCCGCCACCGCATCGGCCTGCTCGGCCAGCAGCAGGCCACCCGGCAGTTTGATGCGGCAGATACCGCCATCGCGGGCACTGACGATGCGCCACAACCCCGGGCAGGCCGAGGGGCGGGGCGAGACATGGGGGGTATTGGCCTGCGTCAAAGGGGTGTCCGGCAATCTGTGAAAATGCGCTTGAGTGTAGAAGGCGCGGTATTATGCCTGCTTTGTCCGGCGGCATGAAAAGCCGGTGGTCGAGCATCTTCAGCGTTCGAGAAGAAATCAGGACCGCGTCGCCTTCTTCGCGGGCACGCCCGCTGCCACAGAATTTGCGCAACCCGCAGCGGCTGCGTTTATACCTGTGGGAGCGGGCGTGCCCGCGAAGGGGCGCGAAGCGGCCGCATGAATGGTGGATAGAAATACATGACACCCTGGCTGACAGTAGTAGGCATCGGCGAAGACGGCTTCAGCGGCCTGGGCAAGCAGGCCCGGCGCGCGCTGCTGGGCGCCGCGCGGATCTTCGGCAGCCCGCGTCAGCTGGCATTGCTGCCGCGCTGCGTGGCCGGCGAACGGCTGGGCTGGCCAAGCCCGTTCTCGCTCGCGCCGGTACTGGCCCTGCGCGGCGAGCCGGTGTGCGTGCTGGCCAGCGGCGACCCGATGTTCTACGGCGTCGGCGCCAGCCTGGCACGCCAGCTGCCCGCCGCGGAAATGCGCGTGCTGTCGATGCCCTCCTCCTGCGCCCTGGCCGCCGCCCGCCTGGGCTGGCCGCTGCAGGATGTGCAGGTGGTGTCGCTGGTGGCGCGGCCGCTGGCGGCACTGAATGCACACCTGCACAGCGGTGTGCGCCTGCTGGTACTGAGCAATGACGGCGAGAGCCCGGCGGCGATTGCCGCGCTGCTGCGTGAGCGTGGCTTCGGGCCAAGCCGCCTGCGGGTTTTCGAACACCTGGGTGGAGTGGACGAACGGGAACTGGCCGGCACCGCCCAGGCCTGGCCCGACAGCGAAGTGGCCGCGCTCAACCTGGTGGCCATCGAATGCCACGCAGCCCCCGACAGCCCGCGCCTGCACCGGCTGGCCGGGCTGCCGGACAGCGCCTTCCGGCACGACGGCCAGCTGACCAAGCGCGATGTCCGCGCCATCACCCTGGCGCGCCTGGCACCACAGCCCGGCGAGTTGCTGTGGGATGTCGGCGCCGGTTGCGGCTCGATCGGCATCGAATGGATGCGCGCCCACCCTGCCTGTCGTGCCCTGGCCATCGAGGCCGACGCAGGCCGCCAGGGGTTCATCGAGCACAACCGCGATGCGCTGGGGGTACCCGGCCTGCAACTGGTCCGTGGCAAGGCGCCGGCGGCGCTGCAAGGCCTGGAGCAACCGGATGCGATTTTCATCGGTGGCGGCGTCACCGGCGAAGGTGTGCTCGACCTGTGCTGGGCCAGCCTGCGCCCCGGCGGCCGCCTGGTAGCCAATGCGGTAACCTTGCAAAGCGAACTGGCGCTGGCGCATTTCCGCGAACGCCACGGCGGCGAGCTGACCCGTATCCATGTCGCCCAGGCGCAACCGCTGGGCGCGTTCGATACCTGGCGCCAGGCGCTGCCAATCACCTTGCTCGATGTGCTGAAGCCTGCCGATGCGTGAAGAAACCCGCGAGCAGCCCGCCCCCCTGCGCAGCGGCCTGACCACTGGCAGCTGCGCCACCGCCACCAGCCTGGCGGCCGCACGCTTGCTGCTGGGCGGCGAGTGCAGCGATGCGGTCAGCATCACCCTGCCCAAGGGCAAGGTGGTGCAGATGCGCCTGGAGTTCTGCCGCCTCACCGGTGCAGGCGCCGAAGCCGGCACACTGAAGGACGCGGGCGACGACCCGGATGTGACCCACGGCGCCCTGCTCTACAGCCAGGTGCGGCTGCTGGCCGAACCGGGCATCCGCTTCGTCGCCGGCACTGGCGTTGGCACCGTGACCCGCCCGGGCCTGGTACTGGCGGTGGGCGAGCCGGCGATCAACCCGGTGCCACGGCGCATGATCAGCGAGCATCTGCAGCGCCTGGCGCAGGCGTACGGCTACCTGGGCGGGTTCGAGGTCACGGTCAATGTGCAGGGCGGCGAACAACTGGCGCTGAAGACCATGAACCCGCGCCTGGGCATCCTTGGCGGCTTGTCGATCCTCGGCACCAGCGGCATCGTCCGGCCGTTTTCCTGCGCGGCGTACATCGCCTCGATCCACCAGGGCATCGACGTCGCCCACACCAACGGCTACACGCACATTGCCGCCTGCACCGGCAACGCCAGCGAGGACACCATGCGCCGGGTCTACGGCCTGCCGGAAATTGCCCTGATCGAAATGGGCGACTTCGTCGGTGCGGTGCTCAAACACCTGCGCAAGGTGCCGGTGCCACGCCTGACCCTGTGCGGCGGCTTCGGCAAGATCAGTAAGCTGGCGGCCGGGCACATGGACTTGCACAGCCGCCATTCCAGCATCGACTTGCCGCAACTGGCCGGCTGGGCCGCCAACCTCGGTGCCGACCCGGCCTTGCAAGCCGCGATCGTCGGCGCCAACACCAGCCAGCAGGCCTTGGCGCTGGCGCATGCGGCCGGCATCGCCCTGGGCGACGCGGTGTGCGCCCACGCCCTGGCCTTCGCCCGCAGCGTGGTGCCGGCACAGGTACACGTGGAAGTGTTCGCCATCGACCGCCAGGGCGGCATCGTTGGCCGGGCAGGTGTGCAATGACCGGGCGCATCCTGCTGCTGGGCGGTGTCACCGAAGCACTGGCCCTCGCCCGCCAGCTTGGCCCGCAGCATGTCTACAGCCTGGCCGGTATCGGCCGCGTGCCGCAGGACCTCGCCTGCCAGGTGCGGGTCGGCGGCTTTGGCGGCGCCGCCGGCCTGGCCAGCTACCTGCGCGAGGCGGGCATCAGCCTGCTGGTCGATGCCACCCACCCCTACGCCGCGCAGATCAGCCGCAATGCCGCCAGCGCCGCGCGGGTTGCCGGCATCCCCTGCTGGGCCTTGCGCCGCCCGGCCTGGCAGGCGCAGGCGGGCGACGACTGGCGTGAGGTCGAGGACTGGGCGGGGTTGATCGAGGCGCTCAAGCCGTTCTGCAGGCCGTTGTTCACGCTGGGGCGTGAGCCGCTGCAACACCTGCACGAGATTCCGCCAGGGCAGTTCTGGACCCTGCGCGCGCTGGAAGCGTGCCCTGGCAACGCGCGCTGCGAGGTGATCGGCGCGCGCGGGCCGTTTCATATCGAGGATGAACGGGCGTTGTTCCAGCGCCGCAGGGTCGATGTGCTGATCAGCAAGAACAGCGGCAGCGTAGCGACCGAGCCGAAGCTGGAGGTGGCGCGGGAGCTGGGCGTGCCGGTGCTGATCCTCAAGCGCCCGCCGCTGCCGGAGGTGGACCGGGCTTTCGACTCACTGTCGGGTCTGACTGCGGCGCTCGACCTGCGCGAATAACGAATCCCGTTACCGCGCTGCAAATCCCTGTGGGAGCGGGTTTACCCGCGAAGAAATCAACGCGGTGTATGGCACCGGCTTCGCCGGTGTTCGCGGGTGAACCCGCTCCCACAGGGACGCGACAATGTTCATACCTTTGCGCAAGGCAGCTACTCCTACAGCCGATTCGGACTTTTCTTTCAAAGCATGAAGTGGCCCTTTGCCGCCCTGCTGCCTTAAACTCGCCTCCTCCCCCCGGAAGGCGCAACCCATATGGAAATGCAATGGTGGATCTGGCTCATCTTCGGCATCGCGCTGATCCTGCTTGAACTGGTCCTGCCGACGTTCTTCATTCTCTGGTTCGGCATCGGTGCCGTGCTGGTCTCGCTCATCGCCCTCGCTGCCCCCAGCCTGCAGCTGGACATGCAGGTGTTGCTGTGGGTGCTGCTGTCGTCGGGCACTACCGCGCTGTGGTTCAAGCTGTTCCGCCGCAAGCAGCCGGATGTGCGCTGGACCGCCGACAGCGTGATCGGTGAAGTGGGCCTGCTGACTGCCGGCGTTTCGGAGTTTCACAAAGGCCGCGTGCGCTTCCAGAAGCCTGTTCTCGGCAACGAAGAATGGACCTGTGTCGCCGACAGCGAAATCAACGCCGGCGAGCGGGTGCGCCTGACCGCCATCGAGGGCAATATCGCCCGCGTCATCCGGGCCTGAATCCGCACAAAAAAGGAATTTTGCATCATGACCAGCCTCATCGTCGTCGCCGCCATCGCCCTGTTCGTCCTGATCACCGTGTTCAAAGGGGTACGCATCGTGCCTCAGGGCGAGGAATGGATCGTGGAACGCCTGGGCCGCTACAACACGACGCTCAAGCCCGGCCTGAACATTGTCATCCCGTACATGGATGTGGTCGCCTACCGCCTGCCGACCAAGGACATCATCCTCGATGTGCAGGAACAGGAAATCATCACCAAGGACAACGCGGTGATCGTCGCCAACGCCCTGTGCTTCGCCAAGGTGGTCGACCCGCAGAAAGCCTCGTATGGCGTGCAGAACTTCTCTTTCGCCGTCACCAGCCTGACCATGACCTCGTTGCGCGCGATCGTCGGGGCCATGGACCTGGACGAAGCGCTGTCCAGCCGCGAGCAGATCAAGGCGCGCCTGCGCGAGGCGATGTCCGAACAGACCGAAGACTGGGGCGTGACCGTGCGTTCGGTGGAAATCCAGGACATCAAGCCTTCGCAGAACATGCAGCTGGCCATGGAGCGCCAGGCCGCGGCCGAGCGTGAGCGCAAGGCCGATGTGACCCGTGCCGAAGGCGCCAAGCAGGCGGCGATCCTCGAGGCGGAAGCACGCCTGCAGGCGGCCAGGCTGGACGCCGAGGCGCAGATCAGCCTGGCCGAGGCCTCGGCGCGCGCTATTTCGCTGGTCAAGGAAGCGGTCGGCAACGAGACCGTGCCGGCCATGTACTTGCTGGGCGAACGGTATGTCGGGGCGATGGAGAACCTGGCGGGCAGCAGCAATGCCAAGGTGGTGGTGCTGCCGGCGGACCTGCAAGAGACCGTGCGTGGGCTGATGGGGCGTGGCAAGGCTTGAGGGTACCTTTGCCTTCATCGCCGGCAAGCCAGCTCCCACAGGTTTACCACAGGCCTTGAAATCTGTGCGGTCCCTGTGGGTGCCGGCTTGCCGGCGATTGGGCTGCAAAGCAGCCCGAAGCCGCTCAACATGCGTCACTTCACCGCACCCCGCCACTTTTACCTATACTCGGCCTTACAATACCGTCCACGATTCCTGACCGGATCTCTCCATGCCCCCACGTCGGCACATTGCCTGGATAGCCTGCCTTGCAGTGCTGTTCAACCTGCTGGCCATGCCGCTGTCTTCTGCCACGCCCAAGGGCCCGGCCGAGCAGCTGCTGTGGGGGGCTTTCTGTTCCAGCATGGCCAACAAGGCCAAGGTCGATGTCCAGGCCCTGGCCAAGATCGACCTCGGCCCGCAAAGCGACGACAGCGCCAGCATGATGAATTGCTGGTGCTGCTCCGGTGCCGCGCCGCTGCTGGCCTTGCCCGGCTACCCGCCGCAGCTGCATAACCCGCCGACACTGCTCGCCGGGCTGCCGCCACCGCCTGCCGACTACCACGCCACGCCGCGCCAACGCTGGCCGGCGCTGACTCCCCGTGCCTCTCCGCTGGCCTGAGTTCATTACGCTGTCTGCCTGAACCTGAACAGAAACGGAGATTCACCATGCTCAAGCACGCCCTCGTCATGGCCGCCCTGCTGCTGCCCGGCGCCTTTGCCAATGCCCACGAATACAGCGTGGGCGACCTGCACATCGCCCACCCCTGGTCGCTGCAACTGCCGCCCAACGCACCCAACGTCGCCGCGTATTTCGTGGTGCACAACAACGGCAAAGCCGACGACCGCCTGCTCGGCGTCGACAGCCCGATCAGCGCTGACGCACAACTGCACGAGCATGCCATGAGTGCCAGCGGCGCCATGAAGATGCAGCAGGTGCAAAGCGTGGTGGTGCCCGCCGGCAAAGACCTGACCTTCGCCCCCAGCGCCTACCATGTGATGCTGATGCAGCCCAAGGACCGCAGCCTGCTCAGCGATGGCAAGCGCTTCCCGTTGACCCTGCATTTCGAAAAGGCCGGCGACATCACCGTCGAGGTGGCGGTGCAGCAGCAGGCGCCAACCGACCAGGCGCAAGCCCACGAACACGCGCATTGACACCTGCTGACAGGCACTCTCCATGAGCCTGCCGCGCAACCGCATCAGCCGTACCACCCGCCCTGACCGCAGGCGCGCCGGTGGCGGATGGCTGAGCCTGTTCGCCATGTGGATGATCTTCGTCGGCCCGCTGATATCCCAGTCGATGCCGATGGACCACCACGCGGGCATGAGCATGCCGATGGACATGCCGATGGCGGCTGCCCATCAACATGGCGGCGATACCCATCACGGCCAGGCTGGTGATGGCCAGCTGCATGTGATGTGGGAAAAATGCGGTTACTGCAGCCTGTTGTTCAACTGCCCGGCCCTGCCCCAGGCCCTCAGCCCGCTCAGCGCCGGCAGCGTCATCCCCACCATCCACCTGTTCGCCGTCACGCGCCAGGGCCATGCCCGGCAGGCTGTGTTCCCCGGCGCGCGCAGCCGCGCTCCGCCTTCCTCGATCAACGTCTGAACCCACATTTTTTTGCGCACGGAGCCAGCAGGCTTCGCGCTGACTCATGACTGATCGACTGGAATCACTATGTCCGGCTGCACCCCTGTTTTTGCCCTGTCCCTGCGTGGGACCATCGCCGCCGTGTGCGGCTCGCTGCTCGCCCCCGTGGCCCTGGCCGCCGACCCTGGCCATGAAGGCCATGTACACGACGCCCCCGAGCTGAGCCCGACGGTGATCACCGCCGTGGCCCCAAGCTCGCCGCTGACCGTGGTCACCAACCCGAAGGACCCGCGCCAGCCGGTGCCGGCCAGCGACGGCGCCGACTACCTGAAGACCATCCCCGGTTTCTCGGCCATCCGCGCCGGCGGCACCAACGGCGACCCGGTGCTGCGCGGCATGTTCGGCTCGCGCCTGAACATCCTCACCAATGGTGGCCTGATGCTGGGCGCCTGCCCCAACCGCATGGACGCCCCCACCTCGTACATTTCGCCAGAAACCTACGACCGCCTGACCGTGATCAAAGGCCCGCAAAGCGTAATCTGGGGCCCGGGCGGTTCGGCAGGCACGATCCTCTTCGAGCGCGAACCGGAGCAGTTCGGCACCCTCGGCAGCCGGGTCAACGCCAGCCTGCTGGCCGGCTCCAACGGCCGCTTCGACAAGGTGCTCGACGCCGCCGCCGGCAACCGCCAGGCCTACGCCCGCTTCGTCGGCAACCAGTCGCGCGCGGACGACTACCACGACGGCAGCGGCGACACCGTGGCGTCCCGCTGGGACAAGTGGAACGGCGATGTCGCTCTCGGCTGGACACCCGACCAGGACACCTTGCTCGAGCTCACTGCCGGCAAGGGCGATGGCGAGGCCCGCTACGCCGGGCGCGGCATGGACGGCTCGCAGTTCAAGCGCGAAAGCCTGGGCCTGCGTTTCGAAAAGTCCAACCTTGGCGAGGTGCTCGACAAGGTCGAGGCGCAGGTCTACTACAACTACGCCGACCACGTGATGGACAACTACAGCCTGCGCACGCCTTCGGGCAGCGGCATGATGGGCATGCCGATGGTCAGCAATGTCGACCGCCGCACCCTGGGCGCACGCATCAAGGCCACCTGGCGCTGGGCCGATGTGCAACTGATCAGCGGCATCGACGCGCAGACCAACGAACACCGCAAGCGCGGCGGCATGGGCGTGGACGCGCACAAGGGCCAGGCCTGGACCAAGGACGCCGACTTCCACAACTACGGCGCCTTCGGCGAGCTGACCTGGTACGTCAGCGGTGATGACCGGCTGATCAGCGGCGCCCGTCTGGACCGCGCCTCGGCCCGCGACTTCCGCCAGGGCAGCGCCACCGAAGGCGACACCCGCGCCGACACCCTGCCCAGCGGCTTCATCCGCTACGAGCACGACCTCGCAGCCGTCCCGGCCACCACCTACATCGGCCTCGGCCATGCCCAGCGCTTCCCCGACTACTGGGAGCTGTTTTCGCCCAGGCTGGCACCACCCGGTGCAGCCAATGCCTTCGACGGCATCAAGCCTGAAAAGACCACCCAGCTGGACTTCGGCATCCAGTACCGCACCGAGCGCCTGGAAGCCTGGGCTTCGGGCTACGTCGGACAGATCCGCGACTACATCCTGTTCGACTACCGCACCGGCATGATGGGCATGAGCACCTCGCAGGCGCAGAACATCGACGCGCGCATCATGGGCGGCGAACTGGGCGCGGCCTACCAGTTGACGGATAACTGGAAGGCCGACGCCACGCTGGCCTACGCCTGGGGCAAGAACAGCAGCGACGGCACGGCGCTGCCGCAGATGCCGCCGCTGGAAAGCCGCCTGGGCCTGACCTACAGCCGCGATGTGTGGAGCGTCGGCGCACTCTGGCGGCTGGTGGCGGCGCAGAACCGCATCGCCGAGAACCAGGGCAACGTGGTCGGCAAGGACTACAACAGCAGCGCCGGTTTCGGCGTGTTCTCGCTCAATGGCGCCTACAAGGTGAGCGAGCACCTCAAGCTCAGCGCGGGGGTCGACAACCTGTTCGACAAGACCTACGCCGAGCACCTGAACCTGGCCGGGAACGCCGGTTTCGGCTACCCGGCCAACGATCCACAGCCGGTCAACGAGCCCGGCAGGACCTTCTGGACCAAGGTCGATTTCAGCTTCTGACAACAACAACGGGCGCGGCGCAGGTCGCGCCCCTCTGCGGGTCAAACAGGAGGTTCCCATGAGAGGAACACGCATCAATTTCTACAACCTGGCCTGGCGTTGGCACTTCTATGCGGGGCTTTTCGTGGCGCCGTTCATGATCCTGCTGGCGATCACCGGGATCATCTACCTGTTCAAGCCACAGCTCGACCCGCTGCTGTACCGCGAGCTGATGGTGGTCGAAGCCGGCCAGCAGCGACAAGGCGCCGATCTGCTGCTGGCTGAAGTGCGCCAGGCCTACCCCAAGGGCCACGTGGGCCAGTACCTGCCGCCGCTGAACGCCGAACGCAGCGCGCAATTCGTGGTGCATGACGGCGGGCGCGAACTGAACGTGTTCGTCGACCCTTACACGGGCAAGATCCTCGGCCAGCAGGACGGCAAGCAGAACCTGCAGGCGATAGCCCGCGCCCTGCATGGCGAACTGATGGTCGGCACCGTCGGTGACCGCCTGGTGGAGCTGGCGGCGGGCTGGGGTGTCGTGCTGGTGGTCTCGGGCCTGTACCTGTGGTGGCCGCGCGGGCGCAATGGCGCCGGGGTGCTGTGGCCACGGCTGTCGGCGCGCGGCCGGGTGCTGTGGCGCGACCTGCATGCGGTGACCGGCTTCTGGGGCTCGGCCCTGTTGCTGCTGATGCTGCTCAGCGGCATGACCTGGACCGGCCTGTGGGGCAAGCAGTACGCCGATTTGTGGAACCGCTTTCCGGCGGCCATGTGGAACGATGTGCCCAAGTCGGACCAGCAGGCCGGCGAACTGAACAGCGCGCACCGCCAGACCGTGCCCTGGGCACTGGAAAACACGCCGATGCCGCAGTCCGGTGCACATGCCGAGCATGCCGGGCATCACATGATGTCGAGCGCGCCGGCAGCGCCGCAGGTAAGCCTGCAGCAGGTCGAGGACATTGCCGGGGCGCGTCAGGTCGAGCCGGGCTTCAGCATCACCTTGCCCACTACTGCCGAGGGCGTGTTCACCGTTGCGGTGTTCGCCGATGACCCACGCAACGACGCCACCCTGCATGTCGACCAGTACACCGGCAAGGTTCTGGCCGATGTGCGCTGGCAGGACTACAGCCCGGTCGCCCGCGCTACCGAGCTGGGCGTGATGCTGCATGAAGGCAAGATGTTCGGCGCGTTCAACCAGATCGTCATCTTGCTGGTGTGCCTGATGATTCTGCTGGGTTCGGTGAGCGGCCTGGTGATGTGGTGGAAGCGTCGGCCTGAGGGCGGGCTGGGCGTGCCGCCGCTGCGTCATGACCTGCCGCGCTGGAAGGCGGCGGTGGGGGTGATGCTGGTGCTGGGGGTGATGTTCCCGCTGGTGGGGGTGTCGATGGTGGTGATGTGGGTGGTGGATAGTCTGCTGGTGAGGCGGCGGGTGGTGGCCAGCGCCTGAGCCTTGTTTTGCTTGTACCGGCCTCTTCGCGGGTGAACCCGCTCCCACAAAAACGTCACAGGTCTCGAAGTCTGTGGTGAATTCTGTGGGAGCGGGTTTACCCGCGAAAGGGCCGGCACAGGCAAACGCTGCTACCGAAAAGTCGAGTCGATCTGTCGCGCCCCGAACTGGAACGCGCGTGTTAGCCTAGCCGGCTATCTCTGAGCAAGACGACCGAACGTCCAACGGAATGCAGACATGAACCCGACCTCCCCCACAACGCCAGATGAACAGCATCTGCAGCGCAATCTGACCAACCGTCACATCCAGCTTATCGCCATCGGCGGCGCGATCGGTACCGGCCTGTTCATGGGCTCGGGCAAGACCATCAGCCTGGCCGGGCCGTCGATCATCTTCGTCTACATGATCATCGGCTTCATGCTGTTCTTCGTCATGCGCGCCATGGGCGAACTGCTGCTGTCGAACCTCAACTACAAGTCGTTCATCGACTTCTCCGCCGACCTGCTCGGCCCCTGGGCCGGCTACTTCACCGGCTGGACCTACTGGTTCTGCTGGGTGGTCACCGGCATCGCCGATGTGGTCGCGATCGCCGCCTACACGCAGTTCTGGTTTCCCGACCTGCCGCAATGGATACCGGCACTGACCTGCGTAGGGCTGCTGCTGTCGCTGAACCTGGTGACGGTAAAGATGTTCGGTGAAATGGAGTTCTGGTTCGCCCTGATCAAGATCGTCGCCATCCTCGGCCTGGTCGCCACCGGCCTGTACATGGTCGTCAGCGGCTTCACCTCGCCCAGCGGGCGCACCGCGCAACTGGCCAACCTGTGGAATGACGGCGGCATGTTCCCCAACGGGCTGATGGGCTTCTTCGCCGGCTTCCAGATCGCCGTGTTCGCCTTCGTCGGCATCGAACTGGTCGGCACCACCGCCGCCGAAGCGAAGAACCCGGAACGCACCCTGCCCCGGGCGATCAACTCGATCCCGGTGCGGATCATCGTCTTCTACGTGCTGGCACTGATCGCGATCATGGCGGTAACCCCCTGGCGCGATGTGGTCCCGGGCAAGAGCCCGTTCGTCGAGCTGTTCGTGCTGGCCGGTCTGCCAGCGGCGGCCAGCATCATCAACTTCGTGGTGCTGACCTCGGCAGCTTCGTCGGCCAACAGCGGCGTGTTCTCCACCAGCCGCATGCTCTACGGCCTGTCGCAGGAAGGTGACGCACCCAGAGCCTTCGAGAAACTGTCCAGCCGTTCGGTGCCGGCCAACGGCCTGTACTTCTCCTGCACCTGCCTGCTGCTGGGGGCTGTATTGATCTACCTGAAACCGGACGTGGTCGAAGCGTTCACCTTGGTCACCACCGTTTCGGCGGTGCTGTTCATGTTCGTATGGACGCTGATCCTGCTGTCGTACCTGAAGTACCGCAAGCACCGCGCGGCGCTGCACCAGGCATCGAAGTACAAGATGCCGGGCGGGCGCTTCATGTGCTACGTGTGCCTGGGGTTCTTTGCCGCCATCCTGGTGTTGCTGAGCCTGGAAGACGATACCCGCGCGGCATTGCTGGTGACGCCGATCTGGTTCGTGCTGCTGGCGGTGACCTATCAGGGGGTGCGCAGCCGCCGCCATCCGCGCTCGGCGGTGCGTAACGGCTGATGGCCTCGGGGGCTGCCTTGCAGCCCATCGCCGGCAAGCCAGGCTCCCACAGGTAAAGCACAGGGCTTGAGGCCCATGCGCTCGGTGTGGGAGCTGGCTTGCCGGCGATGGGGCCCCACCCCCGCCCCCAACAAGGGAAAAAAAAAACCCCACCCCCCCACCGGGGGCCCCCCCCCCCCCCCCCCCACGCCCCCCCCCCCCGTCGCCCCCC
>NZ_PUQD01000074.1 GCF_003331055.1 Pseudomonas sp. AFG_SD02_1510_Pfu_092 | reverse complement strand
ACAGTCTGTACTGCTGCGAACAGTCAGAATCGGGCATTTAGTCCCACCACCCCTTCAAGTCTAACCATACAAGCGGGCAAGCCCGCGAAGAATCCAGCGCGGTGCATGGCACCGGCTGCGCCGGTGTTCGCGGGCTTGCCCGCTCCCACAGGAACCGCGCCAATATTTAAAGATTGAGCAAGACAGTTGCTCCCAGGACAGCGCCAACCTCGGGAGCTGTGATGACCCTGTGGGAGCGGGTTCACCCGCGAAGGCGCCAGAACCGGCAACCCAACAGCTCCGGATAAACCACAAACCCACCCGACGCATTGGCACCATGAAATTTTACTGCTAAGTTTTCATGAAAATAATCACAATAATTTTCATGAGGCCCTTGCATGTTCAAACAATCCGCCCAGCATGTCGCCAGCTACTACGCCCAGACCTACCCCACCCGCATTTCCCTGTGCCCTACCTTGCAGGGCCCCCACGAAACCGACGTCCTGATCATCGGCGCCGGTTTCAGCGGCCTGCACACCGCTCTGCGCCTGACCCAGGCCGGCAAGTGTGTAACGCTGCTGGAAGCCAGCCGGGTAGCCTGGGCTGCGTCCGGGCGTAACGGCGGCCAGGCGCTGCTGGGTTGGTCATGCGACATGCCGGCACTGGAAAAGGCCCTGGGTGTCGAACGTACCCGGCGCCTGTGGGCCAGCATGTGCTGGGCCGCCGACGAACTGCGCGAACTGCCAGGGCGCCATGGCTTCGACATCGACTACCGGCCGGGCAGCCTGTGGGCCGCCGTGCTGCCGCGCCGGGTAAAGCTGCTCGAACAAGCCCTGCACGACGCCGAACACACATGGGGCTACGACGCCCTGCGCCTGATCGGCCGCGACGAGCTGCCGCAATGGATCGACAGCCCGCGCTACCAGGCCGCGCTTTACGACGCCAAAGGCGCTCATCTCAACCCGCTGAAACTGGCCCAGGGCCTGGCCAGCGCCATCGAGGCGGCCGGCGGACACATCTACGAACAGAGCCAGGTAGTGAGTTACCAGCAAGCGGGCGACGGCCATGTCGCCCGTACCGAGCGTGGCGAAGTGCGCTGCCAGGTGCTGGTGCTGGCCTGCAACGCCTATATCGACCGCCTCGACCGCAACCTGGCACGCCGCCTGCTGCCGGTCGGTTCCTATCAGGTCGCCACCGCGCCGCTTGACGCCGACCTCGCCCGCTCGCTACTGCCGCGTAACAGCTGCGTGATCGACAACCAGTTCGTACCTGACTACTTCCGCCTCACCCCGGACCATCGCCTGCTGTTCGGCGGCGGCTGCACCTACCTGGGTGGCATTCCCAAGGATGTCGCCAGCGCCACCCGCCCTTATCTGGAGCGGGTGTTCCCGCAGCTGGCCGGGGTGGCCATCGATCATGCCTGGGGCGGGCATATCGACTGCAGCATGCAGCGCACCCCGGATGTCGGCCGCGCGGGCCAGCGCTATTGGCTGCAAGGCTTCTCTGGCCACGGCGTGCTGCCGACCCTGGCGGCCGCGCGGGCGGTCAGCGATGCCATTCTGGGCAATGACGACCTGCTGGCGCTGTACCAAGGCATCGACAACCGCCGCTTCCCCGGCGGCGACCTGCTGGCGGCACCGCTGGAGGCGGCTGCCAAAGCCTGGTACCGGATGCGCGACCGGGTCTGATGGGCACAACTTCCGATATCCGCGAAAATCCCTCCTATTCTCATAGCTCCCTTCGCTTCCTGCACACAGGAGACACGACCCATGAGCTATGTAACCACGAAGGACGGCGTACAGATCTTCTACAAGGACTGGGGCCCGCGCGATGCGCCGGTCATCCACTTCCACCATGGCTGGCCGCTGAGTGCCGACGACTGGGATGCCCAGCTGTTGTTCTTCCTCGCCCACGGTTACCGGGTGGTCGCCCACGACCGGCGCGGCCATGGCCGTTCCAGCCAGGTATGGGATGGCCACGACATGGATCACTACGCCGACGATGTCGCCGCCGTGGTCGCCCACCTGGGCATCCAGGGCGCGGTGCATGTCGGCCATTCGACCGGCGGTGGCGAAGTGGTGCGCTACATGGCCCGCCATCCTGGGGACAAGGTGGCCAAGGCGGTATTGATCGCCGCCGTGCCGCCGCTGATGGTGCAAACCCCCGGCAACCCCGGCGGGCTGCCCAAGTCGGTGTTCGACGGTTTCCAGGCCCAGGTCGCCAGCAACCGTGCGCAGTTCTACCGCGATGTGCCAGCCGGGCCGTTCTATGGCTACAACCGGCCCGGTGTCGAAGCCAGCGAGGGCATCATCGGCAACTGGTGGCGCCAGGGCATGATCGGCAGCGCCAAGGCTCATTACGATGGCATCGTGGCGTTTTCCCAGACCGACTTCACCGAAGACCTGAAAGGCATCAGCCAGCCGGTGCTGGTGATGCATGGCGATGACGACCAGATCGTGCCGTATGAAAACGCCGGGTTGCTGTCGGCGAAGTTGCTGCCCAATGGCACGCTGAAGACCTACCAAGGCTACCCGCATGGCATGCCGACCACGCATGCCGATGTGATCAATGCGGATTTGTTGGCGTTTATCCGTAGCTGATGTGATTGCCAGTATCGGCCCTTTCGCGGGTAAACCCGCTCCCACAGGTATCGCAATTGCCTCAGGGCCTGTGCAATACCTGTGGGAGCGGGCATGCCCGCGAAGAGGCCGGCACTGGCAACACACCTCCCCCAGGATTACCATGTCCCCCATCTAGCGCGGCCCTTTGCCGCCCCCTTTGCCTCCCTGCCTGCCAAAACCCATGCCCTTCGAACTCACCGTAGAACCGCTCACCCTGCTGATCCTGGCCTTGGTCGCCTTCGTCGCCGGTTTCATCGATGCCATCGCCGGCGGCGGCGGCCTGCTCACCACCCCGGCGCTGCTCACTGCCGGCATGCCACCGCACCTGGTCCTGGGCACCAACAAGCTCAGCTCCACCTTTGGCTCGGCCACGGCCGGTTTCACCTATTACAAGCGCAAGCTGTTCCACCCCGCGCAATGGCGCCCGGCATTGTTCGCCACCCTGGTCGGTGCCCTGCTCGGTGCCGTGATCGCCCACTACATGCCGGCCGAGTGGCTGAACAAGATGCTGCCGGTGATCGTCTTCGCCTGCGGTATCTACCTGCTGTTCGGCGGCACACCCAAGGCACCGCTGGACGCCGACGCGCCGATCAAGAAGAAGTGGCAATTTCCCCAAGGCTTCACCCTGGGCTTCTACGACGGCGTGGCTGGCCCCGGCACCGGGGCGTTCTGGACAGTCAGCACCCTGCTGCTGTACCCCATCGACCTGGTCCGCGCCAGCGGCGTGGCGCGCAGCATGAACTTCGTCAGCAACATCGCGGCGCTGACGGTGTTCATCATTTCCGGGCAGGTGGATTACATCGTCGGCCTGTGCATGGGCCTGTCGGTGATGGTCGGCGCGTTCTTCGGCGCACGCACGGCGATCAGCGGCGGCAGCAAGTTCATCCGCCCGGTGTTCATCACCGTGGTGCTGGCCTTGACCGTACGCCTAGCGTGGCAGCACTGGTTCGGGCAGGCCTAGACGCCTGGCCACATACAGGTCGATCAGGTAGCGGGCGATCGAGCGCCCGGCCGGCAGCGGCGGCAGGTCATGGACGCTGAACCACTTGGCGTCCTCGATCTCGTCCGGTTGCATCACGATCTCACCGCCAGCGTACTCGGCGTGGAAGCCGAGCATCATCGAATGCGGGAACGGCCAGCACTGGCTGCCGACGTACTGGATGTTGTGCACCTCCACCGCCACTTCCTCGCGCACTTCGCGCACCAGGCAATCCTCGGCCGACTCGCCCGGCTCGGCAAAGCCTGCCAGGGTGCTGTACACCCCGCTGACGAAACGCGGCGAACGCGCCAGCAGGATTTCGTCGCCACGGGTTACCAGCACGATCATGCTCGGGGAAATGCGCGGGTAGCTGCGCAGGTCGCAGGGCTGGCAGTACATCGCCCGCTCCCAGCGGATTTGCGTCATCGGCTGGCCACAACTGCCGCAGAAACGGTGCTCGCGGGCCCAGGTGCCGATCTGCGCGGCATAGCCCAGCACCTTGTAGGTGTCGAAGTCGCCTTCGAGCATGAACGCGCGCAAGCCGCGCCAGCTGCAGCCGGGCACCTCGCTGGCGCTGCGCAGTTCCAGCAGAAACACCGGCTGGCCGTCGAGATGGCCGATACCGTGCTCACACAGCACGTCGAGGTCCTGGCGCTTGAGCCAGTCGCGCGGGAACAGCGCACCGTGGTCGTCCAGCAGGAAGCCTTCCGGGCTGCGGGCCACGGCCAGCCCCCCGGTGATCTGCGGGTCGAGTACTGCGGTAGTCCAGCGTGCTGACATGTCAGGGTTCCTTTGCTGCGCGTCCCCCGGCCTGCTCAGTCGGCGAACGTCGGTTTCTGTTTGCTCATGTGCGCCGCCACTGCCACGCGCAAGTCTTCGGACTGCAGCATCGCGGCGTTCCAGGTGGCGATGTACTCCAGGCCATCGTCGATGCGATGGTCACGCATGTAGCTGAGCATTTCCTTGGTGCCGGCCACGGCGATCGGCGATTTTGCGGCAATCTCGCGGGCGATGGCAAAGACTCCGTCCAGCAGCGCGGCCTGATCATCATAGACCCGGTTGACCAGGCCAATGCGCAGCGCCTCTTCGGCCTCGACATTGCGCCCGGTGTAGGCCAGTTCACGCATCATGCCGTCACCGATGATACGAGGCAAACGTTGCAGTGTGCCGACATCGGCAGCCATGCCCATGTCGATTTCCTTGATCGAGAACTGCGCATCCCGGCTGCAATAGCGCATGTCGCACGCCGAGACCAGGTCGATGGCGCCGCCGATGCAATAGCCCTGCACTGCGGCCAGTACCGGTTTGCGGCATTTGTCCACGGCATTGAACGAGCCTTGCAGACGCAGGATGGTATTGCGCAGCAAGCGCGCATTGCGGCCCACATCCTTGCCCATCTGCCCAGCCAGCGAGGCCAGCATCATCAGGTCGATACCGGCAGAAAAATGCTTGCCGGCGCCGCTGATCACCACCACGCGCACGGCGTCGGTGTCGTCGACCCAACGGAAGATATCGACGATCTCTTCCCAGAAGGCCGCGTTCATGGCGTTGACCTTCTCCGGGCGGTTGATCTGAGCGTGGGCGATGCTATCGGTCAGTTCGACCTTGAATGCGCTGTACTCGGTCACGGGCGGCACTCCTGCTGGTAAGGGGTTCATGCCGGGGATGGTACCCCAGCCCGATGACCGTGCTTGTGCCAAAAACGGGACTGTACGCCTTGCCTAAGCCGCGCTGATCCGGCACCGTGCGCCATCGCCGAATCATAAGGATACATATTCATGTCGCGCTCCCTGCCCGGCGCTCTCGCCCACGGTTTTCTCGGCCAGTCGCCGCTTTGGTACAAGGTGGTCATTTGCCTGTTCCTGCTGCTCAACCCCTTGCTGCTTTGGACCGTTGGCCCGGTGGCGGCCGGCTGGGCGCTGGTGCTGGAGTTCATCTTCACCCTGGGCATGGCGCTCAAATGCTACCCGTTGATGCCCGGCGGCCTGCTGCTGGTCGAAGCCCTGCTGCTGCAAATGACCACGCCGCAAGCCCTGTACGAAGAGCTGCAGCACAATTTCCCGGTGATCCTGCTGCTGATGTTCATGGTCGCGGGCATTCACTTCATGAAAGAGCTGCTGCTGTTCCTGTTCTCGCGCATCCTGCTCGGGGTGCGTTCGAAGGCGATCCTGGCCTTGCTGTTCTGCGTGCTGTCGGCCTTCCTCTCGGCGTTTCTCGATGCACTGACCGTGACCGCCGTGATCATCAGCGCGGCGGTGGGCTTCTACGCGGTTTACCACCGCGTGGCGTCCGGCGCCAACCCGCGCGAGGACAGCGCCCTGGACAGCGACCAGCAGGTCGCCCAGTTGCACCGTGCCGACCTCGACCAGTTCCGCGCGTTCCTGCGCAGCCTGCTGATGCACGGCGCGGTGGGCACCGCCCTGGGCGGCGTGTGCACCCTGGTCGGCGAGCCGCAGAACCTGCTGATCGGCCATGAAATGGGTTGGCACTTCGCCGACTTCTTCCTCAAGGTGGCGCCGGTGTCGCTACCGGTGCTGGGCGCCGGCCTGCTGACTTGCGTGCTGCTGGAGAAGCTGCGCCTGTTCGGCTACGGCACGTTGATGCCCGAACCGGTGCGCCAGGTGCTGGCCACCTACGCCGCCGAGGACGATGCGGCACGGACCCCGGCGCAACGTGTCGCGCTGTGGGTGCAAGGGTTTGCCGCACTGATCCTGATCGTCTGCCTGGGGCTGCACGTGGCCGAGGTCGGCCTGATCGGGCTGATGGTGATCGTGCTGATCACGGCCTTTACCGGCATCACTGACGAGCACCGCCTGGGCCGGGCTTTCCAGGACGCCATGCCGTTCACCGCATTGCTGGTGGTGTTCTTCGCCGTGGTCGCGGTGATTCATCAGCAGCAACTGTTCAGCCCGCTGATTGCCTGGGTGCTGGCGCTGCCGGCCGAGCAGCAGCCGGGCATGCTGTACCTGGCCAACGGCTTGCTGTCGGCGATCAGCGACAACGTGTTCGTCGCCACGATCTACATCACCGAGGTGAAGCAGGCGTTCCTCGATGGCGGCATGAGCCGGGAGCATTTCGAGACCCTGGCGGTGGCGATCAACACCGGCACCAACCTGCCCAGCGTGGCGACGCCGAACGGGCAGGCGGCGTTCCTGTTCCTGCTGACCTCGGCGATTGCGCCACTGATCCGGCTGTCGTACGGGCGGATGGTGTGGATGGCCTTGCCCTACACCGTGGTGATGGGCGGGCTGGGGTGGTGGGCGGTGACTTACTGGCTGTGATATGGCCCGTACCGGCCCCGTCGGTGACAGGCCGGTACAGATAAAGAAGGGCACGATCCCATACAACTTTTGCGCCGTGCCCGCATCGAAACACAGGTAAGCCCCCATCCGCTTCAAGGAGCTTCGTCATGGCGCTACGCACCACGCTGCTGCTTTCCTGCATGACCCTCGCCCTGCTCGGCTGCGCCGGCAACGACCACCCGGCGCCGCCGCGCACCCAGCAGGTAGACCTGCAACGTTACCAGGGCACCTGGTACGAACTGGCACGGCTGCCGATGTTCTTCCAGCGCAACTGCGTGCAGTCCGAAGCGCACTATGGCCTGCGCACCGATGGCCGTATCGATGTGACCAACCGCTGCCAGGAAAAGGACGGCCAGTGGAACGAAGCCAAGGGCATTGCCGAAGCCCAGCAACCAGGCAGTACCGACAAGCTCTGGGTGCGCTTCGACAACTGGTTCAGCCGCCTCGCGCCCGGCCTGACCAAGGGCGAATACTGGGTGCTGTACCACGACCAGGACTACCGCGTGGCCCTGGTCGGCCACCCCAACCGCGAGTACCTGTGGCTGCTTTCGCGCACGCCTGCGGTCACCGACCAGCAGCGCGAGCAACTGCTGACGATCGCCCGGGAGCAAGGCTATGACACCAGCAAGCTCATCTGGCGCCAGGCCGAATAGCGCGCGCTGAACAAGGAACCTGCGCATGGACCTGCTATTCCTCGGCACCTCCGCCGGGGTGCCGACCAAGGCACGCAACGTCAGCGCCACCGCTGTGATTGAAGCCAGTGGCAGCCACTGGTACCTGGTCGATTGTGGCGAAGGCACCCAGCACCGGTTGCTGCACACGCCGCTGTCGATCCGCGACCTGCGTGCCATCTTCATCACCCACGTGCACGGCGACCATTGCTTCGGCCTGCCGGGCCTGCTGGCCAGCGCCGGCATGAGCGGGCGCACCCAGCCGCTGGACCTGATCCTGCCCGCAGCCTTGCACGACTGGGTACGCCAGGGGCTGCTGGCCAGCGATACCTTTCTGCCATTCGAACTGCGTCTGCTGGCCGTGGAAGGTCTGGTGGAGTGGCGCAGTGATGCCGTGCAGGTTACCAGCGTGCAGCTGTCGCACCGGGTGCCGAGCGTGGGCTTCGTATTCAGCGAACTCAACCCCGAACCGCGCCTGGACATCGCGCGCCTGGAAGCCGATGGCATCCCCCGCGGCCCGCTGTGGGGCGACCTGGCCAAGGGCCTGGCGGTGCAGCATGGCGGGCAGTTGCTGCACGGTATTGATTACTTGCGCCCTTCGCGCCCGCCACGGCGGGTGATCGTGTGCGGCGACAACGACAACCCCGCGTTACTGGCCGATGCCGCCAGAGACGCGGATGTGCTGGTGCACGAAGCCACGTTCACCCAGGCGGTGGTCGAGCGCACGGGGGTCACCTTCGGCCACAGCACCGCGGCTGCGGTGGCGCGCTTTGCCGAAGCGGCGGGGGTACGCAACCTGGTGCTGACGCACTTCAGCGCTCGCTACCAGAGCGACCCACGGCGCAGCCCGAGCATCGCCGATGTGCACGCCGAAGCTATTGCCCATTACCGCGGGCAGCTGACCCTGGCGCAGGACCTGCAGCGCTATCACATCGGTCGCGACGGCTGTCTCGAACCGGCCGGATAGTTCAGCATGGCCGGCGGCGCTAGGCCGCCAACCGCCCGCTGGCAATCGCCACCGACGCCGCCAGCATCGCCCGCAGCAACACCGCGCAGCCTGCCGCCAGGTCTTCGGCGGTGGCGTTCTCGATTTCGTTATGACTGATGCCGTTCTCGCACGGCACGAAAATCATCCCCGCCGGCCCCAGTTCGGCGAGGAAGATCGCGTCATGCCCTGCCCCGCTGACAATGTCCATGTGCGGCAGGCCCAGCGCCTTGGCCGATTCGCGCACGGCATCGACACAGCCTTTGTCGAAATTCAGCGCCGGGAAGTCTGCCGTGGCCACCAGTTCATGGCTCAGGCCATGCTTGGCGCAGGTTGCCTCGATCACTGCGCGCACTTCGGCGATCATCGCATCCAGTTGCGCACCTTGCAGGTGGCGGAAGTCGAGGGTCATGCGCACTTCACCGGGGATCACGTTGCGCGAGCCGGGGTAGGCCTGCAGGCACCCCACCGTGCCACAGGCATGGGGCTGGTGGCCAAGCGCGGTGCGGTTGACCGCCTCCACTACCGCCGCCGCGCCGACCAGGGCGTCCTTGCGCAGGTGCATGGGCGTCGGGCCGGCATGGGCTTCGACGCCGCGCAAGGTCAGGTCGAACCATTTCTGGCCGAGCGCCCCGAGCACCACGCCGATGGTTTTGGCCTGGTCTTCGAGAATCGGCCCCTGCTCGATGTGCGCTTCGAAATAGGCCCCCACCGGGTGCCCGAGCACCGCGCGCGGGCCGGCGTAGCCGATGGCATCCAACGCCTCGCCAACGCTGATGCCCTGGGCGTCGCGCTTGGCCAGGGTTTGCTCCAGGGTGAACTTGCCGGCGAATACCCCCGACCCCATCATGCACGGCGCAAAGCGCGACCCTTCTTCGTTGGTCCACACCACCACTTCCAGCGGCGCCTCGGTTTCCACGCCCAGGTCGTTGAGGGTGCGGATCACCTCCAGCCCGGCCATCACCCCGAAGCAGCCGTCGAACTTGCCGCCGGTGGGCTGGGTGTCGATATGGCTGCCGGTCATCACTGGCGGCAGCTTGGGGTTGCGCCCCGGGCGGCGGGCGAAGATGTTGCCGACCGCGTCGATGCTGACCGTGCAACCGGCGGCCTCGCACCACTGGACGAACAGGTCGCGGGCCTGGCGGTCGAGGTCGGTCAGGGCCAGGCGGCACACGCCGCCCTTGGCCGTGGCACCGAGCCGGGCGAGGTCCATCAGGGATTGCCACAGGCGGCTGCTGTCGATGTGCTGGGCGGTGGTATCGAGGATATCTTGCACTGGGGTCATGGGGTTTTCCTTCAGGCTTTTTGTTGTCTGTGCCGGCCTCTTCGCGGGTAAACCCGCTCCCACAGGTCCCACACAGTATTCGAAAGCTGCGGTACCTCTGTGGGAGCGGGTTTACCCGCGAAGAAGCCCACGTGGTCTCATGGCAAGGGCTTGGCCACCCGCGCCGGGCTGCGCGCAACCACGCCGGCGAACAGGTAATACAGCGCACCGCCCAGCAGCGAACCGGTGAACCAGCCGTAGTCGTAGAACCAGCTGAAACTGCTGTTGCCGATCGCCAGCAGCGTCAGCCCCACCGGCAGGGCAAAAGCCGCAAAGCCAGCCCAGTTCCACGCCGGGTACACGTCGTCGCGGTACAGCCCGGCCAGGTCCAGCTGCTGCCGGCGGATCAGGAAGTAGTCCACCACCATGATCCCGGCGATCGGCCCCAGCAGGCTGGAATAGCCCAGCAACCAGTTGGAGTACACGCTTTCCAGGCTCAGGTCGGAAACGATCCAGCCCAGCTTCTTCAGCAGCTCATGGCCCATCAGCGCCAGGCCGATGAAGCCGGTCAGCCACACCGCGCGGCTGCGCCCGATCAGGCGTGGGGCGATGTTCTGGAAGTCGTTGGTCGGCGACACGATATTCGCCGCGGTGTTGGTCGACAGCGTGGCGATCACGATCAGCGCCATGGCCAAGGCTACCCAGAACGGGCTGTGGATCTTGCCGATCAGGCTGACCGGGTCTGACACGGTCTCGCCCACCAGCGATGCCGAAGCCGCAGTCAGCACCACACCCAGCGCGGCAAACAGGAACATGGTCAGCGGCAGGCCGAAAATCTGCCCGAGGATCTGGTCCTTCTGGCTGCGGGCGTAGCGGCTGAAGTCCGGAATGTTCAGCGACAGCGTCGCCCAGAAGCCGACCATGGCGGTGAGCCCCGCGCAGAAGTAGCTGACCACGCTGGCGCCCTGCGGGCGCTTGGGCGGCTGCGCCAACAGCTCGGTCATCGACATGTGCGGCAAGGCCCAGAACAACAAGCCGACGCCCACCGCCACCAGCAGCGGGGCCGACAGCGTTTCGAGCCACTTGATCGATTCGGCGCCGCGCAGCACCACCCACAAATTCAGGCACCAGAAGAGCATGAAGCCGATCACCTCGCCGGTGCCGCCCAGGGCCTTCCAGCCATCGAACACCGAGCCGAGAAACAGGTGAATGGCCAGCCCGCCGAACATTGTCTGGATGCCGAACCAGCCGCAAGCGACCACCGCGCGGATCAGGCACGGCACGTTGGAGCCGAGGATGCCGAACGACGACCGCAGCAGCACCGGAAACGGGATGCCGTACTTGGTGCCGAGGAAGGCATTGAGGGTGAGCGGAATGAGCACGATCAGGTTGGCCAGCAGTATCGCCAGCAGCGCTTCGCCTACGCTGAGGCCGAAATAGGCGGTGAGCACGCCGCCGAGGGTGTAGGTGGGCACGCAGATGGACATGCCTACCCACAGGGCGGTGATGTGCCATTTGTTCCAGGTGCGCTGGTGCACTTTGGTCGGGGCGATGTCGTGGTTGTAGCGCGGGCTGTCGAGGACATCGCTGCCCTCGGCCAGCTCGAACAGGCCATCCTGCTCGACCACTTCCGATCTGCTCTGCTGCATGGGCCTTTCTCCAGACTTTGTTGTAGTTGTTTGCTCATCGGGCTGAGGCGATGGCCGGAGTACACACGCGTAAATGGTGCTTAGAAATCTCGACCAGATTCCCATCTTGTCAAGTCAGTCAAAAATCCTGAAAGCCGCGCACTCAGCACAACACAAGAAAATAATCGTTAAATATCAATAAGTTAAAAACCACAAAATTTATCTGAAATTTCCTTGATGAATCCATGAACTGCATCTAGCCTCGAATCTTGTCAGGCCTGACAGGATTAACCCGCTGTCGCCCTGCACCCAGACAATTCCAAGAACCGGCCCAGACCGGTCAGCCTGCGAGGAAAACGGCATGTCCCTGTTGATCCGTGGCGCCACCGTGGTCACCCACGAAGAGCATTACCCCGCCGATGTCCTGTGTGCCGATGGCCTGATCCACGCCATCGGGCAAAACCTCGAACCGCCAAGCGGCTGCGAAATCCTCGACGGCGGCGGCCAGTACCTGATGCCTGGCGGCATCGATCCGCACACCCATATGCAACTGCCGTTCATGGGCACCGTGGCCAGCGAGGACTTTTTCAGCGGTACCGCTGCGGGGCTGGCCGGTGGCACCACCTCGATCATCGACTTCGTCATCCCCAACCCGCAGCAGTCGTTGCTGGAGGCCTTCCACACCTGGCGCGGCTGGGCGCAGAAAAGCGCCAGCGATTACGGCTTTCACGTTGCCATCACCTGGTGGAGCGACCAGGTGGCCGAAGAGATGGGCGAATTGGTCGCCAGGCATGGCGTGAACAGCTTCAAGCACTTCATGGCCTACAAGAACGCGATCATGGCCGCCGACGACACCCTGGTGGCCAGCTTCGAACGCTGCCTGCAACTGGGTGCGGTGCCCACCGTGCACGCCGAGAACGGGGAACTGGTGTACCACCTGCAGAAAAAGCTGCTGGCCCAGGGCCTGACCGGGCCGGAAGCCCACCCGTTGTCGCGTCCCTCCCAGGTCGAGGGCGAGGCGGCCAGCCGCGCCATTCGCATTGCCGAAACCCTCGGCACCCCGCTGTACCTGGTGCACGTTTCCAGCCGCGAGGCACTGGATGAAATCGCCTATGCCCGCGGCAAGGGGCAGCCGGTGTATGGCGAGGTCCTGCCTGGCCACCTGCTGCTGGACGACAGTGTCTACCGCGACCCGGACTGGGCCACCGCCGCGGGCTACGTGATGAGCCCGCCGTTCCGCCCGCGTGAACATCAGCAAGCGCTGTGGCGCGGGCTGCAGTCGGGCAACCTGCATACCACCGCCACCGACCATTGCTGCTTCTGCGCCGAGCAGAAGGCCATGGGCCGCGACGACTTCAGCCGTATCCCCAACGGCACTGCCGGCATCGAGGACCGCATGGCGGTGCTGTGGGATGCCGGGGTGAACAGCGGGCGCCTGTCGATGCACGAGTTCGTTGCGCTGACGTCTACCAACACCGCGAAGATCTTCAACCTGTTCCCGCGCAAGGGCGCCATTCGGGTGGGTGCCGACGCCGACCTGGTGCTGTGGGACCCGCACGGCACGCGCACCATCTCGGCCAGGACTCACCACCAGCAGGTGGACTTCAACATCTTCGAAGGCCGTACCGTGCGCGGCATTCCCAGCCACACCATCAGCCAGGGCAAGGTGTGCTGGGCCGATGGTGACCTGCGCGCGGAAGCGGGTGCGGGGCGCTATGTGGAACGGCCGGCGTATCCGTCGGTGTATGAGGTGCTGGGGCGCCGGGCCGAAGTGCAGCGGCCGACGCCCGTGCAGCGTTAAGGCCATTGGGGCTGCTGCGCAGCCCATCGCCGGCAAGCCAGCTCCCACAGGAATGGTGATGCTCTCGAGGGCATGGCTCTCCTGATAGAACCAGCTCTCACAGGGATGGTGCTGCTCTCAAGGGCATGGCTCTCCTGATAGAACCAGCTCTTGCAGGGATGGCACTGCTCTCAAGGGCATGGCTCTCCTGATAGAACCAGCTCTTGTAGGGATGGCACTGCTCTCGAGGGCATGGCTCTCCTGATAGAACCAGCTCTCACAGGGATGGCACTGCTCTCGAGGGCATGGCTCTCCTGATAGAACCAGCTCTCACAGGGATGGCACTGCTCTCAAGAACAACACTGTACCTGTGGGAGCTGGCTTGCCGGCGATTGGGGCGCAAAGCGCCCCCATTCCAAGCCAAATACAAGAAAGAGAGGCTACAACCGTGATCGACGCCCTGAACCATCTGCCGCGCCCCCGGGCCGCTGCCGACCAGCTGGCCGAGCGCTTTAGCGACCTGGCCCCGCCCCTCACCGCCCGCCAGGCCGCCGTGGAAAGCGCGCGCTGCCTGTATTGCTACGACGCCCCCTGCGTCAACGCCTGCCCCAGCGAAATCGACATCCCCTCGTTCATCCATCGCATCAGCGACGAAAACCTGCAAGGCGCCGCCGAACGCATCCTCTCGGCCAACATCCTCGGCGGCAGCTGCGCACGCGTCTGCCCTACCGAAATCCTCTGCCAGCAGGCCTGCGTACGCAACAACGCGCAGGAGTGCGCGCCGGTGCTGATCGGCCAGCTGCAGCGCTACGCCCTGGACAACGCTCAGTTCAGCGAACACCCGTTCCAGCGCGCGCCGGCCACCGGCAAGCGCATCGCCGTGGTCGGTGCCGGCCCTGCCGGGCTGTCCTGCGCCCATCGCCTGGCCATGCACGGCCATGAGGTGGTGGTGTTCGAGGCCTGCGACAAGGCCGGGGGCCTCAACGAGTACGGCATCGCCCGCTACAAGCTGGTGGACGACTACGCCCAGCGTGAAGTGCAGTTTCTGCTCGGCATCGGTGGCATCGAGATCCGCCACGGCCAACGCCTGGGCAGCAACCTCAGCCTTGGCGAACTGCGCGAGCAGTATGACGCCGTATTCCTTGGCCTCGGCCTGAACGCCGTGCGCGAGCTGGGCTTGCCTGATGAACCGGCGCCTGGCGTGCTCGCCGCCACCGAGTACATCCGCGAACTGCGCCAGGCCGAAGACCTCGGCCAGTTGCCGTTGGCCGACCGCTGCCTGGTGATCGGCGCCGGCAACACCGCCATCGACATGGCCGTGCAGATGAGCCGCCTGGGTGCCCGCGACGTCAACCTGGTGTACCGCCGCGGCCACGCCGACATGGGCGCCACCGGGCATGAGCAGGACATCGCCAAGGCCAACCAGGTGCGCCTGCACACCTGGGCCCGGCCCGACGCCGTGCTGCTGGACGACAGCGGCAACGTACGCGGCATGCGCTTTGCCCGCACCGCGCTGGCCGACGGCCGCCTGCACGACACCGGCGAAACCTTCGAGCTGGCCGCCGACGCCATCTTCAAGGCCATTGGCCAGCGCTTCGACGAAGCCAGCCTCGGCGACCCGCTGGCGGCACAGCTGGCCCGCGACGGCGAGCGCATCCGTGTCGACGAAAACCTGCAGACCAGCCTGGCGGGCGTGTATGCCGGCGGCGACTGTACCGCACTGGGCCAGGACCTCACCGTCCAGGCCGTGCAACACGGCAAGCTGGCCGCCGAAGCCATCCATGCCCAACTCATGCTCAACGTGGAGGCTGCATAAATGGCCGACCTGTCTATCGTGTTCGCCGGCATCAAGGCACCCAACCCCTTCTGGCTGGCCTCCGCGCCACCAACCGACAAGGCCTACAACGTGGTCCGCGCGTTCGAGGCCGGCTGGGGCGGCGTGGTGTGGAAGACCCTGGGCGAAGACCCGGCGGCGGTCAACGTGTCGTCGCGCTATTCGGCGCACTACGGCGCCAACCGCCAGGTGCAGGGCATCAACAACATCGAGCTGATCACCGACCGGTCACTGGAGATCAACCTGCGCGAAATCACCCAGGTGAAGAAGGACTGGCCCGACCGCGCGCTGATCGTGTCGTTGATGGTGCCGTGCGAAGAGCAGTCGTGGAAGTTCATCCTGCCGCTGGTGGAAGCGACCGGGGCCGATGGCATCGAACTGAACTTCGGCTGCCCGCACGGCATGCCGGAGCGCGGCATGGGCGCGGCGGTCGGCCAGGTGCCGGAGTATGTGGAAATGGTCACCCGCTGGTGCAAGACCTACTGCGCGCTACCGGTGATCGTCAAGCTCACGCCGAACATCACCGACATCCGCCAGTCGGCCCGCGCCGCGCACCGTGGCGGGGCCGATGCGGTGTCGCTGATCAACACCATCAACTCGATCACCAGCGTCGACCTGGAGCGCATGGTGGCCCACCCCATCGTCGGCGACCAGAGCACCCACGGCGGTTACTGCGGTTCGGCGGTGAAGCCGATTGCCCTGAACATGGTCGCGGAAATCGCCCGCGACCCGGCCACCCAAGGCCTGCCGATCTGCGGCATTGGCGGCATCGGCAGCTGGCGTGACGCGGCCGAGTTCATGGCCTTGGGCAGTGGCGCCGTGCAGGTGTGCACTGCTGCGATGCTGCATGGTTTTCGTATCGTCGAGGACATGCAGGACGGCCTGGCGAGGTGGATGGACCAGCATGGGCACCGCAGCATCGAGGCATTCCGCGGCCAGGCGGTGGGGCATACCACCGACTGGAAGTACCTGGACATGAACTACAAGTCGGTGGCGCACATCGACCAGGCGGCGTGCATTGGCTGCGGGCGCTGCCACATTGCCTGTGAAGATACCTCGCACCAGGCGATTGCCAGTACCCTGAAGGCCGATGGTACGCATGCCTATAGCGTGATCGAAGCGGAATGCGTGGGCTGCAACCTGTGCCAGATTACCTGCCCGGTGGAGCACTGCATCGAGATGGTCGCGCAGGATACCGGCAAGCCGTATCTGAACTGGACGCAGGACCCGCGCAATCCTTACCGCGAAGCCAGTTGAGGCGACTGGGGCTGCCATGCAGCCCTTCGCGGGCTCGTCCGCTCCCACAGGTTACATACCGACTGTGGGAGCGGGCGAGCCCGCGAAGGGCCGCACAGCGGACCAATCTCCCAGGCTATCGTCACCCTCAAGGCTCCAGCCCGATCCCCCGCAGAATCACGCTGGTCACCGTCTGCACCGCGCTTTCGAATGCCATGTCCGACAGCGTCTCGCCACCATTGAGCAGGGCCACCTGGTAGCCAAAGTCGGCATAGTGCTGGGTCGAAGCCCAGATCATGTACAGCAGCGCCGACGGCTCCACCGGCAGAATGCGCCCCTCCTCCACCCAGCGGCGGATCTTGGCTTCCTTCAACTTGGCCCAGGGCACCAGGCTTTCATCCAGGTTCCCCCCTAGCACCGGCGCGCCGTGCAGCATTTCTTCGGCCCAAATCTTCGAACCCAGCGGCCGCGAGCGCGAATGGCCCATTTTCGCCCGAATGTAACTGGTCAGCACCACGCGCGGGTCGTCGAAGTTCTCGAAGCACAGCGCATCCTGCTTCCATACATCCAGCAGGTCCTGCAGCACCGCGCGGAACAGCTCGTCCTTGGTGCTGAAGTAATAATGCAGGTTGGAACGCGGCAACTCGGCCTGCTCGGCGATATCGCCCATGGAGGTGGCGCCGTAGCCTTTCTCGGCGAACACCTTTTCCGCCGCCTGCAGAATCTTGTCGATATTGCGCCGGCGGATTTCGATCTTGTGGTTGGCCATCAGCCTTGGGCCGTCCACACTGCGCGTTCGAAACCGTTCAGGTCTGCGATGTCGCTGACATTGAACGCGATGTCGGCAATCTGCCGATCTGTACCGCAAATACCCATGTGTGCTCCGTGCCCAATGGTGTTTGGCCTAGTCTACTCCGGTCTTTTCAGACTTTGATATCAGGCGGCTTGAAACAGCCGGGCGATGACAGGCTGCTGGCGGTGGCGTGCCTGCCAGATATCGTAATCGGCCTGGATGGCCAGCCAAAGCCGAGCGGTACTGATGCCCGCCATCTCGAGACGCACGGCCAAGTCCGGAGAAATTGCTGCACGGCCATGCAATACCCGCGAAAGCGCTTCGCGGGAAAACCCCAGGTGCGCAGCGAAGGCTTTCACCGTAAGGCCAAGCGCTGGCAGAACATCTTCGCGTAAGGTTTCGCCGGGATGTGGCGGATTGTGCAAAGGCATTATCAGCCCTCCTTCTCAGTGGTAATCAAGGGAATCGACCAGTTCGACATCCGAACCCACGAAGCGAAAGATCAACCTCCAGTTGCCAGACACACTGACTGACCAGAAGTCCGATAACGCCCCCTTCAGCGGATGTAACTGCCAGCCGGGGACGATCAGATCCTGGGCCGCCATGGCACGCTCAAGAAACTGAAGTTGGCGCTTCAAGCGCTTTGCGTGAGAGGCCTGAATGCCTCGGGTGTTGCCGGTTTCATGAAAAATGCACAGTCCCTTGTGTCGAAAACTGATGATCATCGGTAGCTCGCCGCGTCCATTGGGAGACGAGCCAAGTGTGACCTCATGCATCACACGAAGCAAAGTATCATATGTGACGCGATGCGTCACATATGATTGCGAGCAGCAGCGCCCTATCCGCAACTCGCCCGGTCACGTACCGGGCACTGTGCACGGTGCAGGTTCAGGGCCGTATTGATGATGCCGATATGGCTGAACGCCTGAGGGTAGTTGCCGAGCATGCGCTGGCCGGCCGGGTCGTATTGTTCGGCCAGCAGGCCGAGGTCGTTGCACAGGCAGGTCAGGCGTTGGTACAAAGCCTGCGCCTCGGCCTGGCGGCCTAGCAGGACATACACGTCGGCCAGCCAGAATGAACACACCAGGAAAGTGCCCTCGCCCGGGGTCAGGCCGTCGCTGCAACGGTCGCTGTCGTAGCGCAGCAGCAGGCCGTTCTTCAGCAGGCGTCTTTCGATCTGCTCCAGCGTGCGCAGGAAGCGTGGGTCCTGTGCCGGCAGAAAGCCGGTCAGGGCGATGTGCAACAGGCTGGCGTCCATCTCGGTCGAGCCATAGGCCTGGACGAAGAACTGGCCACTGCTGTCCAGGCCTTGTGCACACACTTCGCGGCGGATTTCGTCAGCCACCTGGCGGTAGCGCTGCGCCTGTTCACGGCCTTGCTCGGTGGTGTCGGCCAACCCCGCGGCACGGTCGAAAGCCACCCAGGCCATGACTTTGGAATGCACGAACTGCCGGCGACCGCCGCGCACCTCCCAGATGCCTTCGTCCGGCTCGCGCCAGATGCGCTCGACATAAGGCAGGATCAGCCGGGCGATGGCGGCGCTGCGTGGGTGGCGCGGCAAGCCGCCCTTGATCGCCTGGCTCATGGCATCGGCCAGTTCGCCGTAGATGTCCAGCTGCGTCTGCGCCGACGCGGCATTGCCCACCCGCACCGGCTGCGAATGCTCGTAACCGGCCAGCCATGGCAAGGTGTATTCCTGCAGGTCGCGCTCGCCGGCCAGGCCGTACATGATCTGCATCTGCTCCGGGTTGCCGGCCACCGAGCGCAGCAGCCACTCGCGCCAGGCCTGGGCTTCGTCGAAGTAGCCGAGGTTCATGAACGCCAGCAGGGTCATGGTGGCGTCGCGCAGCCAGCAGAAGCGGTAGTCCCAGTTGCGCTCGCCACCGACACGCTCGGGCAACGAGGTGGTAACGGCCGCGACAATGCCGCCGGTGGGGGCATAGGTCATGGCCTTGAGCGTGAGCAGCGAGCGGCGCACCAGCGCCGTGTAGGGGCCGACCTGCGGGCATCGCGCGGCGAATGCCTGCCACTGGTCGACCGTGCTTTGCAGGGCATCGTCCACATTGATGTCAGGCTGTACCGGCAGGTGCGAGGGCTGGTGGCGCAGGCTGAACACCTGGCGCTGGCCCGCAGCGACGCGAAAGCGCGCGACGGTGTGATGGTCGCGTGCATGCGGGGTCACGGTACTGTTCAGAAGCAGACGATGAGGGCCGGCCACGGCACTGAGCGTCAGTGGTTCCAGGCGCTCGACCCAGGGCACGCTGCGGCCGTAGTCGAAGCGCATGACCAGGTCCATTTCGAAGTTGATTTCGCCAGAGAGGCCTTCGACGATACGCACCACCGAATTGACCTCGCCCAGGGGCATGAAGTCGAGCACGCGGGCACGGCCGCTGGCGGTGGCCCAGGTGGTTTCCAGCACCAGGGTGTCGTCCAGGTATTGGCGGCTGCTGTGCTCGACCGGGTCGCTGGGGGCCAGGCGCCAACGGCCGTTTTCCTCGTTGCCCAACAGGGCGGCAAATACCGCAGGGGCGTCGAAGCGTGGCAGGCACAGCCAGTCGAGCGAGCCATCACGGCTGACCAGGGCAGCGCTGCGGCAGTTGCCGAGCAGGGCGTAGTCTTCGATAGGGGCAGGCATCGGGTCTCCTTCATGTGGTGGCCTGTGCTGGCCTCTTCGCGGGGGGGGGGGGCCCCCCCCCCCCGGCCGGGGGGGGGGGGGGGGGGGGGCGGGCGCCCCGGGGGGGGGGGGGGGGTGGGGCTGGTGAAACCCCCC
>NZ_PUQD01000073.1 GCF_003331055.1 Pseudomonas sp. AFG_SD02_1510_Pfu_092 | reverse complement strand
GCGGGCCCAACGCCGTTCTGCGAGGGGATGCCCAGCAACTGGTCGCAACCATCCCCGCCGTCGAGGGAGAACAGCGCGCCGGGCAGGCAGCAGGGTATGCAGATGTCGGGTGGAACAGGCAGCGCCCCGTTCAGTGCGGCTTGACTCAGTGCTTGCAGCTCAGATGATTCAACCATGCTGACTCGACTCCTTGAGTGCCTGTTGGTGAGCTGCAAGTTCACGTCTCAGCGCCAGGCGGCGCTCTCGGGGAGAGTCCGTGGCTTCCAGCGACTTCACCCAAGGGGTGAACAATGGGTTGAGGTAGAAGTGACGACCGAACGCGATCGCCAAGAGGACATGCAGCAGCACCTGGTTGCGGGATAGAAAAGGCAACGGGTACAGGTCATCGGCCGGCTGTGGTAGCCGTTTGCCGTAATAGCGATAGGCGCGGATCTCGTTCTCGTTGAGCTCCACGTGGTTGATGGCGGGCAGCGCGTAGCGTAAGCAGGCATCCGACTCGTAGCGGCAGTAGCAGGCACGCTGTGCATCGCCAGGTATGCCCCGCAGGGTCATCAACTGCTCCAGTGATCGCCACTGCCGATCGGGGTCGCATTCGTCTTCGGGCAACTGCAACATCTGCCGAGTGAGGTCGTGCATGAGGGCAAGGTGACCCTCCCACCGCGACCGGTGAGATACGGCCTGCACCGTCAGCATATCGAGCCGCTCATCATGGGTAAGGCCCGGAACGTGGGTGACCGACCACACCGATTCGCTTGCAGGGTCGTTCCACCAGCCCAGCCCCAGCAGGAAGTGGCTCAGCACCAGCAAGCTGTACTCCCTGCCACAGGTGTAGCCATTTTCGCTGACCAGAGCTCCCGCATCGGCTACCAGCAGCGGAACATCCTCGGGGCGGGTATGAAAGCGTGCGAACGAACCGTCGAGCGTCTCCAGCAGGAAGCAAGACAATTGTCGGTTGGTGGACCTCAGGGATGCAGCTTTTACCGCACGCAGGTCCAGACTGGGCAGATTCATGCAGAGGCCCCCTTGCGCAATGGCAGCCAGGCCACGCAGCCGTCCCGTTCGGTGCCGTGTTCGCTCTGCTCGAACAGCGGCTGGGCGGCAAGGGCAAGGCCGCTTCGCGAATCGTGGAAGTACAGTCTGCGTATCCGCCCATGGTCGAACAGCCGGGCCAGGGTGTCGGGCTGGTGGGTCAGTGAACCGACGTACAAACTGAATGACCGAGGGTCACCCAGCCTCAGCAAGTAACGGCGCCGGCCTTCCTCGACTTTGCCAAAGCGGCGCAAGTGGCGCGCAAGCGCTTCGAGGGGTAGGGCAGCCTCGGCCACCGTATAGACGAACGTTCCCTCCAGTCCGCCCAGCCAGGTGTCCAGGTCGCTGCCTGCGGTCAGCTGGAACAGCAATGGCGCATGCTTTTCCAGCCCGGTGTGATGTTCCAGGTGCCATAGGCATTGGTGCTGAATGGAATGAAACTCGAGCCTGCCCAGCAGGCCCGGATTGGCCGACGCTTCGGCAAGCACGAACAGGCTTGCGCTGACGACACCTGTGCACAGGCCGCCTTCGCATAATTGCTGGTGAAGGCTCATGCGTTGTCCTTTCCGGCGAGAGGGCATTCCTCGATCAGCGGGGAGCCTTCCCGAATGGCGGCTTCGATGGCTTCGACCTGGGCCTGTACAGGTGTCTGATAGGTGACATTGCCTTTAAAGCGGATGTTTGGCGCTTCGATGGTGATACCGTCGGCGTCGAAGATGATCTTGCCGCTGGGGCCACGGATGTGGATACGCTCCGTGCCCTGAAGCATGTAACTGCGGGTCAGCAGACGTTGTGCGTTACGCGCTTCAATGGCCCGCGTACCTTCGATTACCAACGACTGATTGCCACCAATACTCAGGCTGTGGTCGGCGGCAATGGTGATGCGGCTTGTGTTGCCGACGCAGAGGATGTCGTTACGGCCAATGTTGGTGAAGCAGTCCTGGTGAACATGATCGCGACGATCTCGGCCCGTATCGATTGACTCGTCACGCGCAATGCTGGTGCTGTGGTCTCGACCAGTTGCAGTAGCGCGATCATTGCCGACACTCAGGGTCTGGTCGTGTTTGACCTTGGTGTTCATGTCCCTTTCGGCATGCATGAACACTTCCTGGCGACCGAGCTCATCTTCGAAACGCAGCTCGTTGAAGCCGTTACCCTTATGGGTTTGGCTCTTGATGGTCATGCGTGTCTTGTGCTTCGGCAGGTCGTAGGGCGGCAGTTGGTCGCCGCAATAGGTACGCCCGGTGATCAGCGGCTGGTCGGGGTCGGCGTTGACGTACTGTACGATCACCTCCTGGCCGATGCGTGGGATAGCCATCGAGCCCCAGCTGCCTCCGGCCCAGCCTTGCGACACGCGTACCCAGCAGGAGCTGAACTCGTTGTTCTTGCTTTCACGATCCCAGGGGAAGCTGACCTTGACCCGGCCCCACTCGTCGCAATAGATCTCCTCGCCAGGTGGGCCGACCACGGTGGCCATGTGCGGGCCATCGATACGTGGCTTGTCCAGTGGGGCGGGGCGCCATTCGATCCGGCCGGGCACCAGTACTGCTTCCTGCGAGTAGCGGGTTCCCTGTTCGGATCCGGCAGCTTCTTCTTGCAGGCTGGTGAATTGGCTGCCCTCGTGATGCACACGCATCACGCGCCAGTGTGCGTTGAGGTCTTGGCGCGGGTGCTCTATGAGGGTGAAGCTCAGGCCTGGTTGCAGCCGTACATCGTCGCCTTCCACTTCGGCAATACGGGCGTCATGGCGCAGGGCCGTGAGGCGGGTAGCGGTGAAGGGCACGCCGACCACATCGCGTTTGTAGCGGCCGGGGTAGTCGAAGCGCTCATAGTTTTGGGACTGATGGATGATGCCACTGCCGTCCGCGCGGTGCTCCTGCCGGTACTGCGGATTGGTAAAGGTGTAGTCTCGCTGCACTTGGCGTGCGGTACGCACCTGTTCGCTGTAGCGCAGGCGCCGCAGGCAGGGCCTGGCCTGGTCGCCGCCGCTGTTGGCACGGTACAGCACCTGGTCAGGCCCGACTTCATTCTCTTCGAAGAACTTTTCATCGTCATCGGCCTTGATCGCGCCCCGGCTGATCTTTCCCAGCGTCAGCAGCCGGTCGGTGATGATCAGCTGGTGGTGTTTCGGCGTGTGTTCGAAGCGATAGACGAAACCCTCTTCACCAGCCAGGCGGGCGATGAAGTCAAGGTCGGTTTCACCGGCCTGTACACAGAACTCGCGTACCTGGTGCTCGCCGATGCACTTGATTTCGAAACGGCTGATGCCCTGGCGCTGCAGCATCAGCTCAAGAATCTGTGGCACGGTCTTTTGCTGGAAGATGCGCCAGTTCGAACGCAGCTCGGCCCGGGCCAGCAAGGGCTCTACCAAGGCGTGGTAGCGAGTGCGGTGAAAGCCCGTTCCACCTTGGCTGAAGGTGCCGACCACGCCGTACACGTAGCGCATTGGGCGTTCGCGTTGCCAGATTGTGAACAGCACGGGCTTGTCAAGCAGTTGACCGAAGTCGACCTCGTCTTCGTAACTGATTAGCTCGAGCTTCAACTGAAAGGGTGCGCTGATAGCTTCGTCGAGCTCGAATGAAACTACCTCGAATTCAAGATCGCCAGCCAAGGGCTGGAAGCTGAAACGCAGATCAGATTGTCGGTACATGGCGTCTCTTCCCTTGTTAAGGAATGCTCCGGTATCAGGCGTGGCGTTGATGCAGAGCGCGGATTTGCAGGGTAAGAGGGCTGCGGAGGGATTGAAATGAACAAGGTGTTGTTGATTTGCTTATATGTAGGAAGTTTCCGAAACTTGTAAGTTAATATTTGTTTTTTGGTCTTTAGTTGTTTTTTAGGCTTTCTTCGCTCGGGCATGTAACTGAAGCAAATTGTGCGCTGTTTCTGTAGGCGCGACACAAGGCCGCTCCACATCCACCGCGTCAAATAAGAGGAAATGGAAGCTGGCAAGAGAGAAGTGTTAGATGCCTGACGGGCGCTTGGGCTTTGTTGAGAATATGCTGCAGCCGTGATCGGGCTGAGGGCCTTTTCGCGGGTGAACCCGCTCCCACAGGTACAGCGCTGCCCTCAACCTTGCAGCAGTTCCGGGCTGTTGAAATTGCTCAGCCGTCGGTCCCCTGCGGCACATTCCAGCGCCTGCACCGCTTCGCGCAGCAGGGCCTTCTGCAAACTCCGCTCACCCGCCGCCCAGGCCTGCTCCAGCACCGGCAGCAGCCGACGCGGCAATACGCTGAACATCGGTTGCCAGTAGCCACCCTGTCGCACCATGGCCGCGCTGTCACTGGCCGCTGCCAGGCGCAGCAGATCCTCGATCAGCGCCCGCTCGACCAAGGGCGCATCGCAGGCCAGCACCACCAGCCAGTCATGCCGCGCCACCTTGAGCCCGGCAATCACCCCCGCCAGCGGCCCGGGGAAATCAGCCTCGACATCGCCCACCAGCTGGTCGGCATACGCCCGGTAGGCATCCTGGTTGCGGTTGCAGGAAATCACCAGGTCGTCAGTCAGCGGGCGCAGCACCCGATGCACATGGGCAACCAGCGGTTCGCCCTGCCAGTCGATCAGGCCCTTGTCCCGGCCACCCATGCGCTGGCCACGGCCGCCGGCGAGAATCAGGGCTGAGCTGGCGGGCAGGGGGCTGGTCATGATTGCAGTTCCAGGCTGGGGAAGAGCGCAACCCTCCCACGGCCTGCAACCATTGTCCAGCAAGCCAGCGTGCGAGTTGAGCAGACCTGACATTTTTGCCAGTTGTGCCGATGGTGCGTAGTTCCTTCAATACAGCTGCAGCCTTGGCATTGCAAAGGTGCCCGGGGCCATGACAAGGAGAAGAAACTTGAACAAATCGCAACTGGTAGCTGACGTGGCGCAACGCGCTGACTTGAGCAAGGTAATGGCACAAAAGGTGGTCGATGCCTTTATCGAGACAGTCAAGGCATCGCTGGGCGCGCGCGAGGATGTGATCCTGGTGGGCTTTGGCACCTTTTCAACTGCGCAAAGGAAAGCGCGGATCGGCCGAAACCCGCGAACGGGCAAAGCGTTGAAGATTGCCGCAGCGATCAAGGCCAGGTTCAGCGCTGGCAAAAAGTTGAAGGAAGCCGTCAGATTCGACGACCGAGCTGGGTAGAAGGCCAAACCTCGGCAATGACCGGCAAGCGGCGTATCGCGGGCAAGCCAGGCTTCCAAAGGGTGTGGGAGCAACTGTTTTGTGCTGCCTGTCCTGGCCCTATCGCCGGCAAGCCAGCTCCCACAGGTACCGCATGAGGCTTGGGCCCTGTGCAGTACCTGTGGGAGCTGGCTTGCCGGCGATGGGCTGCGCAGCAGCCCCCTTGCTCACAGCCATCAATGGCCGTCGGGTAGCGCCTCGCTCGCGGTTGCGGCTTTGCCCTTGCGCGCCAGGCGCATCACCACCACGAAGAACACCGGCACGAACACCACCGCCAGGGTGGCGCTGAGCATGCCGCCGATCACCCCGGTGCCGATCGCCTGCTGGCTCGCCGAGCTGGCGCCGCTGGCGATGGCCAGGGGAACCACGCCGAGGATGAAGGCCAGCGAGGTCATCACGATCGGCCGCAACCGCAGGCGCGCAGCCTGTACGGCGGCCTCGGCCGCGTCCATGCCTTGGTCCACCAGGTGCTTGGCGAACTCGATGATGAGGATGGCGTTCTTCGCCGACAGGCCGATCAGGGTGATCAGGCCGACCTTGAAGAACACGTCGTTGGGCATGCCGCGCAGGGTCACCGCCAGCACGGCGCCGAGCACGCCGAGCGGCACCACCAGCAGCACGGCGCTCGGGATCGACCAGCTTTCGTACAATGCCGCCAGGCACAGGAACACCACCAGCAACGACAGCGCCATCAGCAGCGGTGCCTGGCTGCCGGACAACCGCTCCTGCAGCGACAGGCCGGTCCACTCCAGGCCGGCACCGGCCGGCAGCTGCGCCACCAGGCGCTCGACTTCGGCCATGGCCTCGCCCGAGCTGTAGCCGGCCGCCGGCTCGCCGGAAATCGACACTGCAGGGTAGCCGTTGTAGCGGGTCAGCTGCACCGGGCCGCTGACCCACCTGGCCTGGACGAAGGCGCCCAGCGGCACCATCTTGCCGCTGTTGTTACGCACGTGGATTTTCAGCAGGTCTTCGACCTGGCTGCGCTGGTCGCCTTCGGCCTGCACCACCACCCGCTGCATGCGGCCCTGGTTGGGGAAGTCGTTGACGTAGCTGGAACCCACGGCCACATCCAGTACCGTGCCGATGTCGGCGAACGACACGCCCAGGGCATTGGCCTGGCGGCGGTCGATTTCCAGCTGGACCTGCGGGCTTTCCGCCAGCGAGGCCTCGCGCACGTTGGTCAGCACCTTGCTTTTGCCGGCATTGGCCAGCAGCTCGTCGCGGGCCGCCATCAGCGCGGCGTGGCCCATGCCGCCGCGGTCCTGCAGGCGGAACTCGAAGCCGGTCGATTCACCCAGGCCGTCGATCGGCGGCGGCAGCACCGAGAAGGCAATCGCGTCCTTGAGCTGGCTGAACGCCAGGGTCGCGCGTTCGGCGATCGACTGGGCGCTGTCGTCGGCGCCGCGCTCGGACCAGTCCTTCAGTGTGGTGAAGGCCAGCGCCGCGTTCTGCCCGCTGCCCGAGAAGCTGAAGCCAAGGATCAACGTGGTATTGCCCACCCCCGCTTCCTCGCTGTTGTGCGCCTCGATCTGCGCGGCTACCTGCTCGGTACGCATGCGGCTGGCACCGGGCGGCAGCTGGATGTCGGTAATGGTATAGCCCTGATCTTCGGTGGGCAGAAATGCCGTGGGCAACTGGCTGAAGCCATAGCCCAGCACCGCCAGCAGCACCGCGTACACCAGCAGGTAGCGGCCGCTGCGCTTGAGCGCGTGCATCACCCAGCGCTGGTAACCGTTGCTCATGCTCTCGAAACGCCGGTTGAACCAGCCGAAAAAGCCTTTACGTGCGTGGTGTTCGCCTTTGGCCACCGGTTTGAGCAGGGTGGCGCACAGCGCCGGGGTCAGGCTGAGGGCGAGGAACGCCGAGAACAGGATCGACACCGCCATCGACAGCGAGAACTGTTGATAGATCACCCCCACCGAGCCCTGCATGAAGGCCATCGGCAGGAACACCGCCACCAGCACCAGGGTAATGCCGACGATCGCACCGCTGATCTGGCCCATGGCCTTGCGCGTGGCCTCTTTGGGCGGCAGGCCTTCTTCAGCCATGATCCGTTCGACGTTTTCCACCACCACGATGGCGTCGTCTACCAGGATGCCGATAGCCAGCACCATGCCGAACAGGGTCAGCACGTTGACCGAGAAGCCCATGGCCAGCATCACGGCAAAGGTGCCCATCAGTGCCACCGGCACCACCAGCGTCGGGATCAGCGTGTAGCGCAGGTTCTGCAGGAACAGGAACATCACCGCGAACACCAGCAGCATGGCTTCGAACAGGGTATTGATGACCTGCTCGATCGACACCTTGACGAACGGCGAGGTGTCGTAAGGGATGTCGTACTTGACGCCTTCCGGGAAATAGCGCGCCAGATCCTGCATTTTCGCCCGCACCAGGGTGGCGGTTTCCATGGCGTTGGCGCCCGGCGCCAGCTGCACGCTGAAGGCGCTGGCCGGCTTGCCGTTGAGACGGGTGCCGTACTGGTATTCCTGGGCACCGATCTCGACCCGGGCGACATCGCCAACGGTCACCGTCGAGCCGTCCGGGTTGGCGCGCAGGACAATGGCGGTGAACTCTTCCGGGCTGCTCAGCTGGCCCTTGACCACCACGTTGGCGGTGATTTCCTGGGTGCTGCGCCCGGGCAGGTCGCCGATGCTGCCGGGCGCGACCTGGGCGTTCTGCGCGGCGATGGCCTCGGCCACATCGTTGGGCGTAAGGTTGAAGCCGACCAGCTTGCGCGGGTCGATCCAGATGCGCATGGCGCGCTCGGAGCCATACAGCTGGGCCTTGCCGACGCCCTTGAGGCGGCGGATCTCGTCCATCACGTTGCGCGCGAGGATATCCGACAGGGCGGTTTCGTCGAGCCGGCCGTCTTCGGACATGAGGGTCGCCAGCAACAGGAAGCCGGTGGAGACCTTTTCCACCTGCAGGCCTTGCTGGGTCACCGGGCGCGGCAGGCGCGACTCGACCACCTTCAGGCGGTTCTGCACATCGACCTGGGCCAGGTCCGGGTTGGTGCCCGGGGCGAAGGTGGCGGTGATGGTGGCGCTGCCCAGGCTGCTCTGCGACTCGAAGTACAGCAGGTTGTCAGCGCCGTTGAGCTCCTGCTCGATCAGGCTGACCACGCTCTCGTCCAGGGTCGCCGCCGAGGCGCCCGGGTACACGGCGTAGATTTCTACCTGCGGCGGCGCCACGTTGGGGTACTGGGCCACCGGCAATTGCGGGATGGCCAGGGCCCCGGCCAGCAGGATGAACAGGGCGACCACCCAGGCGAATACCGGGCGGTCGATGAAGAAGTGCGGCATGAATCAGGCCCTCACTGGCCGGAATGCTGTGCGATGGGCGAGGCCCCTGAGGTGTCGTCGACCCGTACCTGGTCACCGGCCTTGACGTGTTGCAGGCCTTCGACCACGACCTGCTCGCCAGGGGCCAGGCCTTCGCTGACGATCCAGCGGTCGCCCTGGGCATTGCCCAGTACCACCTGGCGGTCGCTGACCTTGGCCTGGGCATCGACCACCAGCACCTTGGGCACCCCGGCGCTGTCGCGCAAGATGGCGCGTTGCGGCACGCTCAGGCCCTTGGGTTGCACGGCCTGCTCCAGGCGCACGCGCACGTAGCTGCCGGGCAGCAGGTCGAGGTCGGGGTTGGGGAACTCGCTGCGCAGGGTGATCTGGTTGGTGCTGGGGTCGACGGCGATGTCGGAGAACAGCAGCTTGCCCGGCAGCGGGTAGGCGCTGCCGTCGTCCTGGATCAGCGTCGCCCGGGCCTGGCCATCGCCTGCCTGCTGCAGCTCGCCAGCCCGCAGGGCGCGGCGCAGGGCGTTGAGCTCGCGGGTCGACTGGGTGACGTCGGCATGGATCGGGTCCAGCTGCTGGATGGTCGCCAGCGGCGTCGGCTCGTTCTGCCCGACCAGCGCGCCTTCGGTGACCTGGGCGCGGCCGATGCGGCCGGAAATCGGCGCGGTCACGGTGGCGTAGCCGAGGTTCAGGCGGGCGCGCTCCAGGGCGGCCCTGGCTTCGGCCACGGCCGCGTCGGCCTGCAGGAAACTGGCCTTGGCGTTGTCGTATTCCTGGCGGCTGACAGCCTTGTCGTCGACCAGCTCGCGGTAGCGCTGCTCCTGCAGGCGCGCCTGGTACAGGGTGGCTTCGGCCTTGGCCAGGACGGCGCGGGCACTGTCGTGGTCGGCCTTGAACGGCGCCGGGTCGATGAGGAACAGCACATCGCCTTGCTTGACGTCGCTGCCTTCGCGGTAAACCCGCTTGAGCACCACGCCGGCAACGCGTGCACGCACCTCGGCAGTGCGCGGCGCGAGGATGCGGCCGCTGAGTTCGCTGCTGATGGCCAGTGGCTGCAGCTGCAGGGTTTCCACCCGCACATGCGGGGTGGGAGCCTGTTCGTCCGGCTCGGCGCTGTCGTCGCAGCCGGCCAGGGCCAGGCTCAGAAACGCCACGAGCGCCAATGGGCGCAGGCGCAGGGGGAGGGTAGTAGACATACGGATCTTCCGATGATGACCGCCTCTATGCTACGGCAGGTATTCCGTGGGTGGCTGTTAATACCTGTAGGGCGAGTGTGAAAAAGTGTGAAGAACAAGCCTGTCGGGGTGTAGGGTTCTATATTCTGCCTACGTCTGTAGCGGCCTCTTCGCGGGTAAACCCGCTCCCACAGAGACCACACAGTCTCTGAAACCTGTGCTGTGCCCGCGAAGAGGCCGCCAAGTTCTACCACATCCTGTGATCCCCAACCGCCTATGCCGAACATTTTCCTGGTCGAAGACGACAGCGCCCTGTCCGAGCTGATCGCCAGCTACCTGCAACGCAACGACTTCCATGTCCAGGTGATCGCCCGGGGCGATCATGTGCTGGACGAATACCGCCGGCAGAGGCCTGACCTGGTGATTCTCGACCTGATGCTGCCGGGCATCGATGGCCTGCAACTGTGCCGCCTGCTGCGCCAGGAATCGCAGAGCCTGCCGATCCTGATGCTGACCGCCCGCGACGACAGCCACGACCAGGTCCTGGGCCTGGAAATGGGCGCCGACGACTACGTGACCAAACCCTGTGAACCGCGCGTGCTGCTGGCCCGCGTACGCACCTTGCTGCGCCGCAGCAGCGTCAACGAGCCGCGCCTGGACAACGACCTGATCCTGATCGGCGGCCTGCGCATCGACCTGGCCGAGCGCACGGTGAGCTGGCGCGGCGAAGAAGTGGAGCTGTCCAGCGGTGAGTACAACCTGCTGGTGGTGCTGGCGCGCAACGCTGGCGAAGTGCTCAACCGCGACCGCATCCTGCAGCAGCTGCGCGGCATCGAGTTCAATGGCACCGACCGCTCGGTGGATGTGGCCATCTCCAAGCTGCGCCGCAAGTTCGACGACAACGCCGGCGAGGCGCGCAAGATCAAGACCGTGTGGGGCAAGGGCTACCTGTTCAGCCGTGTCGAGTGGGAGTGCTGAGCGCCCATGCTGAAGATTCTGGTGCGGCTGTACCTGGTGATCATCGTGGCCTATGCCGGCGCGCTGCTGTTCATCCCCGACACCATCGTCGGGCTGTTCCAGGAGCGCTTCATGGCCTACAACCTGGACCAGACCAAGGGCGTGCAGTCGCTGATCGTACGCCAGTTCCGCCAGGTGCCGCGCGCGCAGTGGCCGGCGGTGGAGCAGCAACTGGCCAGCGACTTCGCACCGCTGCAGGTGCAGTTGCTGCGCATGGACCAGGCCGGCTTGAGCGAGGACGAGCAGGCCCGCCTGGAGCATGGCCTGTACGCCGTGCGCATTGCCGACTGGGGCTATTACGAAACCGTGCTGGCGCCGCTGGACCAGGAGTGGCTGGTGCGCCTGCACTCGCCGCCCGACCCGCTGGACATCAACGTGCTGTCGTGGGGCGTGACGGTACTGATCGGGGCGGCCATGCTCGGCTGCCTGCTGCTGTGGGTATGGCCGCACTGGCGCGACCTGGAGCGCCTCAAGGAAACCGCCCGGCGCCTGGGCCAGGGGCAGATGGCCGAACGCACGCATATCTCGCCGCACTCCAACATCGGTGAGCTGGCCGGGGTGTTCGACACCATGGCCAGCGACCTGGAACGCCATGTCAACCAGCAGCGCGAGCTGCTCAATGCGGTGTCGCACGAATTGCGCACCCCCTTGACCCGGCTGGATTTCGGCCTGGTGTTGCTGTTCGACGAAGTGCCGCCGGCCAGCCGCAAACGCCTGCTGGAGCTGGTGGGGCATGTGCGCGAGCTGGATGAACTGGTGCTGGAGCTGTTGTCCTACAGCCGGCTGTACAACGCCGACCAGGCCCGCGAGCGGGTCGAAGTGTCGTTGCTGGAACTGCTCGACAGTGTGCTCGGCGGCTTTGCCGAGGAGCTCGATGGCCGGGGTATCCAGTGGGAAGTGCGCGCCGAGGCTGACCTGCCGCGTTTCGTGCTGGACCCGCGGCTGACGGCCCGGGCGGTGCAGAACCTGGTGCGCAATGCCATGCGTTACTGCGACCAGAGCCTGTTGCTGCGTTTGCGCCTGGAAGAGGGCGGGGCGTGCCTGTTGACGGTGGAAGATGACGGGATCGGCATTCCGGTAGAGGAGCGCGAGCGGATCTTCCAGCCGTTCTACCGCCTGGACCGGAGCCGCGACCGCAACACCGGCGGGTTTGGTCTGGGGCTGGCGATCAGCCGGCGGGCGATCGAGGGGCAGGGTGGCACCTTGACCGTGGCGCAATCGGCGCTGGGTGGGGCGCAGTTTCGCATTCGTTTGCCCGCTGGGTAGGTGTTGCCTGTGCTGGCCTGTTCGCGGGCTTGCCCGCTCCCACAGGGACCACACAGTCTCACAAACCTGTGCTGTACCTGTGGGAGCGGGCAAGCCCGCGAACAGGCCGGGCCTGGCGACTCAATTGCTGGGCAGAACACCCCGGGCCCAGGGCCGGTAACGCAGGTCGAACACCGCCTCGGCATGGCACCCGCCCGCCAGCTTCGGCTCGGCCGGCTCGGCGCGGAACGCCTGGCCTGGCGCGCTGACCTGGCGAAACGCCTCGCGCACCACACCCACCCGGCACGGCAGGGCCTGTTCGTAGCCCTGGCGCACCAGCGCCGGCAAGCGCCCGGTGCCGGCGCCATCCTGCCACCACACCCTCAAGCCGGCCGCGGCCAGCTGGTCCAGCCACGCGGCGGTGACCCGTGGTGACAGTTTGCCAGCGCTGAAGGCGCTGATGTGCAAGGGCTTGTCCAGCTGGCGGTTGAAGGCCTGTAACTGGCGGTACAGCGCATCGCGGCGCTCAGCCTGGCGAAAATGATAGTCGTCCAGCTCCATCGGCAGGTACCAGCCGTCCACCGGCAACTGCCAGGTCTGACGCAGTTGCTGGTACTGGCCGAGCGAGCGCCCCAGCTGCGCTTTCCAGTAACTGTTCAGGCCTTCGCTATCCAGCTGGTCAAGGCGCTGGTAGTAGGCCGGGTCCATGTACAGCCCCAGCACCAGTTGCAGGCCTTCGGCACGGGCGCTGCGCAAGCTGTTGGCCAGCCAGCCTTGAGCCGCGCCGAAATCGCTGTCGCCGTAGGCGCTCCATTGCACGATCAGGGTCTTGCCACCCTGGGCCACGGTGGCGCGCCACAGCTGCTGCCATTGGGCAGGGGTGACGCTGGCATCGCGGTTCAGCGGTTGGTAGAACAGGCGCTGGTCGGCACCGGCCGGCAGGCACAGGGCCAACAGGCAGAGGGCGATGAGGGTACGCATCAGAAGGTCAACTCCGCACCGACCAGCACGCCGTTGGCGCGCTCGTAGAGGTTGCCGCCCAGCGCTTGCTGGTACTCGGCGCGCACTTTCAGCGAACCGCGATAGGCGTTGTAGCGGTCATCGTCGAACCACCATTGCCAGCGCACGCCGACCCCGGCCCGCGCGTCCTGGCGCCAGTCGTTGCTCGGGTCCTGGCTGGAGAACTCGACGAAGCCATACGGCATGAGGGTTTGTGGCGAGCTGCCGGGCAGCTTCCAGGCGTGGCCCTGCTGGTAGCGCGACAGCCAGGCGTGGTCGCCGGCACGGGTCCACCAGGCAGCGTCGAGGTAGAGGAAGCGCTCGTTCCACTGGTCTTCATCGACCCGCCAGTCGTTACGCCAGTCGCCCTGGTCGAGGAACGAGGCGGTCGCGCGCAACAGCAGGTCGTTGCTCGATTCGGCGTGATGGCGCAGGTCGCCCCAGTTGCCGCCGACCTTGGCCGGGCTGAGCAACTGGCCCAGGCTCAGGCCGCGGTAATGCGCTTCGTCGATCTGCCGCTGGTGGTACAGCTCGGCATACAGGTTGAGGTTGGCCTGGCCCAGTGGCTTGTAGCGCAGGCCGACCCCGGTGCCCATGCTTTGCGCGTAGTCGGTGCGGCTTTGCCCTCCGAACAGCACCCTGCCGTACACCGACAGGGTACTGCCGTTGCGGCTGGGCTCTTCGCCCAGGGCGTGGTCCCACATGGCCAGCTGCACGTTCTGCGATTGCGCGCGGCGCGAGCTGCCGCTGCGCTGGCCATCGAGGAACTTGTCGTTGGTCGAGGTGCCGGCCGGCGACCAGGTGCTGGCCAGGGTGATGGTGTCGCGCCGCGACAGGCTTTCGTGGGCGCGGCGCTGGCGGTACTTGCGCGCTTCCAGGCTGCCGTATTCGTCGTCGCCGTCGACCACCTGCTGCTCCACATCGAGGATGCGGCGCAGTTCGCGGCGGGCCGAGGCGCTGTCTTCGGCTTCGTCGTAGCGCAGGGCCAGCGTTTCGCCAAGGCGGTAGTCCTCGGGGAAATCGCGGGTCGCGCGTTCCAGGTAGGGGATCGCCTGGCGGCGCTGGGCCTTGTCGGTCGAACCGGCCAGGCGCATGCCGTAGTCGGCGCGGTAGCGTGGCTGGTCAGGGGCCAGGCGTAGTGCTTCGGCCAGCCAGGCAGTGCTCTGCGCGCTGTCGCCGGCCAGTTGCGCGGTGCTGGCGGCGGCGTAGTAATGCTCGGCACGCGGGTTGTGCAACAGGGCCTGGCGCTGCAAGGCCAGCGCGCTCGGGTAATCGCCCTGGCGCTCGGCGATGGCGGCGCCCAGCGCCCAGTCATCGGCATTCTGGTGGGCAGCGGCATCCCAGTGCTGGCGGGCCGCCTGCACATCGCCAGCGTTCAGTGCGCCGCGCGCGGCGGTGAGCCGGGCGTTGTCGGTCCAGGCACTGTCCGGCACGCTGCGCCAGACGGGCAGGGCGGCCTCGGAATCGCCGGCGGCCTCGAGGGCATAGGCCAAGGGCAGCCGGCTAGCGCTGTCACCCAGGCGCTCGGCGGCCTGGTAGTAGACCACCGCTTCGCCGGGCTGCGCGGGCATGGCGCAGCGGCCCAGGGCGCGGTATTGGCCAGGCTCGCTCGGGGTGGCCGGCACGGCCTGGCGTACCGCATCGCATTGGCCGGCTTCGGCCAGGCGGCCCAGCAACTGGGCGCGGGTACTGGCGTCGACCTGCGGGACCAGGCCGAGCATGCGCCGGCTGTCCAGCGCGCCGTCGTCGCGTGCATACAGGTTGCCCAGGCGCTGCAGCAGCGACGGGGTCAGGCGACCGTGACGGCGGTCATAGGCCTGTTCCAGCAACTGCCGGGCATGTTCGCCCTGGCCTTGTTGGGTCAACAGGAAGGTGGCCTGCTCCAGCGCGGCCAGATCGCCGCTTTGCCGGTAGCGGTTTGCCCATTCGGCGGCGGTGCGCGGTTGCGGCGGCTGCGGTGGGTCACCGTACAAGCGTTGCCTGAGCACGGCGTAGGCCCTTGGGTCGCTGCTGGCGGTGCAGCCCTTGAGCTGCTCGCGGGCCAGTGCCGGGTCGCGGCGCGACAACCAGTCGACGGTTTCCAGGCAGGGGCGTTGCAGTTCGTTGCTCAGGCGCTGCACCAGCGGCGCGTCCTGGCCTTCGCGGGCCAGCTCCCACAGCTGCTGGCGCTGCTCGGGCTGGTTCAGTTGTTCGGCGGGCAGAGCTTGCAGCAGGCGCTGGGCCTGTTGGTTCTGGCCGACGCCGATGGCGCGGTTGGCCATGGCCAGGCGGGCCTGGTTGGCGGCTTCGGCGGACGGGGCGCTGGGCAGCAGTGCGTTCAGGCCCTTTTCGTCCACTTGCTGGATATAGGCATTGGCCAGGCGCTGCCAGTCTGGTGCGGGCAATGCGCCCTGGTCGGCCAGGGGCTGCAGTTGCTCGATGGTCTGCTTCCAGTCGCGCAACTGCTCGGCGAAGTTGGCCCGGGCCAGGCGCAGGACCTGGCCATCGTCCTGCGGCGGCAGGTGGTTGAGCCAGTCCAGCGCCTTGGCGGCGCCACCGGTCTTGGCCAGCTTGAGGCTGTAGGCCTGCCACAGGCGCACCCGCTGAGCACCGTCGCTGCTGGCCAGCCATCGTTCAACCTGGCTGGCGGCGGGCGAGTCCTGCTCGATCCAGGCCAGGCGCAGTTCGAGCAGGGCGTTGGCGTGCTCGGGGCTGCCCCCCAGTTGTTCGGCCAGTGCTTCGGCTTCCTGGTAGCGGCGCTGATGGGCCAAGGCCTCGACCAGCAGCGCACGGGCTTCGTCGTTGTTCGGCACGCGGCCCAGCACGTGCCGGGTCAGGCGTTCGACCTCGGCCCAATTGTCCTTCTTCGCCTCGCGATAGCTGCGCTCCATGAACGGGTAGCTGGTGAAGCGCTGGAAGTCGGTCATCGGCGCGGCGGCGACGGTAGGCAGGGCGGTGGAACACAGCAACAGGCCAGTGAAAGTGAGGGAAAAACGCGGCTTCATGCCACCTCCCGGGTCAGGTCAAAGGCGGCCTGCTGTTCGCTGGCCTGTTCGATCAGGGCCTGTTGCAGCACCTGCTCGGTGATGATGCCGCGAGCGATCAGGTGTTCGCCCAGGCTCTGGGATTCGGGGTCGAAGTCGATCAGCGCCTGGTTGAACAGGGTGACCGGGACCATGCCGCGCACCTGCAGCAGGGCGCCGAGCATGACCTGGTGATGGCTGACCCGTTCGAGCAGCTCCTCGTCGTCCTGGTGGCGTTCGAGGGTGGCCAGCATGTCGCGGGTTTCCGGCTTCTGCCAGGGGCTTGGGTAGTGGTAGCGCAGGCCCAGGGTGACCCGGCCCTGTGGCGCCAGGCGCGCGCTGACCGGGCGCTTCAGAAGGCGGCTGATCACCCCCAGCGACACCTGGCTGACCGGGCTTTCGCTGGCCAGCACCAGCGTATTGCCGTCTTCGGCCACCGGCAGCACGCCATAGTGCGTCGCCAGCTTGCGCGGCAGTTTGGCGATCAGCTGCGGGTCGAGCTTGAACGGGTTCAGCGGTGCCCAGGGCAGGTCCAGCTGCTCGGCCAGGGTGGCCACCAGCTGTTCGCTGTTCAGCCAGCCGCGCAGCAACAGCTCGCGGCCCAGGCGCCGGCGTACCGGGCTGGTGATGGCCTGTTGCAGCTGTTCGTCGCTGATCAGGCCCTTGGCCACCAGGCGCTGGCCCAGCGGCGTGCGGGCAGGGGCGGCGATGGCGGGGAATTCGTGGGTGGTCTTGTCCCAGGCCACGCGCCGCGAGTCGCCCATTTCCATCACCTGGCGCAGCGCGCGCAGGTTGGCGAAGAAGTTGACGAAGTTGCTCCACATCATCCGTGGCGCCGACAGCAGGCCTTCGCCGATGCCGTAGAAGCGGGTGACGAACCAGGCGCGCTGGAACAGCCGGTTGCACAGCAACAGCCCGTTCAGCCACAGCAAGGTGGTCAGCAGCCAGCTGTCGTCGAGGATCGACATGAAGCGCCAGGCCTCTGGGGCAATCACGGTGACCAGCCACATGGCCAGCAACACCAGCAGCAACAGGTTGACCAAAAAGCTCAGCAGGTAGGCGATCAGCCCGCGGCGGTCACGCCAGAGGAAGTAGTTGAGCGCGCCCTTGCGGCTCCAGCCGAGGTTGCTGGTGCCCTGGAACACGATGCCGACGATCCACCGCGACTTCTGCCGGATGGCATGCTGCCAGTCGCGCGGGAAATGCTCGCGCACGCAGATCACCTGGGAGAACTCGCGGCTCATGCCGGGGCGCCATTCCTGCTTGAGGGCCAGCGCCGGGTCGGTGATCGAGTAGCGGGCGAAGATGCACTTCATGCCCTTTTGCTTCAGGCGAAAGCCGATGTCGTAGTCTTCGGTGAGGCTCTGCACATCGAAGGCAATGCCGTCGCCGTCCTCGAGCAGCGCGCTGATGGCGCGGCGGCTGAAGCAGGTGCCGACCCCGGCGCTGGGCACCTGGCCGGTCAGCGCCTCGCGCACGATCACGTCCTTGCCGTGGTTTTCGGCGAACTCGTCGACGTAGTGGCCGGCGGTGAAGCCTTTCCATTCCGGCGCGTAGGGGTACACCGGGATCTGGATCATGTCCTTGTTCGGCAGCAGGTAGTTGAACAGGCGCAGTTCCATCGGCGAGATGACGTCTTCGGCGTCGTGCAGGATGAACCCGGCGAACTCGATGCCGGCGTCCTGCTGGAAGCGCAGCAGCGCGTCGATGATGTTGTTCAGGCAGTCGGCCTTGCTGGTAGGGCCGGGGCGGGCGCAGACCACCTTGTGCACGTTGGGGTAGTGCAGGCATACCGCGTCGACGTCGGCCTGGGTCTGCGGGTCGTTGGGGTAGGTGCCGACGAAGATCTGGTAGTTCTCGTAGTCGATGGTCGAAGCGGCCAGGCGCGCCATTTCACCGACCACGCCGACTTCGTTCCAGGCCGGGACCATGATCGCCAAGGGTTTTTCCGGCACCTCGTACAGGCGCTTCTCGTCGGCTTTTTCGTACTTGTCGTAGATGCGGAAGCGCCGGATCAGCTTGCGGCCCCAGTAGCACAGGTCGATGAACAGGTCATCCAGGCCGAGCAGGAACATCAGCGAGGCCAGGACGATCGCGAAGATCTTCAGGCCGAACAGCACGTAGGTGAGAAAATCGATGAACACTAGGCTCATGTGCCGGTCACCGGCAGGAAGGCGTAAGCCATTGTCTAAATCCTCGTTCGATTCCTTGGACGAAGTTGTACGACATGTCGGCGTTTGTACGGGATAGATACAAGCAGCCGAATGCAGGGTTGTCCAAAATTCAGGCTTTTTCTTACAAGCCACTTCTTGTAGTTTACAGGTCGTTTACCCAGGAGCAGAACATGCAAGGCAAGGCACGCAAGATCGTCCAGGCCATTCTCTACGAAGCCATCGCCGTCGCCTGCGTGGCGCCTGCGCTGGAGCTGGCGTTCGGCGCCGGTATGGCGCAGTCGGCCGTGCTGTCGGTGTTGATGTCGGGCATCGCGATGAGCTGGAACATGGCCTTCAACTGGCTGTTCGAGCGCTGGGAAGCGCGCCAGCGCCAGCGTGAGCGCACTTTCCTGCGGCGCTTGCTGCATGCCCTGGGCTTCGAGGGCGGGCTGGTGCTGATCTTGTTGCCGTTGGTGGCCTACTGGCTGGACGTCAGCCTGTGGGCGGCGTTGCTGACCAACCTGGCGCTGTTCGTGTTCTTCTTCGTCTACGCGTTCGTGTTCCAGTGGGGCTTCGACAAGGTGTTCGACGTACCGCTTTCGGCGCAGCAGGCGAAATGCTGAGCCCAGGGGTTGACGCTATGCGGCACTACCGGCTAAGTTCCTTGCCCATGAACACCTTCCAGCACGCCAGCGTCATTATTATTACCGCCATTATCAGCTTGGCGGGCTAGCGCTTACGTGCACCGAACCCGCCCTGGAGGCGGGTTTCTTCTCTCTGACTCCTGGGCACGTGAATAAAACCCCAGGAGTCATCGATGACCAGCTTCGTCAGCCCTCGTTCTACCGTCACCCCCCAGCAACTGCTGTCGGAGCAGGTGCGGCGTATTCTTGCTGCGCCGGTGTACGACCTGGCCATCGAAACGCCCCTGCAAGCGGCGCCGGCGTTGTCTGCCAGCCTGGGCAACCAGGTACTGCTCAAGCGTGAAGACCTGCAGCCGACGTTCTCGTTCAAGATTCGCGGCGCCTATACCCGCCTGTCCCGCCTGAATACCGCGCAGCGCGAGCGCGGGGTGATCACCGCCTCGGCGGGCAACCATGCCCAGGGCGTGGCGATGGCGGCCTCGCACCTCGGGCTCAAGGCCACCATCGTCATGCCTACCACCACGCCCTCGCTGAAGGTGGAGGGGGTGCGTTCGCGCGGTGGCCATGTGGTGCTGCATGGCGAGAGTTTCCCGCATGCCCTGGCCCATGCGCTGCAGCTGGCCGACAGCGAAGGTGCTACTTTCGTGCCGCCGTTCGATGACCCGGATGTGATCGCCGGGCAGGGCACGGTGGCCATGGAGATCCTGCGTCAGCGCCCGGGTGCGCTGGACGCGATCTTCGTGCCGGTGGGCGGTGGCGGGCTGATCGCCGGCATCGCTGCCTATGTGAAGTACCTGCGCCCCGAGGTGAAGGTAATCGGCGTCGAGCCGGAGGACTCCAACTGCCTGCAGGCGGCCATGGCCGCTGGCGAGCGGGTGATCCTGCCGCAGGTCGGCACCTTCGCCGATGGCGTGGCGGTGGCGCAGATCGGCGCCCATTGCTTCGAGCTGTGCCGGCACTTCGTCGACGAGGTGTTGACCGTGAGCAGCGACGAGTTGTGCGCGGCGATCAAGGACATCTACAACGACACCCGCTCGATCACCGAGCCTTCCGGGGCTTTGGCGGTGGCCGGGATCAAGAAATACGTGGCACGCACGGGTGTGCAGGGGCAGACCCTGGTGGCCATCGACTCCGGGGCCAACGTCAACTTCGACCGTTTGCGCCATGTGGCCGAGCGTGCCGAACTGGGTGAGCAGCGTGAGGCGATCATTGCCGTGACCATTCCCGAGCAGCCGGGCAGCTTCCGCGCCTTCTGCCAGGCCCTGGGCAAGCGGCAGATCACCGAGTTCAACTACCGCTACTACCCGGGCAAGGAGGCGCGCTTGTTCGTCGGGGTGCAGACCCATCCCGTGCACGACCCGCGCGAGCAGTTGCTGGCCAGCCTGCGCGCGCAGGGCTACAGCGTGCTGGACCTGACCGACAACGAGCTGGCCAAGCTGCATGTGCGCCATACCGTGGGCGGCCATGCCGCGCCGGGTGCCGATGAGCGGGTGCTGCGTTTCGAGTTCCCGGAGCGGCCGGGGGCGTTGCTGGGCTTTCTGGAGCGGTTGGGCAAGCGCTGGAACATCAGCCTGTTCCATTACCGCAACCATGGTGCGGCGCAGGCGCGAGTGTTTGCCGCGCTGGAGGTGCCGGAGAATGAGCGCGATGGTTTGCCATTGGCGCTGGACGAGATGGGTTACCGCTATTGGGACGAGACCGACAACCCGGCTTATACGCTGTTTCTTGGCTGACGCGGTACCTGTGCTACCGCGCCGCCTGCTTCGCGGGTGAACCCGCTCCCACAGGGGGGCTGCGTAGGCCTCGGGTTTACGCTGAACCTGTGGGAGCGGCTTTAGCCGCGAACACCGGCGCAGCCGGTGCCATCCACCGCGTCGCCTGCTTCGCGGGCTTGCCCGCTCCCACTGGGACGGCGCAGGTCCGGGCTCACGCTGTACTTGTGGGAGCGGCTTTAGCCGCGAACACCGGCG
>NZ_PUQD01000072.1 GCF_003331055.1 Pseudomonas sp. AFG_SD02_1510_Pfu_092 | reverse complement strand
CCCCCCCCACCCCCCCCCCCCCCCCCCCCCCCCCCCCCCCCCCCCCCCCCCCCCCCCTTTTGGGGGGGGGGGGGGGGGGGGGCGGCCCCCCCGGCGATGGGCCGCGTAGCGGCCCCAACGGTATTACTTAGAGGTCGCCGTAACCCAGCGAACGCAGGGCGCGCTCGTCGTCGGACCAACCGCCTTTCACCTTGACCCACAGGTTGAGCATGACCTTGGAGTCGAACAGCACTTCCATGTCCTTGCGCGCCTCGGAGCCGATGCGCTTGATGCGCTCGCCCTTGTCGCCAATGATGATTTTTTTCTGGCCGTCGCGCTCGACCAGGATCAGCGCGTGAATGTGCAGCACATGGCCTTGCTGCTTGAATTCTTCGATTTCCACGGTGATCTGGTACGGCAGCTCCGCACCCAGCTGGCGCATGATCTTCTCGCGCACCAGTTCGGCGGCCAGGAAGCGGCTGCTGCGGTCGGTGATCTGGTCTTCCGGGAAGAAGTGATCGTTCTCCGGCAGGTGCTTGGCGATCTGTGCTTCCAGCGCCTCGAGGTTGTGCCCCTGCTGCGCGGAAATCGGCATCACTTCGGCATTCGGCAACTGCTCCTGCAGCCATTGCAGGTGCGGGATCAGTTCGGCCTTCTCTTCCATGCGGTCGGTCTTGTTGACCGCGATGATCAGTGGGCCGGTCACGTACTGCACGCGCTCCAGCACCAGCTGGTCCTCGTCGGTCCATTTGGTGCGGTCGACCACGAAGATCACCACATCGACGTCCTTCAGGGCCGCCGAGGCGTTGCGGTTCATGTAGCGGTTCAGGGCCTTGTCGTTGGCCTTGTGCATACCCGGGGTATCGACGTAAATCGCCTGCACATCACCCTCGGTCTTGATGCCGAGCATGTTGTGACGGGTGGTCTGCGGCTTGCGCGAGGTGATCGCCAGTTTCTGGCCGAGGATGTGGTTGAGCAGGGTCGACTTGCCCACGTTGGGGCGGCCGACGATGGCCACATAGCCGCAGCGGGTCGGGGTGTTTTCAGTCATTGCCATTCTCCACGCCCAGGGCGATCAATGCAGACGCGGCGGCGACTTGCTCGGCAATACGCCGGCTGACGCCCTGACCACGGCTCTTGTTGTTCAGCAGCACTACCTCGCATTCGACGAAGAAGGTACGGCAATGCGGTTCGCCCTGGATATCCACCACTTCGTAACGTGGCAGCTCACAGCTGCGCGACTGCAAAAATTCCTGCAGGCGGGTTTTCGGGTCCTTGTTGGTATCGACCAGGGTCAGCCCCTCGAACTCGTCGGCCAGCCAGGCCAGCACGCGCTCCCGGGCAGTTTCCATGTCGGCGTCCAGGTAGATGGCGCCAATCAGCGCCTCCAGGGCATCGGCCAGAATCGACTCGCGGCGGAAGCCACCGCTCTTGAGCTCACCCGAGCCCAGGCGCAAATAGTCACCCAGGTCGAAACCACGGGCCAGACGGGCCAGGGTCTCGCCCTTGACCAGGCGCGCACGCAGGCGCGACAGCTGGCCTTCGCGGGCCTGCGGAAAGCGCTCGAACAGCGCCTCGCCGGCGACGAAGTTGAGAATGGCGTCACCGAGAAACTCCAGGCGCTCGTTGTTGCGCCCGGCGTAGCTGCGATGGGTCAGGGCCAGAAGCATCTGGTCCTGATTCTTGAAGGTATAGCCGAGCTTTCGCTCCAGACGGGCAAGGGAAGCAGTCATGCGGCCACCCGTTCGTTGTTCAACGCGTTGTTCAAATCAACATCCTGAAAGACTGTTTGGCTGTGGCCCGCCGCAATGTGCGGCGAATCTCCCGATCCCTGAGAACACAGCCTATGTCAGAAATGCATTCGGCGCTGCCTGCTGGCCAGCGCCGATGGGTATCAATGGATCAGACCAACCCGCGACAGGTTGGGCAGGTGGTTGAGCTTGGGCTCTGGCCAGCTCATCCACACCGCGAAGGCCTTGCCGACGATGTTCCGGTCCGGAACCATGCCGTGCAGTTCCTTGGGAATGTTCGGGTCATCCCAGTAACGGCTGTCGTTGGAGTTGTCGCGGTTGTCGCCCATCATGAAGTAATGGCCTGCCGGTACGGTCCATTGCTGGTCCGGTGGCATGCGGTAACGGCTCATTTCCTTGCGGATCAGGTGTTCGGCCTCACCGAGTTTTTCCTTGTACAGCTCGGCGCTGCCCAAGGTGCCCGGCTCGGTGCCCACCAGTTGTTCGGCAATCGGCTGGCCGTTGACGAACAACCGCTTGTCGCTGGTATAGCGGACCTGGTCGCCCGGCAGGCCGACCACTCGCTTGATGTAGTTGACGTTCGGGTCGCTCGGGTAGCGGAACACCATCACATCGCCGCGTTGCGGGTCACCCACTTCGATGACCTTCTTGTCGATCACCGGCAGGCGAATGCCATACGAGAACTTGTTCACCAGGATGAAATCGCCCACTTCCAGGGTCGGTTTCATCGACCCCGACGGAATCTGGAACGGTTCGACCAGGAACGAGCGCAGCACCAGCACGATGAACAGCACCGGGAAGAACGACTTGCCGTATTCAACCAGCAATGGCTCCTTGCCCAGGCGCTCGACCACCGCCACCTCGGGCTGGCTGACACTGCCCTGGTAACTGGCGATTGCCGCGCGCCGGCGCGGGGCCAGGAACAGCAGATCGATCAAGCCCAGCAGGCCGCAGACGAAGACGGCGATGACTAGCAACAGCGGGAAATTTAGCGACATAGGACCTAGCTATCCAACCTGAGCACGGCGAGGAAGGCTTCTTGTGGAATCTCCACGTTGCCCACCTGTTTCATGCGTTTCTTACCGGCCTTCTGCTTCTCCAGCAGCTTCTTCTTACGGCTGACGTCGCCACCGTAGCACTTGGCCAGTACGTTCTTTCTGAGCGCCTTGACGGTTGTACGCGCGATGATCTGGCCGCCGATGGCTGCCTGGATCGCCACATCGAACATCTGCCGAGGGATCAGTTCCTTCATCTTCTCGGTCAACGCACGGCCTTTGTAGGCCGCGTTGTCGCGGTGCACGATCAATGCCAGGGCATCGACCTTGTCGCCGTTGATCAGTACATCCAGCTTGACCAGGTTGGCCGACTGGTAGCGATCGAAATGATAGTCCAGCGAAGCATAGCCGCGGCTGGTGGACTTGAGACGGTCGAAGAAGTCCAGTACCACTTCGTTCATCGGCAGGTCGTAGCGCACCTGCACCTGGCTGCCGAGGAACTGCATGTCGCGCTGTACGCCACGCTTCTCGATGCACAGGGTGATGACGTTGCCCAGGTGCTCCTGCGGCACCAGGATGGTCGCGGTGACGATCGGCTCGCGGAAGTCGGCGACCGCCGAGACGTCTGGCAGCTTCGACGGGTTGTCGACGGTGATGGTTTCACCGGTTTTCAGTTCCAGCTGGTAGATCACGCTGGGTGCAGTGGTGATCAGGTCCAGGTCGTATTCGCGCTCCAGGCGCTCCTGGATGATCTCCATGTGCAGCATGCCGAGGAAGCCGCAACGGAAGCCGAAGCCCAGGGCGTCGGAGCTTTCCGGCATGTATTGCAGCGACGAGTCGTTCAGGGTCAGCTTCTGCAGCGCATCGCGGAAGTCCTCGAAGTCGTCGGAGCTGACCGGGAACAGGCCGGCGTAGACCTGCGGCTGGATCTTCTTGAAGCCTGGCAGCACCTCGACCTCAGGGGTCGTGGACAGGGTCAGGGTGTCACCGACCGGGGCACCGTGAATGTCCTTGATGCTGGCGATGATGAAGCCCACTTCGCCGGCTTTCAGGTCGGCGGTCTGGGTGTGCTTCGGGGTGAACACGCCGACGCTGTCGACCAGGTGCACCTTGCCGGTGGACTTGACCAGAATCTTGTCGCCTTTCTTGACGCGGCCCTGGCGCACGCGCACCAGCGAGACCACGCCCAGGTAGTTGTCGAACCAGGAGTCGATGATCAGCGCCTGCAGAGGGGCGTCGATCTCGCCTTCCGGCGCTGGGATGGAATGCACCAGGCGCTCGAGCACCTCGTCCACGCCCATGCCGCTTTTGGCGCTGCAGGCCACGGCGTCGGTGGCGTCGATACCGATGATCTTTTCGATCTCGTCCTTGACGCGGTCCGGGTCGGCCTGGGGCAGGTCCATCTTGTTCAGCACCGGCATGACTTCCAGGCCCTGCTCGATGGCGGTATAGCAGTTGGCCACGGACTGGGCCTCGACGCCCTGGCCGGCATCCACGACCAGCAGCGCGCCTTCACAGGCGGCCAGCGAGCGCGAGACTTCGTAGGTGAAGTCGACATGGCCGGGGGTGTCGATGAAGTTCAGCTGGTAGGTCTTGCCGTCTTGCGCCTTGTAGTGAAGCGTGACGCTGTGGGCCTTGATGGTGATACCGCGCTCACGCTCCAGGTCCATGGAATCGAGCACCTGGGCTTCCATTTCGCGTGCCGACAGGCCACCGCACATCTGGATGAAACGGTCGGCCAGCGTCGACTTGCCATGGTCGATGTGGGCGATGATGGAGAAATTGCGGATATGACTCAAATCACTCACGGGTCAACACTCGAAAAGGCTGCGAGCCGGACGCCCGCCGAAAAATAGCCGGGAATTGTACCTTAAACTGCCGGCACATGGGAGGTTCCTCTATCGGGCTATGCAGCGCATTCGCCCGTGCAATTGTGAGCTTCCATTAAAAAGGGCAGCCAAAGCTGCCCTTTCTTCATTCACGCCGCTTATTCAGCGAGCTTGAAGGTAATGAAGCTGGCACGGCCCTGGCGCAGCACGCGCATCGACACCGAACGGTTCTTCGGCAGCTCCTTGGCGATTTCGGTGAATTCCTTGGCCGAACCGATCGCCTGGTTGTTCAGATGGCTGATGACGTCACCCGGGCGCAGGCCGATCATTGCCGCCGGGCCATCCTGAACTTCCTTGATCACCACGCCACCCTTGAGTTCCAGGGCTTTCTTCTGCTCGGCAGTCAGGTCGGCCACCGACACGCCCAGGCGGTTGCTGCTGCGCTCGGCACTGCCTTCGGCGCCGGTACCGATCTCGGCATCGTCGTCCGGCAGAGCGCCAACGCTGATGTCCAGGTTCTGACGCTTGCCGTTGCGGATGATCTCCAGCTTGGCCTTCTCGCCATCCTTGAGGCTACCGACCAGGTGCGGCAGGTCGGCCGACATGACGATCGGCTGGCCGTTCATGCTCAGGATCACATCGCCCACCTGCAGGCCGCCCTTGGCTGCCGGGCCGTTCTCCAGCACCTGGGCTACCAGCGCACCGGCCGGTTTGTCCAGGCCGAAGGATTCCGCCAGGTCCTTGTTGACCTCCTGGATCACCACGCCCAGCCAGCCGCGGCTGACCTTGCCGTCCTTCTTCAGCTGGTTGGACACATCGATCGCCACATCGATCGGGATGGCGAACGACAGGCCCATGAAGCCGCCGGAACGGGTGAAGATCTGCGAGTTGATACCCACTACTTCGCCGTTCATGTTGAACAGCGGGCCACCGGAGTTGCCCGGGTTGATGGCCACGTCGGTCTGGATGAACGGTACGTAGGTGTCGTTGGGCAGGGTACGGCCCTTGGCACTGACGATACCTTTGGTTACCGAATGATCGAAACCGAACGGCGAACCGATGGCCAGTACCCACTCGCCGACCTTGAGTTTTTCCGAATCACCCAGTTTGACGGTCGGCAGGTTCTTGCCCTCGACCTTGAGCAGGGCCACATCGGTGCGCGGGTCGGTGCCGACCAGCTTGGCCTGCAGCTCGCTGCGGTCCGACAGGCGCACGATGATCTCGTCGGCATCGGCCACCACGTGGTTGTTGGTCAGCACGTAGCCATCGCTGGAAATGATGAAGCCGGAGCCCAGCGACTGCGCCTCACGCTGGCGGTCGCCACGCGGCGAGCGCGGTTGCTGTGGCATGTTGCGCTCGAAGAACTCGCGGAACATCGGCGGCAGGCCTTCCAGGTCGGGCATCTGCCCGGCGGCGACGCGGCGGTCCGGCAGCTTCTGCTTGGTACTGATGTTGACCACGGCTGGCGAGGCCTGCTCGACCAGGGTGGTGAAGTCCGGCAGGGCTTCCTCGGCCTGGGCGCTGAGCACCTGGCCGAGCATCAGCACGGCGGCGAACATCGATAGGTAGGATTTCAAGCGTGGTATTGACATACGGCTCCCGTCACAACGAGCGGTAGTTTAGAAAGGCCCCTGCACAAAGCAGGAAAGGCCAGGCTCCAAGAAGCCTGACCTATAGAAAATTTGCCGAAGGATTGCAAATGACAATGCTTTAATTTCATTTCAGCGAAAGTCCGCGCGCCATGGCGCGGACCGCACGCCGGCCCGCAAAGGCGCGCCATCACTGGCGTGCCTGGCCATCCTGAGGGCGCATCGACAGCGCCACACGCTCTGCAGTGCCCAGCGGAATTTCGCCGACCACGGTAACCATCACCTTGCCCTTGGGCGTGTTCAACCGGCGCGAAACCGCCGAGGTCGGGCCAAGCTGGGTGCGCATGTCGGTCCCGCCATCATCCTTGACCGGTTCGAGGAACACCGAGAAACGCGCCAGGCCATCGTCATACATCAGGCTGCTGACGGTGCTGTCATGCTGCGGATCACGGCGCACCGCGCTGTTGACCAGTTCGAAGCCGGGCGGCAGCCAGTCCGAGCGCCAGCCAGCGACCGCCTCATGTTTGCTGGCAGCCGGTTGCTGTACCGGCTTGCAGGCAGCACTGGCACGCAGGTCGTCATCGCTGGGCGCTTCGGTGCTCAGGCGGGTCATCTGGAAGCGCTCGAGCAACTGCCCCTTGTCGTTGATCATCAACGAACGCAGCGGCAGGCCGGTCTTGTTGTCCAGATGCAGTTCGAAAGCATAGCGGTGCTGGTCGCGCGGGGTGAGCGTGAGGATCACGGCATCGCGCCCGGCGACCCGTGACTTGCCCGCCACGCTCAAATCGTACCAGCCCATCAGTTTAAGGGGATCGAGCACACGCTGGGCGGCGTCCGGGGGAGCCGTAACGCCGCTGGCCAAGGCCCCGCTGAGGCACTGAACCTTGCCATCCACGCGCACGATTTCCTGGGCGGCGCCATCGAGCTGCAATAGCCGCTCGCTGACTTTACCGTCCTCGACTCTGTGCCAGATCTCGTGGGAGGAGAAGCTGCCGTTGCGTTCGTAGACAAAAGAGCCTTGGTAGCTCTGCTTTTGCTCGGCCTGTGCCAGCTTGTTCAGCCACTCGCCCGCCTCGGGCGAAGAATTGGCTGCCAACGCTGGCACCGTCATGCAGCTGCCAATCAGCAGCGACAGGAGAGGTAGCGCGCGCATGATCCTCCTTACTTAACGGTTTTCCAGGCTGGCGGCGCGGGCGTACGGCAATGCAGTTTCGGTGCCCTTGAGCGCAGATTCCTGGGCATGCTGGCGCAGGTAGCCTGGGAGACGCTGGTCCCAGCCGGCCTGGTTCTGCAGCACGCCGTTGGCCATCGGCCCGGTCGGTTGCTCACTGCTCTCACTATAGCCTGCCAAAACGGCAGGGCCTTGTGCTTGTGGCACAGTCAGCCCTTGCTGGGCAGGTTGCTGCGCAGCCAGCTCGGCACCGGTGATTTCGTCCTGGTTGTACATGCGCACACCGGCCAACACCGCAACGGTGACCGAGGCAGCTACCGCCAGACGGCCAATGCTGCGCCATGGGCTTTGCTTGACCTTGGCCGGCACGGCTTCGTCGGCCAGTGCCGCCGACACCGCCGAGGCGATATCGAGGTTTGGCAGCAGCAGCTCCTTGTGCATGGCTGCACGAGCAACCTGGTAACGCGACCAGGTGGCACGGGTTTCAGCATCGTCGACGGCATTCAATACTCGACGCAGTTCAAGCTCGTCCGCTTCGTTATCCATCACCGCGGACAGCGATTCCTGCAAAGCTTCACGACTCATGGCGGTTCCTCTCTTGGCTGTCGCCGCTGTCTCAGGTTTCCTGCAGCAAAGGCTGCAGGGCTTTGTCTATGGCCTCCCGAGCGCGGAAGATTCGAGAGCGCACGGTACCCACCGGACATTGCATGACACTGGCAATGTCTTCGTAACTCAGTCCGTCGAACTCACGCAGGGTCAGCGCCGTACGCAGGTCTTCGGGCAGTTGCTGGATGGTGCGATGGACAGTGCCTTCGATTTCATCCCGCAACAACGAGCGCTCTGGGGACTCGAGATCCTTGAGGCCATGATCGCCGTCGTAAAACTCCGCATCCTCGGAGCTCACATCACTGTCTGGCGGCCGTCTTCCACGGGACACCAGGTAGTTCTTCGCCGTGTTGATGGCGATGCGGTACAGCCACGTATAGAACGCACTGTCGCCGCGGAAGTTGCCAAGCGCACGGTAGGCCTTGATGAAGGCTTCCTGTGCTACATCCTGGGCCTCGTGGGTATCGTGAACGAACCGCACGATCAACCCGAGAATCTTGTGCTGATACTTCAGCACCAACAGATCGAACGCTCGCCTGTCGCCGCGCTGAACGCGCTCGACAAGCTGCTGATCCTCTTCCTGGGTTAGCATGAACACTCCTCAGTGAACTCGAAGGAGCGTTGCATCTGCCATCGTTCAGGCTTGCAACCATAGACTCGGGCTTTGCGCAAAAGTTCTCCCCTCCAAGCAAGTTTCCTGCAGCCCTTGGTCGGCTTGCACGGAAGACGCGGGCGCGGTCACGGCCGGCTACGTCGATAATCAGGTTTCGTGTACGCAGGGACAGCCTGGACAGGCCTGCCGCCCTGCGTCGCCGCGGCAAATTGTGGCGTACGGGCAGCCTTCATAGGATTTCCGGCATTGTCGGAAAGTTCCCACAAGGTTGTCGCGACCAGGCAAGTGGCATGGAAATTGGCCACCCGGGGCTGCTATAAAGGCAACCCGGCCAGCCTCAACGATAGTTTCACAATGCCATCGGCGCGTGACTATTGTGCCGCGCCCCTTCCAAAGAATACTAGTGTCCCGACATGAGCCAACAATTCCAACATGATGTCCTGGTGATCGGCAGCGGTGCCGCCGGTCTCAGCCTGGCACTGAACCTCCCCAGCCACCTGCGCATCGCCGTGCTCAGCAAGGGCGACCTGGCCAACGGCTCGACCTTCTGGGCCCAGGGCGGGGTCGCGGCGGTGCTGGACAACAGCGATACCGTCCAGTCGCATGTCGAGGACACCCTCAATGCCGGCGGCGGCCTGTGCAATGAAGAGGCGGTGCGCTTTACCGTCGAACACAGCCGCGAAGCCATCGAGTGGCTGATCGAGCAAGGCGTGCCGTTTACCCGTGACGAGCACTACAGCGTCGACGACGGTGGTTTCGAATTCCACCTGACCCGCGAAGGCGGCCACAGCCACCGGCGCATCATCCACGCTGCCGACGCCACCGGTGCCGCCATCTTCACCACCCTGCTGCAGCAGGCCCGGCAACGCCCGAACATCCAGCTGCTGGAGCAACGGGTGGCGGTCGACCTGATCACCGAGCGCCGCCTCGGCCTGCCCGGCGAACGCTGCCTGGGCGCCTATGTGCTGGACCGCAACAGCGGCGAGGTCGACACCTTCGGCGCACGTTTCACCGTGCTGGCCACTGGCGGCGCGGCCAAGGTCTACCTGTACACCAGCAACCCCGATGGCGCCTGCGGCGACGGCATCGCCATGGCCTGGCGGGCGGGCTGCCGGGTGGCCAACCTGGAGTTCAACCAGTTCCACCCGACCTGCCTGTACCACCCGCAGGCCAAGAGCTTCCTGATCACCGAAGCCCTGCGCGGCGAAGGCGCCTTGCTGCGCCTGCCCAATGGCGAACGCTTCATGCCCCGCTTCGACCCGCGCGAAGAACTGGCCCCGCGCGACATCGTCGCCCGCGCCATCGACCACGAAATGAAGCGCCTGGGCGTGGACTGCGTGTACCTGGACATCACCCACAAGCCGGCCGATTTCATCAAGAGCCACTTCCCCACCGTGTACGAGCGTTGCCTGGGGTTCGGCATCGACATCACCCGCCAGCCAATCCCGGTGGTTCCGGCAGCGCACTACACCTGCGGCGGGGTGATGGTCGACGACCGCGGGCACACCGATGTGCCAGGCTTGTACGCCATCGGCGAAACCAGCTTCACCGGCCTGCACGGGGCAAACCGGATGGCCAGCAATTCGCTGCTGGAATGCTTCGTCTATGGCCGCGCCGCCGCAGCCGACATTCAGGCGCACCTGGAAGAAGTGGCCATGCCCAAGGCCCTGCCCGGCTGGGATGCCAGCCAGGTCACTGACTCGGACGAAGATGTGATCATTGCGCACAACTGGGACGAACTGCGGCGATTCATGTGGGACTACGTGGGTATCGTGCGCACCAGCAAGCGCCTGCAGCGGGCCCAGCACCGTATTCGTCTGTTACTGGATGAAATCGACGAGTTCTACAGCAACTACAAGGTCAGCCGTGACCTGATCGAGCTGCGCAATCTGGCGCAGGTGGCCGAGCTGATGATCCTCTCGGCGATGCAGCGCAAGGAAAGCCGTGGGCTGCATTACACCCTGGATTACCCGGGGATGCTGGACGAGGCCAAGGACACTGTTCTCAGCCCGCTCTAAGACCGGCGTCACGGCCTTCGCGGGCTCGACCGCTCCCACAGGTATTGCGCTGGCATCAGGCTTGGTGCAGTACCTGTGGGAGCGGGCAAGCCCGCGAAGAAGCCAACTCGGCCTAGACCTATACCTGGCTAACCTCAGCCCACCGACGGCGACTGTATTTCAGCCGCACCCGCAAACGCCGATGCTCATCAGCGCCCAAAGCATCCCCCGGTACACACTGGCTTTGCCCCACCCGTCGGCCCACCCGCACGAAACGCAACACCACCAACCCCGGCAACGCCACGCTGTCCCGGCACAGGCGCACCGGCTGCCAGCCACGGGCACGGCTGAACACCTGCCAGCCGCGCACGTCACGGCGCAGTCCGACCACGGCCTGTGCATGCGTCAGCGAGATACGTCGGGGAATGGCCCAGCCAGCGTGGGCAATACAGGTGGCGACAAGCGCAAGGCTCAACCACCCGGGCAGCGGGCTCGCCCATGCAGCGAGCCACGCCAGTACCTGGCAAACCAGGTAGACCGCCAGCAGCAGGCGCGAGCCTTGCCAGCGGCATTCGAAGCACTCACTTGGGCTGGACACGGTCCAGGATGATGCGGACCATGCGCTGCAGCTCCGGGTCTTCGGACTCGGTGCGCTCCATGAACCAGCCGAACATGTCCTGATCTTCGCAGCTCAACAGACGCACGTAGAGTTCGCGGTCGGTCTCGTTGAGCGTGGGGTAGACTTCCTGGGTGAAAGGCACCAGCAGCACGTCCAGTTCCAGCATGCCGCGGCGGCTGTGCCAGAAAAGCCGGTTGAGTTCAGTTTGTTCGACCATGGGGCCCTCCTCGAATGGCCCGCCAGTATACAGCCAGGCGCGCGAAGCGACACCGGGCGTTGGTCTAGTCACCTACCTATTTTGTTACCGGCGTTCTATGATGACCGCCAGTCTTTAGCCACCGCGATGTCCCATGGCCGATTCCGCTTTCTTCTGCCCCCTGTCCCACGAGGGCATCCTCGCTGTCCGCGGCTCCGATGCAGGCAAGTTCCTGCAAGGCCAGCTGACCTGCAACATCAACTACCTCAGCCCGCAACACGCCAGCCTCGGTGCCCGCTGCATGGTCAAAGGGCGCATGCAGTCGACCTTCCGCATCCTGCCCGAAGGCAATGGCTACCTGCTGGCCATGGCCAGCGAGCTGCTCGAGGCGCAACTGGCCGACCTGAAGAAATACGCCGTGTTCTCCAAGGCCACGCTGACCGACGAAAGTGCCGCCTGGGTACGCTTCGGCCTGCACGACGGTGACGCGGCGCTGCAGGCGCTGGGGCTGGAAGTGCCCGCCGCCGCCGGCAGCACCGTGCGCCACGAAGGGCTGATCGCGATTGCCGTGTCCGCTGGCCGCGTGGAGCTCTGGGTGCCGGCGGACAATGCCCCCGGCGTTCGCCAGGCGCTGGCCGCCGCGCTGCCTGAAGGTAGCCTCAACGACTGGCTGCTGGGGCAGATTCGCGCCGGTATCGGCCAGGTCATGGGGCCGACCCGCGAGCTGTTCATCCCACAGATGATCAACCTGCAGGCCGTCGATGGCGTAAGCTTCAAGAAAGGCTGCTACACCGGCCAGGAAATCGTCGCCCGCATGCAGTACCTGGGCAAGCTCAAACGCCGTCAGTACCGCCTGGCCCTGGCTGAACAGAGCCTTCCGGCCCCGGGGGCCGAGATTTTCTCGCCCACCCACGGTTCGTCGGTCGGCGAAGTGGTCATGGCGGCCAGCGACGGCACAGGCTGCGAACTGCTCGCGGTGCTCAGCGCCGAAGCGGTGGAAGACGACAACCTGCACCTGGGGAGCCTCGATGGCCCGCGCCTGCAGGTGCTGAGCCTGCCTTACGAACTGGACCGCGACCGGGAAATCCAGCGCTGACCAGCCTGCCCCGCCCGATGGCGGGGCCGCACCACACTGCGGTAGAGACGCCCATGAACAAGCTGGCCGAGATGGTTCAAGCACAGTTGCTCGATGCCATCGAAAAGGATGACCTGGTCCTGCCGACCCTGCCCGAGGTTGCCCTGAGCATCCGCGAGGCGGCGGAAGACAGCGAGATCAGCGTAGCGGCCCTGAGCAAGGTGATCGGCCGCGATGCGGCCCTTTCAGCGCGCCTGATCAAGGTCGTCAACAGCCCGCTGCTGCGCGCAGCGGTCGAGGTCACCGACCTGCACACCGCCATCACGCGGCTGGGCATCAACTACAGCTGCAACCTGGCCATCGGCCTGGTGATCGAGCAGATTTTCCACGCCCGCGCACCGGCGGTAGAACAGAAGTTGCGCGATATCTGGGCCAACAGCCTGGATGTGGCTGGCATCAGCTACGAAATTTGCCGCCGCTTCACCGAACTCAAGCCCGACCAGGCCACCCTCGGCGGGCTGGTCCACCAGATTGGCGCACTGCCGGTGCTGATCTACGCCGAAGAGCACAACGAACTGCTGTCCGACCCGGTGTGCCTGCACTATGTGATCGAGCAGATCCAGCCGGTGCTGGGCGACAAGATTCTCAAGGCCTGGGAGTTTCCGGAGCAGCTGGTCAACCTGCCGAGCCAGGTGCAGGACCTGGACCGGCAAACCGACAAGGTCGACTACATCGACATCGTGCAGATCGCCCGCTGCATCAGCCAGCGCGGGCGCCACCGGCCACTGGCGGCCTTGCCGGCGTACCGTCACCTGGGGCTGCCGTTCGGCACCGAGCTGGAAGTGGATGAACTGATCGAGGCGCGGAGCATGTTGCGCTGATCTGCGCCAACCTGTACCGGCCTTTTCGCGGGTGAACCCGCTCCAACAGGGACCGCGCCGCTGCTGAAGGCTGCGCTGTACCTGTGGGAGCGGGTTCACCCGCGAAAGGGCTGGTACAGGCAACACATCAATCAGCGATAAAACTCACCCGCACCCGCAACCCGCCCTTCGCACCGTCATGCAGGCTCACCTGCGCCAGGTGCGCCCGGCAAATCTCGCCGACGATCGCCAACCCCAGCCCGCTGCCCTGCGCACTGCGCCGGTAGAAGCGCTCGAAGACCCGCTCGCGCTCGGCCTCGGGAATGCCCGGCCCGTCGTCCTCGACCTCCAGCACCGCCGGCGCCATCACCCGCAGAATCACGTTGCCGCCCGCTGGCGTATGGGCCAGGGCATTGTCCACCAGGTTGCTCAACAGCTCGTTGAGCAGCGTCGGCTCGCCCTTCAGCCACACCGCTGACTCGGCCTCCAGCGCCAGTGCCACGCCCCGCTTGTGCGCCAGCGGGGCCATGGCCATGCCCAGTTCACGGGCCAGCTGGCTCAAGTCCAGGCGTTGCGCACCACCTTCGGCGATCGCCCGCGCGCCGTTTTCCACCCGCGCCAGCGACAGCAGCTGGTTAGCCAGGTGCGTCAGCCTGTCGGTGCCCTGGGCCGCAGACTCCAGGGTCTGCCGCCATTCCTGCGCTTCGGACGAGCGCAAGCCGAGCTCGACCCGCGCCTTCAGCGCGGCAAGTGGCGTGCGCAACTCATGCGCGGCGTCGGCGATGAACTGCGCCTGGCGCTCGAACTGGCCGCGCAAACGCTCGGTGAAGTGGTTCAAGGCGCGCACCAACGGGCTCAGTTCGCGCTGCACCTGCACCACCGGCAAGGCCCGCAGATCGTCCGGCTGGCGCTCTTCCACGGCCGTGCGCAGGCGCTCCAGCGGCCGCAACGCGGCACTCACGGCAAACCACACCATCACCAGCGCGCCCAGCGCCAGCATGCCAAGGCGCAGCAGCGTATCGGTCATCAGGTCACGGGCCATGCGCACCCGCGCTTCCTCGGTCTCGGCCACGCGGATTTCCGCCATGCCATTCATGTTCGGTTCGCTGACTGCCTTCAGCAGGCTGACGACGCGCACGTCCTGGCCCTGGTAGGTGGCGTTGTAGAAGCGCGCCAGCGCCGGGTAATCGTCGGTGCGCGGCGTGCCCGGCGGCGGCGCTGGCAGGTTCTCGTAACCGGAAATCAGCCGCTGCTGGATGTCCAGCACCTGGTAGTAGATGCGCCCGGCGCTGTCGTAGGCGAAGGTGTCCAGGGCCACATAGGGCACATCCGCGCTCAACGAACCGTCGCGCTGCGACAGGCCTGCGGCAATGGTCCGCGCCGAGGCCAGCAAGGTCCGGTCGTAGGCGGTGTCGGCGGCCTCGCGGCCGTTCCAGTAGGCACTCAGGCCGCTGGCCAGCATCAGCACCACCAGCAGCAAGGCCAGGTTGCCGAGCAAGCGCCCACGCAGGCTGCCGTTGTCACGCATCGCGGTGCTCGAGCAGATAGCCCAGGCCACGGAAGGTGACGATGGCCACCGGCTGGCCGTCGAGCTTCTTGCGCAGGCGGTGGATGTAGATTTCGATGGCGTCGGGGCTGGCCTCTTCGTCCAGGCCGAATACCTGGGCAGCCAGTTGTTCCTTGCTCATCACCCGGCCCGGGCGGGCGATCAGCGCTTCCAGCACGCTCTGCTCGCGCGAGGTCAGGGTCAGGTTGTCGTCACCCAGGGTGAAGCGCCGGGTGTCGAGGTCGTACACCAGCGGCCCGCAGCGTTGCTGGCGCTCGCCGCCGAGTACGCTGCGGCGCAGCAAGGCCTTGACCCGTGCTTCCAGCTCGGTCAGCTCGAACGGCTTGGCCAGGTAATCGTCGGCCCCCAGGTTCAGGCCGTGGACCCGGTCCTTCACGTCGCTGCGCGCGGTCAGCATCAGCACCGGCAAGGTCTTGCCACGGCCGCGCAGGCGCGCCAGCACCTCGAAGCCGTCCATGCGCGGCAAGCCGACATCGAGCACGGCCACGGCGTATTCCTCGCTGGCCAGGGCCAGGTCGGCGGCTACGCCGTCGTGCAGCACATCCACGGTCAGGCCATGGCTTTTCAGGGCCTGAGCCACGCTTTCGGCCAGTTGCAGGTGGTCTTCGACCAGCAGCACACGCATCGGATTCTCCCTGCTCGGGTGGACGGTGGCGCGGAGTGTACCGCTGTCGGCGGGCCTGTGAAGCCCCTGATGACAAACCTTTCACGCTGAAAGGTTAGCGAAAGGTTCGTTACCTAGCATCGCACCACGGTCGCCCTTCGCGCCGAAAAAAGCACCAGCAAGGTGCAACGAATAAGAACAATAAACGGAGCCATCAGTGATGCTGTCATTGCAGCCGCAGGCGTTCGCGCCTACCCGTTCCTTTGCCGCACGCCCCTCTGCCATCGCCAGCGCCCTTGCGCTTGCCGGTGTCGCCCCGGTCAGCCAGGCCGCCTTCTTCGAAGACAGCACGGCCACCTTCGAAACCCGCAACATGTACTTCAACCGCGACTTCCGCGACGGCACCAGTGCGCAGCAATCCAAGCGCGACGAGTGGGCCCAGGGCTTCATCCTCAACTTCGAGTCCGGCTATACCGATGGCACCGTGGGCTTTGGCCTGGACGCACTGGGCATGCTCGGCATCAAGCTCGACTCCAGCCCCGACCGCACCGACACCGGCCTGCTGCCGACCCACGATGACGGCAAGGCCGCCGACGAGTACTCCAAGCTCGGCCTGACCGGCAAGGTGAAGGTGTCGCAGACCGAACTGAAGATCGGCACGCTGATTCCCGAATTGCCGACCCTGCAGCCCAACGACGGGCGCATCCTGCCGCAAACCTTCGAAGGTGGCCTGCTCACTTCGAAGGAGGTCAAGGGTCTGACCTTCACCGGCGGCCGCCTGGACAAGGCCAAGGACCGCAACGACACCAACTGGGAAGACCTGGCGCTGAACAACAAGAACGGCCGCTTCGGTGGTTCGTTCAGCGCCGACAACCTGGACCTGGCCGGCCTCGACTACCAGTTCAGCGAGCGCATCACCGGCAGCTACCACTTTGCCCAGCTCGACGATATCTACCGCCAGCATTTCATCGGCATGCTCGCCACCCAGCCGTGGGGCCCGGGTACCTTCGGCGCCGACCTGCGCCTGGCCGTGAGTGACGACGCCGGTGCCGCCAAGGCCGGCAACATCGACAACACCACCGTCAACGGCATGCTCAGCTACGCCCTGGGCGGGCACAAGGTCAGCGCAGCCTGGCAGCAATTGTCCGGCGACAGCGCGTTCCCGTACGTCGATGGCGCCGATCCGTATCTGGTCAACTTCGTCCAGATCAACGATTTCGCCGGCGCCGACGAGCGCTCCTGGCAAGCCCGCTACGACTACAACTTCGCTGCGCTCGGTATCCCCGGCCTGACCTTCATGACCCGTTACATCAGCGGCGACAACGTCAGCCGCGCCGCCGGTGGCGAGGGTAAGGAATGGGAACGCAATACAGAGATGAAGTACGTGGTACAAAGCGGCCCGTTGAAAAACGTCGCCGTGCGCCTGCGCAACGCCACCTTCCGCTCCAATTTCGCCCGCGACGCGGACGAAGTGCGGCTGCTGGTGAGCTACAGCGTGGCGCTGTGGTAAGCCCATAGCGATAACTCGATAACAACAACGCTCACGGAGATAGACGATGACCTTTTCACTGCGCCGCCTCGTCCTCGCTACCGGCTGCCTGCTGCTGGCCGGCAATGCCCTCGCCGCCGAACCGAAACGCCCCGAATGCATCGCCCCCGCCTCACCCGGCGGTGGCTTCGACCTGACCTGCAAGCTGGTGCAAAGCGCCCTGGTGCAGGAAAAGATCCTCAGCAAGCCGATGCGTGTCACCTACATGCCCGGCGGGGTTGGCGCGGTGGCCTACAACGCCGTGGTCGCCCAGCGCCCGGCCGACGCCGGCACCCTGGTAGCCTGGTCCAGCGGTTCGCTGCTGAACCTGGCCCAGGGCAAGTTCGGCCGCTTCGACGAGAACGCGGTGAAATGGCTGGCCGCCGTCGGCACCAGCTACGGTGCCATCGCGGTGAAGAGCGACTCGCCCTACAAGACCCTCGATGACCTGGTCGCGGCGCTGAAGAAAGACCCGAGCAAGGTGGTGATCGGCTCCGGCGGTACCGTCGGCAGCCAGGACTGGATGCAGACCGCATTGATCGCCAAGGCCGCCGGCATCAACCCGCGCGACCTGCGCTACGTGGCCCTGGAAGGCGGCGGTGAAATCGCCACGGCACTGCTGGGCGGGCACATCCAGGTGGGCTCGACCGACATCTCCGACTCCATGCCGCACATCCAGAGCGGCAACATGCGCATCCTCGCGGTGTTCTCGGAAAACCGCCTGGACGAGCCCGAGATGAAGGACATCCCCACCGCCAAGGAGCAAGGCTACGACATCGTCTGGCCGGTGGTACGCGGCTTCTACCTGGGGCCAAAGGTCAGCGACGAGGACTACGCCTGGTGGAAGGCCTCGTTCGACAAGATGCTGGCCTCGGAAGACTTCGCCAAGCTGCGCGACCAGCGCGAGCTGTTCCCGTTCGCCATGACCGGCGAAGAACTGGACGGCTATGTGAAGAAGCAAGTGGCTGACTACAAGGCGCTGGCCAGGGAATTTGGCCTGATCCAGTAAGCCTGTCGGATTCACCACAATCCCTGTGGGAGCGGGCGTGCCCGCGAAAAAGCCACCGCGGTGTGCCACCGGCGTTGCCGGTGTTCGCGGGCATGCCCGCTCCCACAAACGAGGACTCTACGATGATCCTGCAACGCATCTTCGCCCTGGCCCTGCTGGCGGTGTGTGCCGCCCTGGCCGTCATGGCCTGGCCCTACCAGGCAGCGTTTTCCTATGAACCGGTAGGCCCGCGCGCCTATCCGCTGTTGATGCTCGGGCTGATGGGCCTGGGCCTGCTGTACCTGGTGTTCCGCCCCACGCCCATCGTGCGCAAGGACGACGAACCGGAACTGGACCGCGAAACCCTGACCAAGATCGCCGCCTGTGTCGGCCTGCTGATCGTTTTCGCCGCGACCTTCGAAGCCCTGGGCTTCATCCTCAGCGCCATCCTCGTCGGTGTGCCCATGGCCCGCCTGTACGGCGGCCGCTGGCTGCACAGCCTGATCGTGGTGGTGGGCATGAGCCTGTTCCTCTACTGGCTGTTCGACCGCGTGATGGAAGTGCCCCTGCCCCTTGGCCTGCTGAGCGTACTGGAGAACTGACACATGGATACCTTGAGCTACCTGGGCCAGGGCTTCGGCGTCGCCCTGTCCCCCTACAACCTGGTCACCGCCCTTTCCGGCACGCTGATCGGTACCGTGGTCGGCCTGCTGCCGGGCCTGGGCCCGATCAACGGCGTGGCGCTGCTGATCCCCATCGCCTTCGCCCTCGGTCTGCCGCCGGAATCAGCGCTGATTTTGCTGGCTGCGGTGTACCTGGGTTGCGAATACGGCGGGCGCATCAGTTCGATCCTGCTGAACATCCCGGGCGAAGCCTCGACCGTGATGACTACCCTCGATGGCTATCCGATGGCGCGCCAGGGCCTGGCGGGCGTGGCGCTGTCGCTGTCGGCCTGGAGTTCGTTCATCGGTGCGCTGATCGCCACCTGCGGCATGGTGCTGTTCGCCCCGCTGCTGGCGAAATGGGCGATCGCCTTCGGCCCGGCGGAGTACTTCGTGCTGATGGTGTTCGCCATCGTCGCGCTTGGCGGCATGGCCGGTGACAAACCGCTGAAAACCTTCATCGCCGCGCTGATCGGCCTGTTCCTCTCGGCGGTCGGCATCGACGCCAACAGTGGCGTGTACCGCTTCACCGGCGACAGCGTGCACCTGGCCGACGGCATCCAGTTCGTGGTGCTGGTGCTGGGCCTGTTCTCGATCAGCGAAATCCTTCTGCTGCTGGAAAAGACCCACCACGGCCACCAGGCGGTCAAGGCTACCGGGCGCATGCTGTTCAACTTCAAGGAAGCGGCCTCGGTGTTCGTGGTCAACATCCGCTGCGGCCTGCTGGGCTTCATCATGGGTGTGTTGCCAGGTGCCGGCGCAACGCTGGCCAGTGCCGTGGCCTACATGACCGAGAAACGCCTGGCGGGTGACAAAGGCAACTTCGGCAAGGGCGACGCCCGTGGCCTGGCTGCGCCGGAAACCGCCATTGGCGCTTCCTGCTGTGGCGCCCTGGTGCCGATGCTGACCCTGGGTGTACCTGGCTCGGGCACCACTGCGGTGATGATCGGTGCCCTGACCCTGTACAACATCACCCCGGGCCCGCTGTTGTTCGAACAACAGCCAGACATCGTCTGGGGCCTGATCGCCTCACTGTTCATCGCCAACATCATGCTGGTGATCCTCAACATCCCGATGATCCGCATCTTCACCCGCATCCTTGCCGTGCCGAACTGGGCGCTGGTGCCGGTAATCGCCATCATCACCGCCATCGGCGTGTACGCCGTGCATGCCACCACCTTCGACCTGTTCCTGATGGTCGGTATCGGCATCATGGGCTACATCCTGCGCAAGCTGGACTTCCCGCTGTCGCCCATCCTGCTCGGCTTCATTCTCGGTGGGCTGATGGAGCAGAACCTGCGCCGGGCGCTGTCGATCTCCAACGGCGAACTGGGCATCCTCTGGTCGAGCCCGATCAGCATGTCGGTATGGGTGCTGACTCTCTGCATGCTGACCCTGCCGCTGCTGCGCATCTGGCGCAAACGCAGCCAACAGCGCCAGGCCATGGCCGATGCCTGATCGGCCTTCGCCGCTGTTCGTCGCGACCGGGCTGGTCGGCCTTGCGGGTGGCTTTGCCGCCAGCAAGGTCGGCTGGCCTTTGCCGTGGATGGTCGGCTCGCTGCTGGCAATCATCCTGGTGCGCTGCCTGACGCCCTGGCAGCTGTCGGAAATCCCCAACGGCCGCAAATGCGGGCAGTGGATCATCGGCATCGGTATTGGCCTGCACTTCACCCCGGCAGTGATCGAGCAGGTGGCCAGCCACTTCGCGCTGATCTTCTTCGGCGCGCTGTTCACCACCCTGTCGAGCGTGATCAGCGTGTGGTTGCTGCGCCGTTCCGGTGAGGACCGCGCCACCGCGTTCTTTGCCAGCATGCCGGGCGGTTCGGGGGAAATGGTCAACCTCGGCTCGCGCAATGGCGCGGTGCTCAGCCAGGTGGCGGCGGCGCAGAGCCTGCGGGTGCTGGCGGTGGTGCTGTGCGTGCCGGCGTTGTTCAAGTTTTTGCTCGGCGATGGCGTGCCGCTCAATCACGCTGGCAGCGTGAGCTGGGGCTGGCTGGCGTTGATTGCCCCGCTGGGCGTGGCCGTTGCCTTGTTCTGGCAGCGCTTGCGCCAGCCCAACCCATGGTTGTTCGGGCCGCTGCTGGTGGCGGCGGTGGTGAGCCTGGCGGGCAACCTGCAGATCGCCCTGCCCCATGGCGCCAGCCAGATCGGCCAGTGGCTGATCGGCAGCGGCCTGGCCTGCCATTTCAACCGCGCGTTCTTCCGCCGGGCGCCAGCGTTCCTTGGGCGGACCCTGGTCGCCACGACGTTGTGCATGGCGATCGCCGGCAGCGCGGCGTGGGCCTTGAGTGTGATGACCGCGCTGGATTTGCGTTCGCTGACGCTGGGGATGATGCCGGGCGGCATAGCCGAGATGAGCCTGACGGCGGAGACCTTGCAGTTGTCAGTGCCGCTGGTGACGGCGCTGCAGGTGATGCGCCTGCTGTTCGTGCTGTTTCTGGCGGAGCCGTTGTTCCGCTTGTGGAATGCCAATTCAGAATAAATTGTGCCGGCCTCTTCGCGGGTAAACCCGCTCCCCCCCCCCCCCCCCCACCCCGGGGGGGGGGGGGGTGCCGCCCCGGCGGCGGAGGCGGGACCCCCGCCCCCCCACACCCCCGCCGGACCCCCTGGGT